>CAXUDL010000049.1:0-11531 GCA_964249855.1 uncultured Rhizobacter sp. | reverse complement strand
CGGTCGTTCGCGGTGAAGGACGTCGGTGCGCCCGGCTCCGTCGACGGCATCCATGGTGACGGCTGCCGGCGCGCGGTCGACGCCTGAGCCGGACCGCCCCGGCGGAGAGCGGGCCCGGCTGCCCTGGCCGCTGCCGGCGCTGGCGACGTGGCTCGCCGGCTGGGCGCTGTTCGCCGGCCTCGGGCTCGCCGGCGTCGCGCCGATCGTCGCCGTGCCGGCGGCCGTGGTGCTCGGCGCGGCGAGCGCGGTCGTGTGGGGCAGCACGCGCTGGCGGCGTGCCTTCATCGCACTCGGCTTTCCGCTCTCGCTCGCCGCGTCGGGTGTCGCGGGCGCGTTGCCGGCCTGGAGCTGGCTGCTGCCGCTCGCCGTCCTCGCGCTCGTCTACCCGGTCAACGCCTGGCGCGACGCGCCGCTCTTCCCGACACCGACAGGCGCGCTCGACGGCCTGTCCCGGCTCGCGCCGCTCGGCGCGCAGGCCCGCGTGCTCGATGCAGGTTGCGGCCTCGGCGACGGCCTGCGGGCGCTGCGACGCAGCTATCCCGACGCCCGGCTCGAGGGCCTGGAATGGAGCTGGCCGCTGCGCCTTCTCGCCGCACTGCGGTGCCGCGACGCGCAGGTGCGCCGCGGCGATTTGTGGGCCGCCGACTGGTCGGCCTTCGAGCTCGTCTACCTGTTCCAGCGGCCCGAGTCGATGCCGCGGGCGCTCGCGAAGGCCGCCCGCGAGCTGCGCCCGGGCGCCTGGCTCGCGAGCCTCGAGTTCGACGTGCCGGGCGTGGCGCCGACGCGCAGCCTGGCGTGCGCCGACGGACGGACGGTGTGGCTGTACCGGGCGCCGCTCGCGCTCAAGGCGCGGGCGGCGTCGCGTCGATGAAGGCGACGACGTCGTCGGCGACCGGGGCGATCCAGCGCAGCGGCCAGGCGAAGGCGCCGATCAGCGTCGCGTGGTTCGCCCGGTCGTAGAGCCGCAGCGTGACCTGCGCGCCCGCGTCGCGCAGCTTGCGGGCGAGCTGGACCGTGCTGCGCTGCGGGTCGACGACGGTGTCGCGCACCGCCGTGGCGAGGAAGGTCGGCGGCGCCGGCAGCGCCGGCAGCCGCGTCGGCTCGCCGTGCACCGGGTAGTCGGGATGGTGGAACACGGCCTGCAGCTCGGGGTCGTCGCTCGGGAAGAAGTCGTAGGCGCCGGCCAGGCCGATCCAGCCGGCCAGCTCGCCCGGTGCGTGCCCGGTGGTCGCGAGCCAGCGCGGGTCGAGCGCGACCATCGCGGCGTTGTAGCCGCCGGCGCTGTGGCCCATGGTGAAGACGCGGCGCGGATTGCCGTCGAGGCGCCCTGCCGAGCGCAGCGCGAACGCGACCGCCTCGGCCGAATCGTCGAGGAAGTCGGGGTAGCTGACCTCCGGAAACAGCCGGTAGTCGGCGACGAGCGTGAGCACGCCGCGTGCGGCGAGCGCGGCGCCGACGAAGCGGTAGTCGGCCCGATCGCCGTGCGCCCACGAGCCGCCGTAGAAGAACACGACGACCGGCCAGCCGCCGGGCGGTGCGGTGGCAAGCGGCCTGTAGATGTCGAGGCGCTGCCGCGCCAGGCCGCCGTAGCCGACGTCCTGCTCGACCGTGAAGCGCGTGGTCGGGGTGAGCGCGTTGAGCGTGCCGACGGCCGAGCAGCCGGCGAGCAGCGCCACCGCGACGAGCGGCACGGCGATGCGCAGCGCGGCGCGCGCTCTCATGGCTGCGCGGCCGCGGGCGGCTGCGGGACCGGCGTCACGCCCATGTTGAACCATGCGAAGCTGTAGCCGTCGGCCTGCTGCTCCAGGCGCTTGCCGAGGTTGCTCGCGCCGTGGCCCGAGCGCGTCGCGATGCGGATCAGGAGCGGTCCGCTCTGCGGCCCGGCTTCGGCCTGCAGCGTCGCGACGTATTTGAACGAATGCGCCGGCACGACGCGGTCGTCGTGGTCGGCGGTCGAGACGAGCGTCGCCGGATAGCGGGCGCCGGCACGGACGTTGTGGAGCGGCGAATAGGCGCGCAGCGTCGCGAACTGCGCCGGGTCGTCGCTCGAGCCGTACTCCGAGACCCACGACGCGCCGACCCAGAACTTCTGGAAGCGCAGCATGTCCATCACGCCGACTTCGGGCAGCGCCACCTTGAAGAGGTCGGGCCGCTGGTTGACGACCGCGCCGACGAGCAGCCCGCCGTTGCTGCCGCCTTGCAGCGCGAGCCGCTCCGGCGAGGTGTAGCCCTCGCGGATGAGCGCCTCGGCGGCGGCGATGCAGTCGTCGAAGACGTTCTGCTTGCGGTCGCGCATGCCCGCCTCGTGCCAGGCCTCGCCGTACTCGCCGCCGCCGCGCAGGTTGACGAGCGCGAAGACGCCGCCCTGCTCGAGCCAGGCGACCCGCGCGGCGTCGAAGGAGGGGCCGATGCTGACGTTGAAGCCGCCGTAGCCGGTGAGGATCGTCGGCGCGCTGCCGTCGAGCGCCAGGCCCTGGCGGTGGACGACGAACATCGGGACGCGCGTGCCGTCCCGGCTCGTGACCCAGAGCTGGCGCGTCTCGAACGCCGCCGGATCGAAGCCGGGGACCTTCGGCTCGCGGAACAGCGTCTGCCGGCCGGTCGCGACGTCGACGCGGTAGAGCGTCGTCGGCCGGTCGAGCGAGCCGAAGCGCAGGAACACCTCGCGGCTGTCGGCATCGCCATTCGTCACCGCGGCGCTGCCCGGGCCCGGCAGCGCGAGCTCGCCCTGGCGCCGACCGTCGTAGCGGAAGACCTCGATCCGGCTGGCGACGTCCTTCAGGTAGTGCGCGAACAGCCGGCCGCCGCCCGTCGCGACTTGCTCGAGCGCGTCGCTGCGCTCCGGCACCACCGTTGTCCAGCGCGCCGGAGCGGGCCGGCGGGGGTCGACGCGCACCAGCCTGCCGTTCGGGGCGTCGCGCGTGGTCAGCATCAGCAGGTCGCCGCCGACGTGGTCGATGACCTCGTTCTGCGTGTCGTCCGGCTCGGCGACGATCGGGCGGAAGGTCGACTCGCCGCGGCTGCGGTCGCGCACCGAGACCTTCGCGCCGCGCCGCGCCGGGTCGTTCTGGTAGAGCGTCTCGATGCGTTCGTCGCGCGTCGTCTTCAGCTCGACGAGCCAGGTCGGATGCGCCGGGTCGTCGAAGACGAGCGTGTCGGCGCTCTGCGGCGTGCCGAGGCGGTGGAACCAGACCGACTGGCCGAGCACCCGCGCGGTCAGCTCGCTGCCCTTGGCCGGCTCGGGCAGGCGGCTGTAGTAGAAGCCGCCGCCGCGCCAGGCTGGTTCGGCGAACTTCGACCAACGCAGGACCTCCGGCAGCGTGGTCCTCGTCGCGAGCTCCATGACGCGGAACTCCTCCCAGTCGGAGCCCGGGATCGACGTCCGGCCGTAGACGGCGTAGCGGCCGTCGCGGCTGGGCGTGAACGAGGTCAGGCGGACGGTGCCGTCGGCCGAGAAGGTGTTGGGGTCGAGCAGCAGCTCGGGCTTGCCGGAGTCGCCCTGCTGGACGTAGAGCGCCGCCTGGTTCTGCAGGCCGTCGTTGCGGAAGAAGTAGATGCGGCCGTGGTGCAGCATCGGGCTGCTGTCCCTGGCGTAGTTCGACAGGGCGCGGACGCGCGCCCGCATGTCGGCGCGGAACGGGATGCGTGCGAGGTAGGCGTCGGTCACGCGGTTCTGCGCCTCGACCCAGGCACGGGTGTCGGCGGCGTTGTCGTCCTCGAGCCAGCGGTACGGATCGCGCACGGCGGTGCCGAAGTAGTCGTCGACCTGCTCGACGGCACGCGTCGGCGGGTACTCGACCGGTGCCGGCGCGGCGGCCGCCGTGCCGAGCGCGGTCGCGAGCGCCGCGAGCCACGCGGCGGTGAGCAGCTTGAACGACACGAAAATGCCTTTCCCAAGATGCCGGACAGACCGCCGCCACGCGGCGCGCGGGGCGGCGGCGACATTGTCCGCGGTCGCCGAGGCCGGCGCACCGGACCGGCGATACGGCGACGAGGCACGGCGGCCTGCGCTCATGGGGCTTGTCGCGCGCGGGCTCACGGCCGCCCCGTCAAGCCCGGTCGAACGCCACCGCACCGCACAGCAGCGCGCCGACGAGATACAGCGCCCAGGTCTGCGGCACCACGTACGGATAGAGCATCAGGGCGACGCCGAGCCAGCGCGTCCGAGGCCGGCCCAGGCGCTTGCCCTGGCGGTAGGCGACGAAGCCGATCAGTCCGAACACCAGCGCGCCGACGAGGTACGCCGGGCTCGGCAGCTCGAGGCCGAGCGACTGCAGCGTGACCGAGACGGACGGGTCCACGTCGCGTGCGCCGTCGTCAGCGGCGCGCGGCCGTGGGCTGCGTCGCGGGCAGCGGCTCGGCGGAGCGCGAACGAGGCAGCGGCACGTCAGGGCTTGACGAACTTCAGCACGAAGTCGTCCTTCGGCTGCGGCGGTTCGGGCGTGTTGCGGTCGCGCGGGTCCGCGGGGTTGCGCAGGAAGGCGGCTTCCGATGCCAGGCGAAAGCCCGCGGCCTCGACCTCGTCGCGCAGGAACGCCTCGTCGATGCGGTGCAGCGTGCCCGATTCGGAGACGCCGGTGCCCGGCCGGCCGGCGTGGTCGACGACGACGTAGACGCCGCCGGGCCGCAGCGCGCGGAACACCGCCTGGTTCATCCGGCTGCGGTCGACGCCGAGCTGCGGGAGGTCGTGGTAGTCGAGGACGATCGTGACGAGGTCGACGCGCGCCTCGGCCACCGCGGCCGGCACCGGGTCTTCGAAGCGCTGCTGCACCGGGACGATCGGCGCCGCCGGCGTGCCCGCCTGGCGCAGGCGCTGGGTGCGCTCGGCGAGCGCGGTGGCCGACAGCCGCGGCGCAGCCGGCGGTGCCGAGGCCGCCGGCGCCGGCGTGGCGCCGCCTTCCGGCGCGGCCGGCGCCGCGCGGTTCGGATCGCGCGGCGGGCTCTGGCCGTAGACCATGCCGCCGGGCCCGATCGCGCGCGCCAGCAGTTCGGTCGTGTAGCCGCCGCCGGCGCTCAGGTCGAGCGCGGTGATGCCGGGACGCACGCCGATGAACGCGAGCAGCTCGCGCGGCTTGCGGCGCGCGTCGAGCGCACGGTCGGCGGAAGCGCGGTCGGGGCTGTCGACGATCGAATCGATGCGGTCGGACGACAGCGGCGTCGGTGTCGGAACGGGCGCGGGCGTCGGGGTCGGCGCGCTGCAGGCGGCGACGAGCAACGCCAGGGCCGGGCCGATCAGGGCGAGGCGTCGGTTCGACGAGGGAACGGTCATGGCAGGGCCCGGTGGCTGCGGCGTCGACCGATGTTGCCACGGCCGCCGGACGACCGCCTCCGTGAAGCCGACAGCCCGTCGTCGCGCCTGCGGCGCGAGGCAGGGTCGCCCGACACGACCGCCCCTGCGCGGCCGACGGCGCGTCGTCGCGCCGCGGCGCGAGGGTGGTCGGCACGGGGCGAGCCGCCCCGCGGGGCCGTCGAACGCGCGACGGCGACCGTTCGCCGCGCGGCCCGGGCCTCCCTCGCCTGGGCGGCCTCGCCCGCCGGGCGAGCCCGCGTCACGCGCGCGTTCCGCGGGCGCACACGAGCCGCACGCGGCTCGTCCGCTCACAACGCCCGCGAGATCACTTCCTTCATGATCTCGTTCGTGCCGCCGTAGATCCGCTGCACCCGCGCGTCGGTGTACATCCGGGCGATGCGGTACTCGGTCATGAAGCCGTAGCCGCCGTGGAGCTGCAGCAGCTCGTCGATGACGCGGCCCTGCGTCTCGGAGACCCAGAGCTTGGCCATCGACGCCGTCGCGGTGTCGAGCGTGCCGGCGACGAGCTGCTCGACGCAGCGGTCGACGAAGGCGCGGCCGACGGTGATCTGCGTCGCGACCTCGGCGAGCTTGAACTTGGTGTTCTGCATGTCGGCGATCGGCCGGCCGAAGGCGGTGCGGTCGCGGACGTAGGCGAGCGTCGTCGCGAACGCACCCTCCATCGCCGCGACGCCGGCGACGCCGATGATCAGCCGCTCGTACGGCAGGTCGCCCATCAGCTGGAAGAAGCCCTTGCCCTCCTCGCCGCCGAGCAGGTTCGCGGCGGGCACCTCGACGTCGTCGAAGAAGAGCTCGGACGTGTCCTGCGCCTTCAGGCCGATCTTGTCGAGCACCCGGCCGACGCGAAAGCCCGGCCGGTCCTTGGTCTCGACGATCAGGATCGACGTGCCGCGCGCGCCCTGCGACGGGTCGGTCTTGCAGACCACGAGCACGACGCCCGCGAGGAAGCCGTTGGTGATGAAGGTCTTCGAGCCGTTGACGACGTAGACGTCGCCGCGGCGTTCGGCGCGCGTGCGCACGCCCTGCAGGTCGGAGCCGGCGCCGGGCTCGGTCATCGCGATCGCGCCGACGAGCTCGCCGCGGCACATCCGCGGCAGGAACGCGCGGCGCTGCGCCTCGGTGCCGTGGTTCAGGAAGTAGTGCGCGACGATCGCGTGCACCGACGTGCTCATGCCCGTCAGGCCGCGCCGCGCCATCTCCTCGATGATCACCGCCTCGTGGCGAAAGTCGCCGCCGCCGCCGCCGTTGCCCTCTGGGATGTCGGCGCAGAGGAAGCCGAGTTCGCCGGCGTGGCGCCAGACGGCGTGGCCGACGTGGCCGCGCTTTCGCGACGCCTCGTCGTCGGGTTCGACGACGCTCTCGATGAAGCGAACCGCCGACGCGCGGAACTGTTCGAGATCGGGGTCGGACCAGGAGCGGGCGAGATTCAGGGGCATGGTGGGACGACCTGGGAGTGTGGGCGGTGGAAATCATGGCCCGCGCCGAGGCGGGTCAGGGCCCGGTCCGTCGTTGCCTGCTCGTCGTGTGGGGGTACCACACCGCCGCGCCGGCGCCTCGTCTCGCGACCTGACTCGCCTCGGCCGGAAGGGCCGGGCCTGCAAGGGAGCGGATACGGCGTTGCAAGGCTCGCACGGGGGAAGAGACCCAGTGCAGCGCTTTGCGCCTTGTCTCCGCCCCTCGCAGGCCCAACGCGGGCCATGATTTTTGCCGCCATAGTTCTAGTTGACACGCCGGCTCTTGCCGGCCCAGTACGGTTCGCGCAGCTCGAACTTCTGCAGCTTGCCGGCGGCCGAGATCGGCAGCTCGCTACGGAATTCGACGCTGCGCGGGCACTTGTAGCCGGCGATCAGGCGGTGGCAGTGCGCGAGCACGCCGGCCTCGTCGATCGAGCCCGGCGCACGCAGCACGACGACGGCGTGCACGCGCTCGCCCCAGGTGTCGTCGGGCACGCCGATCACGGCGCTCATCGAGATGTCGGGCAGCTGCGCGAGCGCGTTCTCGACCTCGGCCGAGTAGACGTTCTCGCCGCCGGAGACGATCATGTCCTTCTGCCGGTCGACGACGTAGAGGTAGCCGTTCTCGTCGAAGCGGCCCAGGTCGCCGGTGTGCATCCAGCCGCCGCGCAACGCCTCGGCGGTCTCGGCCGGGCGGTTCCAGTAGCCCAGCATGACCATCGGCCCGCGGGCGACGATCTCGCCGACGTGGCCGGGCGGCAGTTCGCGGTCGTCGCGGTCGACGACGCGCACCTCGGCGATCGGCACCGGCCGGCCCGCGGCCCGCAGCAGGCGCTCGCGGTCCGGCCCGGGGCGGTGCTCGGCGAAGCCCATCAGGATCACCGTCGGCGACAGCTCGGTCATGCCGTAGGCCTGCGCGAAGTCGGCCGACGGCAGCGCGGCCATCGCGCGGTCGAGCAGCGCGGCGTCGATCGGCGCGGCGCCGTACAGCACGAGCTTCAGGCTCGACAGGTCGAAGTCGGCGAAGCGCGGGTGCTCGATCAGCCGCTTGATCATCGTCGGCACGAGGAAGACCTCGTTGGCGCGATGCTCGGCGACGGCGGCGAGGATCTTCAGCTCGTCGAACACCGGCACGATGACCTGCGGCACCTGGCGCAGCATCATGATGAGCATCAGGCCGCAGCCGGCGATGTGGAAGAGCGGCGTGACGACGAGGCCGGTCTCGACCGCGTGCCGCGGCAGGCCCGCGGCGCCGCTCAGCGCGTTGAGGTAGAGGTTGGCATGGCTCAGCATCACGCCCTTCGGCCGGCCGGTCGTGCCGCCGGTGTACATGACGGCGGCGAGGTCGTCGCCGCCGCGGTCGGCGTCGGGAACGGGCTCGGTGGCCGCGACCAGCGCTCCGCCGTCGAGCATGCCGGCGGGCAGGGGGCCGCCGCCGCAGTAGACGACGGTCGCGAGCGACGTCGACGACGTGCGCAGCGCCGCGACCATCGGCACGAACGCGTCGTCGACGAGCAGGACGCGCGTGTCGCAGTCGTCGAGCGAGTACGCGACCTCGGCCGCGCTCCAGCGGACGTTGACCGGATTGACGACGCCGCCGGCCCACCAGGTGCCGAAGTACGCCTCGAGGTAGCGGATGCCGTTGAGCATCAGCAACCCGACCCGGTCGCCCGGCGCGACGCCGGCCTCGCGCAGCACTCCGGCGAACCGCGCGACGCGGTCCGCGAGCGTCGCGCGGTCGATGCGCTCGTCGCCGCAGACCGCGGCGAGTGCCCGGGGCCGCTCGCGCAGACCCTTGTGGATGGGCTGCGTCAGACGCATCGCTGCGGGTCGACGTGCCAGGCGGCGAGCGCCTCGCCGAGCGTGACCGCGGTCGGCCGTTCGGGCGCCGCGGCCGGCGTGCGCGAGAACCGCGGCGCCGGTGCCGGTTCGACGAAGCCGCCCTCGGCGTCGGCGACGAACGTGCCGCGGGCGCGGTTGTGCGGATGGCGCGGCGCCTCGTCCCAGTCGAGCACCGGCGCGACGCAGGCGTCGGTGCCTTCGAGGATGCGGCACCATTCGTCGCGGGTCCGCGTGCGGAACACGTCGGCCAGACGCAGCTTCAGGAGCGGCCAGCGCGCCGTGTCCATCTGACCGTCGAAGAGCGGGTCGTCGATGCCGCAGCGCTCGCGCAGCTCGGCGTAGAACTGCGGCTCGATCGCGCCGACGGCGACGTGGCGGCCGTCGGCGCAGGCGTAGGTGTCGTAGAAGTGCGCGCCGCCGTCGAGCATGTTCTCGCCGCGCAGGTTCGACCATTCGCCCTTCGCCTTGAAGCCGTACATGAAGGCCGACAGCAGGGCGGTGCCGTCGGTCATCGCCGCGTCGATCACCTGGCCGCGGCCCGAGCGGCCGGCCTCGTGCAGCGCGGCGAGCAGGCCGACCGCGAGCAGCATGCCGCCGCCACCGAAGTCGCCGACGTAGTTGAGCGGCGGCACCGGCGCCTCGCCGGCGCGGCCGATCGCGTGCAGCGCGCCGCTGATCGCGATGTAGTTGATGTCGTGGCCGGCGGCGTGCGCGAGCGGCCCGTGCTGGCCCCAGCCGGTCATCCGGCCGTAGACGAGCGTCGGGTTGGCCGCGAGGCAGGGCTCGGGGCCGAGGCCGAGGCGCTCCATCACGCCGGGACGGAAGCCTTCGACGAGCAGGTCGGCCTCGCCGATGAGCGCGAGCGCGGCGTCGCGGCCTTCAACAGCGCGGAGGTCGAGCCCGAGCTGGCGACGGCTGCGTGTCGTGATGTCGCGCGGGTCGAGCGCGACCCCCGGGCGGGTGATGCGCAGCACGTCGGCGCCGAGATCGGCGAGCACCATCGCGCAGAACGGCCCCGGCCCGAGACCGGCCAGCTCGAGCACCTTGACGCCGGCGAGCGGGCCGGCCCGCGCCGTCTCGGCCATCACAGCGTCGGCAGCGCATGTTCGCGGAAGCGCCGGCGCAGTTCGGTCTTGAGCAACTTGCCGGTCGCGGTGTGCGGCAGCTCGTCGACGAAGACGACGTCGTCGGGCAGCCACCACTTGGCGACGCGCGTCGAGAGATGGTCGAGCACGGCTTCGCGGCTCACGTCGAAGCCGGGCCGCTTGACGGCGACGAGCAGCGGCCGCTCCTGCCACTTCGGATGCGCGACCGCGACGACCGCGGCCTCGGCGATGCCGGGATGCGAGATCGCCGCGTTCTCGAGGTCGATCGACGAGATCCACTCTCCGCCCGACTTGATGACGTCCTTGGCACGGTCGACGAGCTGCAGATAGCCGTCCGGATCGATCGTCGCGACGTCGCCGGTCGGGAAGAAGCCCTCGGCGTCGAGCACGCCGCCGCCCTCGGCCTTGAAATAGCCGCTCGCGATCCACGGCCCGCGCACGTGGAGGTGGCCGAAGGCGACGCCGTCCCACGGCAGCGGCTCGCCGTCGGCGTCGAGGATCTTCAGCTCCACGCCCCAGACGCCGCGGCCCTGCTTGAGCTTGACGCGCACCAGCGCCTCCGGGTCGAGCTGCGCGTGCTTGGGAAGCAGCCGGCTGACGACGCCGATCGGACTCGTCTCGGTCATGCCCCAGCCTTGCACGACCTCGACGCCGAAGTCGCGCTCGAAGCGCTCGAGCATCGAACGCGCGACCGCCGCACCGCCGATGCCGATCGTCTTCAGGCCGAGCGCCCTGGGGTCGAGTTCCGGATGCTGGTCGAGATACTGGAAGAGCAGCAACCACACGGTCGGCACGCCTTGCGAGGTCGTGACCTTCTCGTCCTGCATCAGCCCGTAGATGCTCTTGCCGTCGAGGTGCTGGCCGGGCAGCACCAGCTTGCAGCCGGCCATCGCGGCGGCGTAGGGCGTGCCCCACGCGTTCGCATGGAACATCGGCACGACGAGCAGGATCGTCTCGGCCGAGCTGAGCGCGAAGGCATCGGGCGCCAGGTCCATCAGCGAATGGAGCATCGTCGAGCGATGCGAATAGAGCACGCCTTTCGGGTTGCCGGTCGTCCCCGACGTGTAGCAGAGCGACGACGCGGTGCGCTCGTCGAAGTCGGGCCAGTCGAAGGCGTCGCTCTGCGTCTCGACCAGTTCGTCCCAGGTCGAGAGGTCGCGCAGCGTGCTGGCCGGCAGGCGCGCGCGATCGGTCATCGCGACGAAGCGCTCGACCTTCTCGAATCGCGGGGCGAGCTTCTCGACGAGCGGCAGGAAGCACGCGTCGAAAAACAGGACGCGGTCCTCGGCATGGTCGACGATGTAGGTGATCTGCTCCGGGAACAGCCGCGGGTTGACGGTGTGCAGGACCGCGCCGGCGCCCGAGACGCCGTAGTAGAGCGACAGGTGGCGGTACGAATTCCAGGCGAGCGTGCCGATCCGGTCGCCGTGCCGGATGCCGAGCGCCGTCATGGCGTTGGCGACGCGCTTGGCTTCGCTGCGCAGGCCGCGCCAGTCGGTCCGGTGCAGGTCGCCCTCGGGCAGCCGCGAGACGATCTCGGTCGCCGGATGGAACGTCGCCGCGTGCTCGATCAGCGACGAGATGAGCAGCGGGCGGTCTTGCATCAGTCCGAACATCGCAGGGGTCCTTCGCGGTCTGGCGCCAGGGGCGCGGGCAGTCAGAGCCGCTCGACGATCGTCACGTTGGCCATGCCGCCGCCCTCGCACATCGTCTGCAGGCCGTAGCGGCCGCCGCTGGCACGCAGCGCATGCACGAGCGTCGTCATCAGCTTGGTGCCCGACGCGCCGAGCGGATGGCCGAGCGCGATCGCGCCGCCGT
>CAXUDL010000048.1:0-30985 GCA_964249855.1 uncultured Rhizobacter sp. | reverse complement strand
TGTACTTCGTGTCGGGCGTGGCCGAGACCAACCGCCATCCGTTCGACGTCGTCGAGGGCGAATCCGAGATCGTCGCCGGGCACATGGTCGAGTACTCGGGCATGTCGTTCGCGATGTTCTTCCTCGCCGAATACGCGAACATGATCCTGATCTCCGCGATCTCGGTGATCCTGTTCCTCGGCGGCTGGCAGGCGCCGTTCTCGTTCTCGCTGTTCGGCGCGTCGACGCCCGACTGGATCGTCCAGACCGGCTGGTTCTGGAACTGGTTCTGGCTGTTCGGCAAGACCTTCTGCGTCGTCACCGTCTTCCTCTGGGTGCGCGCGAGCTTTCCGCGCTTCCGCTACGACCAGATCATGCGGCTCGGCTGGAAGATCTTCATTCCGCTGACGCTCGTCTGGCTGCTGGTCGTCGGCCTGTGGATCCAGTCGCCGTGGAACATCTGGCCCTGAGCACGCGGGACGAACGTCATCCAAAGACAAGGGGCGCATTCATGGCCACCACTGCATCACCCGTCAAGAACTTCTTTTCCACCTTCCTGCTCGGCGAGCTCTTGAAGGGCATGGCGCTGACTGGCCGACACTTTCTGTCGCGCAAGATCACCGTGCAGTTTCCGGAGGAGAAGACGCCGCTCAGTCCGCGCTTCCGCGGCCTGCACGCGCTGCGCCGCTACGAGAACGGCGAAGAGCGCTGCATCGCCTGCAAGCTGTGCGAGGCCGTTTGCCCGGCGCTCGCGATCACGATCGAGTCGGACGTGCGCGACGACGGTACCCGCCGCACCACGCGCTACGACATCGATTTGACCAAATGCATCTTCTGCGGCTTTTGCGAAGAGAGCTGCCCGGTCGACTCGATCGTCGAGACGCAGACGCTCGAGTACCACGGCGAGAAGCGCGGCGACCTCTACTTCACCAAGGACATGCTGCTCGCGATCGGCGACCGCTACGAGGGCGAGATCGCCAAGGCCAAGGAAGCCGACGCGAAGTACCGTTGAAGATCGCCGACTTTCGCCCGATCGCCGTCGAGCCGGCGATCCCGTCGATGTGCGCCGTCGGGCCGACCGCGACAAGAACGACACCGACATGAACACCGCGCTCTTCTACATCTTCTCGGCCGTGCTGCTGTTCGCCTCGTTCCGGGTGATCACCGCGCGCAGCCCTGTCTATGCCGCGCTCTTTCTCGTGCTCGCGTTCTTCAATGCCGCGTGCGTCTGGATGCTGCTGCGCGCCGAATTCCTCGCGATCGTGCTCGTGCTCGTCTATGTCGGCGCGGTCATGGTGCTGTTCCTGTTCGTCGTGATGATGCTCGACGTCGGCTCCGAGGCGCTGCGCGAGGGCTTCTGGACGCATTTCCCCGTCGCGGCGCTCGTCGGCGTGGTGATCGCGCTCGAGATGGCGGCCGTGCTGCTGCCCGGCTTCAACGTGCTGGACGCGCCCATCGCCGACGCTGCCGCGCTGAAGGCGGGCAACACCAAGCTGCTCGGCATCGAGCTCTACACCAGGTACCTGTATCCGCTGCAGGTCGCAGCCGTGCTGCTGCTCGTCGCGATCATCGCGGCCATCGCGTTGACGCTGCGGCAGCGCAAGGATTCCAAGTACCAGGATCCGTCGGAGCAGGTGAAGGCGCGCGCGGCCGACCGGATGCGGCTCGTCAAGATGAAGCCGGTCGTCGAGGCGCCGCCGGAGCCGGCCGCCGCCGTGGCCGCACAGGCACCGGCGCCCGCGGGAGACAAGCGATGATCGGTGCCGTCACGCTCGGCCACTACCTCGCGCTCGGCGCGATCCTGTTCGCGATGTCGGTGGTCGGCATCTTCCTCAACCGCAGGAACCTGATCGTGCTGCTGATGGCGATCGAGCTGATGCTGCTCGCGGTCAACCTCAATTTCGTCGCGTTCTCGCACTATCTGCCGATCGAGTCCGACCGCATGGGCGGACAGGTGTTCGTGTTCTTCATCCTGACGGTCGCGGCTGCCGAATCGGCGATCGGCCTGGCGATCCTCGTCGTGCTGTTCCGCAACCGCGCGTCGATCAACGTCGACGAGCTCGACGCCTTGAAAGGCTGACCGGAACGACCATGGCGGCAACCCTCTCGCAACACCTCCTGCTCGTCGTTCCCCTGGCGCCGCTCGCGGGCGCCGTCGCCGCCGGTCTGTTCGGCAAGGCGATCGGCCGCGCCGGCGCCCACACGGTGACGATCCTCGGCGTCGCGATCGCCTTCGTGCTGTCGGCGACGACGCTCTACTCGGTCGTCGTCGACGGCGCCCGCTTCAACGCGACCGTCTACGAATGGATGACCGTCGGTGGTCTCAAGATGGAGATCGGCTTCCTCGTCGACGGCCTCACCGCGATGATGATGTGCGTCGTCACCTTCGTCTCGCTGATGGTCCACGTCTACACCATCGGCTACATGGAGGAAGACCCGGGCTATCAGCGCTTCTTCAGCTACATCTCGCTCTTCACGTTCTCGATGCTGATGCTCGTGATGAGCAACAACTTCCTCCAGCTCTTCTTCGGCTGGGAGGCGGTCGGCCTCGTGTCATACCTGCTGATCGGCTTCTGGTTCACGCGGCCGAGCGCCATCTTCGCGAACATGAAGGCCTTCCTCGTCAACCGGGTCGGCGACTTCGGCTTCATTCTCGGCATCGGCCTCGTCGTCGCCTACGCCGGCACGCTCGACTACGGCGAGACCTTCGCGAAAAGCCGCGAGCTCGCCGCGATCACGTTCCCCGGCACGAGCTGGATGCTGATCACGGTGACCTGCATCTGCCTCTTCATCGGCGCGATGGGCAAGAGCGCGCAGTTCCCGCTGCACGTCTGGCTGCCCGACTCGATGGAAGGCCCGACGCCGATCTCCGCGCTGATCCACGCGGCGACGATGGTGACCGCCGGCATCTTCATGGTCGCGCGCATGTCGCCGCTGTTCGAACTGTCGGACACCGCGCTCAGCGTCGTGATGACGATCGGCGCGATCACGGCGCTCTTCATGGGCTTCCTCGGAATCATCCAGAACGACATCAAGCGCGTCGTCGCGTATTCGACGCTGAGCCAGCTCGGCTACATGACCGTCGCGCTCGGCGCTTCGGCGTACTCGGTCGCCGTGTTCCATCTGATGACGCATGCGTTCTTCAAGGCGCTGCTCTTCCTCGGCGCCGGCTCGGTGATCATCGGCATGCACCACGACCAGGACATCCGCAACATGGGCGGGCTCCGGAAGTACATGAAGATCACATGGCTGACCTCGCTGATCGGCTCGCTGGCGCTGATCGGCACGCCGTTCTTCTCGGGCTACTACTCGAAGGACAGCATCATCGAGGCGGTGGCCGAGAGCCATCTCTGGGGTTCGGGCTTCGCGTATTTCTCGGTCGCCGCGGGCGTCTTCGTGACCGCGTTCTACTCGTTCCGCATGTACTTCCTCGTCTTCCACGGCAAGGAGAACTTCCGCCACAAGCCGTTCCCGCCCGACGCCTCGCACGACCACGCGCACGGCAGCGAGGAAGAAGCGCTTGACGAGGGCCATGGACACGGCCACCACAGCAGCGACGAGCGGCACGTTCCGCACGAGTCGCCCTGGGTCGTGACCGTGCCTCTCGTCGCGCTCGCCATTCCGTCGGTCGTGATCGGCTACATGACGATCGGTCCGATGCTGTATGGCGACTTCTTCAAGGACGCGATCGTGATCGATGCCGAGAAGCATCCGGCAATGGAGGAGCTCGCCAGCCAATTCCACGGCGCCGCCGCGATGGGCGTGCACGCGGTGAGTTCGCTGCCGCTCTGGCTGGCGATCGCGGGCGTCGCGCTGGCCTACCTCTTCTACATGGTTCGCCCCGACATCCCGACCGCGATCAAGGCGCGCTTCGGTGGTGTCTATCGTCTGCTGGATAACAAGTACTACCTCGACTGGTTCAACGAGAACTTCATCGCGCGACTGGCGCGGGGCGCCGGGCGCGGTCTCTGGAAAGGCGGCGACGAAGCGATCATCGACGGCGCGATCAACGGCTCCGCGAACGCCATGGGCGGCCTCGCCCTCGTCGGGCGTCGCCTGCAGAGCGGCTATCTCTACTGGTACGCGCTCTTCATGATCATGGGCGTGATCGGGCTCATGACCTGGATGCTCTGGTGGCGTCCGCTCGTGGCCTGGCTCGGCTCGTCGAGCTGACCGCTGCCGGCATCCGAGAACAAGAAAGAACGCAATGGGTTTGTTGAGTCTCGCGATCTGGCTGCCGATCGTCGTCGGCGGCGTGCTGCTCGCGCTCGGCGGCGACGCGCGCGCCGCGATGTGCCGCTGGATCGCGCTCGTCGGCTCGGTCGCCAGTCTCGTCGTCACCTTGCCGCTCGTCACGAGCTTCGATCGCACCACCGCGGCGATGCAGTTCACCGAACGCTTCGGATGGATCGAACGATTCAACGTCCACTATGCGCTCGGCGTGGACGGTCTGTCGATGTGGTTCGTTCCGCTGACCGCGTTCATCACGGTCATCGTCGTCGTCGCGGCCTGGGAGGTCGTGACGGTGCGTGCGAACCAGTATCTCGGCGCCTTCCTGATCCTTTCGGGCCTGATGATCGGCGTCTTCGCGGCGACCGACGGCTTGCTCTTCTACGTCTTCTTCGAAGCGACGCTGATCCCGATGTACTTGATCATCGGCGTCTGGGGCGGCCCGCGCCGGGTCTACGCGGCGTTCAAGTTCTTCCTCTACACCCTCGCCGGCTCGCTCCTGATGCTGGTCGCGCTGATCTACCTCTACTACAAGTCGGGCGGCAGCTTCGACATCCTCGCCTGGCACCGGCTTCCGCTCGGCGGCACGGCGCAGACGTTGCTCTTCTTCGCGTTCTTCCTCGCCTTCGCGGTCAAGGTACCGATGTGGCCGGTGCACACCTGGCTGCCCGATGCTCACGTCGAGGCACCGACCGGCGGCTCGGTCGTGCTGGCGGCGATCATGCTGAAGCTCGGTTGCTACGGCTTCGTCCGCTTCTCGCTGCCGATCACGCCCGACGCCTGCCACGAGTGGGCGTGGTTCATGATCGCGCTCTCGCTCGTCGCGGTCGTCTACATCGGCTTCGTCGCGCTGGTGCAGCAGGACATGAAGAAGCTGGTCGCGTATTCGTCGATCTCTCACATGGGCTTCGTGACGCTCGGCTTCTTCCTCTTCAACGAGCTCGGAACGTCGGGCGGCATCGTCCAGATGATCTCGCACGGCTTCGTCTCCGGCGCGATGTTCCTCTGCATCGGCGTCCTGTACGACCGGGTGCATTCGCGCGAGATCTCGGCCTATGGCGGCGTCGCCAACACCATGCCGAAGTTCGTCGCCTTCGCCGTGCTGTTCGCGATGGCCAACTGCGGCCTGCCGGGCACTGCCGGCTTCGTCGGTGAATGGATGGTGATCCTCGGTGCGGTCAAGTCGAACTTCTGGCTCGGCTTCATCGCCGCCACGACGCTCATCTTCGGCGCCGCCTACACGCTCTGGATGGTCAAGCGCGTCTACTTCGGGCCGATCGCCAACCACCATGTCAAGGAGCTCGTCGACCTCGACGCGCGCGAGTTCGCGATGCTCGCGGTGCTCGCTGCGGCGGTCCTCGCCATGGGCCTTTATCCGAAGCCCTTCACCGACGCGATGAACGTGTCGGTCGCCGAACTGCTGCGCCACGCGGCGGTCAGCAAGTTGGGAAGCTGAACCTCACATGAACGAGCTCGACGTGATGAACTGGGTCGCCGTCCGGCCCGAGATCGTGCTGCTGGTGATGGCGTGCGTCGTCGCGATGGTCGACCTTTGGGTCACCCATCCGACGAGGCTGCCGACGTACCTGCTGACACAGGCGTCGCTCGCGGTCGTCGCGCTGCTGCACCTCGTCGCGTTCGACGATGGCAAGACGCGCTACGCGATGCAGCGCATGGTCGTCGCCGACGAGATGGGCAGCCTGCTGAGCCTCTTCGCGACGATCGCGGTGATGGTGTCGCTCGCCTACGCGCGGCCGTACGCGGCATCGCGCGAGATGCTCAAGGGCGAGCTGTTCACGCTCAGCCTCTTCTCGCTGCTCGGCATCGGCGTGATGAATGCGGCGAACAACCTCCTCGTCGTCTACCTCGGTCTCGAGCTGATGACGCTGAGCCTGATCGCGCTCGTCGCGGTTCGCCGCGATCATGCCGACGCCACCGAGGCCGCCATGAAGTACTTCGTGCTGTCGGCGCTCGCGAGCGGCTTCCTGCTGTACGGTCTTTCGATGCTCTACGGCGCCACCGGCTCGCTCGACATCGGCGAAGTCTTCCGCGTCGTCGGCACCGGTAGCCCGAACCGCCCGGTGCTGCTGCTGAGCCTGGTCTTCATCGTCTCCGGCCTGGCGTTCAAGCTCGGCGCCGTGCCGTTCCACATGTGGATCCCCGACGTCTACACCGGCGCGCCGACCGCCGTCACGCTGCTCATCGGCGCGGCGCCGAAGCTCGCCGCCTTCGCGATTCTGATCCGCCTTCTCGTCGAGGGCCTGCTCGGCCTCGCGGTCGACTGGCAGCAGATGCTCGTCGTCATGTCGGTCGCGTCGATGGCGCTCGGCAACATCGTCGCGATCGCGCAGACCAACCTCAAGCGGCTGCTCGCCTACTCGAGCATCGCGCAGATGGGCTTCATGCTGCTCGGCCTGTGTTCGGGCGTCGTCAACGGGAACACGATGTCGGCGGGCAACGCCTACAGCTCGTCGATGTTCTACATGGTCGCGTACGTGATGACCACGCTCGGCAGTTTCGGCCTGATCATGCTGCTGTCGCGCCAGGGTTTCGAGTCGGAGCACGTCGCCGACCTGGCCGGCCTCGCGAAGCGCAACCCGTGGTTCGCCGGCGTGATGACCGTCTTCATGCTGTCGCTCGCGGGCCTGCCGCCGACGGTCGGCTTCTACGCCAAGCTCGCGGTGTTGCAGGCGCTCGTCTCGACCAACGTCACCGGGCTCGTCGTGCTCGCCGTCGTCGCCGTGGTGCTGTCGCTGGTCGGCGCGTTCTACTACCTGCGCGTCATCAAGGTCATGTGGTTCGACGAGCCTGCGGACGACCGCGTCGTCGCGAGCACCGGCGAGGTCCGGACGCTGCTGTCGTTGAACGGCGCGGCCGTGCTGCTGTTCGGCATCCTGCCCGGCGGCCTGATGGCGGCGTGTGCGAGCGCGATCGTCAGCGCGCTCGGGACCTGACGGCAGCCCGGTGAACTCGGCGGCTGCAGCCTGGCTCGTCATCGTGCTCACCGCGGTCCTCGCGAACCTGCCCTTCGCGAACGACCGCATCCTGGCGGTCGGCCCGACCCTGCGACGCAAGTCGCTCGGCTGGCGAGCGGCCGAATTGCTGGTGACATGCGCGCTCGCGCTCGGCGCCGGTCTCGCGCTCGAGGCGCGCATCGGTCAGATCCAGCCGCAACGCTGGGAGTTCTACGCAGCCTTCGGCTTCCTGTTCGTGACCCTCGCGTTTCCCGGCTTCGTTTGGCGATATCTTCGACGCAACAGCTGACGGACAGACGATGACCGCTTCTTCCGCTTCCGACACCGACGCCCATCTCCGCGAAACGACGGTGGGGTCCGAACCGATCTACCGGGGCGACTTCCTCGACGTGCGTCGTGACGAGGTCCGGCTGCCCGACGGCGCCAGCGCGCACCGCGAATACATCGTCCACCCCGGCGCCGCGATGGTCGTGCCGCTGCTCGACGACGGCCGGCTCGTGCTCGTGCGCCAGTGGCGTCACCCGCTGGCGCGTGTCTTCCTCGAATTTCCTGCAGGCAAGCTCGACAGTGGCGAGCTGCCGCTGCATTGCGCGCGCCGCGAGTTGGCCGAGGAGACCGGCTACACCGCCACCGAGTGGGCGCGCGGCGGCGTTCTGCACAACGCGATCGCCTACTCCGACGAGGGCATCGAGATCTGGTTCGCCCGCGGCCTCGTCGCCGGCGCGCCTCGGCCCGACGAGGGCGAGTTTGTCGATGTCGTCACGCTCGGCTCCGACGAGCTCGACATGCTCGCGCGCCGCGGTGAGCTGACCGATGCGAAGACGCTGATCGGCATGTCATGGCTGAGAGAGTGGCGCGCCGACCGCTGGCCGCTGACCTGGCAGGCGCAGGTCGGCGTCGAGCCGACGCTGCCCGCTGCATGAAAGTGCTCGATCTGCGCTGCGCAGAGGCGCACCGCTTCGAAGGCTGGTTCGCGTCGGAAGCCGACTACCAGTCACAGTCCGAGCGCCGGCTCGTGACCTGCCCGATGTGCAACAGCGCCGACGTGACGCGTCTGCCGAGCGCGCCGCGGCTGAACCGGACCAAGTCCGACGCGCCCGCGCCCGCTGGGCCGGTCGCGTCCGATCGCGTCGACGATGCCGCGCGCAGCCGGGGGCAAGCGCAGTGGCTGCAGGCGCTGCGCCGACTCGTCGCGACGACCGAGGACGTCGGCGATCGCTTTGCCGGCGAGGCGCGGCGCATTCACCACGGCGAGGCCGAGGCGCGCAGCATCCGCGGCCAGGCCTCGGGCGACGAGGTCGCCTCGCTCCGCGACGAGGGAATCGAGGTCGTGCCGATCGTGTTGCCCGACGCGCTCAAGGGCACGGTGCACTGACGCAGCGACGCGCCGGCGGGCCTGTGCCCGGCGCAGTGGCGCGCCGGACTCTGCTGCGGGGCCGGCGTCCGCGTTCGTTCAGGCCGACGACGCGCCTGGCGCAGGTCGGCAGCCCGAATCGTTCCCCAGGTGATGCCCCCCCGCCGCACGTGCGTCGGGCCCGACCGCAGCGTCCGACGGGAGTCGACCGGCGCAGACCTCAGAGCAGCCGCCCCGGATTGAGGATCGCCTGCGGATCGAGCGCCTGCTTGATCGCCCGCATCATCTGCAGCGCGACCGGCGACTTGCGCTCGCGGAGATCTTCGCGCTTGAGCACGCCGATGCCGTGCTCGGCCGAGATCGAGCCACGGTGCGCGTCCACCGCGTCGTAGACGATCCGGTTGATCGACGTCTCGTGGTCGGCGAGGAACGCCGCGGCGTCGGTGCCCAGCGGCGCCTGGACGTTGTAGTGGAGATTGCCGTCGCCGAGGTGCCCGAAGTTGACGAGGCGGATGCCTGGGTACGCCTGCAGCAGCGCCGCGTCGGTCGTTCGCACGAAGGTGGTCAGCGCCGATGCGGGCAGGGCGATGTCGTGCTTGATATTCGGGCCCTCCTGGCTTTGCGCGAGCGGGATCGACTCGCGGAGGTGCCAGAGCGCGCTCGACTGCTCGAGGCTCGCGGCCACCGCGGCGTCGTCGATCAGACCGCGTTCGAGCGCCGTCTCGAGAAGCGACTCGAACGCCTGGCGGGCGTGCTCTTCGCTTTCGCTGTCCGACTGCTCGAGCAAGACTGTCCACGGCGCGGGCGCGAGCGGCTGCGGCAGGGCCGGGAAATGCTGGCGAACGAGCTGGAGCGCGTAGCGTTCCATCGCCTCGAAGCCGGTCAACGCCGCGCCGAGCCGCGCCTGCGCGAGCTGCAGCAGTCCGACCGCGGCTTCGAGACTCGCGGCCGATGCGAGGGCGGTCGTGCGCGCCGCCGGCCGTGGATAGAGCTTCAAGGTGGCTGCGGTGATGATGCCGAGCGTGCCCTCGCTGCCGATGAAAAGGTCGCGCAGGTCGTAGCCGGTGTTGTCCTTGCGCAGGCCGGTCAGGCCGTCCCAGACCGCGCCGTCGGCGCCGACGACCTCGAGGCCGAGGCACAGCTCGCGGGCGTTGCCGTAGCGCAGCACCTGCGTGCCGCCGGCATTCGTCGCCAGGTTGCCGCCGATCGTGCAGCTGCCTTCGGCGGCGAGGCTCAGCGGCAGCAGCAGGTCGTGTGCCGCGGCGGCTTCCTGCGCGACCTGCAGCACGCAGCCGGCGTCGACGGTGATCGTCAGGTTCGGCGCATCGATGGCGCGGATGCGGTTCATGCGTGCGAGGCTCAGCAGCACCTGCGAGCCGCTGGCGTCGGGCACCGAACCGCCGACGAGGCCGGTGTTGCCGCCCTGCGGCACGATGGCGGCGCCATGCGCCCGGCAGGCCGCGACGACGGCTGCGACGCCCGCCGTGTCCGCGGGCCGCACGACGGCGAGCGCCTTCCCGCGGTAGCGCTTGCGCCAGTCGAGCTCGTAGTTCGACAGGTCGCCGTCGACCAGCACGTGGCTCGGCCCGAGGGCGCCGACCAGTGCGTCGATCAACGCAGACCGCGACTCTGAGGTCATGGCAATCCTTTCGTGTCGGGCGCATGGCGGAGCCGCCAGCGCACGTGTGCGGAACAGGCCGCGAACAGCAGCAGGCAGAGCAGTATTTCGACGATCGCGAGCGTCGCGCCGAGGCCGCGGTCGCTGGTCGCGCGCACGACGCCCTCGGCGAAATAGAACCAGACCATGAGGCTCAGCCAACGGTAGGTGTACATCCGGTTCCGCAAGAGGCCGGGCAGCGGAAAGAGCAGGGGCAAGACCTTGACCGCGAGCGTGCCGCGACCGGTCGGAGCGAGCCAGAGTTCCCAGGCGACGCCGAGCGCGACCAGCGCGCCGACGCTGGCCACGGAGACAGCACGGGTCCAGGCGACCGGAGCGGGCAGCGAGCGAAGAGAAGCGGACATCGACGGATGATGCCAGCAAGTGCGCGCCCTGCCCGCCGTGCAACCTGCTCGGGCCCTCTTGCTTCGCAGGCGTCGCCGCGTCGCGGGTCGAGCGCTGCCCGCCGCCCGGTCTAGCGCGTTTCGTCGAAGCCGATCGAGCCGCAGTGGACGACCTGGTCCTTGCCGGCGCGCTTGGCCGCATACATCGCGTCGTCGGCGAGTTGCAGCAGCGCGAGCGGGTTCGACGCGTCGAGCGGCGCGAGCGAATATCCGATGCTGGCGCTGACGCCGCTCAGCTTCGGCGACGCATCGGCGGCCAGGCGCACCGCCGAGAGCAGGTGCAGCGCGAGCGTCGCGGCGCCCCTGACGTCGCGCACCGGCGCCAGCACCAGGAACTCGTCGCCGCCGAAGCGGCCGACCGCGTCTTCCGAGCGCACCGCGTTCTGCAGCGCCGCGCCGACCGCGACGAGCAAGGCATCGCCCTGGTGGTGACCGTGCTGGTCGTTGACCGCCTTGAAGCCGTCGAGGTCGATGAAAAACAGCGCCACCGTGTGGACGCGCGCGTCGATGAGCGTCGACTCGATGCGGTCCATGATCGTGCGGCGGCTCAGGACGTCGGTCAGTGCGTCGCGTTCGACGCGGCGCTTGAGCTTTTCCTGCGTCACCGTCAGTTCGTGCACGTCGACGGTGACGGTGTAGACGCCCATGACCAGGTCCTTCTCGCCGGCGTCGGGCACGTAGCTGGTCCGCATCCAGCGCTGCGCTTCGTCGCCCGACGACACGAGGCGGGTGAACTGCACCGATTCGCCGTTCAACGCGCGCTGGAAGTACGGCTCCTGTTCGCCCCAGCTTTCGGCGCCGAGCGCCAGGCCGACGTGACGGCCGAGCAGGTGCTTCGCCGGCTCGAGCGCCGCGTCGGTGTAGGCCTTGTTGACGAAGCGCAGCACGAAGTTGCGATCGACGTAATTGAGCGGGTAGGGGATGTTCTCCGTGAAGCGTGCGAGCCGCATGCGCGCAGCCGAGAGCGCCTCGCGCGCCATCACGTCGTCGTGGATGTCGCTCGCGACGGTGAACACGGCCTCGGTCTGGCCGCGAGCGTCGACGTCGGGCAACAACTGGATGCGCGCCCAGCGGCCGGCCTCGGGCCCGTGCGAGAGCCGCCACTGGTAGCTGAGCGTCGCGCCGGTGAAGGCCATCGAGAACGCCGTTTCGCCCGCCTGCCAAGCGGCCTCGCCGTGGATGTCGCGCAGCGTCCGGCCGATCAGCGCTTCGCGCGGCAGATCGGCCCAGCGCAGATACGCCTCGTTGCAAAACACGAGGCGGCCGTCGGCGGTCCAGCGGGCGATCGGCAGGCCGATCGCGTCGATCAGGTGCTCTTCGTGCGGCGAGCGGACGTCTGCGGTCGAGGCCATCGTGTCTCTGGCGGTTGAAGACGATCGGGCGTCCTGCGGAGACGACCGGGCATCGTGGAAGCGTGGCTCATTCGGCCGTTTCGCGCAAGCAGGCGAGAAGAGCGTCGGGCGCCTCGGTCATGACGGCATGACCGGTGGCGAGCGTGTGGACGCGTGCGCGGAGCAGCCCCGCGAGCCGCATCGCCTGCGCCGGCGCGGTCATGCGGTCGTGGGCGCCGACGACGACGTCTGTCGGGCACTGCACGCGCGCGGCAGCGCGCGCCGCGCCGACATAAGCATCGCAGACGCCGAAGTCGTTTCGAAACAAGTTGCATCGCGTCTGGCCGGCCTGGATGCGTCGCATCAACGCGCGGTTGCCGCCGGCGAGCCAGTGGCCCGGGCCGGGGTAGGAGGGCTTCGCCGCCACGCCGGAATGCGAGAACGCGTTGACGCGGTCGATCGCCGCGAGCGGATCGCTTTCCGCCAGATCGAGCAGTGCCGGCGACACGCGCATCGGGTCGGCGGTGCCGATCATCACGAGCCGCCGCACTCGCGCGGCCGCGCGCGCCGCGGCCTCGAGCGCGACGAGCGATCCCATGCTGTGGCCGACGAGCGTCGCCGAGTCGACCGCGGCGGCGTCGAGCACCGCCAGCAGCCAGTCGGCGTTCGCCTCGACGTCCGGCAGCGGCGGTCCGTGGCTGCGGCCGTGGCCGGGCAAGTCGACGGCGAGCACGCCGTGGCCATGGTGAGCGAAGTACCGCGCGAGCAGCGTCCAGACGCTGTGGTCGTGCAGCGCGCCGTGGACGAACACCATGCACGGCAGCGTCGGGTCGAACGTCTTGCCGCCGGTGTAGGCGTAGGCCTGCCCCTCGCTGCGCTCGAGCCGCAGGTCCATCAGGCAGCGGCCTTCTCGGCCGCCTTCAACGCCCGCTTCAGATCGTCGATCAGGTCGTCGGCGTCCTCGAGGCCGATCGAGAGCCGGATCGTGCCCGGGCCGATGCCGGCCTGCGCGAGCGCCGCGTTGTCCATGCGGAAATGCGTCGTCGATGCCGGGTGGATGACGAGCGACCGGCAGTCGCCGACGTTGGCGAGATGCGAGAACACGCCGAGCGCCTCGATGAACGCCTGCCCCTGACGGCGCGAACCGCGCAGGTCGAAACTGAAGACCGAGCCACAGCCGCGCGGCAGCAGCCGGCGGGCGAGCGCGTGGCTCGGATGGCTGTCGAGCTCCGGGTAGCCGACGCCGGCGACCATGGCGTGCCCGACGAGGAAGTCGACGACCTTGCGCGTGTTCTCGACATGCCTCGCCATCCGCAACGGCAGCGTCTCGATGCCCTGCAGGACGAGCCAGGCGGTGTGCGGGCTCATGCAGGCACCGAAGTCGCGCAGACCCTCGCGACGTGCGCGCAACAGGAACGCGCCGGTCGTGCTCTCCTCGGAGAACACCATGCCATGGAAGCCGGCATAGGGCTCGGTCAGTTCGGGAAAGCGGCCGGAGCGCTCCCAGTCGAAGGCGCCGCTGTCGACGAGCACGCCGCCGACCACCGTGCCGTGGCCGGACAGGAACTTGGTCGCCGAGTGGAAGACGAGATCGGCACCGTGCACGAACGGCTTCATCAGCCACGGCGTGGTGAAAGTCGAGTCGACGAGCAGCGGCACGCCGTGCTCGTGCGCGAGCGCTGACACGGTCGGGATGTCGAGCACGTCGAGCCCGGGATTGCCGAGCGTCTCGCCGAGGAAGAGCCGCGTCGTTGGCCGGACCGCCGCGCGCCAGGCGTCGATGTCGGCGGGCCGGACGAAGGTCGTCTCGATGCCGAAGCGCGCGAGCGTGTAGTGCAGCAGGTTGTGCGAGCCGCCGTAGAGCGCGCTCGACGCGACGATGTGCGAGCCGGCGCCGGCGATCGTCGCGACCGCGAGGTGCAGCGCCGCCTGGCCGCTCGCCGTGGCGATCGCGCCGGTGCCGCCCTCGAGCGCTGCGACGCGCTCCTCGAGCACCGCCGTGGTCGGGTTCGAGATGCGGCTGTAGACATGGCCCGAACGCTCGAGATTGAAGAGCGACGCTGCATGCTCGCAGCTCTCGAAGACGAACGAGGTGGTCAGGTGGATCGGCACGGCGCGCGCGCCGGTCGCGGGATCGGGCACGGCGCCGGCATGCAGCGCGAGGGTGTCGAAACCAGGGTCTGAGCTGCCGGGCAAGAGGCCTCCCGTCATGGCAGTCGATCGAGCGAATGCAGGGGCCGGACCGGGTCGGTCCGGAGCGCTGCGACCAGGATTGTGGGCTATATTGAATCGAACCGGCCTGCTGCAGGACCGGTTGTTTGGGGAACTGCAATGAAGGTCAGCGACATCCTGCGGGTCAAGGGCGGAACGCTGTTCACCGTGTCGCCGGACCAGGCGATGCACGAGGCGGTGACGACGATGTCAGACCACGACATCGGCTCGCTCGTCGTGATGGAGCACGGTGAGATCGCAGGAATGCTGACCTTCCGCGAGGTCATCCAGGCGATCGTCAAGAACGGCGGCATGCTCGGCAGCACGCTCGTGCGCAGCGTGATGGACGACCATCCGCTCACCTGCACGCCCGAGACCGAGATCGACGAGGTCCGGCGCATGATGCTCGGTCGCCATGCGCGCTACATGCCCGTGCTCACGCAGCGCACGCTGATGGGCGTGATCTCGTTCTACGACGTCGCCAAGGCGGTCGTCGACGGCCAGGACTTCGAGAACCGGATGCTGAAGGCGTACATCCGCGACTGGCCGGTCGAGGAGTCGAGCGATCCGCAGTCGGCCTCCGGCTGACGCCGCTGCCCACGCTCCTAGAATCGTGGTCCCCGTGCCGCCACCGCCTTCGGGCGGTGGTGTCGCTTTCGGCAAGCCCGCAGCGCCCTCGAACCATGTCCGGAAGCACCCTCGGCGAATCGTTCCGCGTGACCAACTTCGGCGAGTCGCACGGGCCGGCGGTCGGCTGCGTGATCGACGGCTGCCCGCCGGGGCTCGCACTGTCGGCCGAGGACATCCAGCCGGAACTCGATCGCCGACGCCCCGGCACCTCGCGCCACGTCACCCAGCGCAACGAGCCTGATCTCGTCGACATCCTGTCCGGCGTGTTCGAAGGCCGGACCACGGGCACGCCGATCTGCCTGCTGATCCGCAACACCGATCAGCGCAGCAAGGACTACGGCGACATCGCGCAGACCTTCCGGCCGGGCCACGCCGACTACACCTATTTGCACAAATACGGCATCCGCGATCCGCGTGGCGGCGGGCGCTCGTCGGCACGCCTGACGGCGCCGATGGTCGGTGCGGGCGCCGTCGCGCGCAAATGGCTCCGCGAGATCTACGGGACGCGCATCGTCGGCCACATGACGCAGCTCGGCGAGCTCGAGATTCCGTTCGAATCGGCGGACCACATCCCGCACAACCCGTTCTTCGCCGCCAACGCGAGCGACATCCCGCGGCTCGAGGCCTACATGGACGCGCTGCGCAAGGACGGCGACAGCTGCGGGGCGCGCATCACGGTCAGCGCGAGCGACGTGCCGGTGGGGCTCGGCGAACCGCTGTTCGACAAGCTCGACGCCGACATCGCGAAGGCGATGATGGGCATCAACGCGGTCAAGGGCGTCGAGCTGGGCGCGGGCTTCGCGAGCGTCGCGCAGCGCGGCACCGTCCATGGCGACGAGTTGACGCCGCAGGGCTTTCGCACCAATCACGCCGGTGGCGTGCTCGGCGGCATCTCGACCGGCCAGGACATCGTCGTCTCGATCGCGATCAAGCCGACGAGCTCGATCCGCAGCCCGCGCGCGTCGATCGACCTCTCGGGCGCATCGGCAGTGGTCGAGACCTTCGGTCGCCACGACCCCTGCGTCGGCATCCGCGCGACGCCGATCGCCGAGGCGATGCTCGCGCTCGTCCTGATGGATCACGCCCTGCGCCACCGGGCGCAATGCGGCGACGTCCGCGTCGGCACGCCGGCGATCCCAGCCCGCGCGCCGCTCGGCGCGTGACGCGCGGCCGTCGAGCGAGACCTGCGGGACGTCTCGCGGCGGCGGACGAACGCTGTCGGTCCGACACCGCCCGAGCCGTCCGCGGCGCAGCGGCTCGGCGCCTAGACGGGCGGAGAGGCTTCGCGTCGCAGCGGTCAGCCGGCTTTGACCAGCTCGTCGTACGCGGCCGCATCGAGAAGGCCGCGCAGCTCGTCGCGGTCGGCGATCTGCAGCTTGAAGAACCAGCCGCTGTCCTGCGGATCGGAGTTCGCGAGGCTCGGATCCTCGCGCAGCGCTTCGTTGACCTCGACGACCTTGCCGCCGACCGGCATGAAGAGATCCGCGGCTGCCTTGACCGACTCGACGACGCCCGCCACCTCGCCTTTCTTGTGCACCGCTCCGATCGCTGGAAGTTCGACGAAGACGACGTCGCCCAGCGCATCCTGCGCGTGGAGCGTGATGCCGACGCTCGCGCGGTCGGCGTCGTCGACGGTGATCCATTGATGGTCTTGCGTATAGAACGTCGTCATCGTGACTCTCCTGCGAAGGCTCGGCCGGGCGCTGCGGTGGCAGTCGGCCGCGCGGGTGGCTGTGGGGTCCGAGGGTAGCGCGCCGGCGGCGGACGGTTCGCGCGGTCGACTCTCGACACGGACGAGGTGGCCGCCGGTGCCGTGTGGGCGCGGTGTGGACGCGGCACCCGACCTCCGCGCCGCGGCGCGCGGTTGCGCGAGTCGACCGGCGGCGCGTCGACGCGTCCGACGCCGCCGGCAGGCCGCACCG
The DNA here is from genome assembly GCA_964249855.1 of uncultured Rhizobacter sp. Taxonomy (GTDB): domain Bacteria; phylum Pseudomonadota; class Gammaproteobacteria; order Burkholderiales; family Burkholderiaceae_C; genus LMDS01. The sequence continues at coordinate 14,292 of CAXUDL010000048.1, read as the reverse complement.
ACACCGCAGTGCGGGTGTGCTGCTCGCCGGTACCTCCAGGTGTGGACTGCTTCTCCGAGTCCGGCGCAGCATCGCGACTCTGCATGAACCCTCTGGGTGACGCTGCGGTTCGCACCTTGCCCTGACTCGAACCCGTCGATCGTTTCCCGTGCAGCGACTCACGGGACAGCGCACCCGGCACTCGCGCGCTCGACAGGTGCTTCGGGCGGCCAGCGACGCCGAACGATGTCGCACCGGCGGAGGGTCGAAGCGCGTGCGGCAGCATCACGGCGAGCGGGACATCGGACATGCGGGCCAGGAGCGGAACGGCGTCTGCTGCCGCCGAGACACCTCGGCGACGGTCTGGCTCGCCGGATAATCCGAAGGATGACTCGAATGCGCAAGGAGCGGCGAAGCGGCGGAGCCTTGGCCGACGACGCTGCGGCAACCTCGCCGGCCGATGGCGAATGGCTCCGGATCGAATCGCTCGACCTCGAGGCGCAAGGCGTCGCGCACCGCGCGGACGGCAAGGTCGTCTTCGTCGAGGACGCGCTGCCGGGCGACGTCGTCCAGGTCGACGTCCGCCGGCGCAAGAACAACTGGGAACAGGGAACGTTGCGCGCCTTGCGCCGCGAAAGCGCGCAGCGCGTCGTGCCGCGCTGCCCGCACTTCGGCGTCTGTGGCGGCTGCCGGATGCAGCATCTGCACGTCGGGGCGCAGGTCGCGGTCAAGCAGCGAGCGCTCGAGGACGCGTTGTGGCATCTCGGCAAGGTCCGGCCCGAGCGGTTGATGCGGCCGATCGAAGGGCCGGCATGGGGCTACCGGCACCGCGCCCGGCTGTCGGTTCGCTTCGTCGCCAAGAAGGGTCGGGTGCTGGTCGGCTTCCACGAACGCAAGTCGAGTTTCGTCGCCGACATGGACAGCTGCGAGGTCGTGCCGCCGCACGTCTCGTCGCTGCTCGTGCCGCTGCGCGAACTCGTCGCCGCGATGGACCAGCGCGATCGCCTGCCGCAGATCGAACTCGCCGTCGGCGACGACGTGACGGCGCTCGTGCTGCGGCATCTCGAGCCGTTGACCGCCGCGGACCTCGCGCGCCTGCGCGCCTTCGCGCAGGACCGGGGCGTGCAGTGGTGGCTGCAGGCGAAGGGCCCCGACACGGTCGTCCGGCTCGACGACGGCGGTCCGGCGCTGGCCTACGAGCTGCCCGAATTCGGCGTGTCGATGCCCTTTCGGCCGACCGACTTCACGCAGGTCAACCCGCACATCAACCGCGCGCTGGTCGGTCGCGCCGTGCGACTGCTCGAGCCGCGCGACGACGAGCGGGTGATCGACTGGTTCTGCGGACTCGGCAACTTCACGCTGCCGATCGCGACGCGGGCCCGTGCGGTGCTGGGCGTCGAGGGCAGCGAGGCGCTCGTGCGGCGGTCCCGCGAGAACGCGGCCGTCAACGGCCTCGCGATGAAGACGCGCTTCGAGGCACGCAATCTCTTCGAGCTGTCGCCGGCGGAACTGGCGAGCTTCGGGCCGGCGGACAAATGGCTGGTCGATCCGCCGCGGGAGGGCGCATTCGCGCTGGCCAAGGCGCTGGCCGACCTGCACGACGAGCCGATGGCGGGCTTCGCGCCGCCGCGGCGCGTCGTCTACGTCAGCTGCAATCCCGCGACGCTCGCCCGCGACGCCGGGCTGCTCGTCCACCGTGCCGGCTATCGGTGCACCGCCGCCGGCGCCGTCAACATGTTTCCGCACACGGCGCATGTCGAGAGCATGGCCGTCTTCGACCGCTGAAACGACGACGGGGCCCGCAGGCCCCGTCCAACCGATCGGCGCGCACGCGCCGGCGTCGTCAATCGTTGCTGTTGGCGAAGCCGAGGATCGCGAGCAGCGACTGGAAGACGTTGTAGAGGTCGAGATAGATGCTCAACGTCGCGGTGATGTAGTTCGTCTCGTAGCCGTCGCGGACCCGGCGCAGGTCGTAGAAGATGAATGCCGAGAAGATGCCGACCGCGATCACCGAGATCGTCACCATCAGCGCGCTCGACATGATGAACAGGTTCGCGAGGCTCGCGACGATCAGCATCATCAAGCCGACGAACAGGAACTTGCCCATCGACGACAGGTCGCGCTTGATCACCGTCGAGAGTGTCGCCATGCCGAGGAAGACGACGCCCGTGCCGGCGAACGCCGTCATGATCAGGCCCGCGCCGTTGGCCTGGCCGAGCACGACGCCGATCAGCCGCGACAGCATCAGCCCCATGAAGAAGGTGAACGCGAGCAGCATCGGCACGCCCGCGGCCGAGTTCTTCGTCCGCTCGATGCCGAACATCAGGCCGAACGCGCCGACGAGGAACACGATGGCGCTCATGCCGGGCCCCATCGTCCGCAGCAGGCCCGAGCTGAGGCCGACCCACGCGCCGAGCACCGTCGGCACCATCGACAGTGCGAGCAGCCAATAGGTGTTGCGCAGGACGCGGTTTCGTTCCTCGACCGGGGCGACCGCGCCGCCGTAGCCGGGGTTGGCAGATTGCAGGGATTGGTTCATCGAGGACTCCGTGAGGAAAGCAGGGTTTGCGATTCAGACCCGCAGCATCGATTCTAGTTCCCGCCCGCCGACGCCGTGCCCAGGGAAAACGGTGCATCGCGGCCGGCGGCGACGACGACGATCCTGCGTACAGTCCGGCATCTGCGGGCAGCGTCCCGTTTTTCCAACGTCCAGTCGAGAAAGCCTGCATGAAGACCAAACCGATGCTGTCCCTCGCCGAGGTGAAATCGATGGCGAGCGCCGCGGAAGCCGAGGCAGTCGCCAACGGCTGGGCAGTGAGCGTCGCGATCGTCGACGATGGCGGCCATCTGCTCTGGCTCGCGCGGCTCGACGGCGCCGCGCCGGTGTCCGCGCACATCGCGCCTGCGAAGGCCCGGACCGCGGCGCTCGGACGCCGCGAAAGCCGCGAGTACGAGGAGATGATCCGAAACGGCCGGGCGGCGTTCCTCAGCGTCCCGGCGATCGATGCGCTGCTCGAAGGCGGCGTCCCGGTCCTGGTCGATGGCCACTGCATCGGCGCGATCGGCGTGAGCGGCGTCAAGTCGACCGAGGACGCCCAGGTCGCCAAGGCCGGCATTGCCGCCCTCGGCCTATAATCTGCAGGTTTACCCTCATCCAGCGCCCAGCAGGCAGGCGTCCCACGGCCGAGGCTCACGGTGCCGATGCCCCGCCCGGCGCTTGTGCCGGTTGCCCGGGCCGAGTCGAGCTGACTGGCGCGCGACTCGGAGACTCCGTTGCCGGCGCCATTGCTCACCCCCCACGCCCAGGCGATCCTGGCACTTGCCGACGGCACGGTCTTCCGCGGCAGGTCCATCGGCGCGACCGGCGATACGGTCGGCGAGGTCGTGTTCAACACGTCGCTCACGGGCTATCAGGAGATCCTGACCGACCCGAGCTACTTCGGCCAGATCGTCACGCTGACCTGTCCGCACGTCGGCAACTACGGCGTCAGCCGCGAGGACGTCGAGGCGAAGAAGGTCTTCGCGGCCGGCCTGATCATCAAGGACCTGCCGCTCGTCGCCTCGAACTTCCGCAGCAGCATGACGCTCTCGGACTACCTGCAGCGCCAGGGCACGGTCGCGATCGCCGACATCGATACCCGCCGGCTGACCCGGCATCTGCGCAGCCGCGGGGCGCAGAACGGCTGCATTCTTGCTCTCGCGGCAGGCGTGGAGGCCTCGGACGACCACGTGCAGGCGTCGATCGACCGCGCGCGCTCGGCGCCCGACATGAGCGGGCAAGACCTCGCCAAACTCGTGAGCGAGACGGCGCCCTACGAGTGGACGTCGACCGAGTGGTCGCTCGAGCACGGCTTCGGGACGATGGCGGCGCCGAGGTTCCACGTCGTCGCCTACGACTACGGGGTCAAGCGCAACATCCTGCGGATGCTCGCGAGCCGGGGCTGCCGCGTCACCGTCGTGCCGGCGCGCACGTCGGCGACCGAGGTCCTCGGCCACCGCCCCGACGGCGTCTTCCTCAGCAACGGTCCCGGCGACCCCGAGCCCTGCGACTACGCGATCGAGTCGACACGCACCCTGATCGAAACCGGCATCCCGACCTTCGGCATCTGCCTCGGCCACCAGGTCATGGCGCTCGCCTCGGGCGCACGCACCTTCAAGATGAAGTTCGGCCACCACGGCGCCAACCATCCGGTCAAGGACCTCGACGACGGCCGGGTCAGCATCACGAGCCAGAACCACGGCTTCGCGGTCGACGCGGCGAGCCTGCCGCCGAACTTGCGGCCGACGCACGTCTCGCTCTTCGACGGCACCCTGCAGGGCCTGGCGCGCACCGACCGGCCGGCGTTCTGCTTCCAGGGGCATCCGGAAGCTTCGCCCGGCCCGCACGACATCGCCTATCTGTTCGACCGCTTCACCGCGCTCATGGCCGAGAAGAAGACCGCGGAGACGCACGATGCCCAAGCGCAGTGACCTGAAGACCATCCTCATCATCGGTGCGGGCCCGATCGTCATCGGCCAGGCCTGCGAGTTCGACTATTCGGGCGCACAAGCGTGCAAGGCGCTGCGCGAGGAAGGCTACAAGGTCGTGCTGGTCAACAGCAATCCGGCGACGATCATGACCGACCCGGACATGGCCGACGTCACCTACATCGAGCCGATCACCTGGCAGGTCGTCGAACGGATCATCGCCAGGGAGCGCCCCGACGCCGTGCTGCCGACGATGGGCGGCCAGACCGCGCTCAACTGCGCGCTCGACCTGCACAAGCACGGCGTGCTCGCGAAGTACGGCGTCGAGATGATCGGCGCGAACGAGCACGCGATCGAGAAGGCCGAGGACCGGCTCAAGTTCAAGGACGCGATGACGTCGATCGGCCTCGGCTCGGCGCGTTCCGGCATCGCGCACTCGATGGCCGATGCGCTGGCGGTGCAGAAACGCATCACCGCCGAGACCGGCGGCAACGGCTTTCCGATGGTCGTCCGCCCGAGCTTCACGCTCGGCGGAACCGGCGGCGGTATCGCCTACAACCCCGACGAGTTCGAGGAGATCTGCAAGCGCGGCCTCGACCTGTCTCCGACCAAGGAACTGCTGATCGAGGAGTCGCTGATCGGCTGGAAGGAGTACGAGATGGAGGTCGTGCGGGACCGCGCCGACAACTGCATCATCGTCTGCTCGATCGAGAACCTCGACCCGATGGGCATCCATACCGGCGACTCGATCACCGTCGCGCCGGCGCAGACGCTGTCCGACCGCGAGTACCAGCTGATGCGCAACGCCTCGATCGCGATCCTGCGCGAGATCGGCGTCGATACCGGCGGCTCGAACGTCCAGTTCTCGATCGATCCGAAGACCGGCCGGATGGTCGTGATCGAGATGAACCCGCGCGTCTCGCGCTCGTCCGCGCTGGCGTCGAAGGCGACTGGCTTCCCGATCGCCAAGGTCGCGGCCAAGCTCGCCGTCGGCTACACGCTCGACGAGCTGAAGAACGACATCACCGGCGGCGCGACGCCGGTGTCGTTCGAGCCGTCGATCGACTACGTCGTGACGAAGATCCCCCGCTTCGCCTTCGAGAAATTTCCGGCCGCCGATTCACGCCTGACGACGCAGATGAAGTCGGTCGGCGAGGTGATGGCCATCGGCCGGACGTTCCAGGAAAGCTTCCAGAAGGCGCTGCGCGGGCTCGAGACCGGCATCGACGGCCTGACCGAGCGCACGTCGTGTCAGCCCGCCGACCGCGACGAGATCATCCAGGAGATCGGCGAGGCCGGCCCGGAGCGCATCCTCTTCGTCGCCGACGCCTTTCGCATCGGCCTGACGCTGGCCGAGGTCTTCGAGGAGACGGCGATCGACCCGTGGTTCCTGGCGCAGGTCGAGCAGCTCGTGCACCACGAGCAGGCGCTCGCCGGCCGCAGCCTGGCCGATCTGTCGAAGGACGAGCTGCGCTTCCTGAAGACCAAGGGCTTCTCCGACCGCCGCCTCGCGACCCTGCTCGGCACGCACCAGCACGAGGTCCGCAGGACGCGCCACGCCTTCGGCATCCGCCCGGTCTACAAACGCGTCGACACCTGCGCCGCCGAGTTCGCGACGCCGACCGCCTACATGTATTCCACCTACGACGAGGAGTGCGAGGCCGCGCCGACCGACCGCAGGAAGATCATGGTCCTCGGCGGCGGACCGAACCGCATCGGCCAGGGCATCGAGTTCGACTACTGCTGCGTCCACGCCGCGCTCGCCATGCGCGAGGACGGCTACGAGACAATCATGGTCAACTGCAACCCCGAGACCGTCTCGACCGACTACGACACCTCCGACCGCCTCTACTTCGAGCCGGTGACGCTCGAGGACGTGCTCGAGATCGTCGACAAGGAACAGCCCGCCGGCGTCATCGTCCAGTACGGCGGCCAGACGCCGCTGAAGCTCGCGCTGGAGCTTGCGCGCGCGGGCGTGCCGATCGTGGGCACCAGCCCCGACAGCATCGACATCGCCGAGGACCGCGAGCGCTTCCAGAAGCTGCTGCACGAGATCGGCCTGCGCCAGCCGCCGAACCGGACCGCGCGCACCGAGGACTCGGCGCTGCGGCTCGCGCGCGAGATCGGCTATCCGCTCGTCGTCCGGCCGAGCTACGTGCTCGGCGGCCGGGCGATGGAGATCGTCCACGGCGACAGGGATCTCGAGCGCTACATGCACGAGGCGGTCCGCGTCAGCGAGAAGTCGCCGGTGCTGCTCGACCGCTTCCTCGACGACGCGATCGAGGTCGACGTCGACTGCATCGCCGACGGCGGCGACGGGCCGGCGAGCGTCATGATCGGCGGCATCATGGAGCACGTCGAGCAGGCCGGCATCCACTCGGGCGACTCGGCGTGTTCGCTGCCGCCGTATTCGCTGCCGCTGCGGTTGCAGGACGAGATGCGGCGCCAGACCGTGCTGATGGCGCGGGCGCTCAAGGTCGTCGGGCTCATGAACGTGCAGTTCGCGATCCAGGGCGAGGGCGACGCGGCGGTCGTCTACGTGCTCGAGGTGAATCCGCGCGCGTCGCGGACCGTGCCGTTCGTGTCGAAGGCGACCGGCCAGCCGCTGGCGAAGATCGCCGCGCGCTGCATGGTCGGCCAGTCGCTCGCGAGCCAGACCGGCCCGGGCGGCGTGCCGCCGCACGAGGTGATCCCGCCGTATTTCTCGGTCAAGGAGGCGGTGTTCCCGTTCAACAAATTTCCGGGCGTCGACCCGATCCTCGGCCCCGAGATGCGGTCGACCGGCGAGGTGATGGGCACCGGGCGGACCTTCGGCGAGGCGATGCTGAAAAGCCAGCTCGGCGCCGGCTCGAAGCTGCCGGCGTCGGGCACCGTCTGCATCACCGTGCGCAACGGCGACAAGCCGCGCGCCGTCGAAGTGGCGAGGGATCTGCATGCGCTCGGCTTCCGGATCGTCGCCACGCGGGGCACGGCCGCCGCGATCGCCGCGGCCGGCGTGCCGGTCAGGCCGGTCAACAAGGTGAAGGACGGCCGCCCGCACATCGTCGACATGGTGAAGGCGGGCGAGATCCAGCTCGTCTTCACGACCGTCGACGAGACGCGGACCGCGATCGCGGACTCTCGCCACATCCGCCAGGCCGCGCTCGCCCACCGCATCACCTACTACACCAGCATGGCCGGTTGCGAGGCGGCGGTCGAGGGCATGAAACACCAGGACGACCTCGTCGTCATGTCCCTGCAGGAACTGCACCGCGAGTTGAGCGCCGCCGGGTCGCTGCTCTAAAATCGCGTGTTTCCACCGCCGCCGCCTGCACTCGCTGGCGGCGGCGTCATTTCCGGAGCTGCTCCGGCAGAGGTGCACATGACCACGATTCCCATCACCACCCGCGGCGCCGAGAAGCTGAAGGAAGAGCTCGCCCGGCTCAAGAATGTCGAGCGGCATTCGGTGATCCAGGCGATCGCCGAGGCGCGTGCGCAGGGCGACCTGTCGGAGAACGCCGAGTACGAGGCGGCCAAGGACAAGCAGGGCTTCATCGAAGGCCGCATCCTCGAGATCGAAGGCAAGCTCGCCGCCGCGCAGATCATCGATCCCGCGACGCTCAACGCAGAGGGCCGCGTCGTCTTCGGTTCGACCGTCGACCTGGAAGACGAAGAATCCGGCGTGAAGGTGACCTACCAGATCGTCGGCGACGACGAGGCCGACCTCAAGCTCGGCATGGTGTCGATCGGTTCGCCGATCGCCCGGGCGCTGATCGGCAAGGTCAGCGGCGACGTCGCCGAGGTGCAGGCGCCGGCCGGCGTTCGGCATTACGAGATCATCGAGGTGCGCTACGCCTGACGGCCGCGCCGCCACCGCACGGCGCGCCGCCGCGTGGCTCGCCGGCGTGTGGACCGGCGTGCTCGCGGCGCTCGGCGCGATGGCCGCGCCGGCGGCGTTCGCCACGCTCGCGTCGCCCGACGCCGGCCGCGTGGCCGGGCGTCTGTTCGCGCAGGAGGCCTATCTCGCCATCGCGATGGCCGTCGTGCTGTTCGCGCTCGACCGCGTGCGGCACCGGGCCGCGGTCGCTGCGGGGACGCGGTCGGCGATGAGCCTCGACGTCGTCCTCGTGCTCGGGACCGTGTTCTGCACCGTCGCCGGGTACTTCGCGCTGCAGCCGTTGATGGACGCTGCACGGCAAGGCACCGGCCGCTGGTCGTTCGGCGCGCTGCACGCCGTCTCGGGCAGCCTCTACGTCGTCAAGGGCGTTCTCGTCGCGGTGCTGGCCTGGCGGCTCGCGCCGCGTTGAGCCGGCAGCGGCTCAGTCCTGGCCCGACTTCTTGACGCTCGTCGCACGCTTGCGAGCCCGCTTGAGTTCACCGCCGGCGGCGATCCGCATGTTGCCGACGACGGTGATCTTCTTGACCTGCGCACGGTGGTTGCCGCTCTTCGAGAACTTCAGGATCTTGACGATCTTCGGGCCGGCGCCGCGCCCGTCGCGCTCGGGTTTTTCCTTCTCCGGGACCGGCCGCCAGAGCACCAGCAGCTTGCCGATGTGCTGGATCGGTGCCGCGCCGAGCTCGTCCGCGAGCTGCATCAGGATCATCTCGCGGGCTGCCCGGTCGTCGGAAAAGACACGCACCTTGATCAGCCCGTGCGCGGTCAGTGCGGCGTCGATCTCCTTGCGGACCGCCGCCGTCGGGCCGTCGGCGCCGATGGCCACGACCGGATCGAGGTGATGCGCTTGCGAGCGCTGCGCCTTGCGCTGCGCGGGGGTCAGTCGGATCGCGGTCATCGGCCTATTATCCCCGGTGCATGAAGACGCAGACCAAGAGCAAGAAGGTCAACAAGGCGTGGCTGAACGACCACGTCAACGACCCCTACGTGCGTCTCGCGCACAAAGAGGGCTACCGGGCCCGCGCCGCCTACAAGCTCAAGGAGATCGACGAGGAACTGCAGCTCGTCCGGCCGGGGCAGGTCATCGTGGATCTCGGCGCGACGCCGGGCGCCTGGAGCCAGTACGTCCGGCGGAAGTTCGCGCCCCGGCATGCGGGTGCCGGCGGGGCGGCTTCGGGTGCACTCGACGGGACGATCATCGCGCTCGATGTGCTGGAATTCGAGCCGATCGAGGGCGTGACCTTCCTGCAGGGCGATTTCCGCGATGCCGCGATCCTGACCCGACTCGACGATGTCCTGCAGGGGCGACCGATCGACATCGTGCTGTCGGACATGGCACCGAACCTCTCGGGGATCGGCGCGACCGACGCCGCGCGTATCGCGCATCTCGTGGAACTCGCCGTCGACTTCGCCGCCGTGCGCCTGCGGCCGTCCGGCGCGTTGGTGTGCAAGGTGTTCCACGGGGGCGGCTATGCCGAGCTGGCGGCGCTGTTCCGCCAGACGTTCCGGTTGTCCAAGGCAATGAAACCAAAAGCGTCCAGGGACAAATCGTCCGAAACCTTTCTCGTCGGTATCGGTCCGAAAGCTCTGGATGTCGAGCGTGCGGCTTGACATTCCCCGGTACACGCGATGGATCGACGGGAATTCATCCGGCGGCTCGGGGCTTGCATGAACTAAAATCGCCCGCACGTGCAGAGACCGCGAGGTTTCGTTCGCGCGTGCTGGAAATGGAGTTGCGGTGAACAATCAATGGTTTTCGAAGGTTGCTGTCTGGCTGGTGATCGCGCTCGTGCTGTTCACCGTGTTCAAGCAGTTCGACCGGAGCGCGACCCAGAGCGGCATGATGGGCTACTCCGAGTTCCTGGACGAAGTCCAAGCCAAGCACATCCGCTCGGCGCAGATCCAGGAAGGGCAGAGCGGCAGCGAGATCCGCGCGCGCACGACCGACGACAAGGAGATCCGGACGCTCGCGCCGTTCGGTGACCGCGGCCTCTACGGCGATCTTCGCAACAGCGGCGTCAAGTTCGACGTCAAGGCGCGCGAGGAGCCGTCAGTGCTGCTCAGCATGCTGATGTCCTGGGGCCCGATCCTGCTGCTCATCGGCGTCTGGGTCTATTTCATGCGCCAGATGCAGGGCGGCGGCAAGGGCGGCGCGTTCAGCTTCGGCAAGAGCAAGGCGCGCATGCTCGACGAGGCCAACAACACGACCACCTTCCAGGATGTCGCCGGCTGCGACGAGGCCAAGGAAGAGGTCAAGGAACTCGTCGACTTTCTGAAGGACCCGCAGAAGTTCCAGAAGCTCGGCGGCCGCATTCCGCGCGGCGTGCTGCTCGTCGGCCCTCCGGGCACCGGCAAGACGCTGCTCGCGAAGGCCATCGCCGGCGAGGCCAAGGTACCGTTCTTCTCGATCTCCGGCTCCGACTTCGTCGAGATGTTCGTCGGCGTCGGCGCGGCGCGCGTGCGCGACATGTTCGAGCAGGCGAAGAAGAGCGCCCCTTGCATCATCTTCGTCGACGAGATCGACGCGGTCGGCCGCCACCGCGGTGCCGGCCTGGGCGGCGGCAACGACGAGCGCGAGCAGACGCTGAACCAGATGCTCGTGGAGATGGACGGCTTCGAGAGCAACGAGGGGGTCATCCTCATCGCGGCGACGAACCGGCCGGACGTGCTGGACCCGGCGCTGCTGCGCCCGGGCCGCTTCGACCGGCAGGTGGTGGTGCCGAACCCGGACGTGAACGGGCGCGAGCAGATCCTCAACGTGCACATGCGCAAGGTGCCGGTCGGGCAGGACATCCGCGCCGACATTCTGGCGCGCGGCACGCCGGGCTTTTCGGGCGCCGATCTTGCGAACCTTGTCAACGAGGCGGCACTCTTCGCGGCGCGTCGCAGCGGCCGGGTCGTCGAGATGAACGACTTCGAGAAGGCCAAGGACAAGATCATGATGGGCCCCGAGAGGAAGTCCATGATCATGGCCGAGGACGAGCGGCGGAATACTGCCTACCACGAGTCCGGCCATGCGCTCGTCGCGCGTCTGATGCCGAAGGCCGATCCGGTGCACAAGGTGACGGTGATTCCTCGCGGACGCGCGCTCGGCGTGACGATGCAGCTGCCTGAAGGCGACCGCTACAGCACCGACAAAATCCGGATGCTGACGACGATCTCAATCTTGTTCGGGGGGCGGATCGCCGAGGAAGTCTTCATGGGCGAGATGTCGACCGGCGCCAGCAACGACTTCGAGCGTGCGACGCACATCGCCCGCGACATGGTCACCCGTTACGGCATGTCGGACGCGCTTGGCGTGATGGTCTATGCCGAGAACGAAGGCGAGGTCTTCCTCGGCCGCTCGGTCACGAAGACGACGACCATGAGCGAGCAGACGATGCAGGCGGTCGATCGCGAGATCCGCCGCATCATCGACGAGCAGTACGCCACCGCCCGCAAGCTGATCGAGGGCCACAAGGAAAAGATGCACGCCATGGCGAGCGCGCTGCTCGAGTGGGAAACCATCGACACCGAGCAGATCGACGACATCATGGACGGCCGCCCGCCGCGTCCGCCGAAGGACTGGACGACGCCGGCGCCCAAGGGCCCGACGACGCCGCCGCCGGTGACGCCGGGCAGCGCGCCCGCGGTGGTCTGACCGACGGCTCGACCGTTCGCGTGAGTGGACACGACGGGGCTTCGGCCCCGTTGTCAATGGCGCCGCCGTCGCGCACGAGCGTCTGGCTTGCGGGCCGATTCCGGCTCGACTTGTTGTCGCCGAAGGTGATGGGCGTCGTCAACCTGACTCCCGATTCGTTCTCCGACGGCGGAGCGCACCTCGACGCCGCGGCGGGCCTCGCTCACTGCGAGCAGTTGCTGAAGGATGGCGCCGACCTGCTCGATCTCGGTGCCGAATCGACCCGCCCCGGCGCCGCGCCCGTCGCCGCGGACGAGGAATGGCGCCGGCTCGCGCCGGTTCTCGCCGGCGCGGTGACACTCGGCTGTCCGGTCTCGGTCGACACGCACAAGGCCGACGTCATGCGCCGCGCACTCGACGCCGGCGCCGACATCGTCAACGACGTGTTCGCACTGCGCGGCGACGGTGCGCTCGAGACCGTCGCCGCCCATCCGTCCTGCGGCGTCTGCCTGATGCATGCGCTCGGTACGCCCACGGCGATGCCGCGCGACCCGCGATTCGACGACATCGTCCGCGACGTCGGCACGTTCCTCGCGGCGCGCGACGCTCTGCTGCGCGCACGTGGCGTCGCGGCCGGCCGCATCGTGCTCGATCCGGGCATCGGCTTCGGCAAGACCGTGGCGCACAACGTCGAGCTGCTGCGCCGTCAGGCCGAACTGCTGTCGCTCGGCCGGCCGCTGCTCGTCGGCTGGTCGCGCAAATCGACGCTCGGCGCGCTGACCGGCCGTGGTGTTGAAGCGCGGCAGGCAGCGAGCGTGGCAGCGGCGCTCGCTGCCGTGCAGCGCGGCGCCTCGATCGTCCGCGTGCACGATGTCGCAGCCACCGTCGACGCGCTGTGCATCTGGAAGGCAGCCGGCTTCGCCGCTCGATAATCACGGCCCGACAACGGCTGGGGTGTGCATGGGAAGAACCTTTTTCGGAACCGACGGCATCCGCGGCACGGTCGGGCAATCGCCGGTCACGCCCGACTTCATGCTGCGGCTCGGCCACGCCGTCGGACGCGTGCTGCGCGCCGCGGACCGTCGGCCGACCGTGCTGATCGGCAAGGACACACGCATCTCCGGCTACATGATCGAGTCGGCGCTCGAGGCCGGCTTCGCGTCGGCCGGCGTCGATGTTTTGCTGACCGGGCCGCTGCCGACGCCGGGCGTCGCCTACCTGACCCGGGCGTTGCGGGCGAGCCTCGGCGTCGTGATCAGCGCTTCGCACAATCCGTTCGCCGACAACGGCATCAAGTTCTTCTCCGCACGCGGCGAGAAGCTGCCGGACGCCTGGGAGCAGCAGGTCGAGGCGGCGCTCGCCGAACCGCCGCAGTGGGCCGATTCGTCGTCGCTCGGCAAGGCGCGGCGCCTGGACGACGCGCAGGGGCGCTACATCGAGTTCTGCAAGAGCACGTTCAGCAGCGACCTCTCGCTCAAGGGCGTCAGGATCGTCGTGGACGCGGCGCACGGCGCGGCCTACCAGGTGGCGCCCAACGTCTTCCACGAACTCGGCGCCGAGGTCGTGACCATCGGCTGCAGCCCGAACGGCACGAACATCAACGACGGCGTCGGTGCGACCTCGCCCCAAGCACTCCGCGCCGCGGTGCTCGCCGAGCGTGCCTCGTTCGGCATCGCCCTCGACGGCGACGCCGACCGGCTGCAGGTGGTCGATGCCGACGGCCGGCTCTTCGACGGCGACGAACTGCTCTATCTGCTCGCGATCGACCGCTTGGCGCAGGGCGCGCCCGTGCCCGGCGTCGTCGGCACCCAGATGACGAACATGGCGGTCGACCTCGCGCTCGCCGAACGCGACATCGCGCTGGTGCGGGCGAAGGTCGGCGACCGTTACGTGCTCGAGGAACTCGTCGCGCGCGGCTGGCAGCTCGGCGGCGAAGGGTCCGGCCACCTGCTTGCGCTCGACAAGCACACGACCGGCGACGGCATCGTCAGCGCGCTGCTCGTGCTGCAGGCCTGCAGACGGGTGGGACGCACGCTCGCCGAGCTGCTCGAGCCGGTCGCCTTGTTCCCGCAGACGTTGATCAATGTCCGCGTACCCGCAGGCACCGACTGGCGCGTCGACCGTCGTCTCGCTGATGCTCAGGACAGCGTCGAGCGCGAGCTGGAAGGGCGCGGGCGGGTGCTGATCCGGCCGTCCGGCACCGAGCCGCTGGTACGCGTGATGGTCGAGGCGCGCGACGCCGCGCTGGCGGCCCGATGCGCGCGGCAGCTCGCCGCCGCGCTCGTTCCGTGACAAGCGCGTCCGCAGAGACCTGTACGCTGTCATAGTCGAAACAGAACGTCACCGGCCTGTC
>CAXUDL010000047.1:0-31956 GCA_964249855.1 uncultured Rhizobacter sp. | reverse complement strand
CCGCCACACCGACGGCGAAGCCGAGCGCGATCGCGCCGGCGAGCCAGCGTGCGCCCGGCGGTCCGGTGCGGCGGAGCGCGGCGACCGCGGGCTCGCGTGGCTCGATGCGGCGTACCGCCAGCGCCGCGCGGCGCGCGAGGAAATTGGCCACCGAACCGGTCGACCCGCTGCCGGGCGCGGCCTCGCGGGCCGCACGCGTGGCCCAGGCGGCATCGTCCGCCGTCCAGTGCGCGGGCGGCGGATCGACCGTCTCGAACGCCTCGACCAGCAGCACGTCGCGCACCGCGGCCTCGCCGATCGCGGACCGACGCGCCTGGCGGATCACGCCGCCCGGCACGGGCACGGGTGCGCAGGTCTCGGTCGCGTCACGCCAACGCCCGCCCGATCAGGATCTTCTGCACGTCGCTCGTGCCCTCGTAGATCTGGCAGACGCGCACGTCGCGGTAGATGCGCTCGACCGGGAAGTCGGCGACGTAGCCGTAGCCGCCGAAGGTCTGGAGCGCCGCGCTGCAGACGCGTTCGGCCATCTCGCTCGCGAAGAGCTTGGCCATCGCGGCTTCCTTCAGGCAAGGCACGCCGGCGTCCTTCAGGGTCGCCGCGTGGTGCGTCAACTGGCGCGCCGCCTCGATCTGCGTCGCCATGTCGGCGAGCCGGAACTGCACCGCCTGGTGCTCGAAGATCGGCTTGCCGAAGGCGACGCGCTCCTTGGCGTAGGCGAGCGCCGCCTCGAACGCGGCGCGCGCCATGCCGATGCTCTGCGCGGCGATGCCGATGCGGCCGCCCTCGAGGCCCGAGAGCGCGATCTTCAGGCCCTGCCCTTCGTCGCCGAGCCGGTTCGCGGCCGGGACGCGGCAGTCCTCGAACACGATCTGCGCGGTGTCGCTCGCGTGCTGGCCGAGCTTGGCCTCGACGCGCGCGACGACGTAGCCGGGCGTCGCGGTCGGCACGACGAAGGCCGAGATGCCGCGCTTGCCGGCCGCCTTGTCGGTCACCGCCATCACGATCGCGACATCGCCGTTCTTGCCGCTCGTGATGAACTGCTTGACGCCGTTCAGCACATAGCCGTCGCCGTCGCGGCGCGCGGTCGTGGTGAGGCCGTCGGCCTGCGAGCCGACGTGCGGCTCGGTGAGGCAGAAGGCGCCGAGCAGTTCGCCGCGGGCGAGCGGCACGAGCCAGCGCGCCTTCTGCGCGTCGTCCGCCCAGGCCATCAGGATCGAGCAGACCGGGCAGTTGTTGACGCTGACGACGGTCGACGTCGCGCCGTCGCCGGCGGCGATCTCCTCGAGGATGACGGCGAGCGCCAGGTAGTCGAGCCCGGCGCCGCCGAGGTCGGTGGGCACGGCGACGCCGTAGCAGCCGAGCTCGGCCAGGCCCGCGAGCGCCGCCTTCGGGAAGGTGCCGCTGCGGTCCCAGTCGGCGGCGTGCGGCGCGACGCGGTCCTGGACGTAGTCGCGGACGGCCGCTTGCACGGCGAGATGGTCGTCAACGAGGCGCATCGGAAGGTCTCCAGGAGTCGGGCGAGCGGAGCAGGAAGCGCGTCGAGCCGGCGAGCGCGGTGCCACGCGGCGTCTCGACGCTGCCGTCGGCCTCGACGATCCAGCCGGCGAGGCTCGGCTTCCAGGTGCCGCCCGTGACGACCCAGCGCATCGTCAGCGGTTCGTCGGCGAGCACGACGGCACGAAAGCGGAAGTCGAAGCCGAGGCCGAGCATCGTGCGCGGCCGGCCGTCGGGCGCCGGCTGCGAGAAATGCGTGGCGGTGATGCCCATGAAGATCGCGCCGGTGTGGGCGCCGCTCGCGACCAGGCCGGGATGGCCGGCGGCGCGTGCCGCGGCGAGCTCGTGGTGGATCGGGTTCAGGTCGTGGACGCGCAGCGCGCCGGCGCGGATGTCGTCGTCGGTCAGCGTCAGCACGAGCGTGCAGGTCTCGCCGACCGCCGTCGGCATCGACTCACCAGGGGATGGGGCTGCCGTCATGGTTCAGGAAGCGGCCGTTGTCGTTCGCGCCGAGGCCTTCGAGCACGCGCCGCATGCCCGAGATGCTCTCCTCGGGCGTCAGGTCGGCGCCGGCGCCGCCCATGTCGGTCTTGACCCAGCCGGGGTGCAGCGAGACGCAGACCGCCCGGCCGGCGTAGGTCAGCGACGCGTCCTTCAGGACCGAATTGACCGCCGCCTTCGACGCCCGGTAGAGCCAGGTCACCGTGCTCGAGCGCCGCTCGATCGAGCCCATCAGCGACGAGATGACGGCGAGCCGGCCGCCTGGGGCGAACGCATCGCCGAGCTGCGGGATGACGCGCATCGGACCGAGCACGTTGGTGCGCATGACGGCGTCGAAATCGGCTTCCGACGGCGTGTCGAGGCCCTGCGTGTAGGGGCCGAGCACGCCGGCGACGACGAGGGCGATGTCGAAGCCCGCGCCATCGACCCGCCCGGCGAGGCCCGATGCGCTGGCGGCGTCGCCGACGTCGAGCGCGAACGCGGTCGCGCCCGCGGCTTCGAGCGCGGCGACATCCTCCGGCCGGCGCGCGGTCGCGGTGACGCTGTCGCCCGCGGCGAGGTACTGGCGGACGAATTCGCGGCCGAGGCCGCGCGAGGCGCCGATGACGAGGACTTTCATGGGGACTCCGTGAGGGCGAGACGGGCGGCGAGGCCGAGCATCAGCATGCCGCCCGCGTGGTGGACGCCGCAGCGCAGCCGCGGCGACGCGGGGCGCTGCCGCAGCCGCGCGACGGCGACCACGAACAGCGCGAGAAAGGCCGTGCCCTGCGCGACGAGCACCGCGCCGAGCACGAGGAACGCGAGCGTCTTGTCGGCCGCGGCCGGGTCGATGAACTGCGGCAGCAGCGCGAGGAAGAAGAGCGCGATCTTCGGATTGAGCACGTTGGTGACGAGGCCCTGCCGGAACAGCGCGATGCCGCCCGACGCCGGCATGCCGACCGGGCGCGACGGCGGCGCCTGGCAGGCCGCGCGGAAGAGCCCGAGCGCGACCCAGACCAGCCACGCCGCCCCGGCCCACTTGACGACGGTGAAGGCTTCGGCCGACGCCGCGAGCAACGCGGCGAGGCCGAACGCCGCCGCGAGCGTGTGCACGACGCACCCGGCGCTCGTGCCGAGCGCCGTCGCCAGGCCCCCGCGAACGCCGTGACGCAGCGTGTTGCCGGCGGCGAGCAGCATGTCGACGCCTGGCGTCGCGTTGAGCACCAGCACCGTCGCCATGAAGAGCCAGAGGTCGTGGATGCCGACGCCCATCGCCGTGCTTCTTCAGACCAGTTCGACCGACAGCGCCGTCGCCTCGCCGCCGCCGATGCACAGCGCGGCGACGCCCTTGCGGAGGCCGCGCTGGCGCAGCGCGCCGAGCAAGGTCACGACGATGCGCGCGCCGCTCGCGCCGATCGGATGGCCGAGCGCGACGGCGCCGCCGTGGACGTTGACGATCTCGTGCGGCAGCGCGAACTCGGTCATCGCCGCGAGCGTGACCGCGGCGAAGGCCTCGTTGACTTCCCAGAGGTCGACATCGGCCGCCTGCCAGCCGCTCTTCTCGAGCACCTTGCGGATGGCGCCGACCGGCGCGGTCGTGAACCAGTTCGGCGCCTGGGCGTGGACCGCGTGGCCGAGGATGCGCGCGACCGGCTGCACGCCGAGCCGCGCCGCAGTGCTCTCGCGCATCAGGACGAGCGCCGCGGCGCCGTCGGAAATGCTCGACGACGTCGCCGCGGTGATCGTGCCGTCCTTGGTGAACGCGGGCTTGAGCGTCGGGATCTTGTCGAGCTTCGCCTTGAACGGCTGCTCGTCGAAGCGGACGACGGTCGGCGTCTTGGCGGGCACGGTCACCGGCGCGATCTCCCAGTCGAAGCTGCCGTCCTCGTTGGCGCGCTTGGCGCGCTCGGTCGAGGCGATGGCGAACGCGTCCATCTGCTCGCGGCCGAAGCGGTACTTCGCGACGCACTCCTCCGCGAACACGCCCATCGCCTTGCCGGCGCCGCTCGGCAGCTTCTCGTAGGCGTCCTCCAGGCCGTCGAGCGCCATGTGGTCGTGGAGCGCCGCGGCGCCGTACTTGACGCCCTTGCGCATCGCGGTGAGGTGCGGCGCGTTGGTCATGCTCTCCATGCCGCCGGCGACGACGACCTCGGCGCTGCCGGATGCGAGCATGTCGTGGCCGAACATCACGGCGCGCATGCCCGAGCCGCACATCTTCGAGAGCGTGACCGCGCCGACCGACGCCGGCAGGCCGGCGCCGATCACCGCCTGGCGCGCCGGCGCCTGGCCCTGGCCGGCCATCAGGCAGTTGCCGATCAGCGCCTCGTCGACGGCGTCGCCCGGGATGCCGGCGCGCTCGACAGCGGCCCGGATCGCGACGGCGCCGAGCTGGTACGCGGCGAGCGCGCTGAAATCGCCCAGCAGGCCGCCGATCGGCGTGCGGGCGGCCGAGACGATGACGATGCGGTCGGTCATGGCGGTGTCCTCGGGGAGTGGAGCGGTCGGTGACCGGCAAGCGTAGCCGATCGGCCGCGACCCGCCGGCTGTCACGGTCGCGTCATCCGCGCTGGGCACGATCCCCGGCTTTCCACGAGCTGCCACCCCATGACGCTTCGCCTCGCCTGCCGCGCCGCGGCCACCACCGGCGCCGCCGCGCTCCTCGCCGCGTGCGGCGGCAGCGACGACGCCGCGGTCGACGTGCTCGCCGCGACGACCGACGCCAAGGTCCAGGCGGCCTGGGTCGAGATCGGCGTCGGCGGGCAGACGATCGTCCGCGCGGTGACGACCGACAGCGCCTGCCCGAAGATCGCCGTCGACGGCCAGGTCACGGCGATGGGCCTGCGCGCCGCCGCCGGCACTGCCGCGCAGCGGACGACGGCGAGCGACCCGGCCGATTCGAAGCCGTCGGCGTTCCCGGTCACCACCTGCGAGAACGCCGTCGCCGGCACGACCACGCAGGTCGCCGTCGCCGGCCGGCTGCTGCCGCTGCCGAAGGCGCAGCCGACGCGCATCGCCGTCATCGCCGACACCGGCTGCCGGATGAAGAAGGCCGACAACGCGTTCCAGGCCTGCAACGACACGACCGCCTGGCCGTTCGCGACCATCGCCGCGACGGTCGCCGCGATGAAGCCCGACCTGGTCATGCACATCGGCGACTACCACTACCGCGAGAACGCCTGCCCGACCGACATCGCCGGCTGCAAGGACAGCCCCTGGGGCTACGGCTGGGACACCTGGGCCGCCGACCTCTTCACGCCGGCCGCGCCGCTGTTCGCCGCGGCGCCGTGGGTCGTCACCCGCGGCAACCACGAGGAATGCGCCCGTGCCGGCCAGGGCTGGGCGCGCTTTCTGGACGTCCATGCCTATTCGGCGGCGACGAGCTGCGACCTGCCCGCCGGCGACAACACCGCGAACTTCAGCGAGCCCTACGTCGTCGCGCTCGGCAGCGACACGCAGATCGTCCTCTTCGATTCGGCGAAGGCCGGCACCGTGGCGTTCGGCGCGTCGGACGTCAAGTTTCCGATCTACCAGGCGCAGTTCCGGACGGTCGCGACCTTCGCCGCCGACACCACGAAGACGACGCTCTTCGCCAACCACCATCCGATCCTCGCGTTCGCGCCGATCGCCGGCGGTGCGCCGGTGCAGGGCAATCTCGGCCTGCAGGCGGTGATGAAGACGCTCAACCCGACCGCCTACTACCCCGACGGCGTGAAGATCGCGCTGCACGGCCATGTCCACGACTTCCAGGCGCTCAGCTTCAGCTCCGCGCATCCGGCGACCTTCGTCGCCGGCAACGGCGGCGACAACGTCGACGTCAACCTGCCCGACCCGCTCCCGGCAGCGTCGACGCCGGCGCCCGGCGTCGTCATCGACAAGATCAGCCACACCAACACCTACGGCTTCATGATGATGGAGCGGACCGGCGCGCAGTGGCTCTACAAGGCCTACACGCGCGACGGCAAGCTCCTGACCACCTGCACCGCGACGGGGTCGAAGGTGGCATGCGACAAGACGGGATTCCTGTCGCCGACGTGATGCTTCCGCTCGACGACGCGACGGCGTCGCGCACCCACCCGGCGGGCGGTCGTCTCGTTCGGGCGAGCCGGCTGCCCGGCAGCGCTGTGCCCGGGCGGCGTCTGCCGCACCGCACCGTCGACGCTTCACCCCCACCGCCCCGACGCAGCCTCGCGCCGCTCGCTCGCGCGGCCGTGGCGCTGCTCTTCCCGCTGCTTGCCGCCGCGGCGCCGCAGCCGGTCGCGCACGTCGGCGAGACGCCGCAATACGCCGCGGTGATTCCCGCCGCCCGGCCGCTCGATGCGCCCGATCCCGACCTGGTCGCCCTCGGCCGCCGGCTCTTCGCCGACAAGCGCCTGTCGCAGCCGCAGGGCACGAGCTGCGCGAGCTGCCACGACCCGGCGGCCGGCTTCGCGGGCTTCCACGGTGGGACCGACGGCGTCGCCCGCGGCAGCCTGCGCTCGCGGCTCGGCACGCGCAACCCGCCGTCGCTGACCTACGCGCGCTTCGTGCCGCCGCTCTACTTCTACCAGGACGACGACGCGCAGGTCCCGGCGCCGTTCGGCGGCCTGATGCTCGACGGCCGCATCGACACCCTGAGCCGCCAGGCGCGCGAGCCGCTGCTGGCGCGGCACGAGATGAACCTCGGCACGCCGAAGGCGCTCGCCGCGCGCCTCGCCGCCACCGGCTACCGCGGCGCACTCGAGGCCCGCTTCGGCGCCGGCGTGCTCGCCGACCCGGACCGCGCGCTCGACGCCGTCGGCAAGAGCCTCGAGGCCTATCTGCAGAGCGACGAACTCGCGCCGTTCGACTCGCGCTTCGACGAGCTGTTGCGCGGCACGCCGGCGCTGACGCCGCTCGAGCTGCGCGGCCTGGCGCTCTTCCGCGACCCGGACCGCGGCAACTGCGCGTCCTGCCACAGCGTCTCGGCGACGTCGAGCAACCCGGCGCGGTCGCTGTTCACCGACTTCGGCTACGAGGCGCTCGGCGTGCCGCGCAACGCGAAGCTCGCCGGCGCGCCCGACCTCGGCCTCTGCACCACCGCCCGCGCGCGCCGTTGGCCCGACGCCGACAGCTGGTGCGGTTACTTCCGCACGCCGAGCCTGCGCAACGTCGCGGTGCGCACGCGCTTCATGCACAACGGCGCGATCACCTCGTTGCGCGACGCCGTGCGCTTCTACGCGACGCGATCGACCGACCCCGCCGAGTGGTACGGCCGCGGGCCGGTGTTCGACGACCTGCCCGCGGCATTGCGCGGCAACGTCAACGTCGTCTCGACGCCGCTCAACCGCAAGCCCGGCAGCACGCCGGCGATCAGCGACGCCGACATCGACGCCATCGTCGCCTTCCTGCGGACGCTGACCGACCGCCGCTACGCCCTCACGCCGCCGTCGAAGTGACCGCCGTGTCGCGCGTCGCGTGGTGCGCGAAGCGCCTCGACGGGTCGTACGGGAACACGTCGTGGACGTAGCCGGCCTGGATGCGGTCCTTGTGCCCTTGCCAGAACGCCGCCTCGAGCAGGTCGCCGTGGTGCTCCATGAAGACTTTCCTGACCTGCGGATTGCCGAGCAGGAACGGCCCGAAGGTCTCCGGGAAGACGTCGCGCGGGCCGACGCGGTACCAGATCTCGCCCGACATCTCGTCCTCCTCGTTGCGCGGCGCCGGCACCTTGCGGAAGTTGCAGTCGGTGAGGTATTCGATCTCGTCGTAGTCGTAGAAGACGACCTTGCCATGCCGCGTCACGCCGAAGTTCTTCCACAGCATGTCGCCGGGGAAGATGTTGGCGCGCACCAGGTCCTTGATCGCGTTGCCGTATTCGACGACCGCGAGCTCGATCTGCCTCGAGTCGCCTTCCTGCAGATAGATGTTGAGCGGAATCATCCGGCGCTCGATGTAGAGATGGCGGATGACGAGCGTGTCGCCGTCCGCCTCGAGCAGGCTCGGGCAGAAGTGCTCGAGCTCGGCGACGAGCTCGTCGTCGAAGCGTGAGCGCGGGAACGCGACGTTGCTGTACTCGGACGTGTCGGCCATGCGGCCGACGCGGTCGTGCTGCTTGACGAGCAGGTACTTGCTCTGGATGAGCTCCCTCGTCGTCTCCTTCTGCGCCGGGTAGAAGTCTTTGATCACCTTGAACACGTAGGGAAAGCTCGGCAGGTCGAAGACCAGCATCACCATGCCCTTGATGCCCGGCGCGATGCGGAAGCGGTCGCTCGAATAACGCAGATGCGAGAGGAAGTCGCGGTAGAAGGCGTTCTTGCCCTGCTTGGCGAGGCCGAGCGCGTTGTAGATCTCCGAACGCGGCTTCCTCGGCATCATCGAACGCAGGAACTGCACATAGGCCGACGGCACTTCCATCGCGACCATGAAGTAGGCGCGGGCGAACGAGAACAGCAGCAGGAACTCGTCCTCGCCGAAGAGCACGGTATCGATGATCAGGCCGCCGCTGCCAATGCCGTCGCCGTGCAGGATCGGCAGCGCGAACGGCGTCTCGTTGAAGCCGTTGATGATCTTGCCGACGAGGTACGCGCCCTTGTTGCGGTAGAAGAGCGAACTCAGCACCTGGATCTGGAAGTTGGCCCGCATCCGGTAGATGCCGAGCCGCTCCTCGACCGCGGCGAGCACGCAATCGATGTCGCGGCCCAGGTCCTCGAACGGCGTGTCGAGCTGGAAGTTGTCGACGATGCGCAGGAAGGTCTCGCGCATC
Source organism: uncultured Rhizobacter sp. (assembly GCA_964249855.1). Classification (GTDB taxonomy): domain Bacteria; phylum Pseudomonadota; class Gammaproteobacteria; order Burkholderiales; family Burkholderiaceae_C; genus LMDS01. The sequence goes on along the minus strand of CAXUDL010000047.1, from coordinate 23,264 downwards.
GTCTCGCGCTTCGGATAGTAGGCGCGGTAGGTCGGCAGCGACGCCGGCTCGTCGTTCTCGATGTACTCGGTCGAGACCGCGGGCCGTACGAAGATGAAGTCGTTGTTGAAGTAGCTGCGGTGCAGGATCTTCGTCGTCACCGAATTGAAGAAGGTCTCGGCGAGCTCGGGCTGGTGGTGGTTGGTCAGGAGCCCGATGTAGTGCAGCTTGGCCTGCTGCCAGGTGTCCTTCGGCAGCTCGCCGGCACCGAATCCGCGCTGCAGCCGCTCGACCGCCTCGTCAACGCGCAGGTCGTAGTACTCGATGCGCTCGCGCTGCGCACGCTGCTGGGCATGCCAGTCGGCCGCTTCGAAACGCTGCTTGGCGGCGGCGGAGGTCTCGCGGAACAGGCGGTAGTGGCGTTCGAAGCCGTCGAGCATCGCGACCGCGATCTCGTGCGCCCGCGGGTCGGTCAGCGCGGTCGGGAAGCCCGCGGACATCACGCCGCCTGAAGGTCGTAGCGGGCCTGCAAGGCGGCGAGCGCCGCGTCGAACACGGCGTCGACGTCGGCGGCGTTCGCGACCGTCATCCGCAGGTCTTGCAGCAGGCCGTCGTGCAGGCCGTAGAACCAGCCGTGGACGACGAGCTCCTGGCCGCGCGCCCAGGCGTCCTGCACCGTCGTCGTGTGGCAGACGTTCTTCGCCTGCTCGATGACGTTGAGCTCGCCCAGCGCGTCGTTGCGCGACGCCTCGGGCACCGTCTCGAGCCAGGCACGGTGGCGGTTCCTCACGTCGGTCACGTGGCGCACCCAGTTGTCGGCGAGGCCGACGCGCTGGTCGCGCATCGCCGCGGCCACGCCGCCGCAGCGCGAATGGCCGACGACGAGGATGTGCTTGACGTGCAGCACGTCGGCCGCGAACTGGATCACCGACAGGCAGTTGAGGTCGGAGTGCACGACCACGTTCGCGACGTTGCGGTGCACGAACAGCTCGCCCGGCAGCAGGTCGACGAGGTCGTTCGCCGGCACGCGGCTGTCGGCGCAGCCGATCCAGAGGTACTGCGGCGCCTGCTGCTGCAGCAGGCTCGTGAAGAAGCCGGGGCGGCGCGCTTCGGTCCGCGCGGCCCACTGGCGGTTGCTCTCGAGCAGTTCTTCGAGTTGGATGGTCATGGCGACACGCGTCCGGGCGAACGAAGCAGGCGACGGCGGCCGACGCGGCACGCGAACGTCACGACCAGTGTAGCGACGGTGCCGAGCGATGCCGGCTGCGGCGCCGCGCGCGTCGACCTGAAAAACGCGCGTTCAGGCGGGCGGCGGCCGTCCGCGACGCTCAGACCGTTTCGCGGGTCGCTTCGAACAGGAACCAGGCGCGGCGCTCGGCCTCGTCGATCCAGTTCTCGAGCAGGCTCGTGGTCACCACGTCGCCGAGCTCGTCGGTCAGCGAGTGCGCTTCGCGCATGCGCTCGACGAGCTCGTGGTTGTCGTTGCGCAGCTCGGCGAGCATGGTGCGCGGCTCGACGAAGTCGGCGTCGTTGTCGAGCACGCGCTGCAGCCGGGCGATGTGGCCGATCGAGCGGATCGTCGTGCCGCCGATCTTGCGCACGCGCTCGGCGAGGTCGTCGGTCACCTCGTCGATCTGCGTCGCCTGCTCGTCGAGCAGCAGGTGGTAGTCGCGGAAGTGCGGGCCGCTCATGTGCCAGTGGAAGTTCTTCGTCTTCATGTAGAGCGCGAAGAAATCGGCGAGCAGCGCGTTGAGCGAACCCTGCAGCTGCGGCGTCGCCTTCGACGACAGGTCGGTCGGCGTGTTGATCGGCGCCATGCGGCGGGTCTTCGCGTCGTCCATCGTCTTGCCTTTCTTGCCGGAATCTTCCGGCGATTTGTCCTTGGCCATGGGCGTCTCGGGTCGGGTGAATGGATCGGGGAAATCGGACCTGCAGGTGCCCCGTCCGGAGGCAGCTGCAGCTTCGAAGAAGCTTACTCCTCGACCGCGAGACGCGCCGCGAGCGCGCTGGAATGCCGGTGACAGCGCCGGGACGGACCGGCGCCTACACTCGATCGGACCGTGTCCCTTCCTGCCGAGCCCGCCATGCCCGCACCGATGAACGACCTCGAACGACAGCTCGACTACCCGCTCGGCGAGACGCTGCCGGCGAGCGGCGCGAGCGTCGCCGTCGCGCCGGGCGTCCGCTGGGTCCGGATGCGGCTGCCGTTCCAGCTCGACCACGTCAACCTGTGGCTGCTGCGCGATGCGATCGACGGCGTCGACGGCTGGACCATCGTCGATTGCGGCATCGCCGACGATGCGACCAGAGCCGACTGGGAATCGATCTTCGCGAACGAACTCGACGGCCTGCCGGTGCTCCGCGTGATCGTGACGCACATGCACCCAGACCACATCGGCCTCGCCCACTGGCTCACCGAACGCTGGCGCCGCGGCAACGTCGACTGCCGGCTCTGGATCAGCGCGACCGACCACGCCACGGCCGTCCTCGCGTCCAGCGGACTGACGAGCTTCGGCGGCGACAGCTTCGCGGAGTTCCTCGCGAGCCACGGCCTCGTCGACGAGGCGTCGCTCGCGAACCTGCGCATCCGCACGCAGTACTACACGAGCATGGTGCCCGCCGTGCCGTCGCGCTACCGCCGGCTGCTCGACGGCGACACCGTGCGCATCGGCGGCCGCGACTGGCGCTGCCACGTCGGCCATGGCCACGCGCCCGAACACATGTCGTTCCATTGCGCGGCGACCGGTCTGCTGATCAGCGGCGACATGGTGCTGCCGCGGATCTCGACCAACGTCAGCGTCCACGAGTCCGAGCCCGAATCGGATCCGCTGCGGCGCTATCTCGACTCGATCGCGCAGATGCGGTCGCTGCCCGCCGACGTGCTGGTGCTGCCGTCGCACGGCCGGCCGTTCAAGGGCCTGCACACGCGGATCGATCAGCTCGTCGCCCACCACGACGAGCGCTTCGCCGACGTGCTGCGCGCCTGCGCCGAAGCGCCGCAGCACGGCGCAGCGCTGTTGCCGCTGCTGTTCCGGCGCGCGCTCGACCTCCACCAGACGACCTTCGCGATGGGCGAATCGATCGCGCACCTGAACGCGCTCTGGCTCGACGGCCGCCTGACGCGGCGGCTCGACGACGACGGGATCTACCGCTTCAGCGCGGCCTGACGCGGCCTCACGCGGCGCTGCGGCGCGCGGCCCAGTAGGTCGCGCCGTCCGCGCCGTAGCGCTCGGCGTGCGGCGCCTCGGCGCCGAGCGCGAAGCGGTCGCCGGGACGCAGACGGCGCGTCGGCCCGCCGGCCGGCGTCAGCCACATCTCGCCCTGGACGACGAGCGCCTCGACCGCGAACGGATGGCGGTGCTCGTCGAGCACGGTGCCGGGCTCCCATCGGCGCTCGACGATCTCGTCGAAACCGCGCGCCCGGGCGGCGGCGGCGAAGTCCTCGAAGGTTTCGGTCGTGGTGGACATGGCGATCGAAGGGCAGCGGCGAGAGGGCGCCGAGTCTACGCGGGCGCCGCAACGGCGTCGGACGAGACGCCGACCGGCCGGACCGCGAAACGCAAGCGTCGCGAGCCGGGCAAGATGGCACGATGACGCGACACCCGATGAGCGCCGCGAACGCCGGCATCCACCCCGACCTCGGCCATGCCCGCCGTGCGGCGCTCGGCGTCGTGTTCGTCTGGTTCCTCGGCGGCGGCATCGCGCACTTCGCGTTCACCGAGCTCGAGATGCGGATCGTGCCGCCCTGGGTGCCGTGGCCACGCGAGGCGGTGCTCGTGAGCGGCGTGTTCGAACTGCTCGGCGCCGCCGGCCTGCTGCTCCGCGGCAGCCGGCGCGCGGCCGGCTGGGGTCTGGCCGCGCTGACGGTCGCGGTGACCCCGGCGAACGTCTGGATGCTGCAGCAGGCGGCGCAGTTCCCGTCGGTGCCGCTCTGGGCCCTCTGGCTGCGGCTGCCGCTGCAGCTCGTGCTCCTGGCGCTGATCGTCTGGTCGACCGCGCCGGTGGGCCGGCGACGCTGACGGCACGCCCGGCGCCGGCGGATGCAGCTTGGATCGGGCGACGCACGGCGTCGACGGCGCACGGCGACCCGGGCCGCGCGGTGACGCTGTTGCCGCTGGCGCCGGGCGGCGCTGCGCAGCCGCCGCCCGGCGGTCAATCGAACATCGGTACCGCGCCGGCCTTCAAAGCGTCGCGCGCCCGCTCGAAGCCGGGCAGCGTCTCACGGACGACATTCCAGAAGCGCGGGCTGTGGTTCATCTCGCGCAGATGGGCGAGCTCGTGGACGACGACGTAGTCGATCAGCGACGGCTCGAAATGCACGAGCCGCCAGTTGAGCCGGATCGAGCCGTCGGCGCTCGCGCTGCCCCAGCGCGTGCGCGCCGACGAGAGCGAGAGGTGCGTCACCGTGACGCCCATGCGCGCGGCGAAGACCCGGCAGCGTGCCTCAAACACCCTGCGCGCCTCGCGCTTGAGCCAGCGCTGCACCGCGTCGCGGAGTTGCGCTGCGCTCGCGCCGGCGGGCAGCGCGAGGCGCAGCACCGGGGCGACGCCGTCGCGGTCGAGCGGCGCTGGCTCGCGCAGGCTCCGCGTCGGCGGGTCGACCGCGACGACGATCGGCTCGCCGAGGAAGGGAATCGTCGTGCCGTCGCGCCAGTCGATGCGCGCCGCCGCCAGCCGCAGGCTGCGCTCGCGCTGCTCGGCGAGCTTGCGCAGGATCCAGTCGGTCTTCTCGTGCAGCGCGGCCTCGATGTCGCGCACGCCGATCCATTTGGGCACATTGACGCTGAGGCCGTCGCTGCCGACCATGAAGCCGATGCTGCGCCGGCGGACCCGCTTGAGCGAATACGCGACGACGTGTTCGCGCAAGCGGATCTCGCGGTCGGCACGCGGATGGCGGAACGATTCCGGCAGCTGTGGCGGCACGGCGACGATCGGCGCGGTCGACGTCGGCGCGACGGCGTCGAAGAGCGCGAGCTGCGCCGCGTCGGCGCCGCGGCCGGCACGCGTCATGGCGCGACGGCCGACGCCGGATGCAACGCCGGCTGCGGATAGGCCTCCGGGTCGAGCCGCGCCATCTCCGCCTCGATCCAGCGCTCGACCTCCGCCATCAGTTCGTCGGGCCGCCGGTGCTCGGAGGGGATGGGCTTGCCGACCGAGACGTCGATGACGCCGGGCCGCAGGACGAAGCTCTTGCGCGGCCAGCAGCGCGCCGACGTGACCGCGACCGGCACGACCGGCCGGCCGGTCTTGATCGCGAGCCGCGTGCCGCCGCTCTTGTAGGTGCCGCGGCCGCCGCGCGGCGCGCGCGTGCCCTCCGGGAACATGATGACCCAGTGGCCCTTGTCCATGAACTCGCGGCCCTGCGTGACGACCTTGGCCCAGGCCTGCGCCGCGCGGCCGCGGTCGATGTGGATCATGTCCATGCGCGCCATCGCCCAGCCGAAGAACGGGATCCAGAGCAGCTCGCGCTTGAAGACGAAGCAGAGCGGCCGCGGCATCAGCCCCGGCAGCGCGAAGGTCTCCCAGGTCGACTGGTGCTTCGGGCACAGCACGACCGGCGTGTCGGGAAGATTCTCGAAGCCGTGCAGCCGCGCATGGACGCCGCAGATGACCTTGGCGCCCCGGATCGACAGGCTCAACCAGCCGACGCAGAGCCAATAGACCGTATCGCCGCGGGCGAAGATCGAGACCAGCAGCACGGCGGTCGCCCACGGCACGACGGTGACGGCCATGAACAGCACGAAGAGCGCCGAGCGCAGCGCATGGACGATGCGCATCAGTCGAACCCCCCGAAGCCCGAGTCGCCGGACTCGCCGCGGCCCTTGCGGGCACGCTGGATCATGTAGTCGGCGAAGCCGGCGAGGTCGGCATGCACGGTCGTGCCGGGCACCTGGGCGCAAAGCGCGGCGATGCCGGCGTCGTCGAGGCCCGCGGCCTTGCCGGTGCGCACGAGGTGCGGCTCGCAACCGACCGCGGCGCCGGCCTGCAGGTCGCGCAGCGTGTCGCCGACGACCGGCACGCGCTCGAGCGGCACGCCAAACCGCTCGCCGATCTGAACGAAGAGCCCCGGCAGCGGCTTGCGGCAGACGCAGCCGTCGTCCGGCACGTGCGGGCAGAAGAAGACTGCGTCGATGCGGCCGCCGCGCGCCGCGAGCAGCTGGTTCATCTTCACGTGCATGCCGTTCAACGCCGCCATGTCGTAGGTGCCGCGGCCGATGCCCGACTGGTTGGTCGCGACGACGGTGTGCCAGCCGGCGTGGTTGAGCCGTGCGATCGCCTCGAGTGCGCCGGGAATCGGCACCCATTCGTCGGCCGACTTGACGAAGTCGTCGCGGTCCTCGTTGATCGTGCCGTCGCGATCGAGGATGACGAGCTTCATCGGCGTCATGCGGCGAGCCTCGACAGATCGGCGACGCGGTTCATCGCCGCATGCAGTTGCGCGAGCAGGCCGAGCCGGTTGGCGCGGAGCGCCGGATCGGGGGCGTTGACCATCACCTGCTCGAAGAAGGCGTCGACCGGTTCACGCAGGCCGGCGAGCGCCTTGAGCGAGGTGGTGTGCTCGCCGCATGCGAACGCGGCGTCGGCGACCGGCGCGATGCGGGCGAGCGCATCGGCGAGCGCGGCTTCGGCGGGCTCGCGCGGCAGCGCCGGGTCGACGGTCGCGGCGACCGCGCCGTCGGCCTTCTTCAAGATGTTGCCGACGCGCTTGTTCGCCGCCGCGAGCGACGCCGCCTCGGGCAGCGCCGCGAAGGCGCGCACCGCCGCGAGCCGGGCGCCGATGCCTTCGATCCGGTCGGGCCGGCGGGCGAGGACGGCGTCGACCTCCTGCGCCGTCCAGCCCTGCTCGCGCAGCAGGCCGGCCAGTCGGTCATGGACGAAGTCGAGCAGGACGACGGTCGGATCGGTGATCGCCGCGCCGAAGACCGGCACCGCGAGTGCGACCAGCGCGGACAGGTCGACCGGCAGCTCGCGCTCGATCAGCATGCGGATCACGCCGAGCGCGTGGCGGCGCAGCGCGAACGGGTCGCGGTCGCCGGTCGGCAACTGGCCGATGCCGAACAGGCCGACGAGCGTCTCGAGCTTGTCGGCGAGCGCGACCGCGAGACCGACCGGCCCGCGCGGCAGGCCGTCGCCGGCGAAGCGCGGCTTGTAGTGGTCCTCGATCGCTTCGGCGACAGCCGCCGGCTCGCCGTCGTGACGGGCGTAGTAGCCGCCCATCACGCCTTGCAGTTCGGGGAACTCGCCGACCATGTCGGTGACGAGGTCGCACTTGGCGAGCAGCGCCGCGCGGTCGGCTGCGGCGGTGACGTCGGGCTCGCCGAAGGCCGCGTCGGCGACGCCGCGGGCGATGGCCCGCACCCGCTCGACGCGGTCGCCCTGCGAGCCGAGCTGGTGGTGGTAGACGACCTTGCCGAGGCCGGCGACGCGCGTGGCGAGCGGCACGCGCCGGTCCTGGTCGAAGAAGAACTCGGCGTCGGCGAGCCGCGGCCGGACGACGCGCTCGTTGCCTTCGATGACCCGTGCCGGGTCGTCGGGACGGATGTTGCTGACGACGAGAAAGCGGTGCGTGAGCCGGCCGGCGGCGTCGAGCAGCGGGAAGTACTTCTGGTTCGCCTTCATCGTCAGGACGAGGCACTCGGGCGGCACCTCGAGGAAGCGCGGCTCGAAGGCGCAGGCGAGCACGTTGGGTCGCTCGACGAGCGCTGTGACCTCGTCGAGCAGCGCCGGATCGTCGATGAGCGTCAGGCCCGCGGCGGCGGCGGCGCGCTGCAGCTGCCGCGCGATCTCGACGCGGCGGGCGTCGAAACCCGCGATGACCGCGCCCTCGGTCTCGAGCTGCGCGGCGTAGCGGTCGGCGTCGACCAGGGAGACCGGATCGTGCGGCGCCTCGAAGCGGTGACCGCGCGTCGTCCGGCCGGCGGCGAGACCGAGCGCGGTCACCGGCACCACGGTGTCGCCATGCAGCGCGACGAGGCCGTGCGCGGGGCGGACGAAGCGCACGCTGGTCCAGCCGTCGTCGAGTTGGTAGCTCATGACCTTCGGGATCGGCAGCTCGGCGAGCGTCTTGTCGAGCGCTTCCTGCAGGCCGTCGGCGAGCGTCGCGCCGGGTGCGACACGGGTGTGCCAGACGGACTCGGCCTTGCCGTCGTGGCGGCGCTCGAGCGTGGCGACGGCCGCGGCATCGGCGCCGAGGCTCGCGAGCTTCTTCAGGAGCGCGGGCGTCGGCTCGCCGACGGCGTCGAACGCGACGGCGACCGGCATCAGCTTCTGCACGGTGGTGCGGTCGGCGGCGCGGTCGGCCACCGCGCCGAGGTGCGCGGCCAGGCGACGCGGCGACGCGAAGGCGGTGCACGTCGCGTCGTCGCCCACCAGGCCCTGTGTCGTCAAGTGCTGGACGAGGCCGTCGGCGAAGGCCTCGCCGAGCCTCTTCAGCGCCCTCGGCGGCAGTTCCTCGACGAACAGCTCGACGAGCAGGTTGCGCGTCGCCATCACGCCGCTTTCCGCTGCTGCTCGGCCTGCCGCGCGAGCAGCGCCGTCGCCTCGTCGGCCCAGGCCTTCGGCGCCATCGGGAAGCCGAGCCGCGCACGGCTGTCGAGATAGCTCTGCGCGACGCTGCGCGAGAGGTTGCGGATGCGGCCGATGTAGGCGGCGCGTTCGGTGACGCTGATCGCACCCCGCGCGTCGAGCAGGTTGAAGCTGTGGCCGGCCTTGAGCACCTGCTCGTACGCCGGCAGCGCGAGCCGCTGCAGGACGAGATGGCGCGCCTGGCGCTCGTGCGCGGCGAAGGCCTGCAGCAGGAAGTCGACGTCGCTGTGCTCGAAGTTGTAGGTGCTCTGCTCGACCTCGTTCTGGTGGAACACGTCGCCGTAGCTGACGCCGGGCGCGTAGACCAGGTCGTAGATGCTCTCCTTGTCCTGGATGTACATCGCGAGCCGCTCGAGGCCGTAGGTGATCTCGCCGGTCGCTGGCCGGCAGTCGATGCCGCCGACCTGCTGGAAGTAGGTGAACTGCGTGACCTCCATGCCGTTCAGCCAGACCTCCCAGCCGAGGCCCCAGGCGCCGAGCGTGGGGTTCTCCCAGTCGTCTTCGACGAAACGCACGTCGTTGGCCCGTAGGTCGAAGCCGAGCGCCTCGAGCGAGCCGAGGTAGAGCTCGAGGATGTTCGCGGGCGCGGGCTTGAGCACGACCTGGTACTGGTAGTAGTGCTGCAGCCGGTTCGGGTTGTCGCCGTAGCGGCCGTCCTTGGGCCGACGGCTCGGCTGGACGTAGGCGGCCTTCCACGGCTCGGGGCCGAGCGCGCGCAGGAAGGTCGCGGTGTGGCTGGTGCCGGCGCCGACTTCCATGTCGTACGGCTGCAGCAGCGCGCAGCCCTGGGCGTCCCAATACGACTGCAAGGCGAGGATGATCTGCTGGAAGGTGAGCATCGGGACGTCGATGGCGCGCCGTGGTGCCGCGCGGAGTTCGCGAGATTCTAGGAGGCCGGCGCCGTGCACGATGCGCTGGACGCGGGCACGGGCCGGCGCGGCGCGCCCGCTGCGCCTCGCCGGGCCTTCGCGATCCACCACGGCGCTTCGCGCTGCAAGGAACGCCGATGACCCCGGCCACGCTGCCACGCTGTCGAGCGTCGGCTTCGACGACTCGAGCTCACACCGCCGCCACACTCCTGGCCGAAGGACGCGCTCGGCACCGCAGCGGGCAAACTGCTGCTCGAGCGCATCGTCGGCGGCCGCACGGCGGCGCGGCATGTCATCCTCCAACCGAAACTCCGCCGCCGCGCGTCGTGCGCGGCCGGGCCCGCTTCCCCCTGCAGCGCCTCATGACCGCACCCCGCTCCATCGTCGTCGTCGGCAGCCTCAACATGGATCTCGTGCTGCGCATGCCGCGCACGCCGGTGGCCGGCGAGACGCTGACCGGCCACGACTTCGCGACGCTGCCGGGAGGCAAGGGCGCGAACCAGGCAGTCGCCTGCGCGCGCATGGGCGGCCGCGTCGCGATGGTCGGCCGGGTCGGCGACGACGCGCACGGCGCGCTCCTGCGCGAGGCGCTCGCCGGCGACGGCGTCGACACCACCGACGTGCGCGCCCTTGCCTCGGTGCACACCGGCGTCGCGATGATCTGGGTCGAGGAGACGGGCGGCGAGAACCGGATCGTCCTCGCGCCCGGCGCCAACGGTGCGCTCGATGTCGACGGCGTTGCGCGGGCGGGTGCCGCGATCGATGCCGCCGCGATGCTGGTCGTGCAGTTGGAGGTGCCGATGGCGACCGTCGCGGCCGCGGTCGCCCGTGCGCACGGCGCCGGCGTGCCGGTGCTGCTGAACCCGGCACCGGCGGCGCCGCTGCCCGAGGCGCTCTGGTCGCAGGTCGCCGTCCTCGTCGTCAACGAAAGCGAGGCGGCGGCGCTCGCCGGCATGGCGGTCGTCGACGCGGCGTCGGCGGCCGCCGCCGGCGAGGCGCTGCGCCGCCGCGGTCCCGACCGGGTGATCGTCACGCTCGGCGCGCAGGGCGCCGTCGTCGCCGACGCCGCCGGCCCGCGCCACCAGCCGGCGCGAGCCGTTCGCGCGGTCGACTCCACCGCGGCCGGCGATACTTTCATCGGCGCGCTCGCCGTCGCGCTGTGCGAAGGCCGGCCGCTCGACGACGCCGTCGCGCTCGGCCAGGCGGCGAGCGCGATCTGCGTCACCCGGCCCGGCGCGCAGGCGTCCATCCCCTGGCGGCGCGAGCTGTCCCCACCCGAACCGACTCCATGAAGAAGACGCCGCTGCTCCACGCCGAACTGTCCGAATCGATCGCCCGGCTCGGCCACGGCGACCTGCTCGTCATCGGCGACGCGGGCCTGTCCATTCCCGACGGCCCGCGCCGCATCGACCTCGCACTCACCGCCAACATCCCGCGCTTCCACGACGTGCTCGCGGTCGTGCTCGGCGAGATGACGGTCGAGGGCGCGCTGATCGCCGACGAGATCGGCGCGAGGAACCCGGTGCTGCTCGCCGAGATCCAGCGCCAGCTCGGCGCGACGCCGCTCGCGGCCATCCCGCACGACGACTTCAAGCGCGTCGTCGCGAGCGCGCGCGTGGTGGTGCGAACCGGCGAATTCGCGCCCTACGCCAACGTCGTGCTCAGGGCCGGCGTCGTGTTCTGACGGCGGGCAAGCGCAGAGCCGAGGGCCGTGCGGCCTGCGTCGTCGGGCGTTCGCGACGCGCGAACGGAAAGCAGAGATAGAAGAACATCTCGACCGAGAGCAACCATCCGGGCTGGTTCACCGTCAGCACCTTGGAATGCACCCACGCCTGCAGCATCGTCGGGTTGAGCGCGAGAGCGACATCGTCGAGATGTCGCCAGTCCTTCAAGAGGAAGGGCGCGAGAAGAAGCAGCGCGGCGTCATAGGCCGGCGCGACGCGTGCGAGCCGGCGACGGTCGTCGTCGATCGCCCCGATCGGCTCGAGCCCGGAACAGGCCAGCACCATGATGAATCCCGACAGGTTGAAAAAGTAGCTCACCCCGACGTTCGCACGCTCGACCAGGCCCGCGATCGGCGCCTGGTCGAACGGGAAGACATCGGTGCCGAAATGGAAGACCACGATCGCCATCGCAGCGACGAATCGCGTGAAGGTGATCTGATCTTTCCTGATTCCGCGCACCACGGCCCCTTCCCTGCTCTCGATGCGAACGATCGCTGCATCCGGTCGTGCCGCGCAACGTGCGCTCGATGCGACCGCAGTGCAACCCGGTGCGCGACGTGCCATACCGCTGCGGCCGAGGCACTCGCGAACTGGATCCGCGTGGGTCGGTCCTAGCGTCCGAACCGCGCTCGACCGGGCCTCGATGTCGATGCGACCACCGCGAGCACTGCGAGCGCAGCGCCGAAGAGCGGCCAGAGCGACAGCGCGGACGCCCACCGGGCGAACGGCGTGAGACCGGTGCGGCCCTCGACCTGCGCCTCGAGCACGTCGCGGGCGAAGCGCGGCAGGCTCGCGGTGACGCGGCCGCGGTGGTCGATCACCGCCGTCGCGCCGGTGTTGGTCGCGCGGATCATCGGCCGCTGCAGCTCGAGCGTGCGCATCCGGGAGATCTGCAGGTGCTGGTCGATCGCGATCGTGTCGCCGAACCAGCCGATGTTGCTGAGGTTCGCGAAGACCGTCGGCGCCGCGGCGGGTTGGGCGAAGCGCGCCGCGAGCGCTTCGCCGAACAGGTCCTCGTAGCAGATGTTGGCGCCGATGCGCTCGCCGCGCACCGTGAACGACGGCGCGACGACCGGCCCGCGGTTGAAGTCGCCGAGCGGGATGTTCATCATCGCCGTGAACCAGTGGAAGCCGGTCGGGATGAACTCGCCGAACGGCACGAGATGCTCCTTGTCGTATCGGTAGACGCCGCCCGGGAGCGCCTTCGTGGCCGCCGAGACGCCGACGGCGGAATTGGTGAAGCCGACCGCGGGATCGCCGAGCGGCACGCCGAAGAGCGCGGCCTGCGCGCCACGCTGGAAGTGGTCGACCAGGCTTTCCCAGTATCCCGGGTCGAGCTGCTCGGGCAGCAGCGGGATCACCGTCTCGGGGCCGACGACGAGGTCGGTCCTCGCGCCGAGCAGCTGCTCGCGCGTCCAGCGCAGCGCGTCGGGCATCGCCTCGGCGACGAACTTCTCGTTCTGCGGGACGTTGCTCTGCAGCAGCGTGACGCTGATCCGGCCGCTCGGACGGCTGAAATCGTGGCCGCCGAAGAGCACGCAGCCGCCGAGGAGCGCCGCGACCCCGACCAGCGCGCCGGCGCCGCGCCGCGGTCCTTCCAGCGACGCGAGCGCGACCCAGGCGGCGAGCGCGGCGGCGACCGCGCCGAGGCCGAGCACGCCGGTCCACGGCGCCAGCGCGGCGAGCGGGCCGTCGACATGCGCATAGCCGCTCGCGACCCACGGAAAGCCGGTGAAGAGAACTTCACGCGCAAGTTCGGCGAGCAGCCAGAGCGCGGCGAAGAGCAGCGCGTCGGCGAGCGGCCGGCCGCGCCGCAAGCGCGCGAAGAGCCCGGTCGCCACGGCGAGGTAGAGCGAGAGCAGCGCGGCGAGCGCCGCCACCGCGACGACCGCCATCCACGCCGGCAGGCCGCCGTAGCGGTGCAGGCTGACGAAGAGCCACCAGGTGCCCGCGCCGAGCCAGCCGGTGCCGAAAGCGAGGCCGAGCAGCGCCGCGCGCCGTGCCGAGCCGGCCGCGGCGACGCGCGCGACGAGCAGCGCGACGCCGAGCAGCTGCAGCGGCCACGCCGCCGTCAGCACGAAGGACACGCTGTGCAGGGCGCCGAGCGCAGCGGCGACGAGCGCGTCGGCCGTCGCCGGCACGCCGCCGCGGGGCGCCCGCGAGGTGTCGGCAGGCGCGCTGCGGCCGACGGCGTCGGTCAAGCGATCAGGCCGAGTCGGCGGCCGTCAACGGCACCGGCGCGCGCGTGACCTTGAACCAGCGCACCGCGCCGCCGCGCGTCAGCATCACCGAGAAGACGAGCTCGCCGACCGCGACCGACTCGCCGCGCCGCGGCACCCGGCCGAGCTCGTGGGCGACGAGGCCGCCGATGGTGTCGAACTCGTCGGTCGCGAGCGCCGTGCCGAACGCCTCGTCGACCGCCGTGATCTCGACGTCGCCGGCGACGCGCTGGCTGCCGTCGGCGAGCGTGTAGATGCCCGAGTCGCCGTCCTTTTCGTCGAACTCGTCCTCGATCTCGCCGACGATCTCCTCGAGCACGTCCTCGATCGTGATCAGGCCGGCGGTGCTGCCGAACTCGTCGATGACGATCGCGAGGTGGCTGCGCGTCGAGCGGAAGTCGCGCAGCAACTCGTTGAGGCCCTTGGACTCCGGCACGAAGACCGCCGGGCGCAGCAGCGTGCGGAGGTTGAGGTCGGGCGAGCGCTGCAGCTTCAGCAGATCCTTCGCCATCAGGATGCCGATGACGTTCTCGCGCCGCGATTCGAAGACCGGGAAGCGCGAGTGGCCGGTGTCGATCACCGAATGGAGCAGATCGTCGTAGGCGGCGTCGATGTCGAGCTGGTCCATGTGGCGCGTCGGCACCATCACGTCGCCGGCGGTCATGTCGGCCATGCGGATCACGCCCTCGAGCATCATCCGCGACTCGGGCGCGATGAGCCGGCGGTCCTCGGCGTCGGCGAGCGAATCGATCAGCTCGTCGCGCGAATCGGGGCCCGGCGACACCAGCTCGCGGAATTTCTGGAACAGCGATCGGCGCTCCGGGAGCGCCAGGGCAGCTCGCTCGGCCCCACGGGCAGGACGGGCTGAATGCGGTTCGGACATCGCGCGCAGGCGAAAAGTCGGGATCACCGGAGCTTACCCGAACACACCAGGCCGTCGAGCGACGCGCCCTTGTCGGATCTGCTACCTTGCGAACGGCCCGGGCGCCCTCAAATCTCTTGCCCACCGGCCCGACCCACCTTCCTCAAGGCAGACCCCATGGCCCTCATTCCCGCCACCATCCTCACCGGCTTCCTGGGCTCCGGCAAGACGACCCTGCTCAAGCGCGTGCTCAGCGAGGCGCATGGCCAGAAGATCGCCGTCATCGAGAACGAATTCGGCGACGAGAACATCGACAACGAGATCCTCGTCCAGGACAGCCGCGAGCAGATCATCCAGCTCAACAACGGCTGCGTCTGCTGCACGATCCGCGAAGACCTGCGCACGACGCTCTCCGACCTGGCCGAGAAGCGCCGCAAGGGCGAGCTCGACTTCGACCGCGTCGTGATCGAGACCACCGGCCTCGCCGATCCGGGCCCGGTCGCGCAGACCTTCTTCATGGACGACGAGATCGCCGAAAGCTATCTGCTCGACGGGGTCCTGACGCTCGTCGATGCGAAGCACGCCGCCTCGCAGCTCGACACCCGCCAGGAAGCGCGCCGGCAGATCGGTTTCGCCGACCAGATCTTCATCAGCAAGACCGACCTCGTCGACGGCGAGACGGTCGAGGCGCTGATCCACCGCGTCAAGCACATGAACCCGCGCGCGCCGACGCACAAGGTGCATTTCGGCGAGGTGCCGATCAAGGACGTGTTCGACCTGCGTGGCTTCAACCTGAACGCCAAGCTCGACATCGACCCCGAGTTCTTGACGCCCGACGCGCACGCGGGCCACGACGACCATGCGGGCCACGACCACGCGCACGGCGAGCACTGCGACCACCCGCACCACCATGCGCACGACGACGACGTCAAGTCGTTCGTGTTCCGTGCCGATAAGCCCTTCAATCCGGCGAAGCTCGAGGATTTTCTCGGCGCGATCGTGCAGGTCTACGGACCGAAGATGCTGCGCTACAAGGGCGTGCTCCACATGAAGGGCAGCGACCGCAAGGTGATCTTCCAGGGCGTGCACCAGCTGATGGGCAGCGATCTGGGCCCAAAGTGGGCGCCGGGCGAAAAAAAGGGAAGCAAGATGGTGTTCATCGGTCTTGATCTGCCACGAGACGTGTTCCTGTCGGGCCTCGAGGGCTGCCTCGCTTGAGCGCCTGAACGGCCGGCGACCGCGCCGTGGAACCGGCCGTCCGCGCTTGGAGCGGGTGGCTACAATCCGCGGCGGCCGACTTTGGCGATGCCCTGTGACGTGCGTTCCGGCGCGCATGCGGACCGCCGTTGCGAGGAGATCCTTGTGAGCAAGACACCGGCCCCAGCTGCCAACGTCCCGGCGCCGGCGCGCAAAGCGGCCGCTGCCCGATCGGCACCCGCACCGACCAGCGGCTCGATTTCTTCGTCCGACGGCACGTCCGTCGCGCCGCCTCTCCCTCGTGCTTCAACGAAGAACAACGCCACAGTGAAATCCGACGCCTCCGCACCGCCCGCCGCACCCGCGGCGCCCGCTCCCGCCGCACCTGCGCCGGCCTTGCCTGCCGGCCAGGTGGCCATGGTGCCGTCGAAGCGTCCCGGCAAGGCCGCGTCGAAGTATCCGGCTCCGCAAGCCCCGACGCCGCTGCCGCCGCCGACCTCGCGCTTCGCCGACCGCTTCGCGCCGCCGCGGCCGCCGACGCGGCAGATGAACAACCAGGAACTCGACACGCCGCGCGAGAAGCAGAAGTTCGACCCCAAGCTCGCCAACGCCTGGAAGACCAAGAGCGGCCGCGAGCTGACCGAGCCGGAATTGCTCGCGATGCCCGAGTCGGAGTACATGAACGACAAGCAGCTCGAGTTCTTCCGCGTCAAGCTGCAGACGTTGAAGGACGATCTGCTGAGCAACGCCGGCGAGACGACCGAGCATCTGCGCGAAGACACGTCGATCGTCCCCGACCCGGCCGACCGCGCGACGATCGAGGAAGAGCACGCACTCGAGTTGCGCACGCGCGACCGCGAACGCAAGCTGCTGAAGAAGATTTCCCAATCGCTCGCCCGCCTCGACTCCGGCGACTACGGCTTCTGCGACGAGACCGGCGAGCCGATCGGCCTCGGCCGCCTGATCGCGCGCCCCACCGCGACGCTGTCGCTCGAGGCGCAGCAGCGGCGCGAGCTGAAGCAGAAAATGTTCGGCGACTGACGCCTGCCCCCGGACGAGCGCGCGATGGCGGACCCCAAGGACACGACCAGCTTCTTCCGGAAGGTGGTTCGCTTCGTCGCCAATCCGAGCACGGATTGGGCCGACATCGGGACGCCGAGCGAGGAGCTGCGCGAGAACGAGGTCGCCAAGGGCGAGTTGAAGGCGATGATCGAGCGCAAGCGCCGCAACGACTTCGTCCGCAAGCGCGAGTTCGACATGCTCCGCAAGGTGCGTCGCGAAGGCCTGACGAGCGAGCAGCTCGCGGCGCTCGGCGGCTCCTCGCGGCTCGACGACTCGGAGGCGCGCAACCCGGAGCTCGCCGCGCGGCCGGGCTCGGGCGTGAAGGCGAAGATCGACGAGATCGAGCAGCAGATGGTCGGCGAGACGCTGCCCGCCGCACTGCGCCGCAACGTGCCGCCGCCGAGCACGCGTTCGGGCGCCCTCGCGCGCAACACCGCGTTCTACAACGCGCCGACCGAGGCCGCGCCGCTCGCCGGTGACGGAACGCCGCCCGCGCTGCCCTCGCGCCGCGACGCCGCCTTCGTCGGCAGCGCCCGCGACGCCGTGGTCGGCGAGCCGCTCGACCTGCGCGGCCCGCTGCCGTCGTCGCCGCTGCACATCGACCTGTCGCCGCTGCCGCTCGGCCCGGGCGTCCCCGACTTCGGCCGCGCGTTCGCCGTCGACGCCAACCCGTTCGTCCACGACCCCGACCTCGACGAGGCGGTGATCGCGTTCGCGAACGCCGACTTCGAACAGGCCGAGCAGGCGCTGACCGTGCTCACGCGTCCGAGCGGCCCGCGGGCCGACCACGCCGAGACCTGGCTCGTGCTCTTCGACCTCTATCGCGCGATCGGCCAGCAACACCTGTTCGAGAGCAAGGCGCTCGACTACGCGCAGCAGTTCGGCTGGTCGGCGCCGCAATGGTTCTCGATGCCCAAGCTCGTCGCCGAGGCGGCAAGCCTCGACCGGCCGCGGCCGTCGCAGATCGAGGGCCAGGTCGGCTGGGTGGCGCCCGAGCATCTCGACCCGGACGCCGTCGCGCGGCTGGCGGCGCAGGCGATGCAGATGCCGCTGCCCTGGGTCTTCGACTGGAGCGCGCTGCGCACGATCGACGCTGAAGCGTGCGCGCGGCTGAGCGAGGCGTTCCGCGCCTGGATGCCGCAGGACATCGACATGCGCTGGCTCGGCGGCGAGCACTTGCTGACGGTGTTGGCCGAAGCCGCGCCGAACGGCGTCCGCGACGTCGATCCGGCGGTCTGGCAGCTCCGGCTCGACGCGCTGCGGCTCGCCAACCGGCCCGACCAGTTCGACGAGACCGCGATCGACTACTGCGTGACCTACGAAGTCTCGCCACCGTCGTGGGAGCCGGTGCGCTGCAACGTCCGCTTCGGCGGCGCCGGCGCGCGCTCGACGACGCCGCCGATGTCGGTCGTGAGCGACGTGTCGACCAATTTCTTCGAATCGGGCCTTGTCGACGACATCGCTGCCGTGCAGGTCGGCAACGTCGAACTGTCGGGTCAGCTCGTCGGCGACATCGGCGAGACGCTGCGCGCGATCGACGCCCAGCTCGGCCACGCGTCGGTGATCAACGTCTCGTGCGCCCGGCTGATCCGGGTCGACTTCATCGCCGCCGGCGACCTGCTCAACTGGGTGCTGGTGCGCCGCGGCGAGAACCGCGCCGTGAGCTTCGTCGAGGCGCACCGGATGGTCGCGCTCTTCTTCGGCGCCATGGGCATCAACGAGCACGCCCGGGTCCGCGTCCGCACGGTCTGACCGGCCGCCGCGCGGCCCTTGCGGTCCGGCGCCGCGCCCTCAGATCCACCCGATGGAAACCTATCACGGCACGACCATCCTGAGCGTGCGCCGCGGCCCGGTCGTGGCGCTTGGCGGCGACGGCCAGGTCACCCTCGGCACGATCGTCGTCAAGTCGTCGGCGCGCAAGATCAGGAAGCTCTACCGAGACAACGTGCTCGCCGGCTTCGCCGGGGCCACGGCCGACGCCTTCACGCTGTTCGAGCGCTTCGAGGCGAAGCTCGAGAAGCACCAGGGCCACCTCGTCCGCGCCGCGATCGAGCTGACGAAGGACTGGCGCACCGACCGCGTGCTGCGGCGGCTCGAGGCGATGCTCGCCGTCGCCGACCGCGAGGCCTCGCTCGTCATCACCGGCAACGGCGACGTGCTCGAACCCGAGCACGGCATCGTCGCGATCGGCTCGGGGGGTGCGTACGCCCAGGCGTCGGCCCGCGCGCTGCTCGCCAACACCGACCTGTCCGCGAAGGACATCGTCAAGAAGTCGCTCGAGATCGCCGGCGAGATCTGCATCTACACCAACCAGAACCACCTGATCGAAAGCCTCGACTGATGAGCGGCATGACCCCGAAGGAGATCGTCTCCGAGCTCGACCGCCACATCGTCGGCCAGGCCGATGCCAAGCGTGCGGTCGCGATCGCGCTGCGCAACCGCTGGCGCCGCCAGCAGGTCGCCGAGCCGATGCGCAGCGAGATCACGCCGAAGAACATCTTGATGATCGGCCCGACCGGCGTCGGCAAGACCGAGATCGCGCGCCGCCTCGCGAAGCTCGCCGACGCCCCGTTCATCAAGGTCGAGGCGACGAAATTCACCGAGGTCGGCTACGTCGGCAAGGACGTCGACTCCATCGTGCGCGACCTCGTCGACATGGCCGTCAAGCAGGAACGCGAGAGCGCGATGAAGCGCCAGCGCGCCCGCGCCGAGGACGCTGCCGAGGACCGCGTGCTCGACATCCTCGTGCCGCCGCCGCGTTCGTCGGGCGGTTCGGAGTTCGGCCTGATCCCGGCGACGCCCCCGACCGAGAACACGGCGCGGCAGGTGATGCGCAAGCGCCTGCGCGAGGGCGTGCTCGACGACAAGGAGATCGAGCTCGAACTCGCCGAGCCGAAGTCGGCGATGGAGATCGTGACGCCGCCCGGCATGGAGGAGATGGCCGAGCAGCTGAAGGGCCTGTTCGCGAACGTCGGCGGCGCGAAGAAGACGCAGCGCAAGGTGAAGATCGCCGAGGCGCTCAAACTGCTCGTCGACGAGGAGGCCGCCAAGCTCGTCAACGACGACGAGGTCAAGACCGCCGCGGTCGCCAACGCCGAGCAGAACGGCATCGTCTTCATCGACGAGATCGACAAGGTCACCTCGCGCAGCGACACCGGCGGCAGCGCCGAGGTCTCGCGCCAGGGCGTGCAGCGCGACCTGCTGCCGCTGGTCGAAGGGACGACGGTCACGACCAAGTACGGCACGGTGCGGACCGACCACATGCTCTTCATCGCGTCGGGTGCCTTCCATCTGAGCAAGCCGAGCGACCTGATTCCCGAGCTGCAGGGACGCTTCCCGATCCGCGTCGAGCTCGGCTCGCTCTCCGTCGACGACTTCGAGGCGATCCTGACGCAGACGCAGGCGAGCCTCGTCAAGCAGTACATCCTGCTGCTCGCGACCGAGGGCGTGACGCTCGAGCTGCGACCCGAGGCGATCCGCCGGATCGCGCAGATCGCCTACGACGTCAACGAGCGCACCGAGAACATCGGCGCGCGGCGGCTGTCGACGGTGATGGAGCGGCTGCTCGAGGAACTGAGCTACGACGCGCCGAACCGCGGCGGCACGACGGTCGCGATCGACGCGGTCGAGGTCGACGCAAAGCTCGCCGAGCTGGCGAAGGACGAAGACCTGTCGCGCTACATCCTCTGACCGGCGCAGGCGCGACCGGGCCGTGCGGCAGGACGGCACGGCCGCCGTCAGACGCCCGTGCGCTCCTGCTGCAGCCGCAGCAGCCCGTCGAAGAGCAGCGTGTCGACCGTCTCGAACGGCAGGTCGACGATCGGTGCGAGCTTGACCGCCGCGCCGCCGGTCATGATGAGCGCGGGCGCCTCGCCGGTCCGCTTCTGCAGCTTGCGGTGCATGCGCTCGACGGCGCCGGCGATGGCGTCGGCGCCACCGCTCATCAGCGCATCGCTGGTGTGGGTCGGGAAGTCGACCGACTCGCCGGTCGGCGCCTTCAGGCCTGCCGTGCCCATCTCGAGCGCGCGCAGCATGAGCCCGAAGCCCGGCAGGATCAGGCCGCCGAGAAAGCGGCCGCTCGCGTCGAGCGCGTCGACGGTCACCGCCGTGCCGACCATGACGACCAGCACCGGCCGTGGCGGCCCGGCGTGCAACACCCGGTGGCGCGCGGCGATCAGCGCCACCCAGCGGTCGACGCCGAGCCGGTTCGGATGGTCGTAGCCGTTGACGACACCGCAGGCGCGGCTCGACGACACGACCCAGCGCGGCTCGACATCCCAGAGCTCGAGCTGTTCCTCGACGCGGCGCTTGACGCCCTCGCCCGCGACGACGCAGCCGAGCATGGTGTCGGGCGTCGCGAGCGCCGGCCAGTCCCGTTCGGCCAGCGAATCGATGGTCTCGAGGAACACCGCGCCCTGCGCGAGCAGCGCCGCGCCCGGCTCCGGCGCCGCGTACTGCGCCCATTTCAGCCGGGTGTTGCCGATGTCGATGGCGAGAAACGTCATGGGCGCACGCCGCTGCGGGCGGCGCCGCGGGACGGAGATTGTGCGGGCAATCGACGTGCGGAAGCCGCGCGCTTACCCGTGCGCAGCCGGCGCTACACTGACCTGAACGTGGAGGGGCGCAGGTGGCGAAAGGGCAGTCGGATCGGTCGGTCGAAGCGCGGCTCGAGGCGTACCGCGTCCGCGGGGCGTCGAACACTGCAGAGGCACGGCCGTTCGATCTCGCGCGCATCGATCCGGGCGACAAGCCCTTCTCGTCCGGCGACAAGTCGGCCGACAAGGCGGCGGTCGACGACCTCGCCGCGCAGCTCGACACCCTCCAGGACGTCTTCTACGCCGACCGGCGCTTCCGCCTGCTCGTCGTGCTGCAGGGCACCGACACGAGCGGCAAGGACGGCACGATCCGCGGCGTGTTCGGCCGCATGAGCGCGCTCGGCGTGCGCACCGTCGGCTGGAAGGCGCCGTCGCCGGTCGAGAAGGCGCACGACTTCCTCTGGCGCATCCACCTCGCGACGCCGCTCGACGGCGAGATCGTCGTCTTCAACCGCAGCCACTACGAGGACGTGCTCGTGCCGGTCGTCGCCGGCACGCTTTCGCCGGAGACGACGCGCCAGCGCTACGCGCAGATCAACGACTTCGAGCGGCTGCTGACCGAGTCGGGCACCACCGTCTGCAAGTTCCTGCTGCACATCTCGAAGGACGAGCAGCGCAGGCGCCTGCAGGACCGGCTCGACGATCCGACGAAGCACTGGAAGTTCGAAGCCGGCGACCTCGACGTCCGCAAGCACTGGGACGCCTACCAGGCCGCCTATTCGGCCGCCGTCTCTGCGACCGGTACCGCGTGGGCGCCGTGGACCATCGTCCCCGCCGACTCGAAGACGCATCGCAACCTCATGATCGCGACGGCGATGAAGGCGACGCTGACGTCGCTCCGGCTGCGCTACCCGCCGGGCGACCCGGCGCTCGAGCGCATCAAGGTCGAGTAGTCGCACGACGGCGTTGGTCGGCAACGCCGATCCGCGGCCGAGCGCACCGGCCGGCGCAGGCCGCCCGTCCCGACGCCGGTGCCTCGTGGCAGCGTCCTGCCGCCCACGCTCCTCGCATTGCACTTCGCCGGTGCCGCCTTGCGCAGTGGAGCCGCCGGGCGATCGGCCGGCAACCGGACCGCTCGCAGCGCTCGGGCCTTGAACTCGGGGCTGCTGCCCAAACCTCGGATGCATCGGTGCGCGTCGCGCGCTGCCTTCAGGAACCCACCATGTCGACCGCCCATTCCGCTCGCGCCGCTACGACGCTCAAGGCGCGTCTCGAGACGCTGATCGCGTTGTCGCGCCTGCTCGAGCGCGTCGAGGCCGACCCGGCGCGGGTGGGCGCGGAGCAATACCGCACGCTCGTCCGCCAGGTGACGCACGCGCTCGACACCGATCTGCCCGAGGACGCGCTGCGCGCCGTGCTCGGGGCGTATCCGGCGGCCGCGCTGCTCTACGAGAACCTGCACTACGCCCATGCCGGCCTGTCGAGGTCCACGCTCGAGCGGTCGGTCCAGTCCGAGATGGCGGCGAGCCAGTTGCTCGACCGCGTCGCCAAGAGCGCCGCACGCGGCGGCTGAGGCCGGCGACCGGTCAGAACTGCTCCCAGTCGTCGCTGTTCGCCGTCGCGGCCGTCGTCGCGACTGGGGTGCTTCTGGCGGCAGGCTTGACGGGCGCGGCCGATGCCGTGCGGACCGGTCCGACCGGCACCGGCTTCGCGGCCGGTCGTGCGGCTGCCGACGCCTTGGGCGCCGTGACCTTCGCGACGATCGCCGCCGACGCGTCGAACTTGAAGCGGCTCACCACCGCGACGAGCGTCGACGCCTGCTGCCGCAGGCTCTCCGCGGCGGCGGCGCTTTCCTCCACCAGCGCGGCGTTCTGCTGCGTGGCGTGGTCGAGCCGGCTGACCGCCTCGCCGACCTGCCCGATGCCCTGGGTCTGCTCGGTCGTCGCGGCGCTGATCTCGCCGATCAGGTCGTTGACGCGGCGCACCTGGGCGACGATGTCGGACATCGTCTGACCGGCCGTCCCGACCTGGCGGCTGCCGGTCTCGACGTTCTCGACGCTGGCGTTGATCAGCGCCTTGATCTCCTTGGCTGCGGCGGCGCTGCGCTGCGCGAGGTTGCGCACCTCGGTCGCGACGACCGCGAAGCCGCGGCCCTGCTCGCCGGCACGCGCCGCCTCGACCGCCGCGTTCAGCGCCAGGATGTTGGTCTGGAAGGCGATGCCGTCGATGAC
>CAXUDL010000046.1:0-32776 GCA_964249855.1 uncultured Rhizobacter sp. | reverse complement strand
GGCGCCGAGCCGGCCATCTCAGTAGCCGAACTCCAGCTCCTGCGACAGATCGGCGAGCTGCTGCAACGCCTTCTCGGACCGCTCCTGCTGTGCCTCCTTGTAGCGGCGAAGCTCTTCGTACTCGATCCCGCGATGCCGTCCCACCTTGCGACAGCGCAGCCGCCCCTCCGATTTCCTTGATCACAAAGGGTCGAGACACGTTCTAAAACGCCGCTGCCTCCCGCGTGGTGAGCTTGTGGTTCTGTGGACGAGCACCACGAGGCGGCGCTGAGCCATCATGCCCAAGACGTCGGCAAACAGCCGTAGCGCCTTCGGCGCGACCTCCAACCCGGGGCGCCCTCGAGTGCGCCATCGTCGCCTACCACCGCAATCCGATGCGCGCGCGAGTGGTCAGCGCTGCCATCAGGCAGCGCTGCGCGACCCTTGCCAGCTCCACCTCCTTGTCGGTTGCGGGCGGCTCGCTCACGTCCGAAGTCATAAACGCCTTCCTCGTCGACAGCCATGCCGCAGGGATAACGCTAGGCTCAAGTCAAGCATGGGACATGTCGACAGGCTTTACATCTCATTATGCGAAACGCTATTCGAATTTCTAACCTGTTGATATCTAAAGGGATTTAGCTATTCCAAGATATGGCATGACAATTGCATTCAGTTGGAAGAACTCCAGAGCCAAGTCATGAAAATCCGAAACATCCTCACCGCTTTGTTGGGCGTCGGCGCAGCACTTGGCGCCCATGCTGCACCGGTCTTGCTCGGTTCGGTCGATCACCTCTATGGAAGCGGACCTGGCCGGCAGGCGGAAAGCATCATGAGTGTGTTCAACCCTGGGGGTAATTGCGACACGCTCAACGCAACTTCGGTGACCGTCAGAGCGACAGCGGCTGCAAGCTGCAACCGCTTTGGCGACATCTTCAACTTTTCTAGCATCGATTTCGCCAGCATCGATCACTTCGACGTCACCGTGTCTTTCTCCGGTGCACGTGATGGATTTGAGCGCTGGAACGTGCGGGGTGCCCCGGACTATGTGACGTCGGCACAGACTTTCGGAACTACGCTCAATTCAAGCGGCCCGCAGACTTTGACGTTTAGCAGCACGACGCCACTGTTCGCCAGCATCGTCGGCGCCGAACAGTTCGTGCTGTCATTTGCACAGACGGGCTTGGGCGGCGCGTCTTCCAACTTCCTTCTGAGCGAGGCCCGAGTCGACGTTTTCGGTACTGCAGTCGCGGCCGCCGTGCCCGAACCCTCGTCGGTGGCGCTGGTCTGTCTGTCCTTGGCGGCCCTGGGAGCCGTCGGCCAGCGCTCGCGCAACGGCAAGGTGAGATAAGCCAGTCTTGGGGGCACCCTGCCCTGCAGGGTGTGGTGGCTACGCCTTCCGGGTTACTCTCCCTTTGCGTCCTCGCCCTGCTCCAATATCTCGATATCGATCCAAAGCGCTTCCATGCGCTGGCCGACCAGGCGAACGATATCGACGTGGCTGTCGCGCTCGAAATACCAAACGCTGAGCGGGAAGCCATTGAGCCGCCAGCTGCGCAATCCGTTCACGTCGAGCTCGTGGCCAATCGCAGGCGAACCGATACCAAGATCGCGCGACAGCTGGACAAAGGCACTGTCGAGCGCAGCGACCAACCGGGTTGCTGTGCCCTCACCTGCCTTGTCTCGGTAGTAGCGGACCTCGTGCCGTCGGTCGTCGCGTGCCCTGGGCCGCAGCACGCAGGGTTTCACGCGCCCTCGCCGCGCGCAATCGCCCTCAGTTCTTCCCAGTCTGCAGGCGTGTCCAGCACCGGGGCGCCGCTCGACAGCCCCTCCTCGACCAAGGCGCGAAGCCGCAGCACGCGTTGCTCTTGCTGGTCTTTGCGAATGAGCTCACGCACGTATTCGCTGGTGTTGCCATACTGCCCCGCTTCGACACGCTCCGCCACATAGGCACGCAAGGGCTCCGGGAGCGCGACGTTCATGGTGATCGTGAGGGCCATGCAGCAACTCTGATCCAGTTGGCAATAGTTGTCAAGCGTCCTTCGCGCCAGAGGGCACCAATCGCCCGGCAGTTGGAATCAAGACGCCCTCGGAGCCAAGCACGGGTCTTACAGCCCGATTTCTTGCTTGTAGTCTTGGTAGACCTGGCGCAGCTTGTCGCTGGGCGCTGAAGGGTCCAGCAGGGCCTTGACGAAGGCCGTCTGCTCGGCCTGGCTCAGCTGGATGGTCTCGTGCTCCTGGACCGGATGGCCACTTCCTGCACTGTGACGACAACGCACTCGCTCGAAGTGCGGCCGGAGAGATCGGCCGCCCGTTGAAACGAGGCCTTTTGCGTGTGCGAGATACGCGCCGCGAGACGGGCACCGCGGTCATTGGTGGCGGAGTAGCGGCTGGCCATGGCGCCTCCCTGTTGGACCCGAGTAGATGTACGCCAATGTAGGCAGCGGCTGCAATGGAGCGACCCTGCGCGCGATGACGTCATTGACTCGCAATACGCCGGTGTGTACCGTACACACGAATGACGAGCAAGGACCGCTCCGAGAAATGCATGACGCAGGGTCACGTCACGGTGCCGCACCCGAAGAAAGACTTCGGGATCGGCCTTGTGAAGGCGATTCGGCGGCAAGCGGGCATCTGAGAGGTTCTCCCCTGCACTACGCCATTGCGATTGAATCCGGAACCGAATCTTCGGCCTGGGGCGTTGTCGTTCCCGATCTTCCCGGCTGTTTCTCCGCTGGTGACACGCTGGACGAGGCGATCCTGATGGCCGAAGAGGCGATCACCGCATGGATCGAGGCGACCATTGATGCGGGCAATAAGATCCCCGCGCCGAGCGGCATCGAAGCCTTGCGCGCTGCGCATCCCGAGTTCGCCGACTGGCTCTGGGCGCTGGTGAAGGTCGACCCGGCAATGCTGGATCAGACGATGGAGCGGGTGAACATCAGCTTGCCCAGGCGCGTTCTTCGCCGTCTCGATGCTCGCGCAACACAGGCCGGCGAAACACGGTCGGGATTCATCGCGCGGATGGCGATCGACGGAGGCATTCCGCGGCGCCTTGGCTGATCAACACAGATCTGGATGAATTCAAAGCAGCGGGTTGATCGAAGGCGTGCTCAGGTCTGAGCGGTTTTGGTCGAAGAACCCGGCAATGTCCCCCGTCTCGGCCATCAGCTTCTCCGGCATGACTGCAGCGCAGAGCACGCTGTCCGCATCTGCCTTCAACATCGCCAATTTCGGCGGTGACGGCTTTCGGCGACAGCAGGTCGAACAGACTTCGGTGGCGCCGGTGGGTGTGAGCACCACGCTTCACACGACGACGGCCTCGGGTGAGGATCTGGCGACCGACGTGATAAGCCAGCTACAGGCCAAGAACTCGTTTCTCGCAAATCTGGCCGTGTTCAAGACCAATTCGCAGATGGACGGGGCCCTTTTGAACGTCACCGGCTGATCGGCCATTCCTGAGGACTCGATGGACTCCATCACCAGCGCCGTGATCGGCAACGCCAGCGCCGCCGACATGGGCACCGTACAAGGGTCGGCGTCGGTGTCGGTCCTCAAAAAGGCGCTGAATGCGCAGGCCGCGGGCGTTGCGCAACTGATCGCATCGGTGCCGCAGCCCTCGCTCGCGACGTCAGGCTCGTTGGGCACTCAGCTCAACGCATTCACCTGACTGCACGCCGGCCAGCGCCAGGCGCGCCCTGGGCTCTGTCGTTCGGCTGCGTCTGGGAAGCCAAGATCGTGGCGTACTCGTCACTTGGCCCATGTAAGTCATGAAAAAGAGACGAAGTGAATTTTTGTTTCATGAAATTTCGTGATTGCGAACCAGAAAAGTGGTTCGGGAAAGTCCACTCTCACTGTCCACTTGGCGGCAGCCGCTGAAGCGGCCGGAGAAGGCCGGCCATCATCACAGACACCGACCTCAAGGGACGGCCGGCGACTGGTTCAATCAGCGCAAGAAGGCGGATGTCGACACGCCGCGCTATGCCCCGGTCGTCCTGGCTGAATTTGCGACCAGACTGAAGGCGCTCGATGCGGCTGGCGCCGCCTCTTTGTTCGTCGACACGGCTCCTCGCTCGGCTCTGTGAACTCAGAGCTGTTTGCGGCTGCCAATCTAATCCTGGTGCCCTTCAACCCAGGCCTACAGACCGGCGGGCGCTGGTCAATGGGCTGCCGCTTGTTCGGCAGTCAGGATCGTAGAACCACCGGAAGAGAAGAAGACATCTCGGTGCTGGCGCATGCTGGAGCAGCATGGCCGAACCCGCCCGAGCGGAGGGTGAGATGAAGCTGAGTCCCCCGAAAGTCCCCACGCCCGAGAAAACGGCCTGGACACCGAAGCGTCCAAGCCGTTGTTTCTACTGCTATTTTTCTGGTGCGGCTGGCAGGAATCGAACCCACGACCCCTTGGTTCGTAGCCAAGTACTCTATCCAGCTGAGCTACAGCCGCACAGCGCGCGAGTATAGCAGCCGGCTCGCGCCGCTCAGGCAATGCGGGCGGCAGCTTCGTAGCAGCGGGCGGCGCGCGCCGGGTCGGCGTCGCGACCGGCAAGGTCGGCGAGCAGCAGCCAGGCCCTGCGCCGCGGCGGCGCGGCGAGCGTCGGGTCGACGGCGGCCTGCTCGAGCAGATGGCGCGCCTTGCCCCAGAGCTGGCGCTCGACGAGCGCGCTGCCGACTGCGAGCGAGACGGCACCTTCGCGCGGCAGCGCGAGCGACGCCGCCTCGAGCCGCGGCAACCAGTCGCCGCCGAGGCCCGGCATGGCGCCGACCAGCGCCAGCGCGATGCAGGCGCGCTCGTCGGGGGTGAGCTCGGTGGCGCGATCCCAGAACGGCCGCAGCCAGGCGCGGGCGTCGTCGTGCGCGTGCAGCGCCACGGCACGCTCGGCGGCCCGTGCGGCGACGAAGGCATCGCGGCGGTCGAGCGGGTCGAACTGCAGCCACATCGCGCGCAGCTGGTCGATGTCGTGCGCGGCGTCGAGCGACTCGAACGCGAGCGACCGCAACAAGCCCTGCGCCGCGATGCGCGAGAAGCCCTGGTGCTTGGCGAGCAGCCGGGCGGTCTTCAAAGCGTCCTGCGGCCGGCGGCCGAGCCGCGCAGCCTGCAGCTTGAGCCGCAACGCCTGCGTGCGCCGCGACACGCCGAGCGGCAGTTCGGCCAGCAGCTCCAGCGCCCGCGGCGCATCACGGTCGTCGAGCGCCCATTCGGCGGCGAGCAGCCGGGCACCCTCCTCGGCCGAGCGCGCCGCCGGACTGCGCCGCGACAGCTCGAGCGCCCGGCGCAGTTCTTCGTCGCGCGTCGTCCGGTCCTGCAAGCGGTGCGCGCTGCCGGCGACCAGCAGGTGGCCGAGCACGGTGAATTCGTTGTCCTGTGCGAGCTCGGGCGTCTCGGCCTGCAGGGCGAGCGAGCGCTGCGCCGACTTGCTGGCCCTGCTGTAGCGACCGCCGAAGGTCTGGGCCAGGGCATCGCGCAACGCCGCCTGGGCGCTGCGCTCGCGCCGCGCGACCCGCCACTCGCGCGCCCGCCGCGGCAGGCCGACGAGCCGGCCGAGCGCCCGGATCGCCGTGACGATGACGAAGCAGCTGCCGATCAGCGCGAGCAGAAAGAAGTTCAGGGACACGTCCATGCGCCACGTCTTCCAGTAGAAAGTGACGAGGCCGTCGTTGGTGCCGAGCGTGCTCGCGACGAGCACCGCGACGCCGAACAGCAGGACCAGCCAGACGACGGAGCGCATGCGGCGCGCCGGTCAGCGCGACGCCATCGGCGCCGCGGCGGCGAGCGCTGCGAGCGTCTCGTCCGGCCGCGGAACGCTGAGCTGGCGCATCTGCGTCGAGACGCCGCGCAGCAGGTCGAGCAAGCCCGCGGTGCGCCGCGACGTGGGTTCGAAATAACGCTCGATCGCCCTGAGCGCCAGACCGAGGTCGGACTGCGCGTTGTCGAACTGACGGCTGATCAAGCCGAGACGTGCGTTCAGCAACCGCAGCTTCAAGTTCTCGCGGACGAGATAGCCCTGCTCCGGCGCGAGCAGCATCGCGTCGGGATGGTCGACGCGCGTCACCCGCACGAGCGAGCGCAGCTCGGTGCCGATGCGGCCGCCGACGAGCTCCCACCAGTCGTTGGCCTTGCCGCTCCATGCGGCGAAGACGTCGCCGCCGGACGGCGCGCTCGCGGGCTGCGGCGACGCGGACGGCGCGACGCGCGTGGCGGCACCCTCGCGGCGGCGGCCGTCGGCGCTCGCGAGCAGCGGCACGTCGTCGACGAGCCGAATCGCCTCGTCGAGCTTGATGCCGAGCGACGGGATGTCGCTGACGGCGGCGGCCTTGATGCGGTCGAGGTCACGGGTGACGGCGCGGCGCACGCCGTCGAGCCGCGGCTCGCTGTGGCGCGCGAGGCGCTCGTCGCTTTGCTTGAGCGCCGCGACGAGAGGTTCGGCGCTGCCGGTGACGAGCGTCTGCTGCGACGCGACGCGCACCGCCGATTCGATGTCGCCGAGCAGGTTCTCGTCGCGCGATCGGGAGAGCGACTGCACCAGGTCCTCGAGCTGCGAGCGCTGCGCCGAGACCTCGGCGACGCGGGCCTCGAGCAGCGCCAGCTTGGCGGCGGCGTCGCGCACCGCGTCCTGTGCCTCGCGCGCGACGAGCCGGGCTTCGGACGCCTGGCTCGCACTGTCCTGCTGCCGCCGCACCAGCTCCTGCTCGACGCTCACCACGCGCTGGCCGGCGCGCCATGCGATCACGAGCGCGATCGACGCCAACACCACGAGCCCGGCGAGGATCGCGGCGAGCGCCAGCTTCCAGCGGTCTGCCGCGGCTTGCGCCACCCCGACCGGCCGGTCGCTCGGGCCGGGCACGGCAGCCGGCGGCACGGGGGTCGCTGGATAGATCGGCGGCTCGCTCACGGTCCGAGGGATTGTATGCAGGCGACGACCGCCGACTGCAGCGGTGCAGCCGCGACGACACGGCCGAAGCCGAGGCGGCGCGCGCGCTCGGCGATGCGCGGATGGCTCGCGATCGCGCGGCTGCGGTCCCAGGCTGCGGGCGCCGGGGCGGCGGCTTCGAGCCGGTCGACCGCCTCCGAGCTGCTGAAGAGCCAGACGTGTTCCTCCGGCCGGTCGAGCGCCGCCCGCAGCGCCGCCCGCTCGCCCGCGGTCCAGACCGGCGCGACGCGGCAATAGGCGGCGACCTTCTCGACCCGGGCGCCATGCGCCTGCAACGTCTCGGCGAGCCAGTCGCGGCCGTTGCCGCCGCGAACGACCAGCACGTTGGCACCGCGCCAGTCGTGCGTCTGCAGGGCGGCCCAGAGCGATTCGGAGTCGAACTGCGGCGCGTCGGCAGCGGGCGCGACGATCTGCGCGAGCTGCAGCCCGCGGCGTTCGAGCGTGTGCGTCGTGCCGGGCCCGGGCGACCCGGCGAGCGTCGTCGGCGGCCACGGCAAGGGCCGGATGTCGACCGGCGCGAGGCCGGACGCGCGTTCAGCGATGGGCAATGCGTCTGAGTGCAGTGCGTCGACGGGTCGTGCGTCGAGGTCCGGTACGTCGGGGCGCAATGGGTCCGTGGTCGCGTGGGCGGGCAGCAGTGCACCGACCGACCCTGCGTCGACCGGCTGCACAGCGACGGCGCCTGCCTCGACGGGCCGTGCGCAGAAGAAGTGCTCGACCGCGTTCGGGCTGACGAAGACGACGAGGCGCCGGCTCGCGAGCGTCGCCCAGGCCGCACGCAGCGGCACCGTGTCCGCCACCGGCGCGATGCCGATCAGCGGCACCGCGACCGCGTCGATGCCGTGCGCCCGCAGTCCGTCGACCCACGCCGCGGCCTGCGCGGCCGGCCGGGTGACGATGACGCGCATGCGGCGGCCGGGCGGGACGGCTCGTCAGCCGGCGGCGATGGCGGCGTCGAGGTACGCCGCCGCGCCGGCAGTGCGCAGCGCGGCGGCCACGCGGTCGCCGAGCGCCCGGGCCTCATCGTCGGACGCGACGTCGGCGCGCCCGCTCGCACGCAGCAGCGGACTGAGCGGCGCGAGCGGGTGGCCGAGCGCGGCATCGAGTTCGAGCACGCCGTCGCGCCAGACCGCGTGCGCGGCGAGCGGCATGCTGCAGCTGCCGCCCAGCGCCCGCGAGACCGCACGCTCGGCGTGCACCGCGAGCCAGGTCGGTCGGTGCGTCAGCGTCGCGAGGCGCTCGCCGAGCGCGGCAGCGTCGTCGCGAATTTCGATGCCGAGCGCGCCCTGCCCGGCGCACGGCAGCATCTCGCCCGGTTCGAACACGGCACGGATGCGGTCGGCGAGGCCGAGCCGCTTGAGCCCGGCCGCAGCGAGCACGATCGCGTCGAAGCGGCCTTCGTCGAGCCGGCGCAGCCGGGTGTCGAGATTGCCGCGCACCGGCTCGACGACGAGGTCGGGCCGCAGCGCGCCGAGCTGCACGACACGCCGCAGGCTCGACGTGCCGACCTTCGCACCCTGCGGCAGCGCGTCGAGCGAGGCGTAGCGCGACGACACGAAGGCGTCGCGCGGGTCCTCGCGCTCGAGCACCGCGGCGAGCGCGAAGCCGGCCGGCAGCTCCATCGGCACGTCCTTGAGCGAATGCACCGCGAGGTCGGCGCGGCCTTCCTCGAGCGCGGCCTCGAGCTCCTTGACGAAGAGCCCCTTGCCACCGACCTTGGCGAGCGTGCGGTCGAGGATCTGATCGCCGCGCGTCGTCATGCCGAGCAGGTCGACGGCGGAGCCGAAGCGCTGTGCCAGCAAGTCGCGCACGTGTTCGGCCTGCCACAGCGCGAGCCGGCTTTCGCGGGTGACGATGACGAGGGGCTGCGACATGGCGGGCGATGCTAGCAGGCCGGCCTCGCGCGAAGCCCGGAACCCGACGGCGTCACACTCGGGTCCGGCCGCACCCGCGTTGAACGTCGTCGCGCGCCGCGCCGCCGTCCCTGCCCGGTCCTCCAGGAGCCCGCCCCATGCCCCGTGCCGCCGCCCTCGTCGTTGCCGCGCCGCCGACCTCCCGTCACCGCAATGCCGTGCGCGAGGCGGCCGAGAAGAACCGCCCGCTCGTCGACGACATCCGCTTCCTCGGCCGCATCCTCGGCGAGGTGATCCACGAGCAGGAGGGCAAGGCGGCGTACGAGCTCGTCGAGCGGGTGCGCCAGCTCTCGGTCGCCTTCCGGCTCCAGCACGACGCGCCGGCCGGCCGCGCGCTCGACCGGCTGCTGAAGAACCTGTCGGGCGACCAGACGGTGAGCGTCATCCGCGCGTTCAGCTACTTCTCGCATCTCGCCAACATCGCCGAGGACCGCCACCACGTCCGCCGACGCGACCACCACGAGCGCCAGGGCCATCTGCAGGAAGGCTCGCTCGCGATGACGCTCGAGCGGCTGGCCGCCGCCGACATCCGCGCCGACGAGATCGCCCGCACGCTCGGCGCGGCGCACATCTCGCCGGTGCTGACCGCGCATCCGACCGAGGTGCAGCGCAAGAGCATCCTCGACGCGGAGCGCACGATCGCCGAGCTGATCGAGCTGCGCGACGGCCTGCAGACCGAGCGCGAGCGCGCGGCGAACGAGGCGCTGATCCGTGCCCGCGTGACCCAGCTGTGGCAGACGCGAATGCTGCGCACCGCCAAGCTGACGGTCACCGACGAGATCGAGAACGCGCTGAGCTACTACCGCGCGACCTTCCTGCGCCAGATCCCGCGGATGTACGGCGACCTCGAGGCGGCGCTGCCGGGTCACCGGATCGCGCCCTTCTTCCGCATGGGCAACTGGATCGGCGGCGACCGCGACGGCAATCCCTTCGTCACCGCCGAGACGCTGCGGACCGCGCTCGCGCGGCAGTCGGAGACCGTGCTGCGGTTCTATCTCACCGAAGTCCACGAACTCGGTGCCGAGCTCTCGATCTCGGCGAGCCTCGCGCGGATCAGCGCCGAGATGCAGGCGCTCGCCGCGCGCTCGCCGGACGAGGGCATCCACCGCAGCGACGAGCCGTACCGGCGCGCGCTGATCGGCATCTACGCCCGGCTCGCCGCGACGCTCGAGGCGTTCACCGGCACCACCGCGCTGCGCCATGCGGTCGCGCCGCAGAACCCGTATCCGGCGGCGTCCGATTTCCTGGCCGACCTGGCGGTGATCGAGGCGTCGCTGCACGCGAGCCATGCCCGCGCCCTGATCGCGCCACGGCTCGCGCCGCTGATGCGCGCCGCCCAGGTCTTCGGCTTCCATCTCGCGACCGTCGACCTGCGGCAGAGCTCGGACAAGCACGAAGCGGTCGTCGCCGAGCTGCTCGCATGCGCCAGGGTCGAGGCCGACTACGGCGCGCTCGACGAAGCTGCGCGGCGCGCGCTGCTGCTGCGGCTGCTCAACGACGCGCGGCCGCTGCGCGTGCGCGCGGCGAGCTACAGCGAGCACGCACTCGGCGAACTCGCCATCTTCGACGCCGCCGTCGTGATGCTCGACCGCTACGGCCGCGAGGCGCTGCGCCACTACATCATCTCGCACACCGAGGACGTGAGCGACCTGCTCGAGGTGATGCTGCTGCTGAAGGAGGCGGGCCTGCTGCGCGGCACGCTCGACGACGTTGCCGTGACCGACCTCATCGTCTCGCCGCTCTTCGAGACGATCGGCGACCTGCGCAACGCGGCGCGGATCATGCGCGAGCTCTACGCGCTGCCGGGCATCGCCGCGATGACGAAGGCGAGCGGCGCCGAGCAGGACGTCATGCTCGGCTACAGCGACAGCAACAAGGACGGCGGCAGCTTCACGAGCAGCTGGGAGCTCTACCGCGCCGAGCTCGATCTCGTCGCGCTCTTCACCGAGTTGAAGCGCGAGCACGGCATCGTCCTGCGTCTGTTCCACGGCCGCGGCGGCACGGTCGGCCGCGGCGGCGGCCCGAGCTACCAGGCGATCCTCGCGCAGCCGCCGGGCACGGTGAACGGGCAGATCCGGCTGACCGAGCAGGGCGAGGTGATCGCATCCAAATACGCCCACCCCGAGATCGGCCGGCGCAATCTCGAGACGCTCGTCGCCGCGACGCTCGAGGCGACGCTGCTCGGCGACGGCCCGGTCAAGGGCGCGCCGCAGAGCTTTCTCGACGCGGCGGCAGAGATCAGCGACGCGAGCTTCGCCGCGTACCGCAAGCTGGTCTACGAGACTCCCGGCTTCACCGACTACTTCTTCAGCGCGACGCCGATCCGCGAGATCGCCGAGCTCAACATCGGCTCGCGACCAGCCTCCCGCAAGGCGACCCGCGCCATCGAGGACCTGCGGGCGATTCCCTGGTCGTTCAGCTGGGGCCAGTGCCGCGTCGCGCTGCCCGGCTGGGCCGGCTTCGGAAGCGCGATCGAGGGATTTCTCGACGGCGACGACGGCCTGCGCGCGAGCCGGCTCGCGCTGCTGCGCCGCATGCACCGGCAGTGGCCGTTCTTCCGCACGCTGCTCTCGAACCTCGACATGGTGATCGCCAAGAGCGATCTCGCGATCGCGGCGCGGTACGTCGAACTCGTTGAGGACAAGCGGCTCGGCCGGAAGATCTTCGCGCTGATCCGGGCCGAGTGGCAGCGCACGAACGACGCGCTGACGCTGATCACCGGCGAGACGAGCCGGCTCGCGTCGAACCCGTCGCTCGCGCGCTCGATCGAGCACCGCTTCCCGTATCTCGATCCGCTCAACCACCTGCAGGTCGAACTGATGCGGCGGTATCGGCGACGCAAGGAAGGCGATCCGGAGAACGCGCGCGTGCAGACCGGCATCCACATCTCGATCAACGGCATCGCGGCGGGATTGCGGAACACGGGGTAATCGCGCGAACCCACGGACTGCGCCAGGACTTCGACGCAGCACGCGAGACCGTGCGGTCGATGGCCGAGGAAGGCCGGGCTCGGGATCACGTGCTTCCTCTCGGCGAAGCGGTCGATGTCGGGCCCGACGCGGCCGACTCGGGCTCGGGCATCGAGGCGGCGGCCGCGGGGGCGGACGCGGCTGCGTCGCGGCGGCGCTCGGACTCGCGGTTGCGTTCGAGCAACTGCGCCGACGTCAGCCCCGACTGCTCGATCCACCGACGCAGCTGGCCCGCCTCGCCGACGACCGCCTGCCCGCGCAACCGCGCCAGTCCACGGCGCACGCTACCGCAGTCGAACAAGTCGATCTCCGCCGTCTTGAGCCAGCCGTCGAACGCGGCCCGCACCACGTCGCCGCGGACGGTCGAGCCGGTCAGGTTCGCGACGACGGCGGCGCCCATCCGCATGTCCAGCAGGCTGTCGGAGCGATCGACCAAGACGTCCGCCGCGGCGGCGCAAGCCTGCCGCCGATTCGCGTCGGCGAGCGCATCGCCACGACAGATGCGCGTCAATGGCGCCAGCCCATGGAACGCGGCCGTCGAGACTGCCAGCGGCTGCTGGATCAGCGACAGAATGTCGAGCAGCGACGCGTCGTCGTCCGGCACGCTGTCGAGCACCGGAATCATCGGCGCGAAGTAGCGACGTTCGTTGCGCTCCGCGTGGCCGATCTGGAACAGTGACTCTTCGATGCCCGGCACGTCGCGCCGCGCCGCCGCTTCTTCCAGCAGGTCGAGCCACGGCGCCGCGTTGCCGGGATCGAGCCGCGCCCATTGCGCCGCGCTGAGCGAAGCGCACGCGGTCGAGGTCTCGCCCGGCCGCTGGCACGACTGGAACGCGAGCGCGTAGACCTTCGGATCGCGGGTCGCGAGAGCGGCCTCGACCAGCGGGGCCGGGTCGCCTCCCGCCAGCCACAGGCCGACGACTCGAGCGTATTCGTCGCGGCGCGCGCGCAGGCGAGCGATCGTCCGGTCGCGCAGCGCCGCTTCGCGGGCAGGGTCGACCGGTGCGATGCCCATCAGCGTGACGTCGTCGGCGGCCCGGACCCAGGCGCCGCCGCAGAGTTGGCGCTCGTCCGGGCCGTGCGGTGTCGGCGCAGGGGCTTCGGCCGCGACGGCGGACGCATCGGCCGGCGCCGTGGCCGCGGAGGCCGCCGCATCGACGAACGGCGGGCGGACGGCGCTGGCTCCACTCGTGCGGCCTGCCTGCGCGCCGGTGTCCGGCGTGGCCACGAGGCTCGCCGCCAGCACCATCACCAGGGCCGGACCAACGAGCGCCGTCCGGCGCCCCACCCTCTGTCTCACCGCCCCGCCGCCACCAGCGCCTCGCGCACCGCGGCGACCTGCCGGCGCGACACCGCGAGCCATTCGTCGACCGGCGCGATGCGCACCGCCCAGGCCTCGCTGCCCTCGTCGTCGCCCTCGCCCGCGGGCACCGCGCGCCGCTCGAGCGCGCGGACGGCGCGGCGCGAGACGAGCGCGTTGCGGTGCACGCGCAGGAAGCGCTCGCCGAGTCGCGCTTCGAGCTCCTGCAACGGCTCGTCGATGACGTGGGTGTGCCGCGCAGTGCGCAAGGTCACGTACTTGAGCTCGGCCTTCAGGTACAGCACTTCGCCGAGCGGCACGCGCACGACGCGGCCGCGTTCGCTGACGACGATCGCCGGGCCGTCGTCGTCGGCGACCGGCGCAGCCGACGGCTTCGGGTAGAGCAGCGCACGGCGCTGGGCGACGCGCTGCAGCGCCGCTTTGAGCCGCTCGGCGCGCACCGGCTTGGTCAGGTAGTCGACGGCCTCGAGATCGAAGGCCCTGAGCGCGTGCTCCGCGTGCGCCGTGACGAACACGACCGATGGCGCCGGCCGGCCGGCGCTCTCCGCGCGGCCGCGCAGGTCGGCGGCGAGCTGCGTGCCGTCGCGCCCGGGCATGCGGATGTCGAGCAGCACGAGATCGCAGTCGTGCGCCGCGAGCCACGCGGCGGCGGCGGCGGCATCGGCGGCCTCGTGGACGACGACGGCACACGGAGCATCGACCGCCTCGACCAGGCTGCGCAGCCGCAAGCGCGCGAGATCCTCGTCGTCGACGATGGCGACGCGCAAGGGCTCGACGACGTCGACGGCGCCGATGGTCATGCGGCCTCGAGCGGCACGGCGATCTCGACGCGGAACACGCCGT
Organism: uncultured Rhizobacter sp.; assembly: GCA_964249855.1. GTDB lineage: Bacteria > Pseudomonadota > Gammaproteobacteria > Burkholderiales > Burkholderiaceae_C > LMDS01. The sequence continues at coordinate 18,825 of CAXUDL010000046.1, read as the reverse complement.
CGGCGCGGCGCACCTCGAAATCGGCAGCGACGTCGTGCATCAGCCGCAACCGCTCGCGGACGTTCTTCAGCGCGACGCCCTGGCCCGGCAGCGACGGCAGCGCGGGCACGCTGTTGACGATGCTGAGACACGCGCGGCCCTGCCGCACCTGCGTTCGTACCCGGAGCACGCCGCCGGCGGCGGCAGGCTCGACGCCGTGGCGCACGGCGTTCTCGACCAGCGGCTGCAGCAGCAGCGGCGGCACGCGCGCGCCGCCGGCCGCGGCGTCGAGCTCCCAGCTGACGACGAGCCGCGCACCGAAACGGATCTGCTCGATCGCCAGATAGCGGCGCGCGAGCTCGATCTCCTCGGCGAGCGTGGTCGACATGTCGGCATGGCTGATCGCGACGCGAAACAGCTCGGCCAGGTCCTCGAGCACGGTCTCGGCGCGCGCCGGGTCGAGGCGCACCAGCGCCAGCGCGGTGTTGAGCGTGTTGAAGAGGAAGTGCGGCCGGATGCGCGACTGCAGTTCGGCGAGCCGGGCGGTCGTCGCGGCGGGCAGCGTGGCGTCGACACGCAACTGCAGCCAGTGGAAGATCGCGAGCGCGAGCGCGGCACCGGCGAGCACCAGCGCGAGGCTTCGCGCAACGTCGGGCGCTTCACCGCCGAGCACCCAGCCCGGCGCGGCGCCGGCCAGGGCACAGGCCGCACCGAGCAGCGCTGCCGCCACCGCCTGCGAAGGAGCCGGCCAGCGGCTCAGCCAGCGCTTCGCGGCGCAGGCGAGGAGCAGCCAGAGCAGCACGGCCGGCAGCGTCGTGCTCGCCGCGCTGGCGGCGAGCGTCAGCCAGCTTGCCGGGTCGGCAGCGACGAAGAGGAGGCCGATCCCGACCGCAGCGTGCACGGCGACGAGCGTGCGCAGGACGACGCCGACGTGGCAGGCGTCGAACGGCGATCGCGGTGCGGTTCGGCCGACCGGCGCGGCGAGCGCGGTGTCGAAGACGGTCGGGCCGCCGAAGCCCGACGGGCGGCTGTCGCCGAGCGGGCCGGCCGAGCGTGCGCGCGCCGCCGCGGCGGTCTGGCCAGCGCGGGCTTCGGCGTCCGGGACGCTGAGGGTGTCGGACATCGCGGGTCGGACGGGGAGGCGTCGGTCGAGGGGTCGGTCGATAGAATCCGGTCGCTGCGTGCGCCGTGCGCATTGTCCGACTCCCGCCCGATGTCCACCGACCAGTTCGACAAAAAATCCCAGGCGTGGTCGGCGCTCTTCTCCGAGCCGATGAGCGAGCTCGTCAAGCGCTACACCGCGAGCGTCGGCTTCGACCAGCGGCTCTGGCGCGCTGACATCGCGGGCAGCCTCGCGCACGCCGAGATGCTCGCCGCGCAAGGGATCATCGGCGCCGACGACCGCGCGGCGATCGAGCGCGGGCTCGGCCAGATCCGCGAGGAGATCGAGGCCAACCGCTTCGCATGGAAGCTCGACCTCGAGGACGTTCACCTCAACGTCGAGGCTCGGCTGGTGCAGCTCGTCGGCGACGCCGGCAAGCGCCTGCACACCGGCCGCTCGCGCAACGACCAGGTCGCGACCGACGTGCGGCTGTGGCTGCGCGACGAGATCGACGCGATCGACGCCTTGCTCGCGTCGCTGCAGCGTGCGCTCGTCGAGGTCGCCGATGCGAACGCCGAGGTCGTGATGCCCGGCTTCACGCACCTGCAGGTGGCTCAGCCGGTGAGCTTCGGTCACCACCTGCTCGCCTACGTGGAGATGTTCGCGCGCGACGCCGAGCGGATGGCCGACGTCCGCCGCCGCACCAACCGCCTGCCGCTGGGCGCCGCCGCGCTCGCCGGCACCAGCTACCCGCTCGACCGCGAACGCGTGGCCCGCACGCTCGGCATGGTCGACGCCGACGGCAACGCCTGCGTCTGCGAGAACAGCCTCGACGCGGTCAGCGACCGCGACTTCGCGATCGAGTTCGCCGCGGCGGCATCGATCTGCATGGTCCATGTCTCGCGGCTGTCGGAAGAGCTCGTGCTCTGGATGAGCCAGAACTTCGGCTTCATCAATCTTCCCGACCGCTTCTGCACCGGCTCGTCGATCATGCCGCAGAAGAAGAATCCGGACGTGCCCGAACTCGCCCGCGGCAAGACCGGCCGCGTCGTCGGCCACCTGATGGGGCTGCTGACGCTGATGAAGGGCCAGCCGCTCGCCTACAACAAGGACAACCAGGAAGACAAGGAGCCGCTCTTCGACACGGTCGACACGCTGAAGGACACGCTGCGCATCTTCTGCGAACTCGTCGCCGGCATCACCGTGAAGCCCGAGGCGATGGAACGCGCGGCGCGACGCGGCTATGCGACGGCGACCGACCTCGCCGACTACCTCGTCAAGAAGGGCCTCGCCTTCCGCGACGCGCACGAGGTCGTCGCGCACGCGGTCAAGCAGGCGATCGGCGAGGGCCGTGACCTGAGCGATCTGCCGCTCGCGACGCTGCAGGCGCTGCACCCGGCGGTCGAGGCGGATGTCTTCGGCGTGCTGTCGTTGCAGGGCTCGCTCGACGCCCGCAACGTGCTCGGCGGCACCGCGCCGGCGCAGGTACGGCAGCAAGTGGTGCGGCACCGGGTGCGCTTGGGGGCGGCAGCGGGTCCGACCTGAGCCTGCCCGGGGCGCTTGCCCGTCGACGACCCGTGCAACGCGGACGTGCCGACCGCGCCGCCGCCCCTGCCGCACCATCACGCGACCCGTCGAACATGTTTTCCTGGTGAAGTATTGGCACAGAGGTTGCTGCGAGCACGACCGCGAAATTCTTCGCCGTCACTTCAACTTCTGGAAGGTGTTCGCATGTTTTTCAAGCCCACGGCCGTCGGTGTCGGTTCGGCCTTCATTCTTGCCGCGGTCGGCTGCGGCGGTTCGGACGACCGCCCGGAGACCGCCGCGGCCGCGCCGGCCAGCTTCACATTGCAGGAGGCGACCGTCGCGGACATCCAGGCCGCGAACCAGGCCGGCCTGGTCAGTGCCGAGCGGCTGGTCGGCCTGTACTACGCGCGCATCTTCGCGTACGACCATGCCGGGCCGATGCTGAACTCGGTGCTGCATGTGAACGCCGGCGCGCTGTCGACGGCCCGCGAGCTCGACGCGATGACCACGACCAAGGGCCCGCTGCACGGTGTTCCGGTGCTGCTGAAGGACAACGTCGACACCCGCGACATGCCGACGACCGCCGGTGCCGTCGCCCTGGCCAACACCGTCCCCGCGGCCGATGCCTTCATCGCCAAGAAGCTCCGCGACGCCGGCGCCATCATCCTCGGCAAGGCGAACCTGACCGAGTTCGCCAACTACACGACGGCGGGCATGCCCGCCGGCTTCAGCGGCCTGGGCGGCTATACGTTGAACCCCTACGACCCGCGGGCGCTTCCCGGCGGTGATGGCCGCCAGGTGCTGACGCCCGGCGGTTCGAGCGCCGGCCCGGGCGCCGCCACCGCGGCGAACCTGACCGCCGTGTCGATCGGCACCGAGACCTCGGGCTCGATCCTCAGCCCGGCCACCGCCAACGGCGTGGTGGGCATCAAGCCGACGGTCGGGCTGGTGAGCCGCACCGGCATCGTCCCCCTGTCCGCGGACCAGGACACGGCCGGCCCGATCACCCGCACGGTGCGCGACGCGGCCATCGTGCTCGGCGTGATCGCCGGCTACGACCCGGACGACGCCGCGACCGCCGCCTGCCAGACCGCCAATCGCTGCTACAGCGACTACACGCAGTTCCTCGATGCCAAGGCGCTCTCGGGTGCCCGCATCCTGGTGCCGCCGTTCCCGAACAACCGCGCGTCGATCATGGAAGCCGCCATCACCACCCTGACCGCCCAGGGCGCGACCGTGGTCCGGCTGACGACCGCCCTGCCGAACGTGACGGCAGCCGGCATCCTCAGCTACAGCTTCAAACGCGACCTGAACAACTATCTCGCCAAACGGCCGGCGTCGACCACGGTGCGCAGCCTCTCCGACGTCATCGCGTTCAACAACGCCGACCCGAGCGTCATCAAATATGGGCAGACGCTGCTGGTGGCATCCGACGCCTTGTCGCTCGACGCGGCCAGCGCCGACACGGCCACCTACAACCAGGACCTGGCTACCGGTTACCAGCAGTCGCGCGCCATCCTCACCACCGCGCTGGCCGGGCCGGACGGCGCGACGGGAACGTCGGACGACTTCGACGCCTTCCTGTTCTCCGGCAACAGCGGCGCCGGCACGCCTGCGCGGGCCGGTTATCCGAGCGTGGCCGTCCCCGGCGGCTTCGTGACCCCGGTCGCGCCGGTCGAGGGGGCCACGCCCGGCGACGTGACCTTCTCCGGCCGCGCGTTCAGCGAGCCGCGGCTGATCGCGCTCGCCTACGCCTTCGAACAGGCGACGAAGCTGCGCCAGCCTCCGGCCAGCACGCCGCCGTTGTCGGGCGAGACGATCGCTCGTTGACGGGTCGTGCCCGGCGGGCGTACCGCCGATCGCGCCCGCGGCGCCCGCATCTTGGCGACGGCACGACGCTGGAGTGGTGGCCACGCGGCAGTGAACTCAGGCGGTGACCGCGCCAGTCGTCGACGACGTACTGTCGGTCGCGGTCGTCGGACGGCAGGCGGCGGCCGCGGCGAACGCAGGGTCGCGGCCGTCGCCGCGGTCGTCGCGCGCGTCGTGGCGGTCGCGCGAGTCGCGCTGCGGGCCGCGCGCGTCGGCGCAAGGATGCGGTCCGCCGCGTCCCGGGCCATCGCGGCGGTCGCCATGGCCGTCCGGACGATGGTCGTCGCCACAGCCGGGCGCCGGCCGGGCGAACGAGATGGTGGGCGGAGAGAGACGGAGTGCCGTCGCGGCGGCGCGTATGCCGATCGTTCCACCGGCAACACGCCGCATGCACAGGAGAGGCGGTCTTCCTGCTCGCCGCACATCGAGAGCGCAGGACTGCGATGGTGTCCCTGGCACGAACCGCGCTCGACCGAGTCGTCGGGCGCGGCCGCAGCGAAGCTCAGACGTCGAAGAACACGGTCTCGTGTTCGCCCTGGAGGCGGATGTCGAAACGGTAGACGATCGCCCCCTCGACCGCCTCGCGTCGCGCGACCAGCGTCGCCCGGCGCGCTTCCCACTCGATGAGGTTCAGCACCGCGTCCTTCGCATTGGCGTCGGCCTCGTCGCTGAAGTACATCCGCGTGTTCAGGCCGATGTTGATGCCGCGCGCGACGATCCAGAGGTTGACGTGCGGCGCCATGAAACGGCCGTCGCGGCCCTCGACGAGACCCGGCTTGATCGTGTCGAAGCTGTAGACGCCGGTCTCGAAGTCGGTGCACGCACGGCCCCAGCCACGGAAATTGGGGTCGAGCGACTTGCCCGGCTGGCGGTCGGCCGGATGCGCGTACCTGCCGTCGGCGTTGGCCTGCCAGAGCTCGATCAGCGCATCCCTCACCACCGTGCCGATGCCGTCGAAGACCCGGCCCTCGATGCGGATGCGCTCGCCGCGCGTCTCGGCGGTCGTCAGCACGTTGCCGAAGTTGTTCTCGAAGATGTCGAAGCCGGCCGCCGACGGCGCGAGGCCGATGTGGACGTACGGTCCCGCCGTCTGCGACGCGGTCTCGCGGCGCACGACGAGCCGGCTGCCGCCCGGCGCGGAGAAGGCGGCGCTCATCGAAGCGCCCCCTGCTCGGGCGTCTTCTGCACATGGTTCTCGAACAGCGTCGCGCGGTGGCCGCGCAGCACGATGTCGAAGCGGTAGGCGCGCGAGTCGAGCGGCACGAAGGCGCCGATGTCCTGGAGCGCGATCAGGCCGCGGATCTGGTCCTCGCTCGGCGCCACGGAAAGGATCGGGCAATGCGCGAGCAGCGGGTCGCCCTCGAAGTACATCTGCGTGATCAGGCGCTGCACCCAGCCGTTGCCGCTGAGCGCGAAGTGGATGTGCGCCGGGCGCCAGTCGTTGACGCGGTTGCGCCAGGGGTACGGGCCGGGCTTGATGGTGCGGAAGGCGTAGTAGCCGTTCTCGTCGGTCAGCATGCGGCCGCAGCCGCCGAAGTTCGGGTCGAGCGCACCGATGTACTGGTCCTTCTTGTGCCGGTAGCGGCCGCTCGCGTTGCACTGCCAGACCTCGACCAGCGCGTTGGCGACCGGCCGGCCGAGCTGGTCCTGCACGTAGCCGTGGACGACGATGCGTTCGCCGACCGGCAGGCCGCCCTTGGCGTAGTTCATGATCAGGTCGTTGTCGAGCGTGCCGAGCTCGTCGGCGCGGAACACCGGCGCAGTGACTTCGGACAGCGACTGGTTCAGCGAGATCAGCGCGAGCTTCGGGCTGCGCAGCACGCTCGTCTTGTAGGCCGGCGTGTAGGCCGGCGGATGCGAGGTGGTGTCCCGCATCAGGAATTCGGCGTCGGCCTGCGGTGTCTTCGGCGTCATCGCCATGCTCCTTCTCAAACCCGCTCGACGACGAGCGCGATGCCCTGGCCGACGCCGATGCACATCGTGCAGAGCGCGTAGCGGCCGCCGGTGGTGATCAGCTGATTCAGCGCGGTCGTGACGAGCCGCGCACCGCTCGCGCCGAGCGGATGGCCGAGCGCGATCGCGCCGCCGTTCGGGTTGACGCGCGGGTCGTCGTCCTCGAGGCCGAGGTCGCGCAGCACGGCGAGGCCCTGCGCCGCGAAGGCCTCGTTGAGCTCGATCACATCCATCTGCGAGAGCGCGAGGCCGGTCAGCTCGAGCACCTTCCTCGTCGCCGGCGCGGGGCCGAAGCCCATGATGCGCGGCGCGACGCCGGCGGTCGCCATGCCGACGACGCGGGCGCGCGGCGTGAGGCCGTGGCGGCTCGCGGCGGCTTCGCTCGCGAGGAGTAAGGCGCACGAGCCGTCGTTGACGCCCGACGCGTTGCCCGCCGTGACCGTGCCGTCGGGCCGCACCACGCCCTTGAGCTTCGCGAGCGCTTCCAGGCTGGTTTCGCGCGGATGCTCGTCCTTCGTGACCTGCACCGGATCGCCCTTCTTCTGCGGGACCGAGACCGGCACGATCTCGCGCTCGAAGAAGCCGCTCTTCTGCGCCGCGACCGCCTTCAGCTGCGAGGCGAGCGCCATCTTGTCCTGCGACGCGCGGTCGACGTGGAAATCGGTCGCGACGTTCTCCGCGGTTTCGGGCATCGAGTCGACGCCGTGCATCCGCTTCATCAGCGCGTTGACGAAGCGCCAGCCGATCGTCGTGTCGTAGACGTTGTTGGCGCGGCTGAACGCGGTCTCGGCCTTCGGCATGACGAAGGGCGCGCGGCTCATGCTCTCGACGCCGCCGGCGACCATGAGCTGCGCCTCGCCGCTCTTGATCGCGCGTGCGGCCGTGCCGACCGCGTCCATGCCCGAGCCGCAGAGCCGGTTGATCGTCGCGCCCGGCACCTCGATCGGCAGGCCGGCGAGCAGGCTCGCCATGCGGGCGACGTTGCGGTTGTCCTCGCCGGCCTGGTTGGCGCAGCCGTAAATCACGTCGGTCACCGCCTGCCAGTCGACCTTCGGATTGCGCGCCATCAGCGCCTTGAGCGGCACGGCGCCGAGGTCGTCGGCGCGCACCGACGACAGCGCGCCGGCGTAGCGGCCGAACGGCGTGCGCACCGCGTCGCAGATGAAGGCTTGGATCATGGTCGGGTCTCCGAGGAATCAGGCGATCAGCGGCACGCCGGTCAGCCGTTGCAGCTCGTCGATGCCGAGGCCCTCGACGGCCTCCACGACCTTCAGGCCTTCGGGCGTCACGTCGATCACCGCGAGGTCGGTGTAGATGCGGCTGACACAGGCGATGCCGGTCAGCGGGTAGGTGCAGCGCGGAACGATCTTGCTCTCGCCCTTCTTCGTGAGGTGCTCCATCATCACGTAGGTGCGCTTGGCGCCGATGGCGAGGTCCATCGCGCCGCCGACCGCAGGGATCGCCTCGGCGCCGCCGGTGTGCCAGTTGGCCAGGTCGCCGGCGACCGAGACCTGGAACGCGCCGAGCACGCAGATGTCGAGGTGGCCGCCGCGCATCATCGCGAAGCTGTCGGCGTGGTGGAAATACGCGCCGCCGGCGAGGATCGTGACCGGCTGCTTGCCGGCATTGATGAGGTCGTAATCCTCCTCGCCCGCCGCCGGCGCCGGGCCCATGCCGAGCAGGCCGTTCTCGCTGTGCAGGAAGATCTCGCGCTCCTTCGGCAGATGGTTCGCGACCATCGTCGGCAGGCCGATGCCGAGGTTGACGTAGGCGCCTTCGGGAATGTCGCGGGCGACGCGCGCCGCCATCTGGTCGCGGGTGAGTTTGTGCATGGAAGGCTCCTCAGGCGGCCTGCTTGAAGCCGGCGGGGCCGGTGGCGGTGCGCGGCACTTTCACGACGCGCTGGACGAAGATGCCCGGCGTGACGATGCTCTCCGGATCGAGCTCGCCGAGCGCGACGATCTCGTGGACCGACGCGATCGCCCGCTTCGCGGCCATCGCCATGATCGGCCCGAAGTTGCGCGCCGTCTTGCGGTAGACGAGGTTGCCCCAGCGGTCGCCGCGTTCGGCCTTGACGAGCGCGACGTCGGCATGGATCGGCGACTCGAGCACGTACATCCGGCCATCGATCTCGCGCGTCTCCTTTCCCTTGGCGAGCTCGGTGCCGTAGCCGGTCGGCGTGAAGAAGCCGCCGATGCCGGCGCCGGCGGCGCGGATTCGCTCGGCGAGATTGCCCTGCGGCACGAGCTCGAGCTCGAGCTTGCCGGCGCGGAACAGCCCGTCGAAGACTTGCGAATCGGCCTGACGCGGGAACGAGCAGATGATCTTGCGGACCCTGCCCGTCTTGAGCAGCGCGGCGAGGCCGGTCTCGCCGTTGCCGGCGTTGTTGTTGACGATGACGAGGTCCCTCGCGCCCTGCTCGATCAGCGCATCGATCAACTCGTTGGGCTGGCCCGCGCCACCGAAGCCGCCGATCATCACGGTGGCGCCGTCGGGAGTGCCGGCGAGCGCGTCGGCGGGGCTGGGCACGGTCTTGTCGATCATGGTGCGGCGGCGGAGTCGGGCCGACGAGTTTAAAGGCAAGGCACCGGCACGGCCGCGTTCCGGCACGGCCCGCCGGGCGCAGGCGCGACGGCGACGGGCGCGCCGTGTTCAGGCGCCGCCGATGCCGACCGTCACCTTCCCCGTTCCGCTGCAATCCGGACACTCGCCATCGCTCGCCTGCCCGGAACCGCCGCAGCGCGGGCAAACGTTTTCGCCGGTACCCGGCGTGCCTTCGGGCGCCTCGTCGCCAGGGCTGAGCGGCGCCGCGGGCGCGCTCGGTGCGTCGCCGGCGCCGGCGGGCTGGTCGGATGAGGGGCGTGACATGCGCGTCTCCTGCGGTCGATGTGCTTCGCGAGGCGGCAACGCGGGTGCCCGGGGACAGGCGTCAGGCGGCGGCATCGAGCCGCGCGAGCGCTGCCTCGATCGCTGCCGTCTCGGTCGGCCGAACGAGGCGGTCGACCTCGACGCCACCGCGCAGCAACACGAGCGTCGGCCAGAGCTTGATGCCGAACGAGCGGCCGAGCGGCAGGCCGGGGCCGTCCCAGATCTTGCGTCGATCGAGGCCCGGATGGCGTGCGAACGCGGCGTCCAGCGCCGGCCGGGCCGCGGCGCAAATGCCGCACCACGGCGCGCCGAACTCGAGCACCAGGGGCGCCGTCGACGCGTCGACGTCGGCGCGGGAGAGCGTCGATTCCTCGTAGGTTGCCTGCATGCACGCCTCTTCGTTCCACGTTGCCCCGCGACACGATAGGACAGTGCCGCATCCTTCACGTGTGCAGGGTCTCGGGAACGGGGGTTGCCGTATCGACGGCCTATTCACTTCGGGAGGACCCATGCGCGGTTCCAGCATCCATCGTTCATGGCGTCTCGGCGCGATCGCCCTCGCGTCGGCCGGTGTCTTCGGCGTCGCCGCGGCCCAGACGACGACCGGGAGCACGGCCGCCGGCACCGGCACCGGCGACAGCGGCGCGATGCAGCGCGGCGCCGTCAAGGTCGCTGGCAGCGACTCGGCATTCCTCAAGCAGGCGGCGCAGAACGGCAACACCGAGGTGGAGGCGAGCAAGATCGCGCTCGCGAAGTCGAGCAATCCGCAGATCAAGACCTTCGCCCAGCAGATGATCGATGAGCACACCAAGACGGGCGACGAACTGAAGACGCTCGCGTCGTCGAAGGGCGTCGAGGTGCCCGACAAGCCGTCGGTCGCGCAGAGCGCGAAGATCAAGCTGCTCGACGCCATGAGCGGCGCCAACTTCGACAAGCGCTATGCAAGCGTGGTCGGCGTGACGGCGCACCAGGACACCGTCAAGTTGTTCCAGAAGGCGTCGAGCAACGCCAAGGACGCGGACATCAAAGCCTTCGCCAGCAAGACGCTGCCGTCGCTCCAGCACCATCTCGAGATGGCGCAGACCTTGAAGGCGAGCACCGCCGGGGACAAGTCTTGACCGGCACGACGCCGCCGGCGGCCCCGGTCGACGGCAAGGAACTCGAGCGATCGGGCGGCGCATCGCTGCCTGCCGAGGCGGACCGCGGTCGCGACGACGGCGTGCTCGACTCGATCGGCAAGGCCATCGCCGCCCCGATCGCCGGCGCCGCCGAAGCGGAGGAGCCCGCCGCCGATCCGACGAAAAAGCCGCCGGTGCCGCCGGGCTGAATTCGGCGCGTCGACGACATCGCGGCCAGGAGCGGCGCGCCGACGTGCCGGTGCCTCCGGCCGAACCGCCGGATGGGCCATGATGTCGGCCCCTCCGGGCGAACCGGGGGCGCCGCACCGCTGGAAACATTTGCAGCAACCGATTTCATTCGCAGCGAAGCAAGGATGACGACACCATGAACGAAACTTCCAGGACGAGCGGCCTTCCGGGCGCCGACGACGCCGGCACGCCGGCGAGCGACGTCGACCCGCGCTTCGACGACGCCGCTGCGGGCACCGAGCCGCCCCGCCCCGACGACTCCGGCGCACCGTCGGCGCAGGAACAACTCGCCGAGCTGGCAGCCGCCTGCAGCGAATGGGTGCGCAGCAAGCCGATGCAGGCGCTCGCCGTGGCCGCGGGCCTCGGCTTCCTGCTCGGCCGGAGCGGCCGCTGACATGCCGCTCTTCCGTTCCTCGACACCGGTCCCTCCGCACGCCGCCGCACCGCAGCCGCCGTCCGCGCTCGATCTGCTGCGCGCGTTGATGGACGACGTGCCGCGCCTGATCGGCGAGCGCGTCACGCTGTTCACGCTCGAACTCCAGCGCGCGAAGCAGGCGCTGATCGTCATCGTGGCGCTCGCCGCGGTGGCCGCACTCCTGCTGCTGACCGCCTGGTTCGTGGCCTGGGGCGCCATCATCGCCGCGCTGATCCAGGCCGGCCTCGCCTGGGGCTGGTCGGTGCTGATCGTGCTGGCCGTCCACATCGGCGGTGCGTTCTTCGCGCTCCGCTACGCGCTGTCGATGACACGCTTCCTGTCGCTGCCCGCCACCGTTCGCCACCTGACGCCGCGCACGCGCAGTCCCGGCAAGGCGGGCGAGACGCCGTTCACGAATCCGGGTCTCGGCGCCCAGGCCGCAACGCCGACGCCTTCGACCGACGCCAGCCGCGCCGCCGCACCATGACGAACACGACCTCCTCGGACGGCAAGACGCCCGATCTCGAGACGCAGATCCGCGACGCCGAGCAGCGCGTCGTCGCAGCCGACCGTGACTGGCGGCGTCACAACGACGCGATGGCCGAGGCGCTGCGCGGCAAGGCCGGGCGCGCCGCCAAGGTCGGAAGCGCCGGGGTCGGCGTCGCCGTCGTCGGCCTCGTCACGACGCTGCTGCTGCGCAAGCGCCTCTCCGCCAAGGCCCGGCGCGCGCGCGACGACCGCTTCTTCGCCGAAACGATCGCGCGTTTGCGGCAACCGTCGTCGGCGCGGTCCCGCGAGAGCGCGTTGCCGGTGCCGGCACCGGTCGCGAAGGCGCCACGCTGGCATGCCGCGCTGGCCGCGGTCGGCACGCTGATCGGCGCCGCGGCGACCGCGGGCCTCGGCTTGCGCCGTCCGGGTGCGCGCGGCGGCGGCTTCTTCTCGATGCTGATGGGCGTCGCGATGCCGTTGCTGACGCGCTGGCTGCGCGGCCGGGATCAACCGCGACGTTGATCCGCGTGCGTCTTGCGCTCGGCCGCGGGCGGCGGCCGCAGCGTGCCGGCGACCGGACCTCTTGTCCGCCGACGCCGTCGAGCTGTTCGAACGTTCGGCTCTGATCCGGGCGGGCGAAGCACGCGCCCGATCGTTCGGCGCACGGACCCGTCACGTCCGCCGCCCAGGCCGGCGCGGCGCTCTGGCTGGACTTGCGCGCGGCTGCGGGGCGCTCACGCCCGACCGCCCGCCGCTCGAAGCGGCGCGGCGACCCATGCCGTCATCACGCTCGACGGTGCGCCGTCGCGGCGAGCGTCTCGGCGCGACGGCCAGCGGCCGCGCTGTCGTTCGGCGAGGAGCGTGGGCGGCACGTCGACCGCCTTCGCACATCGACCAGCGCGCCGGTCAGCGGCCCGACTCTCGCTCCGGCCGGGCGTGGTCATGCCGTGCGCCGGGCCGCCGCCAGGTCGCGCCGCACTTCGTCGAGCGCTGCGAGGATCGGCGAACTCTTGCCCGAGACGATCGCGCCGCCGAGCACGAGCAGGTCGGCCATTAGCTCGAGCACGTGCTCGAACCGTGCGATCGACGCGAAGTCGGCCTCCGCGGCGACGAGCGTCGCCTCGAGCGCCGACTGGTCGTCGAGGGCAGCGGCGAGCGTGCGCTGCGTGGCCTCGAAGTAGAGCTGGTTGGCGACGCCGCGCAAGCGCTGTTCCTCCTGCAGCCGGGCGAACACGTCGCCGCTCGACAGCCGCGCGGCCTCTTTCTTCAGGCGCCGGTTGTAGGCGTCGGCGGATTTCGACAGCAGCTGCGCGACCGTGCGCACGTCGTCCGCGGACTGCAGCGCGGCGCTCACCGTCCACCTCCCACGAAACGGCGCCGGACGATGGCGTGGGGCGGGCGAGGCTTCGTCATGGCAGCTCCGGCATGGGGTCGGGTTCGGGTGCGCCGCCGAGCCCGAGGTCGGCCGCCGCGGCGCGCAGTGCGGTCGTGGCCTGCCGCAGCTCGGCCCGGGCCACGGGCGCGCCCAGGTCGTCGAGGCGCTTCACGAGGTCGGCATGCGCGGCTTGGACCGTCGCGAGCGCCTCGTCGGCCGCGCGCATCCTGCGCAGCGCGGTCGCGTAGCCGCGTGCGAGCTCGGCCTGGCGATCGGCCGCGAGGATGCGCAGCAGCGGCGGCACGTCGGCCGGCAGGGCCGCGATGCCGAGCGTCGCGTCGACCGCCTTGGCGTCGTTCGCGACCTGCGCGCGCCAGTCGAGCGACACGCGCCGCAAGGACTCCACGAGCCGCATCGCGCTCGGTCCGCCCTCTTCGACGAGCGAGCGGACGGCGCGGCGGCGCGCCGGCGTCTCGGCGAAGCGGGTCAACGTCTGCCCGAGGTCGGCGTACGCGTTGATCGTCGCCCGGTCGAAGTCGCCGCTCACGACGCGGCGGGCGTCGCTCGCCATCGATTTCAGCGTCGCGAGCGTCAGGCCGTCGTCGCCCGCCAGCCGCGCGAGCATCGCGAAGTAGTTGCCGACCGCGGCATGCAACGCGCGAGCGTCGTCGGCCTGCTGCTGGCGCTGCGTCCGCGAGACGAACGACTCGGGCGAGCCGGCGACGAACGCCGCGCTGGTGCGGGCACTCTCGACGTACGCGGCCGCCGCGGGCGGATACGCCGACACGACGGCGGCCGATCGGCCGAAATCGCGGACCGCGCCGAAGTCGGCGCAGCCGGCCGCGGCGAACACGAGCACGAGCGCCGCGACGCGGCCGGCTCCCCTCGCCCCATGCGATCCGGTCGGCATCCGGTGCTCCCGCGGCAGCTTCGAGGCGACGGAATGTAGCAGCCGCCGATCGACCGCGTCATGCAGGGTGACCGGCACCGGCAGGTCGGGGCGGCGTGGCGGTTGTCGCGCCGAGACGCGACGCGCCGATGCGGTCGGCCAGTCCGCGGAGGTCGGCCGCCGGCCGCATCGAAGCCGTGCTCAGCGATCCGGCAGCAAGGCAGTCCGGCTCGGCCGCATACCGCTTGCACGTCGGGTCGGCGTCCGACCCGACACGTCTTCATTGCAGCCGGCCGCCGGTCTCAGCGATGTCGTCGTGGACGGCGAGCGCGGTCGCCAGGGCGATCCGCAGGCCGGCGACGACCGTCTCGAGCGCCAGGCTCGGCACGTCGCCGAGGCGGGCGGCCTGCACGGGCAGATACGGAATGTGGACGAAGCCGCCGCGCACCACGCCCCCGGCGAGCCGGTGCATCAGGCCGTAGAAGACGTGGTTGCAGACGAAGGTGCCGGCCGTGTTGGACACCGACGCCGGCACGCCGGCCGCGCACAGGTCGCGGACGATCGCCTTGATCGGCAGGCGCGAGAAGTAGGCCGGCGGCCCGCCCTCGACGACCGGCACGTCGATCGGCCGGCCGCCGGCGTTGTCGGCGATGCGGGCGTCGTCGACATTGATCGCGACGCGCTCGAGCGACAAGCCGCTGCGACCGCCGGCCTGCCCGACGCCGAGCACGAGCGTCGGGCGGTGCATCTCGAGCGCGGCGTCGAGCGTTCGCAGCGCGGCGCCGAAGACGCACGGCAGGCAGACGGCAGCGACGCGTGCGCCGCCGATCGTCTCGCCGTCGAGCGCGCGGACGGCTTCCCAGGAAGGGTTGATCGGCTCGCCGCCGAAGGGCTCGAAGCCGGTGACGAGCACGTGTGTCACGGCGGGCTCCGGCTCATCGGCCTGCGGGTGCCGCCCACGCCACGAGACGGCCGTCGCCACGCGGAGCGACGCCGTCACGGCCGTCGTGGCAATGAGCCGCCGCCTCGATCATCGGCCGGGACACGCCGGCGCCGACGCTCGCGTCGGTGGACATCGGCGCGGGCTCAGGCCGCTTCGGGCGTGAAGCGCAGTGCCAGGCCGTTCATGCAGTAGCGCAGGCCGGTCGGCTTCGGGCCGTCGTCGAACACATGGCCGAAGTGGCCGCCGCAGCGGCGGCAGTGGACCTCGGTGCGAACCATGCCGAGCGTCGAGTCGCGGTGTTCGCCGACGGCATTGGGCAGCGGCTGGTAGAAGCTCGGCCAGCCGGTCCCGCTGTCGAACTTGGTCTTCGACGAGAAGGCGTCGAGCCCGCAACCGGCGCACGCGAACCTGCCCGCGCGATGCTCGTCGTTGAGCGGGCTGCTGAACGGTCGTTCGGTCCCTTCCTGGCGCAGGATGGCGTAGACGTTCGGCGGCAGGCGCTTCTTCCACTCGTCGTCGCCGTAGCTCACTTCGAACTTGCCCGGCGCGGTGGCCGCGCCGGCGCGGCCGCTGCCGAAGATCGCCGCCAGCGCCCAGCCGAGCAGGCCCGTGCCCGTGCCGGCGATGAGGCCGCGCTTGCTGATGGCGAGGTCGTCTTGCTTGCTCTTCATTCGAACTCCCTGGGTGATCGTGTCGTGCGGCCGTGGGAGGCGGTTCGGCCCGAAAAGTTCAGCGCGGCACGGGTCTGTACCGTCGGCGTCTCCGATCGACGACTGGCGCACGGCCCGGCCGCACCGTGGGCATGCTGCCGACCGATTTGGGCGCAGGTGCGCGCGAGGGCACTGCGTTCCCGGGCGCTCGCGGCATGCTCTCGAGCGTCCTGCGCCTTCCGCCCTCGTCTTTGCAAGACGCGCAGTCAGCGGGGCGTCGGACGGCGCCCGCGCGGCGCCGCTGCCGTCGGCTCCGTGCGGCGCACCGCCGCCGCCGCGTCGGCACGACGCGCGACCCCGGCGGCCCTTCGCCTGCGCAGCACCACCACCGCCACGACGACGGCGATCGCCACGACCACCGCGACAGCCTCGTAATGGCCAAGGTCGTCGATCAGCCAGCCGATCGCCTGTCCGAAGAAGTAGCCGACGCCGACGACGAGCGGCGCCCAGATCGCCGCGCCGAGCATGTTGAAGAGCGCGAAGCGGTGCAGCGCCACGCTGCTGGTGCCGATCACGAACGGCCCGATCAGGCGCAGCCCGTAGAGAAAGCGCACCGCGACGATGAGCCCATCGCCGTGGCGCTCGATCAGGCGATGCACCGGCTTGGCGCGTTCAGCCCACTTCGGCGATGCCGCGAGAAGTGCCGTTCCGTAGCGCCGGCCGAGCAGGAACAGGATCTGGTCGCCGAGCGTTCCGCCGACGAATGCGAGCAGCACGACGGGCATGAAGTCGAGGTAGCCGCGGTCGATCGCGGCGCCGGCCAGCAGCAGCACCGTCTCACCTTCCAGCAGACTGCCGACCGCAACCGCGATGTACCCGTACTGGTCGACCAGTTCCTGCAGCATCGCCGCTCTCCTCGCATCGACCCGACGGCCGCCGCCGTGTCCCTGTCGTTCTTGTACCACCGCGTCCTCGGCACCGAGGCGCGCGGATGTCGCGGCGGTCTGTAGGCCGAAAGGCGGGCTGCAGTGCGGTCATCGGGACATGCCGAGCGACCGCTCGGCGTCTGGCGGCCACGCATCGCCTGGATGTGTTGCGGCGACAGGCCGAGCCGCAGGATCCTGCAGGATCGAGCGCACGAGCCGACGAGCGGAGAAGCGCGCCACGCCCGTCGTGAACCACGCTCACTCACGCCGGCCCGTCGCCCCGGACAAGGTCACGGTCACGCGCAGGTACTGGGGGCGGGCGAGTTCCTGGGCGATGAATGCGGCGAGATCGGTTCGCGAGATCGTGCTGCCGCCGATGACTCCGGCGTTGCTCGCCGTCCACCGACCGAGGATCGGTTCGTCGACCAGCGCCACGGGTTGAACCAGCGTCCAGTCGACCGCCGACGCCTTGACGGCCGCCTCCTGCAGTTCCTTGTCGGCCATGTGCTCTCGCAGAACGAGCCGGAAGAACAGCCGGTTCAGCAGAGAAGCCCGCGCCCGGGTGTCACCCACACCGAAGGCGCTGACCAGCACCAGCCTCCCGATGCCGCAGGACTTCATGGCGGCGATGATGTGGCGGGTGCCGACCTCGCAGATGTTGGCCGGCGTCGTCCGCCTCGCACCGAACATCTTGGCGAACGGGTCCTGCGAGTTGCCCAGGCTGACGACCACCGCGTCATGGCCGACCACGGCGCCGGCAACCTGCCCGGCGTTCATCGCATCGCCCGCGACGATGCGTTGCCCGGGCGCATCGGACAGCGCCGCGGGCCGCCGCGCGAAGGCCGTCACGGTGTGGCCTTGCGCGAGCAGCACCCGCGTCACGGCCCGCCCGGTGCCGCCCGTGGCCCCGAACACGATGATGTTCATGTCGAAGTCGCCGCCCTGATCACACCCACAGCAGGGCCACGAGGATCGAACACAGCAGGGTCGCGATCACGTGCAGCAACTGCTCGATGTTCTGTGTCTGGCGGTACTGCTTGACGAGCAGGCGCTCACGGGGTTCGCCGCCGTCGAGCGCAGCCGTGGCGTCGGCATCGGCGCGGCGCTTGGCGCGAAACTCGATCACGTTGGCCGTGATCAGCAGCATGACCGCACCCAGGATGATGGCCGGTCGGAACCAACCGTTCATCCCAGGCCCCGCACGGCGAAGGCGCTCGCCATCATTCCGAACACATACAGCGGCACGCCGAAGCCGCTGTACCAGATGGCTTGTGCGATCGGCTCGCGAAGAAAGCGCCGCATCATGAGCGCCTGCCCGACCACAAACGCCACGACGATGGCGGCCGGCACGGCCTGGCGCCAGGACAGCAGCAGTGCGATCACCACGAACTGCGGCGCCAGCATGATCGCGCAGGCAACCTGCGCGGCGCGCTGCGGACCGAGCGAGACCGGCAGCGAGCGGATGCCCATCTCGCTGTCGCCCTTGATCGCCTTGAAATCGTTCAAGGTCATGATCCCGTGCGCGCCGATGCTGTAGAGAACGGCCAGAACCAGGATCCCGCTGGACGGCAGGTTGCCGCCGAGCATGGCGGCCGCGCCGGTCACCCAGGCCAGCCCCTCGTAGGAGAAACCGCAGGCCGCGTTGCCCCACCAACCGTTGCGCTTGAGCCGGAACGGCGGCGCGCTGTAGGCCCAGGCGAGCACGAGCCCGACGACGGTCGCCACCAGCACCCAGGCGCCGAGCACGGCCGCAACGGCCAGTGACAGCAGCGACCAGATGCCGGCGATGTACAGGCCCCACAGGCCCGGCACGCGGCCGGAGGGGATGGGGCGTTGCGGCTCGTTGATGGCATCGACATGGCGGTCGTACCAGTCATTGATCGCCTGGCTCATGGCGCAGACCAGCGGGCCCGCCAGGATGACGCCCAGCAACGCCGTCATCCAGTTGTCGAGGATCGGAACGCCGGACGAGACGACGCCGCAGGCGAATGCCCACATCGGCGGGAACCAGGTGATCGGCTTCAGCAGTTCCAGTACGGCCCGCGGCGCCGGGTAGGACTGTGTTCTTGCCGGTGGCGTCGCAGCGGTCATCGGGCCAGCCTCGCCATGGACGACGCGCTGGGGGCGATCGCGGCCGGCGCCGGGTATGCGGACATCATTCGGGTTGCTCTGTCAGGTTGGATACAGTCGATCGGCGGAAACCGACGCGTTCTTCACAAGCTCTACAGGCTGGCGCGTCACGAGCTCGACGCTCGGTTCTTGCCACCGGCGACCCATCAGAACACCGCGTGGTCTCCGCGCTGCGCCACGGTTTCGCCGCGAACCAGGCGGCCGTAGTAGTCGAACAGCGTCTCGCGGCCGGTCGAGGGCGTGGCGGCGGCATCGTAACGGCCGGCGGCCGCGTCCCACACCAGCATCGATTCGGTGGCGTAGTAGCGGCCGATGCGCGCCAGTTCGGCCTTGTCGGCGAGCG
>CAXUDL010000045.1:0-32828 GCA_964249855.1 uncultured Rhizobacter sp. | reverse complement strand
CTCTCGCATGCAGTGTCCGCTTCCTGCACGGCTCGGCCGGGGCGCCGGCCGGCTGCTCGCCGCGGTGATGGCATCGGCGGTCGCGTCCGCCGTCCTCGCCGGCGCCGGACCGCCCGCCCCGCCGCCACCAGCGGTACAGCAGATTCCGCCCGACCCGAACGACCCCGAGCCGCAGCAGCCGAAGACGCCGGTCGAGCTTCCGCCCGCCGACCCGGCGCAGGTCGCGAAGGGCCAGCGGCTCTTCAAGGACTTCTGCCAGAAGTGCCATGGGCTCGACATGGTCTCGCCCGGGCCGCCGTTCTTCGATCTGCGCGCCTTTCCGCACGACGAGAAGTCGCGCTTCGTCGACTCGGTGACGAACGGCAAGCGCGCCATGCCGGCGTGGGGGCCGGTGATCAATTCCGGCGACATCGAGTCGCTCTGGGCCTACGTGTCGTCGTACCGGCCGAAGTAGCGTCGACCGGGTTGCGGCGGTGCACAGCCGGTGTCGGCCGCTTGCTCTAAGCTCACGGACCCACCGCGGAGGCTTCATGCAGAACCTGACGATCAACGGCAAGACCCACTCGCTCGACGTCGCCGACGACATGCCGCTCCTCTGGGCGGTGCGCGACGTCGTCGGCCTGACAGGCACCAAGTTCGGCTGCGGCGTGGCGCTCTGCGGCGCCTGCACCGTTCACGTCGACGGCGCGCCGACGCGCTCGTGCGTCACACCGGTCTCGGCGGTCGCCGGCAAGAAGATCACGACGATCGAGGCGATCGACCGCAACGCCGTGGGCAAGCGCGTGCAAGCCGCCTGGGCGGCGCTCGACGTGGTCCAGTGCGGCTACTGCCAGTCGGGCCAGATCATGGCGGCGACGGCGCTCCTCAGCAGGACGCCCAAGCCGAGCGACGCCGACATCGACGCCGCGATGAGCGGCAACATCTGCCGCTGCGGCACCTACCCGCGCATCAAGGCGGCGATCAAGCAGGCCGCCGGCCTCACGACCGTCGTGAAGAGGGCCTGAGCATGAACGCACTCGACGACATGGTCGGTCGCGCTTCGTCGCGCCGCGGCTTCCTCAAGGTCGGCGCGGCTGCCGGCGGCGGCCTGATCGCGTCCTTTTCGCTGCCCGGTCTCGTGCGCGCCGCCGACACGCCGAAGCCGCCGCCCGGCCCGGTGCCGTCGGAAGCCGCGGTCGGCCACGCCGCGACCAAGGCCAGCGACCGTGAAGCGGGCTTCGCGCCGAACGGCTTCATCCGCATCGACCGCGCCGGCGTCGTGACCTTCGTGATGCACAAGGTCGAGATGGGCCAGGGCACCTTCACGTCGATGCCGATGCTGATCGCCGAGGAGCTCGAGGTCGACCCGAACGCCGTCAAGCTCGAGCAGGCGCCGCCCGACAACGAGCGCTACGCCGATCCGCTGCTCGGCGGCCAGGTCACCGGCGGCTCGACGTCGGTGCGCAGCGCCTACGTGCCGCTGCGCACCGCGGGCGCCACGGTGCGCACCATGCTCGTCGGCGCTGCGGCGCAGACCTGGGGCGTCGAGCCGTCGAGCTGCAGCGCGAAGAACGGCGTCGTCACGCATGCCGCCAGCGGCCGCCGGCTCCACTACGGGCAGCTCGTCGACAAGGCGGCGCAGTTGCCGGTGCCGAAGGATGTGCCGCTGAAGGACGCGAAGGACTTCGTCCTGATCGGCAAGCCGCACCACCGGCTCGACTCGCCGGGCAAGATCAACGGCTCGGCGCAGTTCGGCATCGACGTGCAAGTCAAGGGCATGAGGATCGCGACCGTCGCCGCGTCGCCGGTCTTCGGCGGCAAGCTCGCGACGACGAACGACGCCAAGGCGATGGCCGTCAAGGGCGTGCGCCAGATCGTCAAGATCGACAACGCCGTCGCGGTCGTCGGCGACCACATGTGGGCGGCCAAGCAGGGCCTCGCGGCGCTCGAGCCGACCTGGTCCGACGGCCCGAACGCCGGCGTCTCGAGCGCCGAGATCGTCAAGCAGATGGCGACGGCGTCGATGGCGGCCGGCGTCGTCGCGCGCAACGACGGCGACGCCGTCGCCGCGGTCGGCGCCAGCCCGAACCGGATCGAGGCGGTCTACGAACTGCCCTTCCTCGCGCATGCGCCGATGGAGCCGATCAACGTCACGGTCGAGCTCGGCAAGGACCGCTGCGACATCTGGTGCGGCACGCAGGTGCCGGTGTTCGCGCAGGGCGCGGCGTCGAAGGTGACCGGCCTCGCGCTCGACAAGGTCCGCATCCACAACCATCTGATCGGCGGCGGCTTCGGGCGCCGGCTCGAGGTCGACTCGGTCGTGCAGGCGGTGATGTTCGCCAAGCAGATCGACGGTCCGGTGAAGTTCGTCTGGACCCGCGAGGAGGACGTCCGGCACGACATGTACCGGCCGTACTACTACGACCGGCTGTCGGCCGCGCTCGACGACAAAGGCATGCCGACAGCGTGGACGCACCGCGTCACCGGCTCGTCGATCCTGTCGCGTTTCGCGCCGCCGGCGGTGGTCGGCGGCCTCGACTCGGACGCCGTCGAAGGCGCGAAGGACCTGCCCTACACGATCCCGAACGTGCGCGTCGACTACGTCCGCCACGAGCCGGCGGGCATCCCGACGGCGTTCTGGCGCGGCGTCGGGCCGACGCACAACATCTTCGTCGTCGAGAGCTTCATCGACGAGCTCGCCGCGAAGGCGGGCAAGGACCCGCTCGCCTACCGCGTCGACCTGCTCGGCAGGTCACCGCGCGAGAAGGCGGTGCTGCAGCTCGCCGCGAGCAAGGCGGGCTGGGGCACGCCGCTCAAGCCGGTGGCCGGCAGCAAGGTCGGCCGCGGCGTGTCGGTGCAATTCGCGTTCGGCTCCTACCTCGCGCAGGTGGCCGAAGTCACCGTGGCGCCGGACGGAACCGTCAAGGTCGACCGGGTCGTCTGCGCGGTCGACTGCGGCCAGGTCGTCAACCCCGACACGGTGCAGGCGCAGATCCAGGGCGGCGTCATCTTCGGCATCAGCGCCGCACTCTGGGGCGAGATCACGCTCGACAAGGGCCGCGTCGTGCAGAGCAACTTCCACGACTACCGCGTGCTGCGGATGAACGAGACGCCGCTGATCGAAGTGCACATCGTCCCCAGCACCGACGCACCCGGCGGCCTCGGCGAGCCCGGCACGGCGGCGATCGCGCCGGCGGTCGCGAATGCCGTGTTCGCGGCGACGGGCAAGCGCGTGCGCAAGCTGCCGATCGCACTCGGCGGCACGCGGGACGCCTGACCGGGACGGCGTCGCCAGCTCCCGCCGGCGACGCTCCCCGCCGCCGCGAGGGGGAGCGTCGGGCACCCCGGTTGCCGAACGCTCGTGCAGCAGCCGCGGCGGTTGCTGCATCGACACCATCGTCACCATCGACACGGGCTGCGCGGGCGTCGGCCGGCACCGCCGAGTCGCCGCCCCCCGGAGGCCTTGCCAGATGCGCCAGACACATTCCCTCAAAGAGTTCCTCGCGATGGGCAAGGCCGCCGCCGCGTCCTGGAGCGACGACTACGCGCCGAGCATGGGTGCCGCGCTCGCCTACTACACGGTCTTCTCGATCGCGCCGCTGACGCTGATCGTCATCTCGATCGCCGGCCTCGTCTTCGGCCACGAGGCGGCGCAGGGCGCGCTCTTCGCGCAGCTCAACCAGCTGATGGGCAAGGAGGCCGCGACCGCGATCCAGGGCCTGCTCACGAGCGTCAGCAAACCGAACGAAGGCGCCATCGGCACGCTCGTCGGCGTGGTGGTGCTGATCATCGGTGCGACCACCGTCTTCGGCGAACTCCAGGACGCGATGGACCGCATCTGGCGCGCGCCGGCGCGCAAGGAGACCGGCTTGTGGGGGCTGCTGCGCACCCGCTTCCTGTCGTTCGGGATGATCCTGTGCATCGCCTTCCTGCTGATGGTCTCGCTGATCGCCGGCACCGCCGTGTCGGCGCTCGGCAAGTACTGGAGCCCGGTCTTCGGCGACTGGGAGGCGCTCGCGCACGCCGTGACCTTCGTCTTCGGCTTCGTGCTCACGACCGTCGTCTTCGCGATGATCTACAAGCTCATGCCGCGCGTCAGCGTGCGCTGGCAGGACGTCTGGGTCGGCGCGGCGGTCACGTCGCTGCTGTTCTCGATCGGCCGCTTCCTCATCAGCCTCTACATCGGCAAGAGCGGCGTCGCGTCGGGCTTCGGCGCCGCCGGCTCGCTGATCGTCGTCTTCGTCTGGGTCTACTACTCGGCGCAGATCTTCCTGATGGGCGCCGAGTTCACCTGGGTCTACGCGCGAACCTTCGGCTCGATGAAGCACTTGTCCGAGGACGCGAAGACGCCGGCCGCCGCCCTGCCCTCGCGCTCGTCGGCGCCGCCCGCGCCGGTGCCCCCACGGCCGGTTGCCGACGATGTCGCGGTGCGCCCGGTCGGCTGGACGCTGATCGGCACCGGCCTCGTCGCCGGCCTCGCGATCGGCGGCGTGGCGTTGCGGCTCCTGCGCTGAGCGGGAATCTCCCGACGGCGAACGCGGGCCGGGCCATTAGCCTCGCCGGCATGTCGCCGCCCCACGCCGCCGAATCCGCCGACATCGCCGAGCGCTTCGACCTCCGCGCGCTCCCCGAGGGCTTCCACGCCGACCCGTACCCCGTCTACCGCGCCTTGCGCGAGCACGCGCCGGTGAAACGGCTGCCGGACGGCGGTGTGCTGCTGACGCGGCACGCCGACTGCGAGTTCGTCTACAAGCGGCCGGCGCTGTTCGCCTCCGACAAGCGCGAGGAGTTCCGGCCGAAATACGGCGAGTCGCTGCTCTACGAGCACCACACGACAAGCCTCGTCTTCAACGATCCGCCGCGCCACACCCGGGTGCGCCGGCTGATCTCGGGTGCCTTGACGCCGCGGGCCATCGCGACCATGCAGCCGGGGCTCGAGCGGCTCGTCGAGACGCTGCTCGACCGCATGGCGGGCCGGCACGCGGTCGACCTCGTCGCCGACTTCGCCGCCGCGATCCCGGTCGAGGTCATCGGCAACCTGCTCGCCGTGCCTGCCGCCGAACGCGAACCGCTGCGCGACTGGTCGCTCGCGATCCTCGGCGCGCTCGAGCCGCTCGTGTCCGCGGACGACCTCGCCCGCGGCAACCGTGCCGTCGGCGAGTTCATCGCCTACCTCGACGGCCTCGTCGCCGCGCGGCGCGCCGAGCCGCTCGACCCCGAGCAGGACGTGCTGACCCGGCTGCTCCAGGGCGACGGCGCCGGCGAACGCCTGGCGCCCGCCGAGCTGCTGCACAACTGCATCTTCCTGCTCAATGCCGGCCACGAAACGACGACGAACGTGATCGCCAACGGCCTCGTCGCCTTCGCGAGCCACCCCGAGCAGCGCGAACGCCTGCTCGCCGACCCGTCGCTCGCGCGGACCGCGGTCGAGGAAGTGCTGCGTTTCGAGAGCCCGAACCAGCTCGGCAACCGCCGCACGACCGAGGCGACCGACGTCGGCGGCGTGCGGCTCGAGGCGGGCACGTCGATCACGCTCTGCATCGGCGCGGCCAACCGCGATCCGCTCGTCTTCGACCGAGCGGACCGCTTCGACGTCGGGCGCACGCCGAACCGCCATCTGGCCTTCGGCAGCGGCATCCACGTCTGCGCCGGCAACACGCTGGCACGGCTCGAGGCCACGCTCGCGCTCGGCCGCTTCATCGACCGGTTCCCGCGCTTCGCGCTCGACGGCGAGCCGCGCCGCGGCGGCCGCGCGCGCTTCCGCGGCTTCCTGCGCATTCCCTGCCGGCTCGATTCGTGAGAACCTGCGGACGAACCCGACACGGATTCATTCACAGGTCTGAAAGCCCGATCCCCATGCCCGTCCACCGCCTGCTCCTGCCGTTCGTCGTCCTCGCCTTCGCGGCCCTGCCCGCCGCGGCGCAGATCAGGATCGGCGTCACGCTCTCGACCACCGGCCCCGCGGTCTCGCTCGGCGTACCCGAGAAGAACACCATCGGCCTGCTGCCGAAGACGATCGCCGGCCTGACGGTCGAATACATCGTGCTCGACGACGCGAGCGACAGCAGCGCCGCGGTCGCGAACACCCGGCGCTTGATCACCGAGAACCGGGTCGACGCGATCATCGGTTCGACGACGACGCCGAACACGCTCGCGATGATCGACGTGGCGGCCGACGGCGAGACGCCGGTGATCTCGCTCGCGTCGTCGGCGCGGATCATCGAGCCGATGAGTCCGAAGAAGGCCTGGATCTTCAAGACGCCGCAGACCGACACGATGATGGTGCTCGCGATCCTCGAGCACGCCGCCGCGCAGGGGCTGCACACCATGGCCTACGTCGGCTTCAACGACGCGCTCGGCGAAGCGTTCCTCGCCGAGTTCGACAAGTTCGCGGAGCTGCGGAAGATCCGCATCGTCGCGACCGAGCGCTACGCGCCGCGCGACACGAGCGTCACCGCGCAGGTGCTCAAGATCGCTGCCGCGAAGCCGGACTTCGTCGTCGTCGGCGCATCGGGCACGCCGGCGCTGCTGCCGGCGCGGGCGCTCGCCGAGCGCGGCTACGCAGGCCGCATCTACTTCAACCACGGCGTCGCCAATCCGGACTTCCTCCGGGTCGGCGGCAAGGACATCGCCGGCACCTTCGTGCCGACCAGCCCTGTCGTCGTCGCCGCGGCGCTGCCGAGGGACCATCCGGCGAAGGCGCAGGCGAGCGAGTACGCAAAACGCTACGAAGCCGCGTTCGGCGCCGGCAGCGTCTCGGCCTTCGGCGCCTACACCTGGGATGCCGGCCTGCTGCTCGCGGATGCGGTGCCGCGAGCGTTGAAGTCGGGCGCGCCGGGAAGCCGCGAGTTCCGCGTCGGGCTGCGCCAGGCGCTCGAGTCGGTGCGCGAGCTGCGCGTGTCGAACGGCGTGGTCACCATGTCGCCCAAGGACCATCTCGGGCTCGATCAGCGCGCGCGCGTGATCGTCAAGGTGGTCGACGGCGGCTGGCAGTTGCAGTGAGGCGCGCCGCCGCTGCCGGTTCGGCGCGGCAGCCTCGCGGCCCCACGCCGAGGTCGTTCACTTGCCGATCTGGTCGCCGGCGGCCTTCGCCCTGGTGTCGTGCGCCGCGGCCTTCGCCTTGTGAGACTTGGCCTTGGCCGCGTGCATCGACTTCTTCGGCTCGCTCGTGACGGCGGCCTGCGCACTTTCCTTGACCTCCATCGCCTTCTCGCCGATCGCCTTGCCGCTTTCCTTGACCGCGGTGCCGGTCTGCGCCCAGGCGGCGGTGCCGGCCAGCGCCAGTGCCAGCGCGATCCATGTGGTCTTCTTCATTTCGGTGTTCCTCGACGTGATGGGCTGCGTCCCGAGGCGGGACGCGGCGCTAGGAGCGTGGGCGGCAAAAATCATGGCCCGCGTGGTTT
The DNA here is from genome assembly GCA_964249855.1 of uncultured Rhizobacter sp. Lineage (GTDB taxonomy): Bacteria > Pseudomonadota > Gammaproteobacteria > Burkholderiales > Burkholderiaceae_C > LMDS01. The sequence continues at coordinate 25,446 of CAXUDL010000045.1, read as the reverse complement.
CTGCCGCCCACGCTCCTGCGGATCATATCGACGTGCTCGAGGCGGCCGGGTCGGGGCTCTCGCACATCGGCATCAGTTGCCGACGTCGCACGCCTTGACGACGCCGTAGAGCGGATCGCTGCCGAAGAAGTCGTTGCTGCAGACGCCGCTCGCCGACACGCTGCGCGTCACGAACGACGTGCCGCTGCCGTAGCGCACGGTCCGCGTGCCGGCGACCGCGAAGGGCTGGCCTTCGCTCGCGACGCGCGTCCAGGCGGTCGCCGGCGAGGTCGTTCCGGCGGCGACCTCGCACGCCTTGACCGTGCCGTAGAGCGGGTCGCCGCCGAAGAAGTCGTTCGAGCAGGTGCCGCCGCCGGTCACGGCCCGCGTGAGCCAGCTCGAGCCGGCGCCGTAGCGCACGGTCTGCGTGCCGGCGACGCTGAAGGTCTGGCCCTCGGTCGCGATCCGCGTCCAGGCGGCCTGCGCGCCAGACACCTGGCAGACCTTGACCGTGCCGACGAGCGGATCGCCGCCGAAGAAGTCGTTCGAACAGGTGCCGCCGCCGGTCACGGTCCGCGTGATCCAGCTCGAGCCGGCGCCGTAGCGCACGGTCTGCGTGCCGGCGACGCTGAAGGTCTGGCCCTCGGTCGCGATCTGCGTCCAGTCGGCGGAGGGCGCCGCGCCGCCGCCGCCGGTCCCGGTGCCGCCGATCGCGCTCGAGTAGTTCTGCACCTGCAGGCTGCCCCAGCCGGTCACATAGTCCCAGCCGGGCCCGGCGCCGTAGCCGCCGTTGCTGCCCGAGGTGACGTCGTGAAACCACGCCGGGTTGCTCGCCGCGCCGGCGTAGATCGTCGCCGCCGGAAAGCCGAGCGTGTTGCCGTGCGCGGCCTGGATGCGGCTGTAGAGGCCGGTGAAGATCGGCGCCGAGAGGCTCGTGCCGCCGAACTGCACGAGACTGCCGCGGACGACGATGCGCGCGCCGCTCGCCGGCGCCGCGTCGAAGGCGATGTCGGGCACGCCGCGCCTGCCTGCCGTCGTCAGCACGCCGGCCGCCGTCTGCCACGCCGGCGCCGGCTCGGTCAGGCTGACGCCGCCGCCGGTGCCGCCCGACGCGTTCTGCGGGCAGGTCGACGGGCCGCTGCAGCTCCATGCGGTCTCGCCGAGCCAGCTGGCGCCGCTGCTCGAGAGCGTCGTGCCGCCGATCGCCATCACGTACGGCGAGACGGCCGGGTAGCTCTGCGCGTCGGCGCTGCCGCCGCACGAGTACGACCCGGAGTCGCCCGAGGCGACCGAGAACGTCTGGCCCTGGGCGACCGCGGCCTGGAAGACCTGGTCCATCGCCGCGCGTGCGCCGGACCGGTCGGCGTCGGTCTCGCATTCGCCCAGCGAGACGTTGACGACGCGGGCGACGTTCTCGCTGACCGCGGCGTTGTAGGCCGAGAGCAGGTTCGCGTCGCCGAGCGTCGTCGCGGTGTAGAGCCGCAGCGACGCGACCGTGCCGCCGGCCGTCGCGAGCGCGGTCTGCGTGTCGAGGTTCCATTCGTCGACGCCCGAGGTGTCGCTGCTCGCCCGGCCGACGGTGACGACGGCGACCGTCGGCGCGGGGTAGCCGGCGCCGGCGGCGAACGTCTTCAGGTCGGCCAGCGTCTGCGTCATGCTGCCCTGGGTGATGATGCCGAGCGTCGCGGTCGACGCCGACGGCAGGCCGCTCGCGCCGTAGATCGAGGCGAGAAGCGTCGGGCTGACGCCGGTGACCGCGAGCGTCGAGGCGTCGAGGCGCTCGGCGCGGCGGGCGTAGGTGCGCGCCGTCTGCACCGTCTGCAGGCCGACGACCGAGAGCACGCTGTCGGCGAGCGACGCCGGCACGAGCGCGTCGGTCACGTTGGCATAGGCACGCCGACCGGCGACGTCGAAGGCATGCAGCTCGGCCCGGAATGCCGTGCGGATGCGCCCCGGCGTGCCGTCGGCGGTGACGAGCAGCCGGTTCGGCGCGACGACGATGTTCTCGAAGCCGGCCGCGCGCAAGTGGGCGACGACGCGCTGCACCTGCTCGATCGTCGGCGCATGGCGGTCGACGAACTGCTGCGTGCTCAGCACCGGTGTCGCGGCACCGGCGAGCCGCCGGTCGGTCAACGCGTCGAGCGCCGGCTGCTCGCGCAACCGGAGCACGACCGCGATCGGCACGGTCTCGGTCTCGGCGAGCGTGCCCACGTCGCTCGCGAACGCGGCCGCCGGCGCGTGCGCCCGCGTCTGCGTCTGGTTCCAGCCGGCCGCGGGCGCTGCAACGGCAGCGCCGACGAGCCAGACAATGCACACGGTCGCGCTGGCCAGGCGGCGCAAGAACGTTGGAAACGACGACATCGAACCCCCCCTGTTCGCGGGGGATTCTGCACGCGAAGCTGTGCAACACGCCTCGCAGATTCGTGAAGAGATGCGTACCGCACGATGGCAGAACGCCGGGGGTGACGCGCCCGCCGACGCCGCGGGTGGAGGCGATCGTCAGTCGAAGCGGCGGCTCACGAAGCGCGAGCCGGCGAGCCCGAAACGCCACGGTCGCTCCTGTGCCTTGCCGATGCCGATGCGCACGCCGGTCGCCACGTCGACGCCGTCGATCGCGGGCAGCAGTGCGAAGGGCGGAAGATCGAGCGGCATTCCGTCGTGGGCGCGGCTGATGCCGAGCGCCTGCGCGAGCCGGCCCGGTCCGGCGCAAAGCAACCGCAGGTCGTCGACGCCGCGGCGGCGGCGCATCGCCTCGCAGCCAGCGGTCGGCTCGAGCGCGCGGATCAGCACGCCGGCGCCGTGTCCCGGCTCACGGCAGACGACGTTGAGGCACCAGTGCAGGCCGTACGACAAATAGACGTAGGCATGCCCGGACGGGCCGAACATCGAGGCGTTGCGCGGCCGCTCGCCACGGTAAGCGTGCGAGGCCGGATCGTCGCGGTCGTAGGCCTCGGTCTCGACGATCCGGCCGCCGACGCCGTCGACGAAGAGCCCGACGCCGATCAGCGCGCGAGCCACCGTCGGCGAAGGCGCGTCGAAGTCGATGGCAGCAAGGCAGCGCATGGCGGACGGGCGGACGGGCGGACGGGCGGACGGGCGGACGGGCGGACGGGCGGACGGGCGGCCAGGATAGCGCGGCGCGGCCGACAGGGACGGTGGCGCGGCCGGCTGCGGGCGCGGCCGGCACAACGCGTGGCGGCGCGCCGGGCGTTGTCGCGGCACCCGGGCTGCTCGCGCCGTGCCGTGCCGCGCCGTTCCAATGCAGGCCGGTCAGCGCGACACCGGCCCGCCGGAGCCGGCGGCGGTCAGCGCGACACCGGCCCGCGCTTTGCCGGCAGCATGCGCTGCAGTTCCGGCTCGCGGTCGAGCCACTGGTGCTTGAGCGCGCCGGCGACATGCAGCGCGAAGACGACGTAGAGCACGGTGCCGAACCAGCTGTGCAGCTCGAAGAGCCGATCGTGCCAAATCGCCTTGGCGCCAGGGTCGAGCGACATCAGCCAGCCGATGCGCGGCCACGGCACGAGGCCGAAGAGCCGCATCGGATGCGTCGCGGCGTCCTTCCACGCCGAGTCGTGCAACCAGCCCGAGAGCGGCAGCGCGAAGATCAACGCGTAGAGCACGAGATGCGCCGCGTGCGCGCCCATGCGTTCCCAGCGCGGATGGTCGGGCGGCAAGGGCGGCGCCGGATGGGTCAGGCGCCAGAGCAGGCGCAGGATCGCTAGGCCGAGGACCGTGATGCCGATCGACTTGTGGGTGTCGATCGCGAAGCGGATCTGCGCCTCGGGCAGCGACTCGGCGACGAGGCCGAGCGTGACGTTGACGATCATCAGCACGGCGACGATCCAGTGCAGCGCGATCGCGGTTCGCGTGTAGCGCAGGGGAAGCTGCATGGTCGGCTCGCGGCGTGTCGTTGCGACCGCGAAAGTATCGCGCGTCGCGGCGGATGACCTTGCACCCGCAGGCCCTCATCGACGGATGGGATCATCGTCGTTCAGCCAACGTCCTCCGCCACCGTGACCCTTCGCCTCGAGGACGCGCTCGTCCAGCATTCGCCGCGCCACCGGCCCGGCACGACGCCCGCCGCGAGCCTCGCGATCCACGCGGCGGTCGGCGCCCTCTGGCTGCTGCTGTTCGCCGGTGCGTTCGCGCTCGGCGGCGTCTGGGCGTGGACGACCGGCGTCGCCTACATCGTCTACGACACCGTGCTGCTCGTCTTCGTCGGCTGGCAGACGCGCGGTCTCCTGCGCAGCGCGACATCCGACGGCCCCCGCGTGCGGCAGACGCTCGCCGTCGTCGTCGCCGCGCACGACGAAGCCGCGGTGCTGCCGCAGACGATCCGCTCGCTTCTCGCGCAGGCCGATCCGCCCGACGCGATCGTGATCGCCGACGACGGCTCGACCGACGACAGCGTGCGGCGGCTCGTTGACGACTTCGGGCTCGTCGAGCCGGCCGCGGGCCAGTGGGCGAGCAGCACGACGATCGCGTCGCTGCACTGGCTGCGCCTGCCGCACGGCGGCAAGGCGCGGGCGCTCAACGCGGCGCTGCAGTCGCCGCTCGACGCCTGTCGCACGCAGGTCGTGATGACGGTCGACGCCGACACGCGGCTCGCGCCCGGCGCCGTGCGCGCGATGCGCGACGCGTTCGCCCGCGACCCGGCGCTGGTCGCCGCGACCGGCGTGCTCACGCCCGTCTGCGGGCCGTCGGCCGGAGGCCGGCTGTTCGAATGGTTCCAGACCTTCGAATACATCCGCAACTTCCTGTCGCGCTACGCCTGGATGCAGGTCGACAGCCTGCTGCTCATCTCCGGCGCGTTCGCCGGCTTCCGCCGCGACGCGGTCGTCGCGGTCGGCGGCTTCGATCCGAGCTGCCTGGTCGAGGACTACGAACTCATCCACCGGCTCGTCCGCCACGCGTCGCTGCACGGCCTCGGCTGGCGCACCGGCGTCGTCGGCGGCGCTCGCGCCGAGACCGAGGCGCCGAGCACGATCGGCGCCTTCCTGCGCCAGCGCCGGCGCTGGTTCGGCGGCTTCCTGCAGACGCAGTACTGGTATCGGGGCATGGTCGGCGACGGACGGCGCTTCGGCAACATCGGCCGCTGGATGCTGCCCGTGAAGGCGGTCGACACCATGCAGCCGATCTTCGGCCTGACCGCCCTCGGCATCCTCGTCGTTTCGCTCGCCAGCGGCCGCGTCGACGTCCTGCTGCCGGTCTCGGGCTGGATCGCCGCGAAGATCGCGATCGACCTCGGCTTCCATCTGTGGTCGGTGCACCTCTACCGGCGCTGGGTCGGCGCTCCAGCGTCGAAGGCCGGCTTCGGCTTCGCGCTGCTCGCCGCGCTCGCCGAGCCGTTCAGCTTCCAGGTGCTGCGCCACCTCGGCGCGACGCTCGGCTGGGTGACCTTCCTGACGCGGCAGCGGCAGTGGGGCAAGCAGGAGCGCGTCGGCGCGGTGCCGCGCGACGAGCGCGCCTGACGTCGGCGGCGTCGCCGGCCGCGTCGCGCGGCGAGCCCCTGCGCGGACGTCGCGCCGACCGCTCGCTATCCTGCCATGATGTTCCCGACCGACGCCGACGATCCGCACGTCCTGCCCTGGCCTCGTCCCGGCACGCCGTGCCGTGCCGCGCTGGACGCGCCGTGCCGCGCAAGACGACGGTGCCGGTGCCCATCGACGGCGGCGGACGTCCGCGCGCGCCGCGAGGCTGCGCGCCGATACCCGGGGGCGTCGCGCCCCGACGGACGAGCGAACCGGCCCCTCGACTCCATTCGGACGAATGAATCCACGGACCATCGACTGCCCGGCCGTTCCGGCGTCGAGGTGCCCGTTCTCGGCCCCGGCACCGGCACGTTCGGCGGCGGCGGCAACGCCTTCTTCGAACGCCGGGGCCGGACCGAAGGCGAAGAAGCCGCCGGCGCCGTCGACCACGGCCTCGACCGCTCCGGCGTCGATTCGGCCGGCCGTTCTGCTGCTGCAGCGTCCGACCGTCGCCAGCATCGTCGCCGGCGGGGCGCGCGACGACACGCAGCTGCTGCAGAACCTCGGGGCACTGGGATGGCCGTCGACCACCGACGAGATCGCGACGCTCGACGCGGCGAGCCGGCGCGGGCCGGTCGTTCCGTACCGGCACCCGATGGACGACGACCTGAACCCGACGCCGACGCGGTGGCGAGCAGTGGCTGCGGGCGACCCGAAGAGTCTCGGCACGCGAACGGTTCCGGGGATGCCGGTGGCCGTGCCGGCCGCTGACGCGGCGCGCCGCGTCGCGGCGACCGGCGACTTCGAGCCGCAATGCGTGCTGCTGCTGTACGGCGACGCCGGCGACCCGGTCGCCCGCGCGCTGCTGCAGGGCGCAGCGCGGCTCGGCTGGCCGCTGGTGGCGTTGTCGGCGCAGCAACTGCTCGACCACGTCGCGCCGGGCGACGTCTGGACCGTGGCCGGCCGCACGTTCGCGCCGCGCCGCACCGCGCTGATCAACCGGCTCCCGCTGGCCGACCGGCTCGAACCCGGCGACGCGACGGCCGCCGCCACGGTCGCCCGCCAAGCGGTCTGGACCCGGCTGCGCGACGCGCTCGGCGGCTTCGGCTACGCGTCGTCGCTGCCGACCGCGACGTCGATCATGGGCTGCCACGGTTCGCTGCTCGACCAGTGGCAGGACCTGCCCCGGCTCGTTCCGGGCCTGCGCGTGCCCGACCATTCGGCGCCGTCGCTGCCGCGTCGCCTGCACGGCACGGTGCATGCGGTCGACCGCTGGACGCCGTACAGCCTCGGCAAGCCGCTCGACCAGGCGCTCGCGGCCGGGCTGCCGTCGACGGCGCGGCTCGACTTCGTGCTGCCGGAAGGCCGGCTCGTCCACCTCGCGCAGATCGGCGAGGCGCTGTTCATCCCGAACCCGCCGCCGACGATGACGGCGGCGCAGCAGCAGGCGATGGTCGACGTCGCCCGCGCGTTCGCCGCGGTCTCGCCGCTGCGCATCCTCGAGCACGCCTTCTTCCTCGGCGCGGGCGCGCCGGTGCTCTACAGCAGCTTTCCGGTGCCGGTGCTGAGCGGCGGGCACCCGCTCTATCCCGAACTCGTTCGACAGGGGTTGTCCAATGACATCAGGCAGTGGGGTCGACGCCGTCCTGCGTGAGCTGCACTTCGGCGCGGCGTCGGGCGGTCCTGCCGACCCGGCTTGCGCCGAGACGGTAAGGTTCCGCTTCACGACCGACTTCGGCTCGGCGGAGCGCTGGCCCGACGTGCCCTACGACACCACGGCGCCGTCGGCACGGCCGACCGAGGCACAGCGCGCGCGCATCGGCTCGGTGCTCGACGCCGCGGCACGGACGATGGCGCGGCGCGTGCCGGCCGCGCTCCGTCTCGTCGACGGGCAGCTCGAGCGCGTCCTGCTGCGCACCGACGGCCAGGCGGCGGGCGGATCGGCGTCGCACCGCGCGCACGTCGGCCGCTGCCTGCTGACGAATCTGCACCAGCCGGCCGACGCGCCGCTCGTGGCGATCGAGGCCGTCACCCACGAAGCGATCCATCAGCTGATGTACCGGACCGAGGCGGCGCGCGGCCTCTTCTGCGACCTCGACGCCGCGCCGACCTTCCGCTCGCCCTGGACAGGCGCCCGGCTGCCGCTGCATTCGCTGGTCCACGCGTGCGTCGTCTGGTTCGGACTGCTCGCGCTCTGGAGCGAGCTCGCGCTCACGGCGACGACCGACACCGAGTCGGCGCATGCACGCGGCCGCATCGCCCACTGCCTCTTCGGCTTCGCGTTCCTCGACGACACGCTCGCCGGCCCGGCATCTCCTGCGGCGCGCATCGACGCCGCGGTGCTGGAGGCACTCCACGCCATGTCGGCGACGGCACGCCGGGCGACGCGCGCGGCAGAGCCGCACAAAACGCTCCGGGACGTCGCCGCCGCGCGCGATTCCGCCGCATGGCCGGCAACCGTCGCCGCCGTACTCTCGGCAGCAGCGACGCGCTGAGAACCCGCAGCGGGCCGGCGCGTCGACGGTCCTCCGAACGACGCGCCGGACCCCGCACGAGCGCCGCAGGCCCGTCGCGCCGGAGCGGGACCCGTCAGCCCGCGGCGGCCGGCGCGTCGATGCTCGCGCGATCGGCCGACTGCGCGCGCTTGCGCCGCCGGCTCGCCCAGCCGATCGCGCCGAACCCGGCAAGCAGCATCGCGTAGGTCTCGGGTTCGGGCACGGCCGCGACGTTCACGTCGACGCCGTCGACGTTGAACACGAGGCTCGCGGTGTAGCCGCCGCCGAGGCCGCTGTACGAAAAGCTCGAGAACGCGCCCTGGAAGCTGCCGAAGTCGATCAGGTCGTAGAGGCCGGCGCCGAGAAAGCCGTCGACGAACGAGATGTTGAGCAGACCGCCCGCGCTGAGGCGCCCGGCGACGTCGAGCAGCAGCGAATGGCCGGCGCCGAGACCGAGGTCGAGGATGCCGCCCGAGCCGACCGTCAGGTTGCCGCCGAGCAGCACCGTCTGGGTACTGCGCGTCGCGAACGTGCCGCCGACGACGTCGACGTCACCGGTGCCCAGCGCGTGCGCCGACGCGGCGACGAGACTGCCGCCGCGCACCTCGGTGCCGCCGCTGAACGAGTTGTCGCCCGACAGCGTGAGCGCGCCCTCGCCCGACTTCGTCAGGCTGCCCTCGTAGACCCTGGCGTCGCGCGCCGCCTGCCGCGCCATGCCGACGGTGTATTCGGTGTAGTCGTTGACGGCGGTGCCGGCGTAGTAGGCCTGCTGCGCGGCGACGTCGGCCGGAAACGCGGGCGGCGCCGACGGCGGTGCCGCGTCCCAGCCCTTCTCGGCCTTGCGCGCGGTCCAGGTGGCGGCCTCGGCCTGGTCCTCGGCCTTGCGGGCGCGGATCGCGACGTCCGAGATGTCGTTCGACCAGGTGTCGTTGCGGCCCTGCGTGTCGACGGCGAAGTTGTCGGTGAACTGGCCCGGCCCGTTCATCGCGTAGCGCAGGCTCACCGTGCCCCAGCCGTTGCGGTCGTCGGGCACCTGCACGCGCTGGCCGGCGGTCGGGTTGACGATCTGCACGCCCGACGCGTTGTTGATCGTCGCGTTCTGGATCGCGGTCGTCCGCATGACCGAGATCGCCTGCTCGTTGGTCATGTACGGGAAGCGCTCCATGATGATGCCGAGCGCTGCGGTGGCGTGCGGCTGCGCGGCCGACGTGCCGCTGAAGCCGCCGGTGCCGGCCGTCGGCACGCCGCCGGGCACGGTGACGTTGCTCGTGACCGTGCCCAGCGACGGCGCGGCCACGCACGACCATTTCGCGTAGCCGCACTGGTTGTAGATCTGCACGCCCGGGATGGCGACGCTGCCGTCGGGATTGAGCGTCGTGCCGACCGTGACGCCGTTGACGGTGGCGGTCTGGGAGATGCCGGTCACCGCGGTCCAGCGCGACTCGAGCTCGGGCTGGAAGTAGGCTGCGCCGGCGCGCGGGCTCGCGTTCGCATAGCCGGTGTTGCCGGCGCTGAAGTTGATCGCCGCGCCGGTCTTCCAGGCGTCGAGCGCGCCGGAGAACCAGGTGTCGCCGCGGTTCAGATAGGCCCAGGTGCCGAGCGCGCCGGCGCGGCCGGTGAGGTTGGTGCCCGTCGACGGCAGCAGCGTCTGGTACTGCTCGGTCGTCGGCTGGCTGCCCCAGCTCGTGCCGACGATGCGCACGCCGGGCGTGGCGGCGACGGCGCGGTAGGTGTTGGCGATGTAGCCCTGGTCGATCGTCTGCCCGACGGTCTGCGTCGCCTGCGGAACGCCGAAGAGCGCGCCGTCGCCCTTGAGCGTGTTGCCCACGAAGACCGGCGCGTTGAACGCGACGCCCTGGAAGTTCGTCGTGGCGTTGCCGTCGCGCGAGCCGCCGACGAGGCCGGAGACCGACGTGCCGTGGCTGTCGTTGTAGGCCGGATTCCAGGTGCCCGACACGCCGCCGACCGTGACCGCGGTGAAGCGCGACGACGGGAGGTCCGGGTGGTTGAAGTAGAAGCCGGAATCGACCAGGCCGATGCGGACGCCGGCGCCGCTGTAGCCCGCCGCGTACGCGAACTCCGCGCCCATCGACCGCAGGCCGTAGCTGCGCAGGAATTCGGGAGTCCGCCAGCTCGCCGGATCGCCGAGCTGGCCGGGGTCGCCCGGGTAGGTCGTGATGGCGTGGGCCGGGGCTGCGCCGAACGCGGCCAGCAGCAGCAGGGTCGAGCGAGCGGGACGGAACCGTTGCGGTGTCTTCAAGTGCTTCTCCTCCGAAGAAATGACAAGGACGTGTCGCGATGATGGCGCGATGCAACGCCGGCGTCACACTGTGTCTGCCGCGTCACGACGCCCGGGAAAACGGGGACGGCGACCGGGGTGGCCCGCACATTCGTGTTGCCGCATTTACGAGTCGACACGGTTTTCGCCAGCGGGCGCATCGGCCGCGGTGGCCGTGGTCCGACGGCCTCGACGGCGTCGCGTCGCGGGTCAGCATGGCGCCGCCATGGCACACGGGTGCAGGACCATGGTGGCGCCGCCCGCCATGGCACACGGGTGCAGGACCATGGTGGCGCCGCCCGCCGTGGCGCACGGGTGAGGCGACCATCGCGGCGCCGCCCGGCACACGGTGCGGCGACCCCACCGACCGTCGCGACGCCTCTCGTTTGCGTCGAACCTTCGTTGCCGGTCGTGGTCGCGCCCATCGCCTCGGCGTCCCCGCCCTCGAACCGCGCCGATGTCTCTCGTTCCGTTCCGCCATCCCTCCCGCCGGCGTGTCCTGCGCGCGGCGGCCGCCGCGGCGCTCGCCGCGCCGTTCGCGTCGGCGCGGGCCGACGCCGTCGTCCTGCGCGCCGGCGACCAGAAGGGCGGGCTGCGCGCGTTGCTCGAGGCGGCAGACGCGTTGCAGCGATTGCCGTTCGAGCTGCGCTGGGCGGAGTTTCCGGCGGCCGCGCCGCTCGCAGAGGCGCTCAACGCCGACGCGATCGAGTTCGGCCCGATCGGCGATGCGCCGCTGATCTTCGCGCTCGCCAACGGCGTGCGCATCAAGGCCTTCGCGGTCAATCGGTCGGGTCCGTACGGCACGGCCGTGCTGATGCGGCCCGACTCGCCGTGGAAGACCGCGGCCGATCTGCGCGGCGCGTCGATCGCGACCAACCGCGGTTCGATCGGCCACCACGTCGCGCTCGAGGCGCTCGCGTCCGCCGGCCTGAAGCCCGACGCCGCGACGTTCCGCTTCCTGCCGCCGCCGGAAGCCAAGCTCGCGCCGACGCAGGGCGCGGTCGACGCCTGGGCGACGTGGGAACCCTATACCGCGCTGGCGGAGATCGCGGGCCATGCGCGTGTGCTCGTCAACGGCCGGGGACTGTCGTCGGGCCTGAGCTTCCTCGCCGCCACCGACGCCGCGCTCGCGTCGAAGCGCGCGGCGCTGCAGGACCTCGCGCAGCGCATCGTCCGTGCCCAGCGCTGGTCGTACGACCATCTCGGCGACTTCTCGGCGACGCTCTCGCGGATCGTCGGCATTCCGCAGGACGCCGCGCGCCTGCAGTTCGAGCGCCGCGCGCAGAAATGGATCGATGTCGACGCTCAGGTCCTCGCCGACCAACAGGCGACCGCCGACTTCTACCTCGGCGCCGGGCTGCTGAAACAGCGGCTCGACGTTCGCACCACGTTCGACGCCGGATTCCGGCTCGGCTGAGCGGCGCCGCCGTCGACCGCGCCGGCGCGTGACTGACACGTCGCGTCGGCGGCCGGCCGCTCGACGGGTGGGCGGGCCGCACCGCTGCGCCGTCTCGCGCCGGCTCGCGCCGTTCGCGACATTCCTGTGACTACCGTACTGCCGTACCTGACAGCATCGCGCGTTGTGTTCATAATGAGAAGCATTCTCAATCCACAACGGCAGACACGATGACTTTCGATCCGCGATTCGGTGCCGACGGCGACCGGACCTCTTCTCGCGCGACCCGCACGCGCAGGCTGCGCCGGTGGCTCGCCGCCGCGGCGGTCGCCTCGAGTTGCAGTGCCGCGGTCGCGGGCGAAGGCGCGTTCGGTTTCCTCTACACGCTCGACCTGCAGCCGAAGGGCACATGGGAGCTCGAGCAGCGCTTCGACATGACGCACCGGCAGGCCGTCGGCCGCTACGAGTTCGGGCAGTACCGCACCGAAGTCGAATACGGCGTCAGCAACGACGTCCAGCTCGGCGCCTATCTGAACGTGCTGTCGATCGACGCGAGCCGCAACTACCTGAACCCGGAGATGTGCGAGAACCAGGTGCCGTGCACCGCCGGCTTCGGCGTGCCGAGCACCGCGCACGACACCGATGGTTACCGCAGCACGCGCGTCGACGGCGGCTCGCTCGAGGTGATCTGGCGGCTCAGCAATCCGGTGACGTCGCCCGTCGGCATCGGCCTCTCCATCGAGCCGACCTGGGGCCGGCTCGAGGACTCGATCGAATTCCGCATCCTGCTGCAGTCCAACTTCCTCGACGACCGGCTGATCCTCGCCGCCAACCTGCTCTACGAACCCGAGAAGGAGAAGTACGACCCGGCGGGCGGCGTGATCCGCAACTCGATGGGCGACATCCTCTACGGCGCGAGCTACCGCTTCGCGTCGCGCTGGTCGGGCGGCTTCGAGGGCCGCTTCCACACCGATCACGACGGCTACCGCTTCGACCGCAAGACGCAGATCGCGAACTTCATCGGCCCGACGCTGCACTACGCCGCCGAGAAGTTCTGGGTCACCGCCGCCTGGCGCCACCAGATCAGCGGCCGCTGCTTCGCCGACGGCACGGCCGACTGCACCGCGGGCTACGACAAGGTCTGGGACAACCACGGCCACGACCAGTTCGTGCTCAAGGTCGGCTATCTCTTCGACTGACCCGTCGCCGCGCGACTCGACCGACCCGCTCGGCCGACCGGTACGACACCTCTCGCCTCTCGAGCGAATCCTCTCGAACGGACGATGACCCGCCATGAAGTGGACTCCCGCCCCAACGCTGCTCCCGGTGCTCGCGCTCGGCGCCGCGCTCGCACCGCTCGAAGCCCGCTCGGCGATCTACGTCTCGGTCGAGCAGGCGCAGCGCGAGATGTTCGGCACGACCGAGCTGAAGCCGTATCCGGTCGCGCTGACGCCGCAGCAGCAGGACGCGCTGAAGGACGCCTCGTCGGTCAGCCTGCCCTTCAACGGCAACCGCGTCTGGCGCGCGGCCGACGGCGGCTGGTTCGTCGTCGACGAGGTCGTCGGCAAGCACGAGTTCATCACCTACGCGGTCGGCATCCAGCCGGACGGCAGCATCAAGCGCGTCGAGGTGCTCGAGTACCGCGAGTCCTACGGCTTCGAGGTCGCCGACCGGAAGTGGCTGAACCAGTTCGTCGCCAAGGGCGCCGGCTCGCCGCTCAAGCTCGGCAAGGACGTCGAGAACATCTCCGGTGCCACGCTTTCGTCCAAGCACCTGACCGACGGCGTCAAGCGGGTGATGACGATGCATGCGCTGCTGCTCCGGCATGCCTGAGCGCGGCGCGCGACCGGCAGGCTTCGCAGGGATGAGACGCTGCCGCCCTGCGCTCGGCACCTTCGTCGAGATCCGGATCGTTCGGCTCGGCGGTATGGCGGCCGTGACCGGCGCGACCATGGACGCGGAAGACGCCGGAGCCGAACTCGCCCGTGCGGTCGACGCCGGCGCTGCCGCCACGAGCGCGGTCGGCGCCGATGCGGTGGCCTGCGATGCGAGCGATGCAGACGCACCCGCAATCGCCGCGATCGCCGCGATCGACGCCGCCTTCACCGCCGTCGCGCGGGTCGACGCGCTCATGTCCTTCCACCGGCCGACGAGCGACCTGTCGCGGCTCAACCGCGCCGCCGCGGGCGAGCGCCTCGTTCTCGACCCGTGGACGGTCGAGGTCCTCGCGCTCGCCGCCGAGCTGCACCACGCGACCGGCGGACTCTTCGACTGCGCGGTCGGCGCCGAGCTGATCGCCGCCGGCCTGCTGCCGGGTGATCGGCCCGCCGCCGGCAGCGGCTCGATCGCCGACCTCGAGATCGTCGATGCGACGCAGGTGCGGGTGCTCCGGCCGATGTGCCTCGACCTGGGCGGCATCGCGAAGGGCGCTGCGGTCGACCGGGCGATCGCGGCCTTGCGGATGCACGGCGTCGTCCAGGCGAGCGTCGATGCGGGCGGCGACCTGCGCGTGCTCGGGCCCGAGGCCGAGCCGGTCCGGCTGCGCTCACCGACCGACCGCGCTCGCACGGTCGAGATCGGCACGCTCGCGGACGGCGCGATCGCGACGTCGTCCGGCGGCTTCGTCGGCGACCGCCGCGACCGGCGCTGGCGGAGTCCGCTGATCGACCCGCGCAGCCGCGAGGCGGTCGTCGACAGGCGCAGCTTCTCGGTGCTCGCCGACCGCTGCGCCGTCGCCGACGGCCTGACCAAGGCACTCGCCGTCACCGGGCAGCTGCCAGCGGCCTGCCTGGCCCGCTACGGCGCGACCGCGCTCGTGCTGTGAAGCCGCACCACGGCGCGATGCGGGTCGGCAGGGTGGCCGCGTGGCAGCGGCGCGCGAGCTACACCGTGCTCGGCGCCTGCGCGGCGACCGGCCTCGTCTGGTGGGTGCTCGCGGACGCGCTCGGCCAGGCGCCGCCGCGACTGCGGCTCTGGTGGGTCGGCCACGGCGTCACCGGCTTCCTCGCGATGACCGTGATCGGCATGGCGCTGCCGCACCACGTCGTCGCGACCTGGAAGCACCACCGCAACCGCTGGCTCGGCGGCATCGCCGTCGGGTCGATGGCCGCGCTCGGCCTCACCGCGCTGGCGCTCGAGTACGGACAGGAGCCGTGGCATGCGGCGCTGCACTGGGTGCACATCGGCGTCGGCATCGCGGCGCTGCTCGTGTTCCCGCTGCACGTGCTGCGCGGGCGGCGGAGCCCGGCGCGGCCGCCGGGGCGGCCCGGAGCGCTCTGAACATCCCGTGGCCGACGCCGCGCCGCCGCCGACCCGGCACGTCCGCGTTCAGTGCAGTTCGCGGCTCGCCAGCGCGGCGGCGGCGGCGCGGGTCTCGACGCCGAGCTTCTCGAAGACGTGTTCGAGGTGTTTGTTGACCGTGCGCGGGCTCAGGTGGAGGATGTCGGCGACGTCGCGGTTGGTCTTGCCCTTCGCGACCCAGGACAGGACCTCGGTCTCGCGCGCGGTCAACGACGCGGTCGCCAGGCGCGAGGGCGGCGGCGCACTCGCCGTGCGCGAACTCAGCAGCCACATCGCCTCGCCGAGCCCGACCGACCCCATGCGGCGGGCAGCCAGCGTGCGCGTGCCGAGCCGGCGCTCGTGCGCTTGGTCGCTCGGCGACGGGGCCGCGTCGAGCCATGCCGAGAACGCGGCGTCGCCACCGCCAGCGAAGAACTCGGCGACCCAGCGCTGCGCCTGCGGGGACCGCCATGCGAGCCGCCCGCGGGCGTCGACGATCACGACACCGTGACCGCCGATGTCGAGCGCGTCGCGGGCCATGCGCGCGGCGCGGGCGTTGCGCACGTGCGTCGCGAGCCGCGCGAGCACCTCCTGCGCGCGGACCGGCTTGACCACGTAGTCGACGCCGCCGGCATCGAAGCCCTTGACGATGTGGGCGGTCTCCGAGAGCCCGGTCATGAAGATCACCGGAATGTGCGACCACTCGGGCCGAGCCTTGATGCGGCGGCAGGTCTCGAAGCCGTCGAGGCCGGGCATCAGCGCGTCGAGCAGGATGGCGTCGGGCGTCACGAGGTCGAGCCGGGCGAGCGCCGCGGCGCCGTCCGACGCGACGAGCGCGGTGTAGCCGGCCGCGTCGAGCTCGAGGCACAGCGCGCCGAGCGACTGCGGCACGTCGTCGACGACGAGCACCACCGCGCCGGCGCCTTCGCCCGACGGCGACGCGTCGGCCGGCTGCGCGCTCACGACGCGGTCTCCATGTCGAGGCTCGCGGTGAGCTGCACGACGAGCTCGTCCCAGGCGAAGCGCTCGACGAGGCCGCGCAGGTCCGCGACGCGCGACGCGCAGTCGGCGTGCTCGGCGGCGAGCGCGTCGAGCGCCCGCTGCAGGCCCTGCGCGTGGCCGAGGCGGGCGAGCCGCAGGAGCCGCTGCGCATGCTCGACCGGCAGGCGTGTCGGCGCATCCGGCGGCATCGAGTCGGCCGGGCGCCAGCTGGGCAGCGCGAGCTCGGCCACCCATTCGAGTTCGAGCTCGCGTTGCAGCACCGCGAGCAGTTCCGATTCGATCACCGGCTTGTCGACGAAGCCCTGGCAGCCGGCGGCGGCGACCTTGTCGGGCTGGTTCTCGAACGCGTTGGCCGACACGAGGATGATCGGCAGGTCGACGAGGCCGTGCGAGCGGAGCCGGCGCGCCGTCTCCCAGCCGTCCATGTCGTCCATCGAGATGTCGAGCAGCAACGCGTCCGGCGGGTCCTCGAGCACGCTTTCGATGCACTCGCGGCCGCTCGCCGCCTCGCGGATGACGAACCCGAGCGGCAACAGCATGCCGGCGAGCATCTGCCGCTGGATCGGATGGTCGTCGACGACGAGCAGGCTGCGGCGCGCGCCGAGGTAGCCGCTGACCGGGCGGTGGCGGGGCGTGCGCGCGTGGCCGGGCTCGGAGGTTTCGCTGAGGTAGAGGCGCGCGGTGAAGGTGCTGCCCTTGCCGGGCTCGCTCGACACCGTCAGCTCGCCGCCCATCAGCTGCGTCAGCAGATGGGTGATGGTGAGGCCGAGGCCGGTGCCCGGCTCGTCGGTGCGCCGGCCGGCACTGCCGCGCTCGAACGGCAGGAAGATGCGTTCGAGGTCCTGCGGCGCGATGCCGATGCCGGTGTCGATGACGTGGAAGCGCGCGACCTCGCGGGTGTGATCGAGCACCAGCGACACGCTGCCGTGGTCGGTGAAACGCACCGCGTTGCCGAGCAGGTTGATCAGGATCTGCCGCAGGCGGCGGGCATCGGCGCGCACGAACGTGGGCACGCGGCCGTGGGTGCGCAGCTCGAAGGCGAGGCCCTTGCTCGCGGCCTGCGGCGCAACCATGCGCACCACGTCGTCGAGGAAGTCGCGCATCGGCAGCGGCGCGATGTCGAGGCGCAGCTTGCCGGCCTCGATGCGCGCCAGGTCGAGCAGGCCGCCGATCAGCCCGTGCAGGTGCTCGCCGCTCTGGTGGATGGTGTCGACCGCCGCGCGCTGCGAGCCGTGGATCTGCGGGTCCTTCAGCAGGATCTGCGCATAGCCGAGGATGCCGTTGAGCGGCGTGCGCAGCTCGTGCGTCATGCCGGTGACGTAGCGCGTCTTGGCCGAATTGGCGGCCTCGGCCAGGTCCTTCGCCGCCTGCAGCGCGGCGTCGGTGCGGCGGTGCGCCTCGATCTCGCGGACCAGCAGCGCGTTGTGGCGGTTCGATTCGTCCTCGGCCATGCGCCGGCTCTCGCTGCCGAGCACCATCCACCAGGCACCGACCGCGGCCGCCAGCGACAGGAGCGCGAAGGTCTTGAGCAGCGGCAGGCGCAGCCCGAGGTGCGCGCCACCGCCCTGTGTCGCCTGCTGCTCGTAGACGATGCCGAGGATCAGCGCGAACAGCGAGATCAGCGAGAACGCCACGACGAGATAGTGCGCGACGCGGAAGTTGATGCGACGGCTGAGCGCCACCGGCAGCACCGACGTCAACGCGGCGCGGACCTGCTCGGCCACGCGCGAATCGGTCTTGCAGCGGTCGTGGCAGCGCGACTCGAGCGTGCAGCAGAGCGAGCAGATCGGCGCACCGTACGCGGGGCATTGCGCCATGTCCTCGGACTCGAAGGCGTTGTCGCAGACCGAGCAGGCGACGGTCTCGCCCGGCTTCCACGGCGCCAGGTTCGGCCGCGCCTCGTAGAAGCGGCCGCGGGTCCACCAGGCCAGGAGCGGCGACACCGCCATCGAGGTGAAGAGCGCGATGAACGGCGCGAACGCCTTCGCGACCGGGCCGAGCGCGCCGACGTACGCCGACATGCCCAGCACCGCTGCCGTCAGCATCGCGCCGAGACCGACCGGGTTGATGTCGTACAGGTGGGCGCGCTTGAACTCGATGTGCCGCGGGCTCCAGCCGAGCGGCTTGTTGATGACGAGGTCCGCGACCAGCGCGCCGACCCAGGCGATCGCGAGGTTGCTGTAGAGGCCGAGCACGCCTTCGAGCGCCTCGAAGACGCCGAGCGTCATCAGCAGCACGGCGATCAGCACGTTGAAGACGAGCCAGACGACCCGGCCCGGATGGCTGTGGGTCAGCCGGGCGAAGAAGTTGGACCATGCGAGCGAGCCGGCGTAGGCGTTCGTGAGATTGATCTTGACCTGCGAGACGACGACGAAGAGCGTGGTCGCGCCGAGCACCCAGGCCGGCGAGTCGAACACGTAGGAAAAGCCCGCCAGGTACATCCGCGTCGGCTCGACGGCCTTGTCGACCGAAATCTCGTGCTGCAGCGCCAGGAACGCGAGGAACGCGCCGCCGAGCATCTTGACCATCCCGGGGATGACCCAGCCCGGCCCCGCCAGCACCACCGCGGCCCACCAGCGGCGGCGGTTGGCGGGCGTCTTCTCGGGCAGGAAGCGCAGGTAATCGACCTGTTCGCCGATCTGCACCACGAGCGGCAAGGCGACCGTCGCGGCGGCGCCGAACATCATCGCGTCGAAGCCGCTCGAGTGCGAGACGCCGCCGACCAAGGTCGTGAAGTCGGCGAAGGCGTCGGGCTTCTCGATCGCGACGGCCAGGTACGGCAGCACGAACAGCAGCATCCAGACCGGCTGCGTCCACCACTGCAGCCGCTGGATCAGCGTGATGCCGTGCATCACGAGCGGCACCACGCCGAGCGAGGCGACGAGATAGCAGACCGCCATCGGCCAGCCGAAGGCCATCTGCAGCGCGAGCGCCAGGATGGCCGCCTCGAGCGCGAAGAAGATGAAGGTGAAGCTCGCGTAGACCAGCGACGTGACGGTCGAGCCGAGGTAGCCGAAGCCGGCGCCGCGGGTGAGCAGGTCCATGTCGACACCGTAGCGTGCGGCGTAGTAGCCGATCGGCAAACCGGTCAGGAAGGTGATGAGCCCGAAGACGAGGATCGCCCAGAGCGCGTTGGTGAAGCCGTAGCTCAGGACGATCGCACCGCCGATCGCCTCGAGCGCGAGGAACGAGGTGGCGCCGAACGCGGTGTTGGCGACGCGGAATTCGCTCCACTTGCGGAAGCTGCGCGGCGTGTAGCGCAGCGCGTAGTCTTCCATCGACTCGTTCGCGACCCATGAGTTGTAGTCGCGGCGGATGCGGAAGATCTTCTGGGGCTGCATCGTCACGAAGCAGGCTCCTGGGGCGTTGCGGTACGGCGGAAAGCCGACGCAAGAATCGCTCCCGCGGCCGCCCACCCGCACGCCAGTGTCCGGTCGCCGGCCCCGCGCGCCAGTACGTCGATTGACGTATTCGTACTGCGTCATGGCGCTCGCACCATGGCGACCGGCCCGGAACCCCAGCGACAGCGAGCGCGGCGGCACCGGCCGACGCAGAGCCCCCACCGCACCGGAAAGAGCACACCATGCCCCGCGACAACGATCCGACCATCCCCGATTCCCATCGCCGCCGCCTGCTGCAGGGCGCGGCCGCTCTCCCCCTTCTCGGCGCGGCGCGGCTCGGCTTCGGCCAGCCCACCGCCTCGGTCAACACGACGAAGCTCGCGGTGACCGACACCGAGGTCACGGTCGGCCAGCTGCACTCGTCGACCGGCACGATGGCGATCTCGGAGACCGGCACCATCCAGGCCGAGCAGCTCGCCATCGACCAGATCAACGCGATGGGCGGCATCCTCGGCCGCAAGATCAAGGTGATCAAGGAAGACGGCGCCTCCGACTGGCCGACCTTCGCCGAGAAGTCGAAGAAGCTCCTCATCAACGACCACTGCGCCGCCGTGTTCGGCTGCTGGACGTCGGCGTCGCGCAAGGCCGTGCTGCCGGTGTTCGAAAAGGAGAACGGCCTGCTCTACTACCCGACCTTCTACGAAGGCCTGGAGCAATCGAAGAACGTCTTCTACACCGGCCAGGAAGCGACGCAGCAGATCCTCTACAGCCTCGAGTGGGCGAAGAACGAGAAGAAGGCCAAGTCGTTCTTCCTGATCGGCTCGGACTACATCTGGCCGCGCACCTCGATGAAGATCGCGAGAAAGCACATCGAGAACTTCCAGAAGGGCAAGGTCGTCGGCGAGGAGTACTACCCGCTCGGCAGCACCAACTTCGGCTCGCTGATGAACAAGATCAAGGTGCAGAAGCCCGACTGCATCTACGCGGCGGTCGTCGGCGGCTCGAACGTGGCGTTCTACAAGGCGCTGAAGGCGGCCGGCATCACCGGCGACAAGCAGCTGCTCGTGACGCTCGCGGTGACCGAAGACGAGATGACGGGCGTCGGCGGCGAGAACTTCGCCGGTTTCTACTCGTCGATGAAGTACTTCCAGACGCTCGACAACGACAACAACAAGAAGTTCGTCTCCGCGTTCAAGGCCAAGTACGGCAAGGACGCGGTGATCGGTGACGTCACCCAGGCCGGCTACCTCGGCCCGTGGCTCTGGAAGGCGGCGGTCGAGAACGCCAAGAGCTTCGACGTCGACAAGGTGGTCGCGGCATCGCCGGGCATCGAGCTGAAGCAGGCGCCCGAGGGCTACGTGAAGCTCGACGCCAACCACCACCTCTGGAGCAAGTCGCGCATCGCGATGGGCAATCCGGACGGGACGTTCAAGGTCGTGTCCGAGTCCCCCGAGCTGATCAAGCCGGACCCGTTTCCGAAGGGCTACCAGTAAGCCGTGGGTGGCGCGCCCCGGGCGTACTCCCCGCTTCGGGGCCACCGCCAGCGGACCGGCAGCGCCGGCTCCGCGGCGGTGCTCGACCCTTCTTCCGCCTTCCGAGTCGTCCGATGAACTTGTCCGAAATGCTGAACATCGGCGTGATGCAGGGCTTCGCCGGCCTGAGCCTGTTCGCGGTGCTGCTGCTGATGGGCCTCGGCCTCGCGATCATCTTCGGCCAGATGGGCGTCATCAACATGGCGCACGGCGAGTTCATGACGATCGGCGCGTACACCATCTACCTCGGCTCGCACCTGACGAGCCTCTACGCGCCGTCGCTGGTGCCGATGTACTTTCCGCTGGCGATCCTGCTCGCGTTCGGATTCGCCTTCCTCGGCGGTTGGCTCGTCGAGTGGGCGCTGATCCGCCATCTGTACCGGCGGCCGCTCGACACCCTGCTCGCGACTTGGGGCATCAGCCTGGCGATGCAGCAGTGCTTCCGCACCTTCATCGGACCGAAGGAGGTGAGCCCGACACTGCCCGACTGGCTGCTCGGCTCGTGGGCGCCGGCGCCGGGGCTCGACATCCCGATCAACGGGCTGTTCGTGCTCGCGCTCACCACCGTCGTCACCCTCGGCGTGCTGATCGCGCTGGGCAAGAGCCGCTGGGGCCTGCGGGTGCGCGCCACGGTGAGCAACCGTTCGATGGCCGACGCGATCGGCATCGACACGAAGAAGACCGACCGCCTGACCTTCGCGATCGGCTGCGGCATCGCCGGCATGGCGGGCGCCGCGTTCACGACGATCGGCTCGACCGGGCCGACCTCCGGCCAGCTCTACATCGTCGATTCGTTCCTCGTCGTCACGTTCGGCGGTGCGGCGAGCCTGCTCGGCACGGTGGTCTCGGCCTTCGGCATCGCGCAGACGCAGTCGATCACCGAATTCTTCCTGGCCGGCTCGATGGCCAAGGTCCTGACGCTCTCGCTGATCGTCGTCATCCTGATGGTGCGCCCGCAGGGCCTCTTCGCCAGCAAGGTGCGCCGGTGAAAGCCCGCACGAAGCTGCTGCGCGAGCCGGCACCGCATCCGCAGCGCTCGCCGCACGCGAGCACGGCTCCGGTCCTCGACGCGACCCCGGCCCGCTCGCGACGATTCCTGCGCGCAGTCGAGCGCTGAAAGTCCACGGAGCTTCCACCCATGAACGCCCTTCGAGCCCTCATCAAGCGCTACCAGCTCGCGAGCGTGCTCCTGCTCACGCTGCTGCTCGCGGTCGTGCTGCCGCTCTCGCTCGACATCTTCCGTCTGAACCTCGTCGGCAAGTACCTCACCTATGCCTTCGTCGCCGTCGGCCTGGTGATGGTGTGGGGCTACGGCGGCGTGCTGAGCCTCGGCCAGGGCGTGTTCTTCGGCCTCGGCGGCTACGCGATGGCGATGTTCCTGAAGCTCGAGGCGTCCGACCCGGTCACGACCAAGATCCAGTCGACGCCGGGCATCCCCGACTTCATGGACTGGAATCAGCTCACCGCGCTGCCGCTGTTCTGGCTGCCGTTCAAGTCGCTCGCCTTCTCGCTCTTCGCGGTGGTCGCCGTGCCGACGCTGCTCGCCTGGATCGTCAGCTTCGCGATGTTCAAGCGGCGGGTCGGCGGCGTCTATTTCGCCATCATCACGCAGGCCGTCGCGCTCATCGTCACCGTGCTCATCATCGGCCAGCAGGGCTACACCGGCGGCGTCAACGGCATGACCGACCTGAAGACGGTGCTCGGCTGGGACACCCGCACCGACCACGCGAAGTACGTTCTCTACTACGTCTGCGTCGCGTTGCTCGTCGCGAGCATCCTGCTCTGCCGCTGGATCCAGACGAGCAAGGCCGGCACGCTGCTGCTCGCGATGCGCGACAAGGAGGATCGCGTCCGCTTCTCCGGCTACGACGTCGCCAACTTCCGCATCTTCACCTTCTGCCTCGCCGCGGCGCTCGCAGGCATCGGCGGGGCGCTCTTCTCGCTGCAGGTGGGCTTCATGTCGCCGAGCTTCGTCGGCATCGTGCCGTCGGTCGAGATGGTCATCTTCGCCGCGGTCGGCGGCCGCATGAGCCTGGTCGGCGCGGTGTACGGCACGCTGCTCGTCAACGCCGGCAAGACCTTCTTCTCCGAGAGCTTCCCCGATCTCTGGCTCTTCCTGATGGCCGCGCTCTTCATCGGCGTGACGATGGCCTTCCCGATGGGTCTGGCAGGGCTCTGGGACAGCCATGTCGTGCCGTGGTGGGCCCGGCGGCGCGGCACGCGCGTGCCGGTGGAAGTCGCGATCGTCGCGAAGCCGGCCCGCGTCGACGGCCCGCTCGCCGCCGGCGCGCCGCTGCCGCCGGGCATCAGCGGCCAGCAGGCCTGAAGCGCCTGTGAACGCATCCGCCATGCCAGCCCGTCACGCCCGACCATGAGCAACACCGACTTCGCCCTCGCGATCGAGGACCTGACCGTCTCCTTCGACGGCTTCAAGGCCATCGATGCGCTGACGCTCTACATCGACAAGAACGAACTGCGCGTGATCATCGGCCCGAACGGCGCCGGCAAGACGACGCTGCTCGACCTGATCTGCGGCCGCACCCAGGCGGGCGCCGGCAGCATCAAGTTCAGGAACACCGAACTCACGAAGATGGCGGAATTCAGGCGCGTGCGCCTCGGCATCGGTCGCAAGTTCCAGACGCCGTCGATCTACGAGAACCTGACGGTGTTCCAGAACCTCGAGGTCTCGTTCCCCAAGGGCCGCTCGGTGCTCGGCGCGCTCGCCTTCCGCTGCACCGACGAGGTCAAGGCGCGGGTGCAGGTGGTCGCCGAGGACATCTTCCTCGCAGACCGCCTCGAGCTCGAGGCCGGGCTGCTCAGCCACGGCCAGAAGCAGTGGCTCGAGATCGGCATGCTGCTGATGCAGGACCCCGAGCTGCTGCTGCTCGACGAGCCGATCGCCGGCATGAGCGCCCGCGAACGCGAGCTCACCGCCGAGCTGCTGCAGCGCATCTGTCGCAACCGCTCGGTCATCGTGATCGAGCACGACATGGACTTCGTCAAGCGCATCGCCCACAAGGTGACCGTGATGCACCAGGGAAAGATCCTCGCCGAGGGGCCGATGGAACAGGTGCAGGCCGACCCGAAGGTCATCGACGTCTACCTTGGCCACTGAAGACCCCAGCGATCCGCCATGACCCCCGACACCATGCCCATGCTCCAGGTCACCGACCTTTTCGTCGCCTACGGCCAGAGCCAGGCGCTGCACGGCGTCTCGTTCGACGGCCGCAAGAACGAGACGGTTGCCATCATGGGCCGCAACGGCATGGGCAAGACGACGCTCTTCAAGAGCCTGATGGGCGTGCTGCCGGTCAAGAGCGGCAGCATCCGGCTCGCCGGAGACGAGGTGTCGAAGGACCCGAGCTTCCGGCGCGTCGCCAAGGGCATCGCCTACGTGCCGCAGGGCCGCATGATCTTTCCGACGCTGACCGTCGAGGAGAACATCCAGACCGGCCTCGAGAACTCGAAGACGCGGCGCATCCCCGACGAGATCTACGCCCTCTTCCCCGTGCTCTTCGACATGAAGCGCAGGAAGGGCGGCAACCTGTCCGGCGGCCAGCAGCAGCAGCTCGCGATCGCCCGTGCGCTCGTCACCGAGCCGAAAGTGCTGCTGCTCGACGAGCCGACCGAGGGCATCCAGCCGTCGATCATCAAGGACATCGCCAAGGCGCTCAACGAGATCAGGAAGCTGCGCGAGATCACGATCGTCGTCTCCGAGCAGGTGCTGAGCTTCGCGATGGACGTCGCCGACCGCCTGTTCGTGATCGAGGGCGGCCGCCTGGTGCTCGAGACCGCACGCGCCGACACCGACGTCGGCCGCATCAGGCAGTACCTCTCCGTCTAGCCGCATGCCGCTGCGCCCGCCGCCGCGCTTCGGTGCGGCCCCTCGACGGGGTGCGCTCCGGCTCGGCGCGGCCCTGTGCCGACACCCCATCCCACCCGCAGGAGAAGCCCCATGGCCGATACGCTGATCAAAGTCGACCTCACCAAGTCGCCGACCGAGAACGAGAACATCCACAACCGCTGGCACCCCGACATCCCGATGGCATGCTGGGTCGAGCCCGGCGCCGACTTCATCCTCGAGACCTTCGACTGGACCGGCGGCTTCATCAAGAACGACGACAGCGCCGACGACGTGCGCGACATCGACCTGACGACCGTGCACTACCTGTCGGGCCCGGTCGGCGTCAAGGGCGCCGAGCCCGGCGACCTGCTCGTCGTCGACCTGCTCGACATCGGCGCCAAGCAGGACAGTCTCTGGGGCTTCAACGGTTTCTTCTCGAAGAAGAACGGCGGCGGCTTCCTGACCGAGCACTTCCCGCTCGCGCAGAAGTCGATCTGGGACATCGAAGGCATGTTCACGCGCTCGCGCCACGTGCCGGGCGTGCGCTACGCGGGGCTCATCCACCCGGGCTTGATCGGCTGCCTGCCCGACCCGGCGATGCTCGAAACCTGGAACGTGCGCGAGCAGGCGCTGATCGACACCGACCCGACCGGCAGCCTCGCCAACCCGCCCTTCGCCGGCACCGCGCACATGGGCAGGCTGACCGGCGACGCCAAGGCAAAGGCGGCGGCCGAAGGCGCCCGCACCGTGCCGCCGCGCGAGCACGGCGGCAACTGCGACATCAAGGACCTGTCGCGCGGCGCCAAGGTGTTCTTTCCGGTCTACGTCG
>CAXUDL010000044.1:0-37347 GCA_964249855.1 uncultured Rhizobacter sp. | reverse complement strand
CAGGGGATCGTGCAGGGAAGAGGGGCGATTCACGCAAGCGAATGCGGACGAAGGCGGGGGGCTCGAGGTGGGCTCGCGGGTGGCGTGCTGCGCCGGCCGGGTGCGTCGGCCTGACACACGCCATGCCGAGAATCAGTGCATGGCTTTCATCGAGCGCTCGCCGGATTCCGCGTTCGAGTCCGCACAGCACGCATCCGGCCCGGAAGTGCCGTCGCGCGCCGCCGTGGTCGGGCTGGTCGCGGCGCTGCTGTCTTTGCACCCGCTCGCGGGCTACCTCTACCTGCCGACCTTGCCGTTGCTGCGCCAGACCTTCGGCGCCACGACCGAAGCGACGCAATGGACCCTGTCGGCCTTCGTGACCGGCTTCGGGGTGACCCAGCTCGCATGGGGCGCCTTGGCCGATCGCTTCGGACGCCGACCGGTGCTGCTGCTCGGGTTGGGCGCCTACCTGGTCGCCGCGATCGGCTGCCTGATCGCAGCCGACATCTGGCAGATCGTGGGCTGGCGCGCACTGCAAGGCGCCGGCGTTGCCGCCGCAGGGGTCTGCGCGCGCGCCATGCTGCGCGACCTCTATCGGCCAGCGGAGGCCGTGCGCATGTTGTCGCTCGGATTTTCCTGGCTCAGCGTGGTGGCGATCGCCGCGCCGATGTGCGGCGCAGCGATCGTCGCGGCCCGCGGCGCGTCGGGGGCCTTCGAATTGCTGGTGCTCATCGGGGTGGTGATGCTGTCCGGTATCGCATGGGCGGTTCCGGAAACCGTGGCAGCGGCGTGCACGGTTCGGGCACCGAGCGCCCCGTGCGCAAGCATCTGGCGCATCGCGTGCCACCCGCTGTTTCGTGCGTACACCGCGCTCACGGCTTGCACCTACGCCGGTCACTACCTGTTCCTCGCGGGGTCGTCGTTCCTGCTGATCGAGCACGAGGGGCTCAGCGTTTTCTCATACGGCCTGGTCCTGGGATCGGGTTCGCTCGTTCACCTCGCAGGCACGTTCGCGTGCCGGCACCGGCTGCGCAAGCACAGCGTGCGAGCCACGGTCGCGCACGCCGCCGCGCTGACCCTGCTCGGCGGCGTGGCGATGGCCGCGCTCGCGCTCGTCGGCGGTGGCGGGCCGTGGGCGCTGATCCTGCCGCAGTGGCTGTACCTCTTCGCGCACGCGGTGCACCAGTCCTGCGGGCAGGCGGCCGTCATGGCGCCGTTCCCGCAGTCGGCCGGCACCGCGGCGGCGCTGTCGGGCACCGTGCTGCCGCTCGTGGCCGTGGCCGTGGCGTCGATGCTGGCCGGGCCCCTCGGCCAGACGCCCCGGGCGCTGCCGCTGGCGATGGGCGTCTGCGCGGTACTGACGACCGCGGTCGCCTGGACGCTGGTGCAGCGACACGGCGTGCTGGAGGACGAATGAAGCGCGGCCCTATCGAAACACGCAGTCCTTGAACGGCAGCAGCGCCGCGCCGATGGCGGTGGCATCGCCCGGCGCCTCCGCCGGCACCAGGCGCGGCTCGGGCCGCTTGCGACCGCGACGCGGCAGGTTGTCGATGCTGAGCCCGGCGATCAGCCGTTCGGCCAGCGCACGCGGCAGGCGGCCCCCGAACACGATGGCGTCCGGGTCGAGCAGCGCGACCGTCGCCGACACGATCAGCGAGAGCGCCGGCCCGGCGCGCACCGCCCAGCGCTCGCACGCCGGCCAGTGGGGGTTGAACGCCGCCAGCATCGCATCGATGTCGGTGAAGAGCTGGCCGTCTTCGATCAGCATCTCGCGCAGCAATTCGAGCGTCGGCCGTTCCAGGCCGAGCATCGGCAGCATGCCGGCCACCTCGCCGGCATTGCCGTGCGCACCGCGCACGCACTTGCCGTCGACGACGATGCCGCCGCCCAACCCGTGGCCGAAGTACAGGTAAGCGAAGCTCGGCGCCCAGCGCCCCACGCCCAGCAGGCTCTCGCCGACGGCCGCGACGGTGCCGTCGTTGTCCAGCCAGACCGGATGGCCGCATTCCGCGGTGAGCAATTCGGCCAGGTCGATCAGCGCCAGGCCGTCCAGTGGCGCGGGCGGGTTGACGCGCAGCCCCTCGCCGACGAAGAAGCCGGTGATGCCCATGCCGATGCCGAACAGGCGCGAGGCGTCGATTCGATGGGTGCGCAGCAAGCGCGCGGTGTGCTTGCGCACGAGGCGCACGAGATCGGCACTGTCCCGCGTGCCGCCCTTCACGTGCTTTTGCATCAGCACGGTGCCGACCAGGTCGACGAGCGCGAGGTCGACGCTGTCGGTGGTCACCGACACACCGATGGTGTAGGCGTGGTCGGGCGCGAGCTGCACTGCCGGACTGGGCTTGCCGCGGCCCTCGCGCGGCAAGGTTTCGCCCAGCCGCAGCAGGCCGCGCCCGACCAGTTCGTCGACCAGGCGCATCACCGACTGGGCCGCCAGGCCGGTCGAGCGGACCAGGTCGGCGCGTGACAAGGCGCCGTGCCGGCGGACCAGATCGAGCAGGTCGCGCTCGTTGGCGCTGGCGACGCGGCCGTCGCCCGGCGCGCGGAAAAAGGCGGTGTGCGGCGTTTGGGGTCGCAGGCTCATGAACGATGTGTGGCGCTTCATCTGCGGCCGGGTGCCGACTCTAACCGGCAGGCGATCCAGGAGAGCCGAGCCCTCGATGACGGGACATGCGTTTAATAATTCAGTCATGGTGAGTAAATAACATGGACACGGTTCAAGGTCCGCGGCGCCCACGGCGACGTCATCGCATCCGTCTCAAGGAAACTCACCATGCCCCGATCGATGCGCTCCGCGCACCGCGCCCCCTTCGCGATGACGGCGCTCGGCCTCGTCGCCGCGCAGGCCTGCGCACAGACCACACCGGCCCCGAGCGAAGCGGCCCCGACCACGCCCGCGGCACTGGAGAGCGTGACCGTCACCGGCAAGGCCTTGTCGGCCAAACGCACGATTGCCGACAAACGCAGCCAGTCGGTGATCTCCGACGGCGTGTCCGCGGACGAGATCGGCTCGATCCCCGACTTCGGCCTCGGCGAAGCCTTGCAGCGCGTGCCGGGCGTCTCGATGATCCTGAACAACGGCCGCGGCGAGGCGCAGTTCATGACGCTGCGCGGCTTCAACCCGGACTACAACTCGGTGCTGGTCGACGGCGTCTCGTTGCCGTCGACCGAGACCACGCGGCGGATCATCTCGCTCGACGTGATCCCGTCCTCGTTGGTCAAGCAGGGCACCATCTACAAGACCTTCACGCCCGAAATGGAGGGCAACGCGGTCGGCGGCATCACCAACCTGCAGACGCGCAGCGCCTTCGACAAGCCGGGCTTCCAGCTCGGCGGCCGCGCCGACCTGAGCGACTGGAGCAACCGCCGCAACTTCCACGGCACCACGCCCTCGG
The DNA here is from genome assembly GCA_964249855.1 of uncultured Rhizobacter sp. GTDB lineage: Bacteria > Pseudomonadota > Gammaproteobacteria > Burkholderiales > Burkholderiaceae_C > LMDS01. The sequence continues at coordinate 33,973 of CAXUDL010000044.1, read as the reverse complement.
GCCAGCTCGAGGCGACCGGCAGCAACACCTTCGGCGCGGACGACCAGTTCGGCCTGCTGCTGTCGGGCAGCTACTACCGGCGCGATTCGTCGTCGCTGAACACGGCGATCGACAGCTACAGCTACTACGCCTCCACCGGCAGCAAGACGAACGCGAACAAGCTCGGTTCGACCCAGAACGTGGACGCCGCCGTCGCCGTGCCCGACCGGCTGCGCTGGCTCTCGTACGACAACATCCGCCAGCGCCGCAGCCTGTTCGGCAAGTTCGAGTTCGACAACCACGAGCAGTGGCGCGCCCACGCGACGCTCGGCGGGTTCCAGCACTTAAACGACGAGGACCGGCGCGCGCAGTGGCTGCAGAACACGACCACCGCCACCTCCGCCCTGAACATCGCCTCGCCGACCAGCGGCAGCGTCGCGAGCGGGCAGGCCCAGTCCGACTACGCCAAGTTCGACCAGAACCGCAAGATTCGTTACGGCGAGGTGGGCGCCGAGTACCAGCCGAGCGCGGACCGCCTGATCGACTTCACCGCGAACCGTGCGGCCGGCACCTATCGCCAGGACGCCAAGCTCTACACCTTCACCGCCGCCAACAGCCCGAACCTGGCCTATCAGTACAGCAACGCGGGCGGCGGCGATGTGCCCTCGTTCACGCCGACCAACCTGGCGTACTGGCTGAACCCGGCCAACTACACCCAGACCGAGAACACCACGCAGGTCGAGACCAGCAGCAACTGGATCACGACGATGAAGCTGAACTTCGCGCAGAACCTGCAGGAGGGCTCCACCGGTTGGGGCTTCAAGGCCGGTGCCCAAAGGCGTGACCTGAACCAGCTCTACAACTTCGACGAGCTGAGATACAACCCGGTCACGACCAACCCGATCTCGATGGCGGCGGTGGGCGCGGCGCCCTTCGACGTCACCCCGTACAGCGGCAACGGCACGTCGCTGCTGTTGCCCGACCCGAACGCCGCGCAGGCCTACTTCGCCCAGAACCCGGCCCGGTACGTGCTGGCCGGCACCAACACGCAGAACAGCACGCAGCGGGACTTCGGCATCCAGGAAAGGATCAGCGCCGGCTACGCGATGGCGGCCTACCGCGCCGCGCGCTGGTCCAGCGTGTTCGGTGCGCGCTACGAGCGCACAGAGACCACCGTCGACACCTTCGTGCCGACGCCGGCGAACCAGACCACCAACTACGCGGCCTCGAGCAGCAGCCAGACCTACGGCAAGCTGCTGCCGTCGGCCAACGTCACCTACGAACTGGACGACACGCTGCGCCTGCGCGGGGCGGCGAGCCGGTCGCTGGGGCGTCCGACGTACTCGCAACTGGGGCAGAACAGCAGTTCGGTCAGCGGCACCATCATCACGCAGACCGTGGCGAACCCCGGCCTCGCACCGCGCGAGTCCACCAACCTCGACCTGTCGCTGGAGTGGTACCGAACGCGCGATTCCTTGGTATCGGTGGGCGTCTTCTACAAATCGATTCGCAACGAGATCGCGAGCCTGACCAACACGCAGTCATCGACCATCGGCACGACGGCCTACACCGTCAACACCACGCAGGCCCAGAACGTCGGCGACGCCGAGGTCAGCGGTCTCGAGCTCGGCATGATCCAGCCGCGGTTCACGTCGCTGCCCGCGCCGTTCGATCAGTTCGGCGCGACCTTCAACCTGATGCTGCTCTCGATGCACCCGTCCACCATCACGATGGGCGACGGAAGCCGGCGCCAGATGCCCAGCCTGATGGAGTCGCCCAAGTCGGTCGCGAACCTGTCGCTGTTGTGGGGCGGCGGGCCGTTCAGCGCGCAGCTCGCCTACAACTGGACCAACAAGACGCTGATCACCTTGTCGACCACGAACGCGGCGCAAGACGTTTACTACAAGGCCATGGGCACCGCCGACGCCCAGTTCGCCTATCAGCTGGACAAGCGAACCACCTTCAGGCTCCAGGCCAAGAACTTCACCAACACGCGGCCGACGCGGGTGACCGGGCCGAACCAGGGTCTGCTCAATCAGGAGATCGACAACGGCCGGGCCTTCTTCGCCGGCGTCAGCTATGCGCTGTAGTGCGGCGCGCGTTGCCTGCCTTGCTGCAGCGGCGGTTGCGGTGCAGGGTGCGCTCGCGGCGGAGCCGTCGGTGTCGACGGCGATGCGCGGCGACGCGCTCACCTTGATCGCGCCGGGGAACTGCTGGTCCGACGCGGCGCACGACCTGACAGCGGCGCTTTCGCACTGCGCCCGCATCGGCGCCGACGTCGCGGCGCTGAGCGTCCAGGCCGACCCGGCCTTCGGTGCCCGCGCCTGTGCGGGCGAGGGCGTATGCGCGTCGCTCGCCGACGCGCTCGTGGTCGCGCCGGCGCCGCGTCTGCTGCTGCGCGTACCCGTTGCGCTGCTCGACGACGTACAGCGCATCGTCGAGCGGGCAAGCGCGAACGGGCGCACGCTGATCGAGCCGCTGACGCAGCGGCCGTCGAGGTCGGCCGCGGCCGTGACGCTCGCACCCGGTCTGACCTACCGGCGCGAGTACCGCGAGACGCCGCGCCGGATGATGATCCACATCGTCGAAGCCGACCTGTCGCGCACCGGCACCGACTTCGTCGTCACGCCCGGCCAGCCGCAGGGCGCCGACCAGTTCGTGGCCGAGAAGACGACCGACTTCGCGCGCCGTCTGCAGACAGCCGTGGCCGTGAACGCCACCTACTTCCGCCCGTTCGATGGCGGGCGCCTGCTCGCCAAGCCGTACGTGCCGGCGATCGGACAGGGCGTGGTGGTGGACGGCGTCTCGATCGCCAACGGCCACGTCGATGCGCCCGCGGCCAACGCCGATCCGCGCAGCGAGGGTGCTTTCTGCGTGAGCGGTAGCAGCCCCGCCGGCGTCGCCATCGTGCGCGGGGAGTGTGCGCCGGGCACGTCGCAGGCGGTGGGCGCGGGGCCGGTGCTGCTGCTGTCCGGCCAGCGGCAGGCCTTGAGCGGCGAGGCGGGCGGCACGGCGCGCGCCGTGCCGGCCGGCATCGCCTCGATCACACCCGCCGAAGTCCCGGCGTATTACCGCGACCCCCAGCCTCGAACCGCCATCGGCCTGGACGCCGCCGCCCTGCGCATGTGGTTCGTGGTCGTGGACGGCCGCCAGAGCGGTTACAGCGAGGGCATCCCGCTGCCCGAACTGGCGTCGTTGTTCATCGCACTCGGCGCGCATTCCGCGTTGAATCTCGACGGTGGCGGTTCCAGCACGCTCGTGCTCGGCATGCCGGACGGAACCGAGCGATTGACCAACACCCCGATCCACACCGGCATCCCGGGACGGGAGCGGCCGGTGGCCAATCACCTCGGGCTGCGTCTGTCCGGTCCGATGAGCGCGCGATAGGGCCGGGCGGCGACAGCGGCGATCGACGGGACACCGGAATCGATCGCGTCGGCCCCGGCGAATCCGCATCGGCGGCAAACGGTTCCACCGCGACCCGACCCGGCGGATGGCACCGGCGCGCGTTCCGGTCGACGCGAGCGACGAGGTCGGCCGCGTCCCAGGTTCAATCGGGCGGACAGCCGCGTCGGGCTTGGCCTGACGCGGCTGTCCGCTCGGTGGCGACCGCGATCGATGAGCGGGTGGGTGCCGTCCTCAGCCGCCCGATCAAAGGGGATGGCCGTTCTCCGATTCGACGCTACCGATCTCCCTGGCCGGTGATCCCGGCTCCATCCGGAGCGTGGCGGTGATCATGGGTTTGCGGTCGACACCGAAAGCCAGCGCCCGGTCATCGGCATGCAACCGGTCATCCGGACCGACTTCCGGCGCAGCCGGATGCATCGCGTGAAGCTGGCGATCTCGGACGCCCATGAGGCTCCGAAAGTCGCGCCTACGGCGACCGATTGCGCAATTGTTCACGAAATCGGTCATGCAGCCCTCGAGCCTGGCCTGTGCATCGATCGGTGGCTGCCGATATCCCCGCAAGGTCCGGCTCACATCCGGATTCAGATTGGCACACACCGCGATGACGATGCGACTCTTTCGAGTGATGGCGCTGGGCCTGGCAGCGCACGAGCTGAACGCGCTCAAGAGCGTGTGCCGCCTGAGCCAGCAGCCGGGTCGAACCATCGGCCATGCGCTGACCGAGCCCGGCGAACCCATTGACCTCTTCGTCGTGGCGACCGAAGACCCCGTCGCCGTGGCCCACTGGCGTGCCCGCGATCCGCAAGGGCTGCTCCCGTTCGTCGCGGCGGGCCGGCTTCCGCCCGGCATGGACAGGGGCGTCGAGTTGCGCAAACCCTTCCTGGCCTCGCGCCTGCTGGCGGCCATCGACGCCTGCGCTGTGCGCTTCGGCGAAGGTCATGCCGTGCCCGCACCCGCCGAGGCACAGCCCCCGGGCGCAGCCGCGTCGACGCCACCCCAGCGCGGCCGTTCGATCCTGATCGTCGATGACAGCCCGACCATCCTCAAGCAGCTCGAGATCGTCATTCGCGGCATGGGGCTGGAACCTCATTGCGTGGCCAGTGGCGAGGAAGCGCTTTACGCCATCGAGCGCCACCCGTTCGACCTCATCCTGCTCGACGTGGTGCTGCCCGGCACCGATGGCTATCAGGTGTGCAAGACCATCAAGAAGAACCCGCGCACCAGCAAGGTCCCGGTCGTCATGCTGACCAGCAAGTCGTCGCCCTTCGACAAGATCCGAGGCACCTTCGCCGGCTGCGACAACTACCTGACGAAACCCTTGGCACAAGCCGCCTTCAGGGAGGCCATGCTCAAGTACCTGCCTCACTTTTCGCCCGGACCGGTCTCTTCCGGCCCGGTTCCCGCCCGCGTCGCGCGCGCTTCGCAAGCCGTTTGACAGCCCTGTTTGCACCCTCCTGAAAGGAACGCTCCATGTCCAAGAAAGTTCTCGTCGTCGACGACTCGCCCTCCGAGTTGACCAACATGAAAACCATCCTCGGCGATGCCGGTTGCCATGTGATCACCGCCATCAACGGCAAGGAGGCCATCGCCAAGGCCAAGGCCGAGAAGCCGGCCGTGATCTTCCTGGACATCGTGATGCCGGACATGGACGGCTACGAGGCCTGCCGCCTGCTCGCCGCCGAGCCCGTCACGCACGACATTCCGGTCGTGTTCGTCACCAGCAAGGGGCAGAAGGCCGACAAGGTGTGGGGCCAGATGCAAGGCGCCAAAGGTTATGTCGTCAAGCCCTACCAGGCCGACCAGCTGATCGACCAGCTCAAGGCCGTCGCCTGAGCCGCAAGCCATCGCCATGAGTCAGCTTGCCGAACCTGTCGGTCCTGCCGGCATCCGTGCCGCGGCACCACCCCATTGGCTGCCGCCGACCCAGGCGCTGGCGCGCTTCGCGAGCCCGGCGGCATCGCCGGCGAGCGGCGCCGCCCGCATCACCGACGAAATCGCGCGCTACGGCTTCGTCGTGGGCAGCTTCCGATTCCTGATCGGCCGCGGTGTCGGCTCCGAGGTGCTCGACTCGCACCCCATCGCGCCCGTGCCACGCATGCCGCCCTGGCTCGCCGGCGCGATGAACCTGCGCGGCAACCCGGTGCCGGTGTTCGATCTGGCCGCTGCGCTCGACGTCCCGCACGAGACGAAAGCCCTGCGCAAGCCGGTGCTGGTTCTGGGCAAGGGCGTCGAGGCGGCGGGCTTCCTCATCGACGCCCTGCCGCGCGCGGTTGCGCTCGGGCGCGTCATCTCCGTGCCGACGGCCTTGCCCGATCGGCTGGCGCCCTTCGTTTCCGCGGCAGTCGCCAGTGGCGACGCTGTCTGGCTCGAATTCGATCACCCAGGCTTTCTTCGCGCCCTGTCGGGCACCTGACTCACCAGCAACCAACCGGCCCGATCCGGGCAGGAGCAATCTAAATGAAACTGCAATCGACCCTCTTTCAGCGGATGCGACTGCCGCAGAAATTCGCGTTGCTGGGCGCACTGGCCCTGGCGCTGACGGCGGTGCCGCTGGTCAGCCTGTTCAAGTCGACACAGGCTGAAATCGAGACCGTGCGCACCGAACAGGCGGGCCTGACACCCATCACCACGACGCTGAAACTCGTCAAGGCGATGCAGGACCACCGCGTCTCGGCCAGCGACTTCGTGCACGGCGACGACAAGCGCGGCCCGACACAGCAGAAGAATGCCGCCGATGTCGAGGCCGCACTGGCCGAGCTCGATGCGCAGATCGGTTCGCTGAAGGAGCCGGTCATCGCCGACCGCATCTCGGCCTTCAAGCAATCGTGGGTGGTGCTGAAAGACAACGTCGTGGGCCGCAAGATCGACCAGCGCGCTGCCACGGAGGGCCACATCGCAGCCATCCGCCAACTGCTGGGCCTGATCGAAGGACTGACCGCGTATTACAAGATCGACCTCGACCCCGACGCGGCGACCTATTACCTGGCACGTTCGACGCTGATCGAACTGCCGGTGCTGTCCGAGACCATCGGCCAGATCCGCAGCCCGGTCGTGGCGCGCCTGCAGGACATCGCCACCGCCCGTGCCGCTGCCGATGCCAACAAGGGCGCCGGCCTCGAAGCTGCGCTGCGTGACGCCTTCCGTCCTTCGGACCGTGCGCGCATCGCCGATTCGGTGAAGGAGTTGCAGGGAGTGCTCGACCGCTATGCGGCCAGCCAGCGCTATGCGATGCGCGCTTCGCCGGAACTCGAAGCCGGCTCGGGCGAGCAGCTGGCGCAGATCCAGCGCTCGACGACGCAGGCCATCGACCTCGTGAAGCGCGAGATTCTCGACAAGGACGTCCCGACCATCGACGCCGCGACCTACCTGAAGGAGGTTTCCGCACCCCGGGAGCTGATCCAGAAAGCGGCGACGCAGCAGACGCTGCTGGTCGAGCAGATGGAACGCCGCGCCGCCGGCACGCGCTACGAGCAGTACAAGACCCTCGGCGGCGTGCTGGCCCTGTTGCTGGTGGCCGTGGTGGCCGGTTTCCTGATCGTGCGCAGCATCACCAAGCCGCTCGGCCAGCTGATCGGCGCAGTGCGTCGGCTCGAGGCCGGCGACGAATCGGCGCGCGCCAACCTGCGCCGCGCCGACGAGGTGGGCGAGCTGGGTGCTGCCTTTGACAACATGATGGACGTCCGCCTGGCCGGCCTGAAGCGCGAGAACGAACAGCTCAACGAGTCGATTCTCGGCTTGCTGCAGGGCGTGGCGCAGCTGGCACGCAGGGACCTGACGGCGAAGCTGACGGTGACCGAAGACGTGACGGGCCCGGTGGCCGACGCCTTGAACCTGCTGGCCGGCGAGACCGTCAAGGTGCTGCAGCAGGTGAGCGACATCTCGGCCGACGTGACGTCGACGTCGATGAAGGTGAAGGCGCGTTCCGACACGGTCATGAACGCGGCCGAGGACGACCGCGTGCAGGTGGAGGCGACCGCTGTGTCGCTGGAGCATGCCTCGCAGAGCATGGCGCAGATCGCCGCGCTGGCGCAGCAGTGCAACGGCACCGCTGCACGTGCCTTCAAGACCACCGAGGAGGCGATGAGCACGGTGACCGCCACGGTCGGCGGCATCAACAACACCCGCGACACCATCCGCGAAACGGAGAAGCGGATCAAGCGACTGGGCGAGCGTTCGCAGGAGATTTCCGGCGCCGTGAACCTGATCAACACCATCGCCGAGCGTACGCACATCCTGGCGCTGAACGCTGCGATGCACGCGGCTTCGGCCGGTGAGGCCGGCCGCGGCTTCGCGGTCGTGGCCGACGAAGTGCAGCGACTGGCGGAAAGCGCGCGCCAGGCGACGCAGCAGATCGCGACCCTGGTCGGCAACATCCAGGTCGAGACCTCGGACACGGTGACGACGATGAACTCCGCCATCGCCCAGGTGGTCGAGGGCTCTCGCCTGGCCGAGCAAGCCGGCCGCCAGATGCAGGTGACGCAGACCACGACCGCCGAGTTGGTGGCGTCGGTGCAGCAGATCGCGCGCCAGTCGCAGGAACAGTCGACGGCGTCCAACGACCTGCGCGACCGCGCCACCGAGATCAAGCAGCGCTCGCAGGAGACCAGTCGCCAGCTCACCGAGCAGACGGTGCAGACCACCGAACTGGTGAACTACGCCCGCAACCTGCTCGCGGCCGTGCGCGTCTTCAAGCTGTCCGCGACCTGAGTCGCCCCCACGGCCGGCGTGCATCCCGCGCGCCGGCCACCTTGCCCGAATCGAGACATCGATGCACTCATTGGCCGCCGATCCTTTGCAGCTCAGCCATGCCGTGGCGCTGTTCGAGCGTGACCTGCTCGCGGCCTGCGCGGCAGAGCCCGGCGCAGGCCGGGACGCCGCTGCCGCGGCGCGCCTGCTGAAGCGTTGCCAGACCCTGCTGGCCCGCTTCGCCCAGCAAGCGACGGCGGCCGGTGCCGGCGGGCTGCAACAGGCTTGCGAGTGGATCCAGGCCAACCTCGACCTCATCGACAAGCAGGCCCGCCCGCTGCTCGAAGCCGAATCGAGCGCCCTGCAATGCTGGCCGGACGCGGTCGCTGCCTATGTCGCCACGCCGGACCAACGTGCAGCGATCGATGGCGTGGTGGGGCTGGTCGACGGCGCATGGTGGCCTTTCCGCCCCTCCGACCTGGGGCGCCGCAGGCTGGCCGACACGCTGGGCCAGTCCGCCCTGAGCCCCACGCCCGTTGCCCAGTCCGGCGGTGCAGCGGCGGAGGAGGAGCCGCCATCACCACCGGCGGCCGAAGCCATCGCGCAGGACGACACGGCCGGCGAGGCGCCCGACATCCTGCTGGAGCACGCCGACAGCCTGCTCGGGGTGTTCGAAGCACAGTCGACGGAGTTGCCGGCGCTGGTGCACCCGCCAGCGATGGATGCGTCTGCCGAGGACCTGAGCATTGCCATCGAGGCACTGATGCAAGCCTCGGGTTCCGGGGTGCGCCGCGAGAGTGACCTCGAGCAGTACGCGCTGGCGCTCGAGCCGGTCGTCGACGCAGCGGCTGCCGCCGACAGGCGCGATCTGTCCGAGGCATCGCTGCATGTCGCGGACAACCTGATCGCATTGCGCAACGACCCTGCGTCGGTCGAAGGCACGGCGCTGCTGCTGCTCGACTTCGCGGTCGCGATGCTCGACTGCGCCATGCACCCGAGCGACCGGGGGAGCGCCGAAGTGCTGCTCGCCTGCCTGAGCGACGAGACATGGCCTCGACCGCTCGTCGGCGCGGACCTCGGCCGATTGCGCCTGCTGTGTTCACAGCACACGCAACCATCGCATGGACATGCCGAAAGCCTGCCCGAGCCGACGCCGGACGACGGCGCAGCGGCCGCACTGCCCGAGCCCGTCGACCTCACCAAGATCGATTCGGTCTTCACCGACCTGGCGCCGTTGTCCGACGGCATCGACGAACTGCAGTTGGCCGCAGAAACCCTGGATTCGGTGTTCACCGACCTCGCGCCACTGGCCGAGGACGCCGGAGAAGCACAGCCGCCGACGCCGCTGGCAGAAGACCCTTCGCCGCCACTGCCTGCGGACGAATCGCCGCTGCTGCCTGCGGACTCTCTGCCGCCGTTGCCGGCGGAAGTGCAGGAATGCGACCCCGAGAACCTGGCCTTGCTGGCGACCGAGTTCGACGCCTTCGCGGAGACGTTCAAGGGCGAAGTCGAATGTGCCGGTACCGACCGGGACGCCGTGCAACGCCGCCAGGTGATGGCCAGTTGCGCCGAGATGCTCGAGCGTTTCGCGTCGGTCTCGCAGGCGGTCGGACTGACGGCGCTGCAGTGGGTCTTCGGCTTCGTGGTCCGCCGCGTCGCGCAGACGGTCGACGCCGGCCTGACACCGTATCAACAGCGCTGGATGACCGAGTGGTCGCGATCCGTGCGCAGCTACCTCGCCGCGCCCACCGATCCTTCGGCCGCCTCTGCGCTGGCCGAGGTGCTGACCGACGCGCGATGGCCCGATGCGCTCGACGCTATGGGCATGGTCGACCTCGAGGGCGCGTTGCCTGCCGTGTCGATGGTGCGCCAGGCCGGCACCGAAGCGCGCGCCACCACGGCTAGCGCCGACGACCTGTCGCTGGCACTGCCAGCCGACGTGAATGCGGAGCTCGTCGACAGCCTGCTGCAGGAACTGCCTTTGCAAAGCGCCGAGTTCGCAAGCGCGGTGCAGCGCATCGCGGCGGGCAGCGGTTCGTCGGCCGACCTCGAAATCGCCAAGCGCGCGGCTCACACGCTCAAGGGCGCGGCCAACACCGTCGGCGTCCTCGGCATCGCCAACCTGACGCACCATCTCGAAGACATCCTGATCGCGCTCACGCGCCATGGAGCGATGCCGCCGCGGGCGCTTTGCGCGCTGATGTCGCGCGCCGCCGACTGCCTGGAGGAGATGAGCGAGGCCGTGCGCGGTGATGGCCGGACGCCGGCCGATGCGCTGCCCGTGTTCCAGCAGGTGCTCGACTGGGCCAACCGCATCGACGAGGCGGCCGAGGCGGCCTTTTCCGACGCGGACACGGCCACCGGCACGGACGGCGAGATCGAAGGTTCGCCCGTTCGGCACACGGTGCCGGCGCTGGCGACGGCAGACACCCGCCCCGCACCATCGGGCAGTGCGGCCGAAGCGGGCCCGACCCTGCGCGTGGCGGCGTCGGTCGTCGACGAACTGCTGCGGCTGGTCGGCGAGACGATGATCGCCAACACCCAGATCAAGGAACAGTTGAGGCTGTCCATCGAACACACGCGTGCCGTCACGCGCCACAACCAGCAGCTGCAGCGCCTGACCGGCGAGCTCGAACAGCTCGTCGACGTGCGCGGCGTCACGACGCCGCTGAATGCCCCGCGGCGCAACGGCCCGGCCAGCGCGGGCCCGCAAGGGGACTTCGATGCGCTCGAGTTCGAGCACTACAACGAACTGCAGACCGTCACACGCCACCTGACCGAAGCGGCGACCGACTCGCGCGAGCTTTCGGCAGCCAGCGAGGAGCGGCTCGGTGCGCTGGCCGATCTGCTCGAAACCCAGGGCCGGCTGCACCTGGACAACCAGGCCGCGGTGATGAAGACGCGCATGGTCACCATCGGCACGATCGAGGCGCGCCTGCAGCGCAGCGTGCGCCAGACCAGCCGCCTGCTCGACAAGCAGGTCGACCTGCACGTGCACGGCGGCGAAACCTCGATCGACAGCCACATCCTGGCCGAGCTGGTCGACCCGCTGATGCATGTGCTGCGCAATGCGGTCGACCACGGCATCGAGACCGCGGACGTTCGCGCACGAAGCGGCAAGCCGTTCAGCGGCCGCATCGACCTGCACTTCGGGCGCGAGGGGGCGTCGATCGTGGTGCGCTGCATCGATGACGGCGCAGGCCTGGACTACGCACGCATCCTGACCAAGGCGCGGCAACTGCAGTTGCTGGGCGCCGGAGCGACGCCTTCGGAAGACGAGCTGGCGCGGCTGATCCTGGTGGCCGGCTTCTCGACGCGCGACGCGGCCACGCAGGTGTCGGGCCGAGGCATCGGCATGGACGCGGTCAACGAGCGCATCCAGGGCATGAAGGGCGCGCTGCGCCTTGCCAGCACGACGGGTCGGGGCATGAGCGTCGAGATCCGCCTGCCCGTCTCGCTGATGACGACCAACGGCCTGCTGATCAAGGTCGGCAGCCAGACCATGGCGGTGTCGAGCTACGGTGTGCAGGACATCCACTACGTCACGCAGGACCGCGTTCAGCAGGTCGGCAACGGGCTGATGTATCACTACGGCGAAGCGGTGCACCCGCTCAACGACATCCACAGTCTGCTGGACCGGCCGGCCGACGACGACCGCGGACGCGACTGGTTCCCGGCACTGCTGGTGCGCACCGACGAAGGCACGCTGCGCGCGGTTCGCGTGCAGGACGTGCTCGATTCGCAGGAGCTGGTGGTCAAGGACCTCGGGCGTTTCGTCGTCAAGCCGCGCGGCGTGATCGGCGTCACCATCCTGGGTGACGGCAGCATTGCGCCCGTGCTCGACCTGGCGCAGCTGCTGCGCGCAGCGCCCGTGGCCTCGACGCGATCGGTGGCGAATCACCCGTCGGCATCGACGCCGGCGGCGCCGGCCAGCGTGCGCACGGAGAGCCGCAGAAGCGCCCTGGTGGTCGACGATTCGATGTCGGCACGGCGCGCCGCAGCGCAGGTCATGAAGGATGCCGGATTCGACGTTCGCAGCGCCAGCGACGGCATCGAGGCGGCGGCGATGATCGACAAGCTGCGGCCCGACATCATGCTGGTCGACATGGAGATGCCGCGCATGAACGGCCTGGAACTGACGAGCCACCTGCGCTCGCGCGAAGCGACGCGCGAGTTGCCCATCATCATGATCACCTCGCGTTCGACCGACAAACACCGCAAGCAGGCGCAGGCCGCAGGCGTCGACGTGTACCTGACGAAGCCGTTCAACGACGACGAGCTGCTGCGTCACGTCGAACGCCTGACGTCGGTGGTGCAGACGCCATGAACGCTGCCTCGCCCCCGGTGAACGCCGCGTCTGCCTCGAAGGCTGCTGCGCCCGTGAACGCTGCTTCGCACTACGCGGCCCTCGTGTTCGGCCCGCACCGGCTGGTGTTGCCGCAGTCGGCGTTGCGCACGCTCGAGCCGGCGGCCGACCTCGACCCGGTGCAGCCGCCGCCGGGCGGTATCGGCTGGATGGCTTCGGGTACAGACCGCTGGCCGGTCTACAGCCTCGACGACGATCTGCAGCCCACGCAGGCGACGCTGGCCCAACGTCGCATCTGTGCGCTGCTGAGTGCAGGCGATGGCGTGCTCGGGCTGCTCTGCGACGACCTGCACAGGGTGCCGCAATCCGACGCCATGGTGTTCCCGCTGCCGCCGGCCATGGCGCTGCCGGGCACGCCGCTGCGCGGCATCGTCACCTACACGGGGGCGAGTGCGGGCTTGACGTCAGTCGATGCGTTGACGGCGTACCTCGTCGCGACGGAGGCGTCATGAGCCTGGCGTGGCTGTTGGATTTCGGCGGCGGCTGTCGCGCTGCGGTCGGTGAGCAGCATCAGGTGCACCTGATGCACGCGCCTGCGGTCATCGAGCTTGCGCTGACACCGGGCCATGCCCGCCACGCGCTGTTGTGGAACGATCAGTGCATTCCGGTTCTCGACATCGGCGCGTGGCTGTCGCATGGGGCACGCACTGCCGATCGGCGCTACCTCGGTGTCTACATGGTCCCCGGCCAGCGCGCCGGCAGCGTGCAGTTCGGCGGCTTGTGGATGGCCCAGCCGCCACAGCGCTGTCAGGTCGAAGACGACATGGCCGCGGCCTTGCCCGCACAGCCGGCACGCTGGTCCGACATCACCTGCTCCTGCTTCGATGCAGGCAGCGGCGCGGTGCCGATCCTCGACCTGGCCCTCGTCTTCGGTGCCGCACTGGCACAGGCGTCCGGCCCCTTGCGGTCGCCGCTGCGGTCGACGCGCGAGTCGATGCCGGCAGCGTGAGGCTGCGGTAGCGCCAGGGCCTGCAAACCGGCCTGCGGCACCCGATTTAGAGCAGGGCGGAAAGTACCGGTAGCCGGTCGGGCGACGCTGCGGAAGACGAGCTGCCCTGTCCCGATGTCGCGGTGGCCGCAAGCATCGTTCACACATGTCTGCTGTACCGCCGGCGTCACCTCGAGGTCGTCTCAACGCCGGGCGCTCCGGTCGCGGTTCGATTGCGCTGTACGTCGTCGACCGCAAATGTGCGCTCCGTCGTTGGCATGTCTGTTGCTTTGGCCGACGGTCCAATTTGCAGCTCCGAACCTTCGAAAGTCCTCACATGAACCGTACGGCTTGCGCAATGGCCCGCGCACACAGCGAGTTGGAGACCGTCGAGCCAAGCAGGCATGCCGGCGCGTCGCTGCCGCTCGCGCATGAGCCAGAGGCTCGGAAAGAACAGATCGCAAGTGCAGCGCGGCACCTGCGAGCCGGCGCGTGCAGCTTTCTATTCGCGGGAGCGGCCTGCGCCGCGGTCCCGTCTCCAGACGTCGACAAGCCGGGTGTCGACGTCGTTTCGCCGAACAAGGAAGTTCCGTCGCCCGCCGTCGCCGCCCAGCCCTCGAGCATCAACATTTATGGCCTCATTTCTGCGGGCGTCGGCTACGTGACGGACGAAGGAGGGGTGCGTCGTCGACATGCCGTCAGCGGTACCAATCAAAACCCGCGTCTCGGCTTTCGAGGCAGCGAAGATCTTGGTGATGGACTGCGTGGAGTGTTCACCCTGGAAATGGGGTTCAATGTCATGACGGGCGCGCTCTCCCAGAACGGAAGAGGGTTCGGGCGCCAGGCGTTCGTTGGATTGAGCGACAAGCGTTGGGGCGCGCTCACCTTCGGCCGCCAGTACGACACGGTGCACGACTACCTGGGGCCCGTCCTGATTGCGAGCAACGGGGTCGCGATCGGCGACAACGACAATGCTTACAACAATATCCGTATCCAAAATTCCATCAAATACATCAGCCCTTCGATCGCCGGGATCAATTTCACAGGCGTCTACGGGTTGAGCGAGAGCGCATCCCAGTCGGACAACAACGCCTACAGTGTCGGTCTCGGTTATTCGAACAAGGGCTGGAACGGAGGAATCGTCTACGCCCGCATGAACAACCCCAACAGTCTGACCAGCCCGAATGGGGCCATCGGCAACGACTACGCGAGCGGTTTGTTGATCTTCAACAGAAGCGCACAGCGCCCGAATGCAGGAGTGTCCAAGCAAACCGTATCGGGCATCGGCACTCTCTACACCACCGGACCGGCCGTTCTTGGAGCCTATTTCAGCAATGTCGAATTCGATTACCTCGACAGCAGCGGCCTGACGCTTCGCAACTACAATGTCAGCATCAACTATAGCGTCAGGCCGCAGATCATTCTCGGCGTCGCACTGATGCAAACCAACGGTGACTATTCGGTCACCGGAAAGCAGCCGAAGTGGAGTCAGCTGAACCTGCAGTTCGACTACGTCCTGTCGAAGCGCAGCGACTTGTTTGCGAACGTGATCTACCAACGTGCCACCGGAGACGCGACCGCCGCGAACATTTTCGGGTTCAATGCGTCGAGCGGTCGTGAACAGACGCTGCTGACGCTCGGCGTCCGCCACCGATTTTGAATCGAGGTGCTGCTGACCGGAGAAGCGCTGGCAGTTCGCTGGCGATCCTCGAGACCTGCGAGCAAGGATGACTCACATCGCTGAAGCGTTCTGTCGGGACATCCCGAAGGTCGAATTGCATGCGCATTTGCTCGGCACGGTGCGGCACGCGACGTTCAGGGAGCTGGCACATCGGGCGAAGGCGCCGCTGGGCGCCGACGAAATCGATGCGTTCTATCTGCGAGGCGAAAAGCCGACAGGCGTGTTGAAGGCACTGCGGGCGCTCGACGCCTGGCTGCTGCGGACGCCGGACGACCTTCATCGCATCGCGTACGAGTACCTGCAGGATGCGTCGGCTCACAACGTTCGCCATGCAGAATTTTTCTGGAACCCCACAGGAACAGCGATCCAGTCGCGCATCTCCTATTCCCTGGCCCTGGAGGCGATCGTTCGGGCCGTGCGCGACGCGCGGGCAGACTTCGGCATCATCGGGCGATTGATCCCGTCGATCGATCGGGAGGCCTCGCCAAGGGCTGCCACCGAAATGGTCGAGTGGGTGGTCGGTCGCCCTCGGGACGAGGTGGTCGGCATCGGCATCGACTACAGCGAGGTCGACCGCCCGCCAGAACTGTTCGTGGACGCTTACGCCGCGGCGCGCCGTGGCGGGCTCAAGACGACCGCCCATGCCGGAGAGTTCGGGATGCCGTGGACGAACGTGCGGACAGCCATCGAGTTGCTGAAGGTGGACCGGATCGACCATGGCTATACCGTCGTCGACGCGCCGGTTTATGCACGCGAGTGTGGTGAGCGGGGCATCGTGTTCACGGTCGTTCCTACCAACTCCTACTACCTGCGCACCTTGGCGAAAGACCGTTGGGCGCTCGATCATCCGATCCGCAAGATGCCCGGTTTGAGTTTGCGCATCCATCCCAATACAGACGATCCGACACTGCATGGCGTGACGCCGACGCAGGCGTGGCTGAAGATGATCGAGGAATTCGACTTCAGCGTGGCCGACCTGCGCAGTTTCATGATGAACGGGCTCGATGCGGCGTGGTTCGACGAGACGACCCGGCGGGAGTGGAAGGCAACCCACGGCGAAGAGTTCGATCGACTTGCACGACGCTTGCCAGACATGGCAGCTCCGATGGGCTCGGACGAAAGCATCTAGCTCTGCGGGACCCATCCGTCCTCGACCGCCTCGAGCAACGGACTGTCGAGCACGCCGACGACGTTGCCTGCCCGCGGTGGGCCGAGGCGGTCGATCCAGCGCGTGCCTTGCCGCATGGCCACCCCGGCGCCGACCACATGGCCCCCTTGCGACTCGAGGAATTCCCATGCCGCGGCGAGTGTGGAGCCACTGCTCACCGCATCGTCCACGATCACGAGCCGATCGCGCTCGATCAACGGGCGCAGGTTCGGATCGAGGTAGAGACGCCGGCCGGCGTTGGGCGAGGTGATCGATTGAACCGGCGTGGACAAGGCCTCGTCGTACCAGAACTTCCTCGAGTAACCCATCGGCACGTATCGCGCATGACCGAGCGCCCGGGCCACCACCGCGGCGAGTGGCAAGCCGAGAGTGGGCAGGCCGATGATCCTGTCGGGCATCCATCGACGCAGCCGGTCGGCGAGCATGAGCCCGAGCGTCTCGACGACTTCCATGGAGGCCTGGTTCAGGATCAGCGAGGCGACCGCGGAGGCGGGCGGCTGCAGGTCACCTTCCGGACCATCGACGACCGCCGGGCGGGCGGGCAACGCTCTGATCGGCAGCATCAGCAACTTTCCGTCCGGTAGACGCGCCGGATAAGCGAAGCGCCACGGTGGATCCAGCTGTACCGATGCATCGGCTTCGAGAATGCATTGCCAGTAGGCGGTCGTCGGTTCGGTGAAGTGCGAGTGGATGCGCATGGGCGAGTCGAGGCGGGCTGAGCAGGCGACGGGCGACGGTCCGCTCAGGCGATCGACAAGCTGCCGATCCCATCGAGTGGCCCATTCGCCGTCTCGTGCACGACGAAGGCATCGACAGCGACGACCGATGCTGCCGGCTGCAGCGCCACGCCTTCAGTCATCGGATGCCGCATTCCTTCGTCTGGAAGGATTCGGGACCGGAGTCGCGGCGAGCAACCGTCGCGTGTACTCGTGCTGCGGTGCGTTCAGCAGTGCATCGACAGTGTTGCTTTCGACCACCCGGCCCTGCGTCATCACCATGACCCGGTCGGCCATCGCGCGGACAACGCCCAGGTCGTGGGTGATGAACAGATAGGACAGCTGCTTCTCGCGACGCAGGTCGTCCATCAGCCGGAGTATCTGCGCCCGGATCGAAACGTCGAGCGCGGACACCGGCTCGTCGGCCACGATCACCGATGGATTCGATGCCAGTGCTCTCGCGATGCCGACACGTTGCCGCTGGCCGCCCGACAACTCATGCGGCAGCCGGTCGCGGAAGTGGGAAGGGGGCAGGCCGACCTGATCGAGCAAGGCGTCCACTTCCTGCGCCGCTGCTCTGCGGCTGAGGCCGCGGTTGTGAACCAGGGGAAGCCCGACGCTGTGACCGATCGAATGCCGCGGATTCAGCGACCCGCCGGTGTCCTGGAACACGACCTGCATCTCGCGGCGGAAGGTTCGCCTGGCATCACGGTCCATGCGGGCGATCGGCACGCCCTTGTAGTCGACCGAGCCTTCGCTCGGCGCCGTCAGACCGAGAAGCATGCGGCCGAGCGTCGTCTTGCCGCTGCCGCTTTCGCCGACCACCGCGAGCACTTCTCCGGGGTAGATTTGCAGACTGACGTCATCGACAGCGCGTTGCAAAGTCTTCGCGCGGAACAGGCCGCCGCTGCCTCGCACCGCGAACAGGCGACTCAGGTTGCGCGCTGCAAGAAGGGGGACGCCTGTTCGCACTTCTGCCCGTGCGTCGGACGGGTGGCTCTCGGGGGCGCTCGCTTTCGGCACCGGTGCGGACAACTGGAGATCGTCGATCGCTGTTCGATCACCCACGGCCGTCGATCCAACGGAGATCGAGGGCGAATCCGCCGACCGGTGACCCCAGGCGTCGACCGCGACCGGTTCATCGCTCAGCAGGCATCGATCCGCTGCGCCGCCTGCCGCTTCGGATCCGCTGACTGCCGCCGCACTTGTGTCCCGGCTGCCGCTACCCCGCAATGCCGGCGCGAGCACGTCGCACAGCCCGTGCCGTGCGATCGGGCACCGCGGATGGAAGCGGCAGCCCTGCGGCCAGTGCCCTGCCACCGGCACTCCGCCGGCAATCGAAAACAGCGAGCGCGCGCGCGACCGCGGGTGAAGGATGCTGGCAAGCAGCCCTTGGGTGTAGGGATGGCGAGGCCGCTCGAACAGCGACGCGACCTCGTTCGTCTCGACGATCTGACCGGCGTACATCACGCAGATTCGCTGGCAGGCCTCGGCGACGACGGCCAGATCGTGGGTGATGAGAAGGATGCCCAGGTCGAGCTCCTTCCGCAATCGCGTCAACAGCGACAGGATGGCGGCCTGCACCGTCACATCGAGGGCGGTGGTCGGCTCGTCGGCGATCAACAGTGCAGGCCGCAGGGCGAGCGCCGACGCGATCAGGATGCGCTGCCGCATGCCGCCCGACAATTCGTGCGGGTACTTGGCAGCCACCTGCTTGGCGTGCGGCAACTCCATCATGTCGATCAGCTCCAGCACCCGCGCGTCGAGCCGGTCGGTCTGGCCGTGCGCGCGCAGCGGCTCGGCGATCTGGCGGCCGACCGGAATCAGCGGATCGAGATAGCTGGTCGGATCCTGGAAGACCATGCCGATGCGTCCACCACGCACGGTCTTCATCTCGGCTTGCGAGAGTCGGGCGAGATTGCGACCTTCCAGCAGTACCTCGCCCTCCGCCACCCGAGCGTCCGGGGAGGCGAACAGGTTGATGATCGCGAAGGCCGTCATCGACTTGCCCGAGCCCGACTCGCCGACCAGCCCGACCGCGTCGCCACGCGCGACGTCGAGCGACACGTCGTTGACCACGCGCAGGGCCTGCGTTCCCCGGCCGACGTCGACGCTCAGGCCGCGGACCTCGAGCAACGGTCGGGCGCTGGCATTCACGGCGACGGCTTCAGGTAGGCGCCGTCGGAGCGTTCGATCGCGACCGGGTCTGCAGCGAAGGCGCCATCGATCGAGCCGGGCCCGGGCAGAGCTCCGCTGCCGTCGGCCCCGACGGCGAGACCGGTCGCCTGCCGATTCCGCTTGCGCGGATGGAAGGCGTCGTTCAGCGAGTCGCCGAGCTTGTTGAAGGACAGCACCGTCAGAGCGATCGCGAGGCCCGGGAAGGCAGACATCCACCAGGCGTCACGCAGGTACTGCTGCGCATCGTTGAGCATCGCGCCCCACGACACCTGGTTCGGGTCGCCCAGGCCAAAGAAGCTGAGCGATGCCTCGATCAGGATGGCCATGGCGATGTCGAGCGATGCGAGCACGATGATCGGCGCCGCGACGTTCGGCAAGATCTCGCGGGCGATGATCGATGCGTCTCCCATGCCGGCCACCCGCGCCGCGTCGACGAACTGCGACTGCTTCAGCGTCGCGACCGAGGCCCGCACCACCCGTGCCAGTTGGGGCCACGAAAGCGCCGCGATCACGACGATCATCTTGATGACGCTCGTGCCGAACAGGGCGATCACGATCAGGGCCACCACGAAGCGCGGCAGCGTCTGGAAGAGCTCGGCGATGCGCATCAGCAGTGTGTCGAGCCAGCCGCCGAAGTAGCCGGCCAGGGCTCCGACCAGCACGCCCGCGACCACCGCGAAGAACGCGCTCGCGACGCCGACGATGAGCGACACGCGGCTGCCGAAGACGGTCCGTGCCCAGACGTCGCGGCCGAGATCATCGGTGCCGAGCCAGTGACCGCCGACGCCAGGCATCAGCAGGGAGTCGGCGCTGCCTGCCATCGGGTCGTGGCCGGCCACGACCGGCGCGAACACCGCGAGCGCCAGGAGCAGTACCAGGAAGGCCCTCGCGAGAACCGACGACGGCGACGCGACGAGCCGCTTCATGCGCGCTCGATCCGGGGGTCGATCATGCGGTGGACGATGTCGGTGACGAGGTTGGCGATCACGACCGTTACCGAAACCATCAACAGGATGGCGAGCATGACGGGATAGTCGCGCTTGGAGATCGATTCGTAGAGCAACCTGCCGATGCCCGGCCAGGCGAACACCGCTTCGATCAAGGCCGAGCCGGCCAGGACGAAGCCGACGTTGTAGCCGATCACCGTCATCACCGGAGCGGCCGCGTTGCGCAGCGCATGGCCGACCACCACCGTCCATTCCGAGGCGCCCCGGGCGCGAGAGGCCAGGATGTAGTCCGCATCCATCACTTCCAGCATGGCAGCGCGGGTGATGCGGCTGATGAGCGACAAGTACCGCAGCGAAAGCGCGAAGGCCGGCAGGACGAGATAGCGCAGGTGCTCGAGGATTCCGGCCCAGCCCGGCGTCACGCCCCGGATCGGGTTGTAGCCCTGCGACGGCAGCCAGCCGAGGCCGATGGAGAAGCCGAGGATCAGCAGCTGCCCGAGCCAGAAGTCGGGAATCGAATAGCCGGCTGACGACAGCCCCTGGATCGTCGAGTCGGCGACAGCTCCGCGGGCACGGGCGGCGACGACGCCGAAGCCGATGCCGACGATGCTCGCGAAGCCGAGCGCGCTGAGTGTCAGCTCGAGCGTGGCGCCGAGCCGGGCGAGAATCAATGTCGACACCGGCTGCTGATTGGCGAACGAATAGCCGAAGTCGCCATGAACGACCTTGCCGAGATAGCGCACGAGTTGCAGCGCGACCGGCTGGTCCAGCCCGAACTCACGACGCATCTGCTCGATGTACTCGGCGGGGGCGGGAAAGTCCCCCACCAGCAGCGTGATGGGGTCGCCCGGGGTGAAAGCGATCAACAGGAAGTTCAGCACCACCACCGCGAGCAGCAAGGGCAGTGCGTGCAGCAAGCGCCGCAAGATGAAGATATGCATGGGCCGGCGGGGTCGGAACGGGCGCTACCCGACGCGGGCATGGACCTGGGACGATGCCACGGCTCAATCGATCCGCTTCACACCGGCCCACTGGTCGCGCGCATCGAGTGCCGGAAAGACGCCGGTCAGCTTCTTCGTCGCGGTGTCGACCGTCTCTTCGTCGAACAGCACCAGCGTCGGCAGGTCCTCGTTGAGCACCACCTGCAGTTCCTTGTAGACGCTGGCCCGCGCGTCGCGGTCGACCAGGCTGGCCGCTCGCGCCAGCATCTCGTCGACCTTCGGATTGGCGTAGCCGCTCGCGTTGGTGTTGGGCGCCGTGCCGGCGTAGGTGTTGTAGAGCCGGGTGTAGCCGATGGCTGGATCACCGGCCGAGAAGTAGGAACCGAGCGTCATGTCGAAGTCCTTCTTCGCGAACACCCGGTCGTAGTAGACCGAGCGCTCGAGCGGCTCGAGCTTCACCTCGAGGCCGATCTGGCGCAGGTTGTCCTGAAGGATCTGCGACAGCGCCCGCATCTGGGCGCGGCTCGCGTCGAACGGCATGCGCAGCGTGGTCTCGCCGGGTTTCATGCCGAGCTTCGTAACCAGGGCCTTGGCACGGGCCGGATCGAGCGGGTACTTCTTCGCGTACGACACCTCGTCGTTGAACAGCCACTTGAAGCCGTCGCCGAACGCACCCGCGCCCGGCCGCGCCAGGCCGTTCATCACCTGCTTGACGAGCCGATTGCGGTCGATCGCGAAGGCGAGCGCATGCCGCGATTCCTTCCTTGCGAGCACCGGCGCCCGGGTGTTGAACATCAGGAAGTAGACCGCCGGAATATTGACGCCACGTCGCGGCACGAGGCCCTTGTCCGCCAGGATGCGCGGCACCTCGGGCTTGGGCGTGTAGTAGTCGAGCAGCTCGTCGATCTCGCCGGCCTGCAGCGCGGGCACCCGGTTGGTCGGCTGCGGTATCACCTGGAAGATGATCGACTCGAGGAATGGCTTGTCGCCGTCCCAGTACTGGTCGTTGCGGACCAGCCGGATGCTGGAGCCGCGCTTCCACTCGGCGAACTTGAAAGGGCCGGTACCGACAGGCTTCTGGTTGGCCGGGTTCGTGACCACTGCCGTGCCGTCGTAGAGATGCCGCGGCAGCATGGGCGCATCGAACACGGTGAGCTGGGACAGGAAAGGCGCATACGGTTTTTGCAGCGTGATCACGACCGTTTGCGGGTCGGGCGCATCGATCTGCATGCCGAGCTCCTTGAAGACCGGCGACGCGCGCGGGTGCAGCTTGGCGACCACCTCGAGCAGGCTGTATTGGACATCCGCGCTGCTGAAGTCCTTGCCGTCGTGCCACTTGACGCCCTTGCGAAGGCTGAAGCGATAGGTCTTGCCGTCTGGAGATACCGTCCACGCAGCCGCGAGCGACGGCTTGGCGTTGTATTGCGGGTCGAGCCAGACGAGGCCCTCGAGGACCTTCGCAGACACGTCGCCGGCGGTGAAGTCGGTGGTCGTGCCGAGATTGAGCGTCGGCGGATCGGCATCGATGCCGAGCACCGCGGTCCCGCGGCCAGCGGCCGCACGGCTGAAGCGGGCAGCGCCGAAGCCAGCGGCGAGCGCGAGGACCCTCAGGCCGAGCCGGCGACGGGGCAGATCGAAGGACGTCGAGGTAGAGAAGGGCGGGATGGGCATTGGTGATGGATCGTATCCGGAACGGACTTGCGGCTGCTGAAACAAGCAAAATCGAGGCCGGCGACATCTCGACTGATTGAGACAACACTCGAGCGTCGTGTCCGAGCGGCCGTCGCGCGGGCATCGGCAGCCAAGGTTCCAGACAGAGGCGGGTATCCATGATCGAGGCTTCCATTCATCCGGGCATCGCGGCGACCACCGACGAGATGGTCGGCCTGCGACGACTCATCCACGCGAACCCGGAGCTCGGCTACCAGGAGTTCGCCACCAGCGACTTGGTCGCCGAGCGACTGGCCCTGTGGGGCTACGAGGTGACGCGCGGGCTCGGCGGCACTGGCGTCGTCGGCACCCTGCGCAATGGCACCGGCCCGAGGCGTCTCGGCCTGCGCGCCGACATGGACGCCCTGCCGATGACCGAGACCACCGGCCTTCCGTATGCGAGCCGCCATGCCGGCCGCATGCATGCCTGCGGCCATGACGGCCACACGGCCACGCTGCTCGCCAGCGCCCGGATCCTCGCGGCGAGCAAGCCCTTCGACGGCACGCTGAACCTCATCTTCCAGCCCGCGGAGGAAGGCCTGATGGGCGCCCGCAAGATGGTGGAAGAGGGGCTTTTCACGCGGTTCCCCTGCGACGCCATCTTCGCGTTCCACAACGAGCCGGGCTTTCCCGCCGGCCAATTCGGCTTCCTGGCCGGGCCGATCTACAGCTCGTCGGACACGGCCGTCATCACCATCGTCGGCAAGGGCGGCCACGGCGCGATGCCGCACACCACGGTCGATCCGATCGTGGTCGGAGCCCATCTCGTCCTTGCGTTGCAGACCCTGGTGTCGCGCGAGGTCGACCCGAACGACATGGCGGTGGTGACCGTCGGCGCCCTGCATGCAGGCGAGGCGGCGAACGTCATTCCCGGCAGCGCCGAGCTGAGGCTCACGGTGCGTGCGCGCCGACCGGAAGTGCGGGCCTTCCTGCGCGACCGCATCATCGCCATGTCGCATGCCCAGGCCTCGGTCCACGGCGCCACGGCCAACGTCGACTACCAATGGAAGTCGCCGCCGTGCATCAACGACACGCTGGTCACCGAGTTCGCGCGCGATGTCGCGCTGGCTTCGATGGGGCCAGAGGCGCTGGTGGCGAACATGGCGCCGCTGCAGGCGAGCGACGACTTCGCCTTCATGCTCGACGTGGTGCCGGGCAGCTATTTCATCGTGGGCAACGGCGATGGCAAGCCAGGCACCGGCCCCGGTTGCATGGTGCACAACACGAATTACGACTTCAACGACAACATCCTGCCGACCACGGCGACCTTCTGGATCCGCCTCGTGCAAGCCTATTTGAAGTGACCGGAACCACCGTCTGAAAGACGAAACGCGACACCCACCCGCCCGGCACGATGACCCGACCTGAACGCATGCAACACGTCTGGATCGACACCGACCTCGGCTTCGACGACCTGGCAGCCGTGCTCACCCTCGCGCATGCGCCGGGGTGGGTCGTGGACGGCATGTCGCTGGTGGCCGGCAACGCACCGATCGACGTGGTGGTCGGCAATGCGTTGCGCTCGGCCGCGTTGTTCGCGTGGGCCTTTCCCATCCACACTGGCGCGGCGCAGCCTCTCGCAGGGGAACTGGTGACGGCACAGAGCGTGCTCGGCGAGGACGCTATGGCATCGGCCGGGCGCAGCCTTCCGCTGCAACGAACGGTCGTGGCCCCGAAAGACGCGGTGACTGCGCTGATCGAGTATCTCGACAGCTTCGATCTGCCTGACGGCAACGATGAAAGCGGTCGCCGCGCCGGGCCTTCGATTGCGGAGCGAGTCGCCGGGCCGACTTCGGAATCGCGTGTGGTCGCCTCGGCCAACATCCTGGCCCTCGGGCCGCTCACCAACATCGCGCTGGTTCTGCAGCGCCGCCCTGATCTCGCCCCTCGCATCGGCACTCTGATGTGGATGGGCGGCAGCGCAGGTCCGGGCAACCACACGGCGGCCGCCGAGTTCAACGCGTTCGTCGACCCTGAATCGATCAACGCCGTGCTCGATGCCGAGGTGCCGCTGCACATGGTCGGCCTGGACGCCTGCCGGCAGGTTCGCGTCCATGCGTCCGATGCCGAGACGTTGCGTTCGATCGGTACCGACAAGGCCGAACTGCTGGCTGACCTGCTGCTCGGTTATGTGCGCATTGCCAGCCCGGACGGCCGTCTTCCCATGTCGCTCTACGACCCGACTGCCGCCGCCGCCCTGGTGGCGCCCGAATGCATGACCTTCAGCCCCGCCCACTTGGTGGCTGAATGTACCGGGCGCCATACCCGCGGCATGACGGTCGTCGAACGGCGCGTGCCTCGCAAGGCGCAAGCCAACGCCATGATCGCAGGCGCCGCGGTCGAGTCTGTTGTAAGACAGACGGTCTTGGGGGCGTTGGCGTCGGCAGCGACCGAGAACGATGTCAGCCGCCCCGGATCGGGCGAGCACTCATCGGATTGAAGGTACGCGCAGTTCAACCAGAGGTGGCTGCAGGGACGCTCGTGCCTTGGCCCGGACCGAAAGCCTGACCACTTCGAGACGTACGTCGTCGAGTCCGTCGCTGCGAAGGTCGACAGGAACGGCGATCTCATCGATCACGGCAGGTCGCTGGACGCGACAGCCTCCATGCGAATGGCAGCGCTCAGCGCCCTTTGGACCGACGACCCGGCGATGTTGCCTCGGGCAACCCGAGTCGCCGAATCGGATCGGATCGATGCCCGCCTGTTCGAATCCGTGGGCACCGTCGTCTCGAGCGGATCGCCAGTGCTCCAGATGGGGCGGTCGCACTCGCACGCCGCCGCCTCGTCTCGGGCACTGACTCGCCTCGGCGCGGGCGATGATTTCGCCCGCCCACGCTCCGAGGTCAGGCGCGCGGGCTCAAGCCGCCTCCGACCGATCGAAGTCCAGCTCCACTTTCGCGCCGTTGGGATCGTGGCAGAACAGCTGCCACGGGCCGCCGCCGGCCTGCCGTCGCAGGTCGTACGGCGTCCCGCTCGCGTCGAAACGCGCCTTGACGGCCCGGAGGTCTCGCGCGCTGAACGCCATGTGGTCGATGACGCCGGCGCGCTGCGCCGGCACCGGGCGGTCGAAGTAGACGTGCAGCACGGCCTGCGGTCCGTCGGCGTACAGCCAGGCGCCGGGGAAGCCGAGATCCGGCCGCTCCCCGACGCGCAGGCCGAGCAGGCCGACGTAGAAGTCGAGCGTCTTCCGCTCGTGTTCCGAGATCACGGTGAAGTGGTTCATGCCGACGATCATGGTGAGGCGACCTTTCGTCAGGGGGACAGGATCAGGGCACCGATGCTCCCGCGCGACTCGAGCCGCGCGTGTGCCTGCGCGGCGGCGTCGAGCGGATGGCGTTCGATCGGCGGCAGGCGGATGCTGCCGTCGGCCAGCGCGGCCCAGACGCGCTCCGCGCGCCGCGCGAGCTGCGCCCGGTCGGCTGTGTAGTCGAAGACGACCGGCCGCGAGAAGCTGAGCGATTTCGAGACCAGCGCGTCAGGCGGCAGCGGCGCGAGCGGGCCGCTCGCCTGGCCCAGGCTGATCCAGTGGCCGCGGCGCGCCAGCGCGGCGAGGTTCTCGGCCCGGGCCGCGTCGCCCAGGCCGTCGACGATCACGTCGGCGCCGCCGCAGAGCCGCTGCACGGCGTCGGCGAAGCGGTACTGGCCGGTCACGATCACGTGCTCGCAGCCGTGCTCGCGGGCGACGTGTGCCTTGGCTTCGGTCGACACCGTGCCGACCACGACCGCGCCGAGCCGCCGCGCCCAGGCGCAGAGCAGCAGCCCGACGCCGCCGGCGGCCGCATGCACGAGCAGGCGGGTGCCCCGGCCGACGTGACCGAGGTCGTGCAGCAGGAAGTCGGCGGTGATGCCCTTGAGCAGCAGCGCCGCGGCCGTGTCGTCGTCGACCGCCGCGGGCAGCCGCACGATCCATTCGGCCGGCACGCTGCGCACGCTGCAGTACGCGCCCGGCCGCGGGCCGAGGTAGGCGACGCGGTCGCCCGCCAGCACGCCGTCGACGCCGGGGCCGACGTCGATCACCGTGCCCGCCGCCTCCATGCCGGGCACGCCCGGCAGCGGCAGCAGCTCGGGCAGCTCGCCGCGGCGCAGGGAGACGTCCAGGAAGTTGACGCCGATCGCGCGCTGCTGGATCCGTACCTCGCCGGGACCGGGAGCGGCGGCCTGCGCCGCTTCGGCATGCAGGACGTCGGCGCCGCCGTAGCGGTCGACGACCACCCGGCGCGTCGGCAGGTCGAGACCGGCCAGCGTCGCGACCCGGCCGCGCGGCGCGACGTCGCCGGCACGCTGCAGGTGGCGCCGCAGGCCGTCGAAGCCGGTCTCGTAGACGCCGCGCGCGACCAGGTCGTGCAGCTCGCGCTCGCGGCCGGGCGGTGTCGCGAACGTCGACCCCCAGTGCCAGAACGTCCGGTCGCCGTCGGTCACCGGCTTCAGGCTGAGTGTCGCGACGTAGCGCTGCAGCGGCACCGTCGCCTCGACGATGCAGTAGGTGCTGCGGTGTTCGCGGTCCGAGAGCGTCAGCAACTGCTCGCGGATGCGGTTGCCGTCGGCAAGCGTGAAGCTGCGGATGCAGCCGACCTGGTCGCTGCGCTCGCCGCCCTCGATGCGGCTCGCCTCGACCGCGTCGTGCCACCGGTCGTGGCTGTTGAAGTCGCGCAGCACCGCCCAGACGCGTTCGATCGGCGCGTCGATGACGGTCGAGCGGACGACGCGCTGCAGCATCGGCTCAGCGCGATCCGAAGTGGCGCTTCAAGGCGTCGAGGCCGCCCTGGAACACGCCGCCGCCGATCGACTCGGTCAGCTCGCGCTCGCGGCCCGGCGCGCAGTCGAACTCCGCGCTCCATTCGGCGAAGCAGCGGCCGCCGTCGGTGACCGGCGTGAGCTTGAGCGTCGCGACGTAGCGCTCGACGCCCATCGGGCTCTCGAGGATCTCGTAGCTGCAGCTGTAGTCGTAGTCGGAAAGCGCCAGCAGCCGCTCGCGGATCGCGCCGCCTTCGCGCAGGTGGAAGTGGCGGACGCAGCCGACGCGATCGGCGGGCTGGCTGTTCTCGATCCGGCTGTCGGCGATCAGGGGATGCCACTGCGGCATGCCGTTGAAGTCGCGGATGCGCGCCCAGACGTTGTCGGCGCTCGTGTCGATGACGCTCGAGACGTAGACCTGGACCACCGGTCACTCCCGCTTCGCCGCGGGCGGCGGCGACGGCGGCAGCGCCGCGTGCGCGCCGCTCGCGCTGCCGGCGAGGCGCTGGATGTCGCCGCCTTCGAGGCCGATCTCGCGCAGCAGCTGGTCGACGAGCGGCGCCTGCGCCCGGAAGCGCAGCGCCGAGTTGACGACGCTGTCGGAGAAGTTGCCGCCGTGGCTGCCATCGCCGTTGCTGCCGCCGCCCGCGCCGCCGAGGCCGTCGACCTGCAGGATCTTGATGCCCTCGATGCGCTCCATCGGCCGCACCGATTCGCGGATGATGCCTTCGGCCTTTTCGACCAGCCGCATGCGCAGCGCCGACATCCGCGCCTCGGGGCTCAGCATGTTGTGCGCATCGTTCATCAGCCGCAGGCCCTCGGCCTCGATCTCGGCGCGCACGCGCATCGCCATCGACTTGATCTTGTCGGCGTCGGCGTCGGCCTCGGCCTGCGCGCGCAGCGCGGTGCCGCGGTCGGCGCTCGCCGTCTTCTCGGCCTGCGCGGCCGACGTCAGGCGCAGCGCCTCGCGCTCGGCGACGTTCGACGCGGCGATCAGGTCGATCGCCTTCCGGCGCTCGGCCATCTCGACCTCGCGGGCGGTGAAGACCTTCTCCTCGGCCGAGATGGCGAGCGCCCGCGCCGTCTCGGCTTCGGCCTGCGCCTCGCTCTGCGCCTTGCTCTCGCGGGCGATCGCGATCGCGCGCTGCTGCTCGGCGAGCTCGAGCGACATCCGCCGCTCGAGTTCGGCGCCCTGGATCGCGCGCTCCTTGCCGATGCGCTCCTGCTCGAGCGTCTGCTCCGAGCGGATGCGCGCGGTGTCGATCGTCTGCTTCGCGGCGATCTGCGCGCCCTCGGCGGCCTGCTCGCGCTGGGCGCGCTCGGTCGTCACGTCGGCGCGCTGGCGGGCGCGTGCGATCTCGACCTCGCGCTGCTGCGTGAGGCGCGCGTACTCGCCTTCGCGGTCGATCTCGAGCGAGAGCTTCTCGGCCTCGAGGTTCTTGTTGCGGATCGCGATCAAGGTGTCCTGCTCGACGTCGTTGCGCTGCTTCTTCCGGTGCTCGATCTGCTCGGTCAGGCGCGTCAGGCCCTCGGCGTCGAAGGCATTGCTCGGGTTGAAGTACTCCATGCCGGTCTGGTCGAGCTGCGTCAGCGACGCGGCCTCGAGCTCGAGGCCGTTCTTGGTCAGGTCCTCGGCGACCGCCTCGCGCACACGCTTGACGTAGGCGCCGCGCCGCTCGTGGAGCTCTTCCATCGTCATCTCGGCCGCAGCCGTGCGCAGCGCGTCGACGAACTTGCCCTCGACGAGCTCCTTCAGCTGGTCGGGCTCCATCGTCCGCAGGCCGAGCGTCTGCGCCGCGTAGGCGACGGCATCGGGGTGCGCCGCGACGCGCACGTAGAACTCGGCGATCACGTCGACGCGCATCCGGTCCTTGGTGATCAGCGCCTTGTCGCGACCGCGGCTGACCTCGAGGCGCAGCGTGTTCATGTTGACCGGAATCACGTCGTGGACGATGGGCAGGACGAAGGCGCCGCCGCCGAGCACGACCTTCTGCCCGCCGAGGCCGGTGCGCACGAACGCGCGCTCCTTCGAGCTGCGCAGGTAGAGCCAGTGCATCAGCACGACGCCGATGGCGACGACGATCGCGACGACGACGAGGCCGAGGAGGAAGCTGCCGAATTGGGAGCCGGACATGGTGGGTGGTTCCTTAACGCTGGATCTGGGTGAAGCGGCGCGTCGTCTCGGTGAGCGCCGTCTCGGTCGGCAGCCGCTCCATCGAGCTCGCGCCGTAGAAGCCGTGGCACGACGGGCAGCGTTGCAGCACGTGCTGCGCGTCGTCGGGCGTGGCGATCGGGCCGCCGTGGCAGAGCACGATCACGTCGGGGTTGACGGCCTTCGCGGCGGCGGCCCAGGCATCGATGCGGCCGATGCAGTCGTCGAGCGTCAACGCGGTCTCCGCGCCGATCGCGCCGCCTGTCGTGAGGCCGAGGTGGCAGACGACGATGTCGGCGCCGGCGGTCGCCATCGCCCGCGCGTCGGCCTCGCCGAACACGTAGGGCGTCGTCAGCAGATCGAGCGAACGGGCCTTCGCGATCATCTCGACCTCGAGCGCGTAGCCCATGCCGGTCTCCTCCAGGTTCGCGCGAAAGGTGCCGTCGATCAGGCCGACGGTCGGAAAGTTCTGGACGCCCGAGAAGCCGAGGTCGATCAGGCGGCGCAGGAACTGCTCGGTGATCATGAACGGGTCGGTGCCGTTGACGCCGGCGAGCACCGGCGTGCGCTGCACGACCGGCAGCACCTCGCGCGCCATCTCGCAGACGATCTCGTTGGCGTTGCCGTAGGCGAGCAGCCCGGCGAGCGAGCCGCGGCCGGCCATGCGGTAGCGGCCCGAGTTGTAGATGACGATCAGGTCGATGCCGCCGGCCTCCTCGCACTTGGCCGAGAGGCCGGTGCCGGCGCCGCCGCCGATCAGCGGCCGGCCCTCGGCGATCTTGGCGCGGAAGCGGGCGAGCAGGTCGGCGCGGGCGATGCGGGGCATGGTCGAAGGAGGTCAGGCGCGCAGGGCGCGGGAGGTCGGCCGGTCGACCTCGCGCCAGGCCGCGACGAGCGCCTCGGCGAAGGCCTCGTCGTTGACGTGCAGCGGCAGGCGCTGCAAGCGGCGGTCGGGGCCGGTGCGAAAGCCCTGCTCGATCGTCGCGAAGAGGACGCGGTCGGCCTCGGCGTCGTGGAAGGGCTGGCCCGGCCGGTCGATCGCCGAGACGCCGCCCTCGGGCAGCAGGAAGCGCACCGGGCCGCGCATCGCGTTGAGCTTGGCGACGAGGAAGTCGCCGATCGCGCGGTTCTCGTCGACCGTCGTGCGCATCAGCGTCACGGTCGGGTTGTGGCGGTAGAGCTTGCGCGAGCGGAAGCGTTCGGGCACCGATTCCCAGGCGCCGAAGTTGACCATGTCGAGCGCGCCGCACGAGCCGACGTAGGGCAGCGCGTGGCGGGCGAAGACGTCGAGCCGGTTCGGCCCGGCCGAAAGCGTGCCGCCGGCGATCTCGTCGGCGATCTCGGTCGTCGAGACGTCGATCACGCCGGCAAGCAGCCCCGAGTCGGCGAGCTTCTCCATCGACTGGCCGCCGACGCCGGTGGCGTGGAAGACGAGGCAGTCGTGGGTCGCCTCGAGCCGCTTCGTCACCGCCTGCACGCAGGCCGTGGTGACGCCGAACATCGTCAGGCCGATCGCCGGCTTCGTCGTGTCGGATTCGGGCGCCGGGTGCGCGATCATGCCGGCGAGCGCGTGCGCGGCGTTGGCCAGCACCTTCTCGCTGATGCGGTGGATGCCCTGCACGTCGGTGACCGAATACATCATGCAGAGGTCGCTCGGGCCGACGTAGGGGCGCGTGTCGCCGCTCGCCATCGTCGAGACCATGACCTTCGGGCAGCCGATCGGCAGCGCGCGCATGCCGCGCGTCGCGATCGAGGTGCCGCCCGAGCCGCCGGCCGAGACGATGCCGCCGAGGTCGCGCCGCGTTGCGAGGAAGGCCTCGAAGGCCTCGGCCATCGCGGCGATCGCTTCGCCGCGGTCGCTGCCGAAGACCGCCGACTCGCCGCGCGGATGGTGGCGCGCGACTTCGCGCGGCGCGATGCTCGCGCTCGACGTCTTGCCCGAGGTCGAGACGTCGACGGTGACGACGCGCAGGCCGAGCCGGTCGAGGCACTGGCGCAGGAACAGCAGCTCGCGGCCCTTCGTGTCGAAGGTGCCGACGACGTAGGCGGCGCGGACGCTGCTCGCGGCGACGGGGAAGTCGAACACCGCCGGTGCGGCGACCGGCATGGGGGCGGCGGGCGGCGGCGCCGGCGGCGCGAGGCGGACGATGTCGGCGACCGGCGCGGCCGTGCCGCCGGCGTTCCAGCGCGTGTAGCCGCGGACGGTGTTCGGCGGCAGGTCGTCGAGAGTCGGCGAGCCGTCGCCGTGGGCCCGCCGGACGGTGAGGACCTGCGTCGGCGCGGGCGCGTCGTCGGCCGGCGGCGCCGCGGCGAATTCGTCGTCGGCGCCGGCCGAGTGCACGCCGAGCAGCCGCTCCTGCAGTTCGCGGTCCGCGGCGAGCTGCGCGGTCGGCATCTGCTGCGCGATGCGGCCGTTGACCATCACGCCGATGCGGTCGGCGACCGACATCGCGACGCCGAGGTTCTGCTCGATCAGCAGCACCGCGATCTCGCCTTCCGCGGCGAGGTCGCGCAGCGCCTGCGCGACCTGCTCGACGATGACCGGCGCGAGGCCTTCGGTCGGCTCGTCCATGACCAGCAGCCGGGGCTTGAGCAACAGGGCGCGGCCGATCGCGAGCATCTGCTGCTCGCCGCCAGAGAGCTGCGCGCCGCCGTTGGCCTTGCGCTCGGCGAGCCGCGGGAACATCGCGTAGACGCGGTCGACGTCGCGCCGGCGGCTCGCGACCATGCGCAGCGTCTCGTCGACCGAGAGCGACGGCCACATCCGCCGGCCCTGCGGCACGTAGGCGATGCCGCGCCTGGTGATCTCGTTGGGTGCGCGGCCGAGGATCTCGTCGCCGAACAGCCGCACGCTGCCGCGCGCCGCGACGAGGCCGGTGATGGCGTTGCAGAGCGTCGTCTTGCCCATGCCGTTCCTGCCGACGATGCCGAGCACGCCGTGCTCGATCGCGAGGCTCACCGACTGCAGGGCGTGGGCGCGGCCGTAGAAGACGTCGAGGCCGTCGACCACGAGGACGGGGCCGCGCGGCTTGGCGGCGTCGTCCGCAGTGCGTCCGAACCAGGCCATCGTCAGAACCCTGCGGCCGGCTTCGGCCGTGCGACCGGCGGCTGCATCGGTGCTCCGCCCCGGCGCGGCACGTCTGCACCCGCGGGCAGGACGGCCCCACGCCCGCGCCGGTCCGCGGCCCTCCGTGCGGGGCGCGCCGGGCCCAGCGGCGCAGCGCTTCGCCAGGCACGGACGGGCCCCGCGGACGATCCGTGTCCGCGTTCGGCCCACGAGGAGATGACGCGTCGCCTCGGACGGCCGGGAGCGTGCGCTTGTCCGGCCATCAGTGCTTCGCCCCCATGTAGATCGCCTGCACCTGCGCGTCGCCCTCGATCTCGCCTGGCGTGCCGGTGCGCAGCACCCGGCCGTTGTGCATCACGGTGACGCGCTCGACGACGCGCAGCGCGATGTCCAGGTCGTGCTCGATCAGCACGAAGCTCATGTGTGCCGGCAGCGCGGTCAGCAGCGCGACGAGCTCGCGGCGTTCGGCCGGGGACAGGCCCGCGGCCGGCTCGTCGAACAGGATCAGCCGCGGCGCGCCGGCGAGCGCCATGCCGATCTCGAGCTGGCGCTGCTGGCCGTGCGCGAGGTTGGCGACACGCTCGTCGGCGAGGTGGGCGAGGCGCGCGCGATCGAGAAGGTCGTCGGTCGCGATCGTCGCGGCATGGCCGGCGCGGGCGCGGCGGAAGCTGAAGCGGCCGTTCGCGACACCGCGCACGGCGAGGAAGAGGTTGTCGCGCACCGTCAGGTCGCGGAAGAGAAGCGACGACTGGTAGGTGCGCCGCAAGCCCTTGCGGATGCGCTCGTGCGTCGGCAGGTGCGTGATGTCCTCGCCGAAGAAGTGGATGCTGCCGGCCGTCGCCGGGAAGTCGCCGGTGATCGCGTTGAAGAGCGTCGTCTTGCCCGCGCCGTTGGAGCCGAGCACGGCGTACTTCTGGCCGGCGGCGACGGTGAGCGAAACGTCGTCGACCGCGCGCAGCGCGCCGAACGCGCGCGTGACGCCGCGCAGGGCGAGCGCGTCGCCCGAGAGCAGCTGCCCGCCTGCACCGGGGCGGCTCGGTGCGGGCGCGCGAGGCGCGCCCGGCGCCCGCAGCGAGGTGATTGACGCCATCGGTGCGGCTACTTCCTGCAGTCGGGCACGTCGCGGGTGCCGAGGCCCATCTTCTTGAAGTCGGCGTCCGAGAGGCCGAGCGTCTGGGAGATGTTCGGCACCGACCGCACGACCTTGTTGTAGAACGAGCCGTCGGGCGCCTTCGTGACCTCGGTGATGTAGGTCGTGCCGACGCCGTTGCGGTTGGCGTCGACCTTGACCTCGCCGGCCGGGCCCTTGAAG
>CAXUDL010000043.1:13235-44324 GCA_964249855.1 uncultured Rhizobacter sp. | reverse complement strand
TCGCGGCCGTCGAGGTGCAGCGAGCCTTCGGTCGTCGCCTCGAGCCCGGCGATCAGGCGCAGCAGCGTCGACTTGCCGCAGCCCGACGGGCCGACGAAGACGATGAACTCGCCCTTGTCGATCGCGAGGTCGATGCCCTTGATCGTCCGGACCGGGCCGAATTCCTTGACGATGCCCTTGAGTTCGAGAAACGCCATCAGAGTCTCCTTTGCGCATCGAGCCACGCCCGCGGAGCCGGCGCCGCCGGTCCGCCGGGCAGCGCCGCTCGGGCGCGCCCGCGAAGCGACGGGTGGGCCGTCATGGACAGCGAAGCGACCGACGGAGCCGTCATTTCACGGCGCCGAAGGTCAGGCCCTGGACCAGTTGCTTCTGGCTGAACCAGCCGAAGACGATGATCGGCGCGATCGCGAGCAGCGACGCCGCCGACAGCTTCGCCCAGAACAGGCCCTCGGGGCTCGAGTACTGCGCGATCAGCGCGGCGAGCGTGCCGGCCTTCGACGACGTGAGGTTCAGCGACCAGAAGGCCTCGTTCCACGCCAACACGAGCGTCAGGAGGCCGGTCGACGCGATGCCGCCCATGGTCAGCGGCAGGATCACGTGGCGGAATTCGTCGCCGACCGTCGCGCCGTCGAGGCGCACGGCCTCGAGGATGTCGTTGGGCACCTCCTTGAAGGCGCTGTAGAGCATCCAGACCATGATCGGCAGGTTCGAGAGCGCGAAGACGATGATGAGTGCCGGCAGCGAATCGAGCATGCCCGCGGTCTGCGCCAGCACGTAGATCGGCACCAAGGCGCCGACGGCCGGCATCATCTTGGTCGAGAGCATCCACATCAGCACGTCGCGCGTCTTCTTCGTCTTGAAGAAGGCCATCGAGTAGGCCGCCGGCGCCGCGATGGCGAGGCCGAGGACGGTCGAGACCACGCTCGTGATCAGCGAATTGAGCGCGAAGTGGAGGTAGTCGCTGCGCGTCTGCACCTCGGCGAAGCTCGACAGCGTGGGCGAGAAGAACAGCTCGCCCGCGATCGCCTGGCCTTCGGTCTTGAAGGCGGTGATGCCGAGCCAGAAGAGCGGGAAGAAGACGAGCAGCGCGAGCGCCCACGAGGCGATCGTCCGGACCCACGGGAAGGCAGCTTTTTGGCTCATCGCGTCAGTCCAGGTTCTTGCCGACCATGCGGATCAGGAAGATCGCCGCGATGTTGGCGAGCACGACGGCGAACAGCGCCCCGGCCGAGGCCACGCCGACGTCGAAGTTCATCAGCGCCTGCTTGTAGATCAGGAACGCGAGGTTGGTGCTCTCGTTGCCCGGGCCGCCGCTCGTCGTCGTGAAGATCTCGGCGAACACGCTCATCAGGAAGATCATCTCGATCATCACGACGACCGCGATCGAGCGGCCGAGGTGCGGCAGCGTGAGATACCAGAACTGGTGGAGCTTCGTCGCGCCGTCCATGCGCGCGGCTTCCATCTGCTCGCGGTCGAGCGACTGCAGCGAGGTGATGAAGATCAGGCAGGCGAAGGGCAGCCACTGCCACGACAGCATGATGATGATCGCGAAGAGCGGGTAGTCGCTCATCCAGTCGATCGGCACCAGGCCGAAGAACTTCCACACATGGGCGAGGACCCCGTAGATCGGGTTCATCATCATGTGCTTCCAGAGCAGCGCGTTGACCGTCGGCATGACGAAGAACGGCGAGATCAGCAGCACGCGGACGATGCCCTGGCCGGGGAACGGCTCGTTGATCAGGAGCGCGAGCGCGATGCCGGCGACGACGGTGATGACGATCACCCAGCCGAGCAATTCGATCGTCTGCAGCACCGACGGCCAGAAGTCCGGGTCGGTGATGAAGTAGTGGAAGTTCTCGATGCCGGCCCAGGTCTTGTCGCCCGGCTGCATCAGGTTGTAGTGGACGAGCGCGAACCAGATCGACATCGCGAGCGGCACGAGGCTCCAGGCGAGGAGCGTCGCGACCGCCGGCGCCATCAGCGCGCGGGGCAGCAAGCGGGTCATGGGCGGGTGACTCCGGAGAAGTGCGGGACGTCGGCGTGCCCTCCCGGCCCGGCCGCTCGCCGGCATGGACCGCCCCCGGGACGGTCCATGCCCACGCTCGCCCGTCGGGGGATCGGTCGACGGTGCCGTCGACCGGGGATCATCGTCACGACTACTTCTTGTAGTAGCCGGCCTTCGTCATCTCACGCTCGGCGGCGGTCTGCGAGGTCTTGAGCGCCTGGTCGACCGTCTGCTTGCCGGCGAGCACCGAGCTCATCTGCTGGCCGACGGCGATGCCGATCGACTGGAACTCCGGGATCGCCGCGTACTGCACGCCGACGTACGGCGACTTCGGCATCGTCGAGTCGCTCGGGTTGGCGCTGTTGATCGCCTTCAATTCCTCGCTCGCGAAGCGCGCCGCCTTCTGGAACTCGGGGTTCGCATAGGTCGACTTGCGCGTGCCGGTCGGCACCGCATGCCAGCCGGCGTCCTTCGCGATCAGGTTGACGTAGTCCTTCGACGTCGCCCAGCTGATGAACTTCTGCGCGGCCTCGGCGTTCTTCGACGACGCGGGGATCGCGAGATTCCATGACCAGAGCCAGTTCGCGCCCTTCGGCGTCACCGCGGTCGGCGCCTGCGCGAAGGCGACCTTGTCGGCGACCTTCGACTGCTTCGGATCGCTGATGAACGAGGCCGCGATCGTCGCGTCGATCCAGACGCCGCACTTGCCTTCGTTGAAGAGCGCGAGGTTCTCGTTGAAGCTGTTGGCCGAGGCGCCCGGCGGCCCGTATTTCTTCATCAGGTCGACGTACTGGCCGATCGCGTCGTGCCACGGCTTGGTGTCGATCTGCGGCTTCCACGACATGTCGAACCACTGGCCGCCGTAGGTGTTGACCATGGTCGTCAGGAACGCCATGTTGTCGCCCCAACCCGGCTTGCCGCGCAGGCAGAGCCCGTAGACGCCCTTCACCGGATCGTGGATCTTCGAGACGATGTCGGCGATCTGCGTCCAGGTCGGCTTGTCGGGCATCGTGAGGCCCTTGGCCTTGACGAGGTCGTCGCGGTACATCGTCATCGAGCTCTCGCCGTAGAAGGGCGCGGCGTAGAGCTTGCCGTCCTGCGAGAGACCGCCGCGGATCGCGGGCAGCAGGTCGTCGACATCGTAGGCCGCATCGGTCGCGATCGGCGCCAGCCAGCCCTTCTTGCTCCAGATCGGCGCTTCGTAGAGGCCGATCGTCATGACGTCGAACTGGCCGCCCTTGGTCGCGATGTCGGTCGTCACGCGTTGCCGCAGCACGCCTTCCTCGAGCGTGACCCACTTCAACGTGATGCCGGGATTGGCTTGCTCGAAGTCCTTGGTGTGCTTCTGCATCTCGATCATGTGGCCGTTGTTGACGGTCGCGATCACGAGATCGGCGGCGCTGGCCGACGCGGCGGCGAGCAGGCCCGCGGCCAGGGCGGTGATGGTCTTCAATGTCATCGTTGTCTCCGGAATGGGGATCGGCTTCGAATCCTTGCGGCGCGTCCGGCGCATCGGACGGTTCACGATAGGCGTATTCGATTGCGGCGCCGGTACCGCTGATCGCAGTAAAGATACTTTCCTGCACCGCCGCATCGGGTGTTCCCCGAAGCCCGGGTCGCGCCGGACCCAGGAGCGGATCAGCGGACGCGCACCGCGGCCTCGGAAGAAGACCCGGAGCCGGATGGCACGGCGGCGAAGGCAGGCCCGCACATGCCCGGGGCAGAGTCCCGCCCTGCCGTGGCCGCGCCTTGGCCGGCGGCCGTCGCTACCTTGCTGGCCGGCGAGGTGGTCGGCGCTAGCGGCAGGTGCCCGGCAGCCTCAGGCAGCCGGCGACGGCCGCCCGGGCGACTCGCTGATCGGCCGCGGCAGCTCGAGCGGGGCCTTCAGCGCGCCGCTCGGCCTGCCCTCGTCCTTGCGGTGCTCGGCACCGATGAAGAGGTACATCGCCGGCACGACGAAGAGCGTGAAGAGCGTGCCGATCGAGAGGCCCGTGAAGATCACGATGCCCATCGCCTGGCGACCGGCAGCGCCCGCGCCGGACGCGATCACGAGCGGCACGACGCCGAAGACCATCGCCGCCGTCGTCATCAGGATCGGCCGCAGCCGGATGCCGCAGGCCTGCTCGATCGCCTGGCGCTTGGTGCGGCCCGTCTTCTGCAGCTGGTTCGCGACCTCGACGATCAGGATGCCGTGCTTGCTGATGAGCCCCATCAGCGTCACGAGTCCGACCTCGGTGTAGATGTTCATCGTCGCGAAGCCGAGGAAAATGAAGATCAGCGCGCCGAACAGCGCGAGCGGCACCGAGACGAGGATGACGACCGGATCGCGGAAGCTCTCGAACTGCGCCGCGAGCGCCAGGAAGACGATGACGATCGCGAAGCCCATCGTCACGAGGAAGCCGCCCGACTCCTGGATGTACTGGCGCGACTGGCCCGAGTAGTCGACGTTGTAGCCGGCCGGCGCGACCTCCCTCAGGGTGTCGCGCAGGAACTGCAGGATTTCGCCCTGCGATGCGCCCGACACGCCCGCGATGGTCGCCGAATTGAGCTGCTGGAAGCGCGTGATCGCCTCGGGCACCACGTCGTTGCGGATGCTCGCGACGGTGCTCGCCGAGATCAGGCCGGCGGTCGGCGTCTTGATGTAGAAATCGAGCACATCGTTCGGATTCAGCCGGTCGACCTGCTGCACTTGCGGAATGACCTTGTACGACCGGCCGGCGATGGAGAAGTAGTTGACGTAGCCGCCGCCGAGCGCCGCGCCGAGCGAGGCGCCGACGTCCTGCTGCGTCATGCCGAGCGCGGCCACCTTGTCGCGGTCGACGACGACCGTCGCCTGCGGCTTGTCGAGCTTCAGGTCGACGTCGGCGAAGTAGAACTTGTTCTGCGCCCGGGCACGGTCGACGACCTGCTGCGCGACGGTGTTGAGGTTCTCGAACGGTTCGGTCGTCGTGATGACGAACTGCACCGGCAGGCCGGTCGAGCCGGGCAGCGCCGGGAACTGGAACGCCGCGATGCGCGCGCCGGCGATTTTGTTCCACTTCGCCTGCAGATCCCGCTGGAGCTCCTTGGCGCTGCGCGTGCGGTCCTCCCACGACTTGAAGAGCACGCCGCCGATGCCCTGGTTCGTCGTCGGCACGCCGGTGATCTGGAACATCTGGCTGTATTCCGGCTCGGCCCTGGCGATGCGGAATGCCTGGTCGGCATAGCTCTGCATCTGATCCGCCGTCGCGGTCGGTGGGCCGACGACCTGGCCGACGACGATGCCCTGGTCTTCCTCGGGCGCGAGCTCGGACTGCGCGAACTTGAACATCACGACGAGCAACACGCTCAGGATCACGCCCATCACGATCAGCACGACCCAGGTGTCGAGCAGGCCGTGCAGCAGGCGGCCGTAGCCGCGCTGCACCTTGTCGAAGTTGCGGTCGATGAAGTGCGCGAAGCGGCCGCTCTCCTGATTGGGCTTGAAGAAGCGCGACGCCATCATCGGCGAGAGCGTCAGCGCGACGACGCCCGACACCGCGACGGCGCCCGCGAGCGTGAACGCGAACTCGGTGAACAGCGCGCCGGTCAGGCCGCCCTGGAAGCCGATCGGCACGTAGACCGCGATCAGCACGACGGTCATCGCGAGGATCGGGCTGCCGAGCTCGCGCGCGGCGATGAGCGCGGCCTCGAACGGCCCCTTGCCTTCCTCCTTCATGTGCCGGTCGACGTTCTCGACGACGATGATCGCGTCGTCGACGACCAGGCCGATCGCGAGCACGAGCGCGAGCAGCGTCAGCAGGTTGATCGAGTAGCCGAGCGCGAGCATCACGAAGAACGTGCCGATCAGCGACAGCGGCATCGCGATCACCGGCACGAAGACGGCGCGGAAGCTGCCGAGGAAGAGGAAGATGACGACGGTCACGATCACGAGCGCCTCGACCAGCGTCTTCACGACCTCGCTGATCGAGGTGTTGATGAACGACGTCGAGTCGTAGACGATCTCGCCGGTCAGGCCGCCGGGCAGCTCGGCCTTGATGCCGGGGAAGACGCCCCGGATGCGCTTGGCGACGTCGAGGATGTTCGCCTCGGGCGCGACCTTGATGCCCACGAAGACCGAGCGCACGCCGCTGAACGCGACGTTGAAGTCGTAGTTCTCCGAACCGAGCGTCACGGTCGCGACGTCCTCGAGCCGCACGATCGCGTCGCCGCTCTGCTTGACGACGAGTTTCTTGAACTCGTCGACGGTGTGGAGGTCGGTGCCGGCGGTGAGCGGCACGGTGACCATCTGGCCCTTCGACGCACCAAGCGCGGCGAGGTAGTTGTTGCTGGCGAGCCGGGCGCTGACGTCGGCGGCGGTCAGATCGTGCGCGGCGAGCTTGCTCGCGTCGAGCCAGGCGCGCAGCGCGAAGAGGCGCGCGCCGAGCAGCTCGGCCGTCTGCACGCCTTCGACCGAGTCGAGCCGCGGCTTGATGACGCGCTGCAGGAAGTCGGTCACGTCGTTCGTCGGCAGCGTGTCGCTGTAGAAGCCGAGGTACATCGCGTCGATCGTCGAGCCGGTCGCGACGGTGAGCACCGGCTGCTGCGCCTGCGCCGGCAGCTGGTTGCGGACCGACTGCACCTGCGTGTTGATCTCGGTCAGCGCGCGGTTGGCGTCGTAGTTGAGGCGCAGCGTCGCGGTGATGGTCGAGACGCCGCTGGACGACGACGACGACAGGTAGTCGATGCCCTGCGCCTGCGCGATCGCGCCTTCGAGCGGCTGGGTGATGAAGCCGGCGACGGTCTGCGCGTCGGCACCGAAATAGGTCGTCGAGATCGTGACGACCGCGTTCTGCGTCTTCGGGTACTGGTTGACCGGCAGCGAGAAGAGCGAGCGCAGGCCGAGCACGACGATGAGCAGGCTCACCACCATGGCGAGCACCGGGCGCTTGATGAAGATGTCGGTGAAGTTCATGTCGTCGCGGCCTGTCGGTTCACTTCTCTTGCGGCGAGGGGTTCGCGCTGTTCGCCGGCTGCACGGTGTTGTCGATGACGACCGGCGTGCCGTTCTTGAGCTTGACCTGCCCGCTCGTGACCACCTGCTGGCCCTCGGTCACGCCCTTGACGATCGCGACCTGGTCGCCGCGCGTCTCGCCGGTCGTCACGAAGACCTGCCGGACCTCGAGGCCGCTCGCCGCCGCGGCGGGCGCTGACGCCGCGGCCGCGCCGCTGGCCGCACCGCTCGCCGCCTGCGCGGGCCCGATGACGAAGACCGTCGAGCCGTACGGGTTGTAGGTGATCGCGGTCTGCGGCAAGGTGAGATAGCGCTGCTTGTCGCCGACGTCGACCGCGGCGTTGGCGAACATGCCCGGCAGCAGCAGCCGCTTCGGGTTCGGCAACGTCGCCTCGACGAGGATGTTGCGCGTCGTCGTGTCGACCTTCGGGTTGATCGCGGTGATCTTGCCGGGAAAGGTCTGGCCGGGAAAGCCGTCGGTCGTGAGGTTGACGACCTGCCCGAGCTTCAAGCCGCCGAGCTGGCGTTGCGGAAGATAGAAATCGACGTAGATCGGGTCGATGGTCTGCAGCGTGACGACCCGGTCGCCCGGATTCACGTACTGCCCGGGCTGCACGGTCGTGATGCCGAGCCGGCCGGCGAACGGCGCGCGGATCGTCTTCTTCGCGATCAACGCCTGCTGTTGCGCGACGAGCGCGCGCCGGCTCTTCAGGTCGGCGACATCGTTGTCGAGCTGCGCCTTGCTGATCGCTTCGGCCTCGAATTGCTGGCGGTCCCGCGCGAGCGTCGTCGCCGAGAGTTCGGCCGCGGCCTGCAGCGACTGCAGCGCGGCGATGTCGGAGTCGGCATTGAGCTGCAGCAGCACCGCACCGGCCTTCACCTCGTCGCCCGACTTGAAGTGGATCGAGCGGACCAGGCCGGCGATCTCGGTCGTCACGTCGACGCCGCGGACGGCGGTGACCGTGCCCACCGCGGAGAGCAGCGGCTGCCACTCGAGCGTGCGCGCCTCGATCGCCGACACCGTCTGCGGGCCGGGCCGCGGCGCCGAGGCGATCAGGGTGTTGATGTGCCGGATGAAGCCGAAGGCCAGCACCGCGACCAGCACCACCACGCAGCCCAGCATGATGAGGATTCGCTTCGTCGTCTTGCTCAAGGTCGGTCTCCGGAGGTGAAGGAGGGCGCTGTTGTCACGGCGTCGTCGGGACGGCGGTCCGGCCGCCGTCGGCAGAGAGGTCGGCGAGCTCCGCGCGGTTCCACCAGCCGCCGCCGAGCGCCTGGAACAGCGCGGCGCTGTCGGCGAGCCGCGCCGCGCGCGCCTGGGCGAGCGCGACGCGCGTCTGCAGCCAGGTGCGCTGCGCGTCGAGCAGCGCGAAGTAGCTGGCGGCGCCGAGCCGGTACTGCCGCGTGACGAGGTCGAGCGACTGCCGCGCGAGCGATTCGGCCTCGGCCTGCGCGACGAGCGCGTCGGCGTCGCTCGCGAGCGCCCGCAGCGTGTTGGCGACGCCGAGGAAGGCGGTCAGCACCGTCTGCTGGTAGTTCGCCGCCGACAGGTCGAAGGCGGCGACCGCGGCGCGCTTGCGCGCCTGCAGCGCGCCGCCGTTGAAGATCGGCTGCGTCAGGCCGGCGGCGATGCTCCAGACGATGTTGTCGGCGCGGAAGAGCCGCGCCGGCGTCAGCGCCTGCACGCCGACGTCGCCACTCAGCGTGATCTGCGGATAGAGGTTGGCCGTCGCGACGCCGATCTGCGCGCTCGCTTCGTGCAGCAGCGCCTCGGCGGCACGGATGTCGGGCCGCTGGCGCAGCAGCTCCGACGGCAGGCTCACCGGCAGGTCCGTCGGCAGGCGCAACGCATCGAGCGAGAAATCGGGAATGCCGGTGTCGCTCGGCTGGCGGCCGACGAGCACCGCGAGCTGGTGCCGGGTCTGCGCGAGCGCCTTCTCGAGCGGCGGCACGGTCGCCTGCGCCTGCGCGAGCAGGGCCTGCTGCGACAGCACCGTCCCGCGGGCGACGGCGCCGAGCCGGGCCTGCGTCTGCACCAGCGACAGGCTTCTCGTCTCGGCCTCGATCACGTCGCGCGTCGCCTGCAGCTGCGCGCGCAGCGACGCTTCCTGGATCGCGGTCGTGACGATGTTGGTGGTGAGCGAGAGATAGGCTGCCTCGACCTGGTAGCGGCCGTAGTCGATCGCTGCCTGCAGGCCCTCGAGCTCGCGGCGCGCGCCGCCGAACGCGTCAATCGTGTAGGAGACGCCGACCGAGGCGTTGTAGACGTTGTAGAGCAGGCCGCCGGGCACGCCGGAGGTGATCGCCGACGCGTTCTGGCGCTGGGCGCCGAGCGTGGCCGCGACCGACGGCAGCAGCCGGGCACCGGCGTCGGCGAGGTAGGTTTCCTGCGCCTGGCGCAGCGCCGCCTGCGCGGCGGCGAGCGTCGGGCTCTGCGCCAGACCGGCCTGGACGAGCCGATCGAGCGGATCGGAGCCGAAGAGCTGCCACCACCGCTCCGGCACGTCCTGACCGGTCAGGAAGCGCTGCGCCTCGCCGGTGCCGACCGCCGCGCTCGCGGTCTGCGCCGGGATCGGCACCGGCGTGTACGGCCGCGACGCGTCGACGAGCTCCGGCGCCGCGGGCGGCGTGAAGTCGGGACCGACCGCGCAGGCGGCGAGCGCCAGCAGGAGCAGCAGCGGCAGCGCCGGCGCCGCGGACCGCCGTGGCAGGGAAAGCGAGAACGTCATGCAGGGCTCCGCGGGGGTCTCGGGATGTCGGCGGCAGCCTCGCGCCCGGCCTGGCCAGGGCAGTGCCGCGCGGAGGATTCGGCGCGCCGCGCCGCGGCTTCGTCGGCGATCAGCAGCTCGGCGTTGCGCAGCAGCCGGCCGCACCAGGCATCGACCGCCGGTTCGCCATCGAGCAGCCGCGGCATCAGGCAGTCGATCACTTCGCAGTTGAGCAGCAGGTGCACCGCCGGCGCGATGAGCAATACGGCGAGCGCCTCGACCTCGTCGTCCGGTGCGTCGAGCCGGAGGCGATCGCACAACAGCGCGATCAGCGCCTCATGGAGCGGCCGCATGCCGCGTTCGACCTGCTCCTGCCACAGGCCGGACGGCTCGAGCATCTCGCGGCGCTTGAGCTTGATCCAGGTGCGCGCGTTCGCGCCGCTGCGCAGCGGCGCGAGCAGCCGGCGGTACAACTCGTCGAGGCCGGCGAGCGGCATGCCGAACGGCGGGTGCGCCGGATCGCCGCCACAGAAGTAGACCGCCCGGTAGAGACCGGCCTTGTTGCCGAAGTAGTAACTGACGGCGGCGACATTTGTGCCGGCCGCATTCGCGATCTGGCGGATCGACGTCTTCGCGAAGCCCTGCTCGGCGAAGAGGCGGAGCCCGACATCGAGCAACCGGCCCCGCGCGACGTCGCCCGCGGCAGTCGCACCGGCATCGGGCGATGGGGGAAGCGGGTCGGCAGCGGGCATCGGGGCGCGATTCTATGCAATCAAACGCTTGTTTCTGTGACATACGCCGCATTTTTCCTACCGCCAGCCGCGGTGCGGCCCGACAGCGCTCTCGCCTGCATGGCGTCATCGTGCTTGCCCGAGCGAAGCCATGGGCAGCCGCGTCGTGTGAGACGGCGCCTGTCCGTGCGCCCGCACGCCTGTCCGTTGACGACCCGACCGGGACCCTCCCATGACCACGGCACTCGCCGACGAATTGCCCGTTGCCGAACCGACCGGCACGGTGCCGCCACCGGCACGCCCGATGTCGAGGACCGCGGCAGCCGTGCTCGCGAGCGGCGTCTACCTCGTGC
The DNA here is from genome assembly GCA_964249855.1 of uncultured Rhizobacter sp. Classification (GTDB taxonomy): domain Bacteria; phylum Pseudomonadota; class Gammaproteobacteria; order Burkholderiales; family Burkholderiaceae_C; genus LMDS01. Next base: position 33,555 of record CAXUDL010000043.1, on the reverse strand, counting down.
CGTTCGCCTTGAGCCGCTCGACCACGCCGACGCCTGGGCACCCGACCGTCTCGGCGTGGTACTACAGCTTGCGGCAACCGGCGTTCAAGCCGCCCGATGTCGTGATCCCGCTGGCGTGGGGCGGGCTGCAGACCGGTCTGGCCGTCGCCGCCTACCGCTTGCTCCGCAGCCCGTCGTCACCGGCTCGAACGCGTGCACTCGGCTGGCTGACGGGCAACGTGTTCGCCATCGGCGGCTGGAGCCGGCTCTTCTTCGGCGGACGCAACCTGCCAGGCAGCACGGTCGCGGCAGCGACGATGATCGCGACCGGCAGCGCCTACGTCGCCGAAGCGCGCTCGGTCGACAAGGTGGCCGCCGCGGCCGGCGTGCCGTTCATGGCGTGGGTCGGGTTCGCGACCGTGCTGACGGCGGCGATCTGGCGACTGAACCGGTAGCGAGATCGGCCCCGGCCGCCGACGAGGCGTTTCCTGGGAACGGCCGACGCGGTGGCGGCCGAGCGACGCACGGCACCGTCGCCCGTCGCCGGGCGAAGCGCCGCCCGACCGGACCCGACAGCGACGGTGCCGACGGTCCGGCCGCACGCTTGCCCTCGAGGCGATCGCACTCGCCCGACCCCGGAGCCGCAGCGCCGGTCGCGCCGGTGCGAGCGCCGGCGGTGGTCCAATGCGGCGTCCGGTGGTGGCGCCGGCCGCGGCGCGTCGGCCGCGTCGTCGACGGTGTCCATGGAGCATCCAACGTGAATCCTTCGTTGACTTGGCGCGCCGGCCGTCGATCGTTCGCAGCGTGCCGCGTCGCGGGGCGACGGTGAGCGCCGGCGGCGTTGCCGGCGCGGGCCGGGCGCGAGCGGCGCGCACGCTGCAGATCGTCGAGCCGATGCAGTTCGCGCATCACACCAACTACCTGCTCGCGCTCGTCCCTGCGATCCGACGGCTTACGGAAGCGGGCCTGGTCGGCAGCACGGTCTTCACCGTGACCGAACTGCACGTCCGGCTTCTCCATGACCTCGGCCAGGACGAGGCGCTGCGGGACCTGGTCGCGTGCGATCCGAGCCTGCCGATGACGTCGTCGGCGACGACGATGGCGCAACGACGCAGCCTGCACGACGCCGTGCGCACCGCGGTCGACATCCACAAGCCCGACGCCCTGCTCTGCACGACGGCCGACGTCGACATGCTGCCGAACGCCTGGAACCGCTTCGTGCCGTCGTTCCGGCACTGGCCGCGGCGGTCCGCCGGCATCGTCCATTTCGGCTATCCGAAGGGCGCGCTGTCGCGGACCGAAGACGCGAAGCGCCTCGTCTACGAGACCGCATGGAAAGCGTCGCGCTGGCGACGGCTGCTGTTCGTCAATCCGCTCGTCTACAAGGATCTTCTGCTGCGCGGGCAGTGCGCGGGCGGCCGCTATCGCGAGATCGCCGATCCCGTGCCCGCGCCCAAGCGCACGGGCACCGAGGCTGCCCGGCGGGCGCTCGGCCTGCCCGAGGACGGGATCCTGATCGGCTGCGTCGGCATGATGGACCAACGCCGCGCCATCCCCGAATTCCTGGGCGCCTTCTTCGGTGCACGGGAGCTGTTCGATCGGTCGGTGCGCGTCGTTCTGGCGGGGCGCATCGACGCCGACCACCGTCGGGCGATCGACGAGCGCCACGCGCGCGAGATCGCGGCCGGCGCGCTCATCCTCATCGACCGCGCCCTGAGCGACGACGAGCTCCTGAGCGGCTATGCCGCGCTCGACCTCCACTCGATGCTGATGGTCCGGCGCTTCAATCTCTCGGCCAACGTGCTGAAGTGCGTCGCGGCCGGAAAGCTCTTCGTCTGCGACCGGGTGGGACACGCGGCGATGGTCGCCACGCAGTTCGATGCCGGCATCGCCTGCGACGTGCACGACCCGGCGAGCATCGCAGCCGCCCTCGCCGACGGCCTGGCGCGGCTCGCTCGCGGCCAGCGGCAGGGCGACGCCAGCCGCCGGCTGATCGAGTACCACGCCGTCGACAACTTCGCGCGCGTCGCGCTCGCGGCTGCGCTCGGCGACGAGGTGTACGACGTGCTCGGGGCGCCGTTCGGCTGGGAGCATGCCTACGGTTCGGTGTGAGCGGCGGACATGCGTCGGTGCGCTTGCCGTGCCGACTCACTCGCACGGCCGGCTCCGGACGACGACGGCGGCGATGTCGCTCGCGGCTGCGGCGGACGCCCGCCTCGACGAAGCGGCGCGCGACGCCGTGCCGGCTCGCCGCGGCGGTCGCGAACGCCGAAGGGTGACGCCGCGCCGCAACGAGGCGACGGCCGCCGCGACGGCCGCGCGTGTCGGTCGAGGCGTCGGCCTCGACGCGGCGCGGCTGCTCGGTCAGTACAGCACGCGCCCGTCGCCGATCAGGAACGCGTGGCAGTCCATCTGCGCGTTGATGCAGCGCGTCGTCCAGACGTTCATGACGTCGGGGTTCCAGCCGTTGTACCAGTCGGCGTGCGACGAGTAGCCGCCCGGCATGCTGGCGTCGTAGTTGTCCGACGAGAGCCGCCAGCGGCCCGTGCCGCTGGCGCCGACCTTGTAGTTGATGACGAAGGTGATGCCGGTCAGCGGCACCGGGTGCGTCGCCGGGCAGCCGATGTTCGGGTAGGCCATGTGCGACTTGTGGTCGGGCGCGTCGAGGTTGACGCCGTCCCAGCACTGCGGAAACGCCACGCCGATCGTGAGCGTCGCGCCGGCAGGGCAGTCGGTCGGCAGGAAGTCGCTCGTGCGCCAGCTGCCGTCGGCCTTGGTGCAGGTGAAGTTCTCCTTGTCCTGCGGGCCCGACGACGCGGCGTTGCCGGCGACGATCCGCAGACCCGCCGGGAACGGCCGGATCGTGGCAGCGGGGATGTAGTTGTAGCCCTGCTTGTAGTAGATCAACGAGCCGAGCGGCGCCTGCGGCGTGCCGTCGGTCGTGTCGATGACCGCGGGCACCCAGTACGCGCTGCGGTTGAGCGTGCCGCCGGCGCAGGTCGAGTTGCCGCTGCCCGCGATCGAGCCGGGCGTGGACTTGCCGTTGGTGCCGGTGTTGCCGAGAAAGACGTGCAGGTGCGCGCCGACCGAGCCGGGCGCGACGATCGGATCGTCGTAGCTCATGTGCGAGTACTCGCAGTACTCGCGGAAGTCGCCGATGTCGCTCGGCGACGGGTTCTGGCTCGGGTCGGCAACGTTCGCCGCCTTGACCCGCTCGGTCGCGAAGCCGACCGCAGGCGCCGGAATCTTCGCGGCGTCGACCTTCGGCAGCTGCGACGCCGCGGCCAGCAGCGTCGCACCGCTCGGCGCGAACGAACACGACTTGACGACACCGGGCGCAGGGTCGCTGCCGAAGAAGGCGTTGCTGCAGTCGGCACGGCCGGTCACGTCCTTGCGGACCGATGCGCCGGCGATGCCGTAGACCACCGAGCGTTTGCCGTAGACGAAGAACGTGCCGCCTTCGCCGGCCGGCAAGCCGATGGCCGGTGCCGTCCCGTCGGTCGCCTGCGACGAGGGCACCTCGGTGCGACAGCTGCGCCGCTCGCCGAGGCTCGGCGCGACGCCGAAGAACGCGGCCGTGCAGCTGCCGTCGCCGCTGATGCTCCGCGACGTCCAGGCCGCGCCGGCGCCGTATGCGACCGGCATCGTTCCGAACACCTTGAACGATTGACCTTCGACGGCGAGCCGGACGACGACGACTTCGCTGCTCTTGGCGCCGGCGGCGGCCGTCCCGACGCCGGCGGCCGCTGTGCCGGCGTCGGCGACGAGCAGGTCGGCGGCCGAGAACGACCGCGCCGAGACCGCCGGCGCGTCGCTGGGCGACCGTCCGGCGACCGCGTGCAGCGACGCGGCGGCAAGCTGGGTGCTGCAGGCGAGCAGCGCGATGGTGCACGACGATCGGAACGTCATCGGGGGTCCTCGGCAACCGACCGTGGTGCACGGCCACGCCGATTCTGTGTCATCACCGTTGCTGACATGTGTCCGGCACGGAGCGGGAGCCTCCCGCGGTCAGCCGTCCGGCGGACCGTTCGGACGCCGGCGAGCGACCGGCGTCGGGGACAAGGCGACAGGGCGACAGCACTCGCGGCGAGCCGTCGCGGCCGCCGTCGGCCTTGACGGCTCGCCGCACCGCCGCACAGCCGGGGCGTCGCACCGCTGCACCGCCAGGGCGTCGGGGCGTCGGGGCGTCGGGGCGTCGGGGCGTCGGGACGTCGGGACGTCCGCCCGGCGCCGCGCCTCAGTACAGCACGCGCCCGTCGCCGATCAGGAACGCGTGGCAGTCCATCTGCGCGTTGATGCAGCGCGTCGTCCAGACGTTCATGACGTCGGGGTTCCAGCCGTTGTACCAGTCGGCGTGCGACGAGTAGCCGCCCGGCATGCTGGCGTCGTAGTTGTCCGACGAGAGCCGCCAGCGGCCCGTGCCGCTGGCGCCGACCTTGTAGTTGATGACGAAGGTGATGCCGGTCAGCGGCACCGGGTGCGTCGCCGGGCAGCCGATGTTCGGGTAGGCCATGTGCGACTTGTGGTCGGGCGCGTCGAGGTTGACGCCGTCCCAGCACTGCGGAAACGCCACGCCGATCGTGAGCGTCGCGCCGGCAGGGCAGTCGGTCGGCAGGAAGTCGCTCGTGCGCCAGCTGCCGTCGGCCTTGGTGCAGGTGAAGTTCTCCTTGTCCTGCGGGCCCGACGACGCGGCGTTGCCGGCGACGATCCGCAGACCCGCCGGGAACGGCCGGATCGTGGCAGCGGGGATGTAGTTGTAGCCCTGCTTGTAGTAGATCAACGAGCCGAGCGGCGCCTGCGGCGTGCCGTCGGTCGTGTCGATGACCGCGGGCACCCAGTACGCGCTGCGGTTGAGCGTGCCGCCGGCGCAGGTCGAGTTGCCGCTGCCCGCGATCGAGCCGGGCGTGGACTTGCCGTTGGTGCCGGTGTTGCCGAGAAAGACGTGCAGGTGCGCGCCGACCGAGCCGGGCGCGACGATCGGATCGTCGTAGCTCATGTGCGAGTACTCGCAGTACTCGCGGAAGTCGCCGATGTCGCTCGGCGACGGGTTCTGGCTCGGGTCGGCAACGTTCGCCGCCTTGACCCGCTCGGTCGCGAAGCCGACCGCAGGCGCCGGAATCTTCGCGGCGTCGACCTTCGGCAGCTGCGACGCCGCGGCCAGCAGCGTCGCACCGCTCGGCGCGAACGAACACGACTTGACGACACCGGGCGCAGGGTCGCTGCCGAAGAAGGCGTTGCTGCAGTCGGCACGGCCGGTCACGTCGCGCCTGACCATCTTGCCGTTGATGCCGAACTGCACCGCGCGCGTGCCGAAGACCCAGAACGTCCTGCCCTCGGTGGTCGGCAGACCGGCCGCCTGCGCCGCACTCGTCGTCGCGACGCCCGACCGCAGCACGACGCGGCAGGTCTTCGCGCCCGCACCCGACGCCTTCATGCCGAAGAACGCCGCGCTGCAGGTGCCGGAGGACGCGACGTTGCGCGTCACCCAGCTCGAGCCGGCGCCGTACTGCACGGGCATCGTGCCGATGACCTGGAAGTCCTGTCCCTCGCCCGCCAGCGGCACGAGGATGTCTGCCGGCACCGAGCGCGCACCGAGCGCATCGACGCTGCCGCCGCCGTCGGCGACCGGCGTGTCGCTCGACGCGACCAGCATGTCGCTCGGCACGGCAGGCGCGTCGCTCGACACGGCGAGCGTGTCGCCGGGACTGGCGATCGACGCGGTGTCCGCCGCGGCGACCGCCGCCGAAGCGCCGACGTCGCTCGAGACCGTCGCTGCCGTGTCGACCGAGGCCGCCGCTGCCGGCGACGCGCCGCCGCTCCCGCCGCCGCATGCGGTGAGGGCTGCAGCGAACAGCGTGCAGAACATCATGGAAGGGAGGACGGGCCGCCGGACGTCTTGGAGCATGGAATTCTCGCCTCATCGAGAGCGCCGGTGCGTCGACGATGGGACGACGCTGCGATGGCGACTCGAGAGCGCTTTCGGCGAGCGCGTCGGCGACTGAACCGGCCGACCGCATGCTTCCCGAGCGAGCGTGATCGATTGCCCTCGCGCCGCTCGAGGGTCGAATGCGGAGAGCGAAGGGTGGGTGAACGGTCGTCGAGCGACAGCGGCGCGCCGCCCGTGCACCGACCGGGCACCGCCGACCATCGAACGGCCGTCGACCTGACGCCGGTCCGGCAGCAGTCAGGCAGCGGTCAGGCGTCGACCGCGCAGCGGTCAGGCGGCCGGCAGACCGTCGGCGGCGGGCGCGCGGCCGAGCACCAGCGTCGAGAGCGGCGGCAAGGTCAGGCGCACGAGCGCGGCGCGGCCGTGCCACGGCTGCGGCGACGCATCGACGCCGCCAAAGTTGCCGGCCCCGGAGCCGCCGTACTGGACCGCGTCCGTGTTGAGCAGCTCCGCCCAGCGGCCCGGCTCGGGGACGCCGATGGCGTAGTCGTGGCGCACGACCGGCGTCAGGTTGCAGACGACGAGCAGCGGCCGCGCGCCGTCGGCCTTGCGCAGGAACGAGATCACGCTCGCCTCGGCGTCATCGATCGCGATCCATTCGAAGCCCGCGGCGTCGAAGTCGTGCGCGTGCAGCGCCGGCTCGGCGGCGTAGAGGCGGTTCAGGTCGGCGACGAGCCGCGAGACGCCGGCATGCGCGGGCGCGTGCTGCAGTGCCCAGTCGAGCTCGCCGTCGTGCGTCCATTCGCGGCGCTGCGCGAGCTCGCCGCCCATGAACAGCAGCTTCTTGCCGGGGTGCGTCCAGAAGTAGCCGTAGAGCGCGCGCAGGTTGGCGAACTGTTGCCAGTCGTCGCCCGGCATCTTGCCGAGCAGCGAGCCCTTGCCGTAGACCACTTCGTCGTGCGAGAGCGGCAGGACGAAGTTCTCATTGAAGGCGTAGACGAGCGAGAAGGTGAGCTGCCCCTGGTGGTGCTTGCGGTGAAGCGGATCGCGCTCGAAGTAGTCGAGCGTGTCGTGCATCCAGCCCATGTTCCACTTCATGTCGAAGCCGAGGCCGCCGCTCTCGACCGGCCGCGAGACGCCCGGCCATGCCGTCGATTCCTCGGCGATCGTCACCGTGCCAGGATGATCGCGCTCGACGGCCTGGTTGAGCGATTGCAGGAAATGCACGGCGTCGAGGTTCTCCCTGCCGCCACGGTGGTTCGGGATCCACTCGCCGGCACGGCGCGCATAGTCGAGATAGAGCATCGACGCGACGCCGTCGACGCGCAGGCCGTCGAGGTGGTATCTGTCGAGCCAGAAGAGCGCCGACGAGATGAGGAACGCGCGGACCTCGTTGCGGCCGTAGTTGAAGATGCTCGATTTCCATTCGGGATGGAAGCCCTGGCGCGGATCGGCGTGCTCGTAGAGATGCGTGCCGTCGAAGTACTGCAGGCCGTGCTCGTCGGTCGGGAAGTGCGACGGCACCCAGTCGAGGATCACGCCGATGCCGGCGCCGTGCAGCCGGTCGACGAAGGCCATGAAGTCCTGCGGCGTGCCGTAGCGCGCGCTCGGCGCGAAGAAGCCGGTCGTCTGGTAGCCCCAGGAGCCGTAGAACGGATGCTCGGCGACCGGCATCAGCTCGACATGCGTGAAACCGAGCTCGGCGATGTAGGGCACCAGCGCGTCGGCGAGCTCGCGCCACGGCAGCATTGCGCCGTCGCGCCGCCGCCACGAGCCGGCATGGAGCTCGTAGATCGACATCGGCGCGTCGGCGGCGTTGCGGGCGGCGCGACTGGCGACCCAGTCGGCGTCGTGCCACTCGAAGTCGAGCGTGCAGAGCCTCGACCCGGTCGCGGGCGGCGGCTCGGTCGCGAACGCGAACGGGTCGGCCTTGTCGGCCGCCCAGCGCCCGCCGGGGCCGACCACGCGGTACTTGTAGATCGCTCCCGGCCGTGCTTCGGCGACGTCCGCCTGCCAGAGCCCGCTGCCATCGTCGCACCGTGCGAGCGGATGCGCATCGGCGTCCCAGGCGTTCCAGTCGCCGATCACCGACACCCGCGACGCGTTCGGCGCCCAGACGGTGAAGCGCGCGCCGGCCGACGCGCCGAGCCACTGCGCGCCGAGCACGTCGGCGAGCCGCGTGTGCGTGCCTTCGCGGAACAGGTAGAGGTCGTCCGCCGTCAGGCCCGTCCCGGGCTTTTGTGAAATCATCGGGTTTTCGCTCATTGCTCTGCCGCGGGCAATCGGCATTCCTCGCAGGCGTCGCGGCCACCGCCAGGAACGGCGCTTGCCGAACCTCATCTCCGCGACGCTCTCGTGCTCTGCCGCGAGAGGCCGCCAACCGGTCCCTGTCGGATGGTCATTCCCCGCTCCACCTACCGCTTCCAGCTGCACGAGACGTTCGACTTCGCGGCGGCGACGCAAGCCCTGCCCTATCTCGTCAAGCTGGGCGTCAGCCACGTCTACTGCTCGCCGATCTGGCGGGCACGGCCGGGCAGCACGCACGGCTACGACGTCGTCGACCATGCTCGGATCAGCGACGAACTCGGCGGCGAAGCGGGCTTTCGCGTCTTCGCGGCGGCAACGAGGGCGCTCGGCCTCGGCCTCGTGCTCGACATCGTGCCCAACCACATGGGCGTCTTCGGCCGCGACAACCCGTGGTGGCTCGACGTGCTCGAGAACGGCCAGGCGTCCGAGTTCGCCGACTTCTTCGACATCGACTGGCATCCGCCGAACCGCAACATCGACTGCAAGCTGCTCGTGCCGGTGCTCGGCGACCACTACGGCACGCTGCTCGAGCGCGGCGACCTGACGCTCGTCTTCGACCCGGTCCGCGGCCGCCTCGCGATCGAGTACGCCGAGCACCTGTTCCCGCTCGATCCCGCGACCTATCCCACGGTGCTCGCGCGCGCCGAAGGCCGCTTCGATCGGCTGGCCGAGCGCTTCGGCGCGCTGCCGTCGCGCGACGACGCCGATGCGCAAAGCCGCAGTGCGCGCCGCGAGACGCAGCGCGGCCTGCAGGCCGAGCTCGCCGGCGCCGTGGCCGAGCCGTCGGCGCGAGCCGCGCTCGACGCCGCGGTCGCGGGCTTCAATGCGCCCGGCGCCCGCGACGCGCTCGGCGAGCTGCACGACGCGCAGGCCTACCGGCTGGCGTTCTGGCGCGTCGCCTCGGGCGACATCAACTACCGCCGCTTCTTCGACGTCAACACGCTCGCCGCGCTGCGCATCGAGGACGAGCGCGTGTTCGAGGCCACGCAGGGCCTGGCGCTGCAATTCGCCGCCGACGGCGTCGTCGACGGCCTGCGCATCGACCACTCGGACGGTCTGCACGACCCGGCCGGCTACTTCGCACGGTTGCAGGCGGGCTACCTCGAGCGCGGCGGCAAGGCCGGCGACGATCCGCGCCGGCCGCTCTACGTCCTTGCCGAGAAGATCGTCGGCGAAGGCGAGGCCGTGCCGCTCGACTGGGCGCTCAGCGGCACGACGGGCTACGACTTCGCCAACCTCGTCAACGGCCTCTTCGTCGAACGCGCCAACGCCGAGCGGCTGTCACGGCTCTGGCGCGACTTCAGCGGCGCCCGCGAGAGCTATCCCGACACCGTGCGCCGCGCCAAGCAGCGCGTCGCCCGCAAGGCGCTCGGCGCCGAGCTCACCGTGCTCGGCAACGCCTTGCAGCACATCGCGCTCGCCGACCGCCGCACCCGCGACTACACGCTCGACGACCTGCGCGAAGCCATCGCCGACATCGCCGCCTGCCTGCCGGTCTACCGCACCTACGTCGCCGAAGCGGTGTCGGCGCAGGACATCCGCTTCGTCGACGCCGCGATCGACGCCGCGCGCCGCCACAGCGACGTCCAGGACCCGACGATCTTCGACCTGATCCGCGACTGCCTGCTCACCCCCGCGCCACAGGCCGGCACCGGCACCGGCACCGCGCTGAAGAACCGCTTCGCGATGCGCTTCCAGCAGTTCTCGTCGCCGGTCGCCGCCAAGGGCGTCGAGGACACGGCGTTCTACCGCTACCACCGCCTGATCGCGCTGAACGAGGTCGGCGGTTCGCCGGCGGTGTTCGGTGTCTCGGCCGATGAGTTCCACGCGGCCAACATCGAGCGCCGCAGGCACTGGCCGCACACGATGCTCGCGAGCTCGACGCACGACAACAAGCGCGCCGAGGACGTGCGCTACCGGCTCGACGTGCTCTCCGAGCAGCCGGCGGCGTTCCGCCTCGCGCTGCGCCGCTGGCGCGCGGGCGTCGAGCCGCTGCGGTCGGCGGTCGAGGGCGACCTCGCGCCGTCGTACGAGGACCTCTACCTGCTCTACCAGACGCTCGTCGGCAGCCTGCCCGCCGCCGGGCTCGGACCGGACGACGTGCCCGCCTACCGCGAACGCATCCGCGCCTACATGCAGAAGGCGCTGCGCGAAGCGAAGCGCGAATCGAGCTGGGACCGGCCGAATCCGCCCTACGAAGCCGCGCTCGACCGCGTCATCGACGGCGTGCTCGACGATGCCGCGGCGAGCCCGGTGCTCGCCGAGCTGCAGGCGCGCGTCGTCGAGCTCGCCTGGCTCGGCGCGCTCAACAGCGTCTCGGCGACGGTGCTCAAGCTCACCGTGCCCGGCGTGCCCGACCTGTACCAGGGCACCGAGCTCGTCGACCTGAGCCTCGTCGACCCCGACAACCGCCGGCCGGTCGACTATGCGGCACGGCAGGCGCTGCTCGACGCGTTCGAGCGCGCCGCCGACGCCCCCGCGGCGCTGCTGGCGTCGGCGCCCGACGGCCGGCTCAAGCTGTGGGCGGTCTGGCGGCTGCTGCGCGCCCGCGCCGCGAACGCCGCGCTCTTCGCCGATGGCGACTACGTGCCGATCCGTGTGGCCGGCGCGCACCGCGGCCAGGCGATCGCGTTCGCGCGGCGCGGCGTCGAGACGACGCTCGTCGTCATCGTCGGCCGCAAGTTCGCCGGCTGGAAGCTCGGCGCCGGCACCGCACCCGTCGGCGCGGCCTGGGGCGACACCCATCTGCGTTTGCCCAAATGGATCGAGCCGCGCGAGGGCGCCGACGTCCTCACCGGCGCGACCGTCTCGCCGCGCGGCGACCAGCTCGCGCTCGCCGACGCCTTCGCGACGCTTCCGGTCGCCGCCGTCATCTTCCCGACGCGTCCGCGTTGACCCCGAGCCGAGCCGCCATGAACGCCCTGCCCTTTCGCTTCGGCGCCAGTCCGGCCCCCGACGGCGCGACCACCGACTTCCATCTCTGGGCACCGTCGCAGCACGACGTCGTGCTCGAGACCGACGACGGCCGGAGCTTCGCGCTCGCGCCGAGCGAGGGCGGCTGGTTCGCCGCGACGCTGCCGCTGCCCGCCGGCAGCCGCTACCGCTACCGCGTCGTCCAGCCGAACGGCGACACGCTCGCAGTGCCCGATCCGGCCTCGCGCGCGCAGGCCGGCGACGTCCACGACTTCAGCATCGTCGTCGACGTGGGCGCGTACGCCTGGGAGCACGCCGACTGGCGCGGCCGACCGTGGCACGAGGCGGTCGTCTACGAGCTCCATGCCGGATTGATGGGCGGCTTCGCGGGCATCGAGGCGCGGCTGCCGGACATCGCGGCGCTCGGCGTCACCGCCATCGAGCTGATGCCCATCGCCGACTTCCCCGGCCCGCGCAACTGGGGCTACGACGGCGTGCTGCCCTACGCGCCCGACGCGAGCTACGGCACGCCCGACGAGCTCAAGCATCTCGTCGACGCCGCGCACGGCCTCGGCCTGATGGTGATGCTCGACGTCGTCTACAACCACTTCGGGCCCGACGGCAACTACCTGCATCTGCTCGCTCTCGCCTTCTACCGCGACGACGTGAAGACGCCGTGGGGCTCGGCGATCGACTTCCGCCGGCCCGAGGTGCGCGACTACTTCACGGCAAATGCAATCCAGTGGATCCGCGACTACCGCATCGACGGCCTGCGCCTCGACGCCGTCCACGAGATCGGCGAAGGCGACTGGCTCGACGAGATGGCGCTCGCCGTGCGCGAGGCCGCCGGTCCGGGCCGCCACGTCCACCTCGTGCTCGAGAACGAGAACAACGACGCGGCGCATCTCGAGCCCGAGCCGCACCGCTTCGACGCGCAGTGGAACGACGACCTGCACCACGCCGTCCACGTGCTGCTGACCGGCGAGTCCGAGGGCTACTACCAGGACCACTGCGACCGCCCGGCCGAGCGGCTCGCGCGCATCCTCGCATCGGGCTTCGGCTACCAGGGCGAGCCGTCGAAGAACTGGAAGGGCGAGCCGCGCGGCACGCCGAGCGCCCACCTGCCGACGACCGCCTTCGTCGACTGCCTGCAGAACCACGACCAGATCGGCAACCGCGCGCTCGGCGAGCGGCTCGTCGCGCTCGCCGACCGCCGAGCGGTGCAGGCCGCGGTCGCGCTGCTGCTGCTGTCGCCGCACATCCCGATGATCTTCATGGGCGAGGAGGACGGCAGCCCGACGCCGTTCCTCTTCTTCACGAGCCACCACGACGCGCTCGCCGATCTGGTCCGCGAAGGCCGCCGCGGCGAGTTCGCGCACTTTGCCGCCTTCGCCGACCCGGCGCTGCGCGAGCGCATTCCCGACCCCAACGACGCGGCGACCTTCGAGGCTTCGCGACCGCGGCCCGCGGCGGATGCCGACGCCTGGCGCGCGTTCTACCGCAGCCTGCTGCGCCTGCGCGCGGAACGGATCGTGCCGGTGCTCCCGGGCACGCGCAGCGCCGGCGCACGGGCGCTCGGCGACGCGGCGGTCGAAGCCGCATGGACGCTCGGCGACGGCACGCGCCTCGTCGTCGTCAGCCGCTTCGGCGACGCGCCGCTCGCATGGGCGGGCGCACCGGCGGGCGGGGAGCTCGTCTTCGACTCGGCCGCCGACGATGCGGTTGGCGAGGCGACGCCCGCCCCACACTCGACCAAGGTCTGGATCGTCCCGGCCGCGTGATGCAGCGGGCAGGCGGGCGGATTGCCGCGGACGGCTGCACCGTTCGCGAGCCTTGCGTCCATGACTCCCCACCGTCTGAATCGACTCGTCCTGATGCTCGTCGCGCTCGCCGCGACGATCGTCTGGCTGGCGCTCGCCTGATCGAGCGGCACACCGACGGCCGGGCGGGCGGTCACGGCGGCGGCGTTGGTCGGCCGGCCGCCTGGCCGGGATGGGCACCTTCCAGTCGCGCGCTGTGCCGAAACGGGAGTCCGCGGACGGGAGCCGCCGCTCGCCCCGCGACGTCGAACGAGCGACGCCGATGCGGGCGGAAAAATGCAGTGCGCCGACGCCAGCGTGGCGAAGGCCGGCTCAGGCAGCGGTCGCGTCCGCGGCGCCCGCCTTCGTCTCTGCTTCCGCGAAGCGCTTGAAGAGCGCGAGGCTCTGGGCGACGACCTGGTCCATGTTGTAGTACTTGTAGGTGCCGAGCCGTCCGGTGAAGCTGACATTCGGCGTCGCCGCGGCGAGCGCCTCGTAGCGCGCGTAGAGCGCCGCGTTCTCCGGCGTCGGCACGGGGTAGTACGGGTCGCCCTCGGAGCCCGGATATTCGTAGCTGATGCTCGTCTTCGGATGGACCTGACCGGTCAGCTGCTTGTATTCGGTGATCCGGGTGTAGGCGATGTCGGGCGACGGATAGTTGACGACCGCGGCCGACTGGTAATGCTCCTGGTCGTGCGTCTCGTGGCGGAACTCGAGCGAGCGGTACGGCAGGCGGCCGTAGCAGTGGCCGAAGAACTCGTCGACCGGCCCCGAGTAGACGAGATGGCCGTGCTCGATGCGGTCGGCGACGTCGCGGTAGTCGGTGTTGAGCAGCACCGTGATGTTCGGATGGTCGACCATGCGCGCGAACATCCGCGTGTAGCCGTCGCGCGGCATCTGCTGGTGCTTGTCGAGGAAATAGCGGTCGTCGTCGCTCGTGCGTGTCGGCACGCGCGAGGTCACCGACTTGTCGAGCTGCGTCGGGTCGAGGCCCCACTGCTTGCGCGTGTAGCCCTCGAAGAACTTCTCGTAGAGCTCGCGGCCGACCTGGTTCACGACCACGTCGCGCGAGCTCCTGATGTCGGCGACCGGCTCGGCACGCGACTGCAGGAACGCCTCGGCGCCGGCCGGGTCGAGCTCGAGGCCGTAGAGCTTGTTGATCGTCGTCAGGTTGATCGGGATCGGCACGTCCTGGCCGTCGACGCGGGCGAGCACGCGGTGCTCGTACGGCCGCCACTCGGTGAACTGCGACAGATAGTCGACGACACGGTCGGCATTGGTGTGGAAGATGTGCGGGCCGTAGCGGTGGACGAGGATGCCGTTCGCGTCGAGGTGGTCGTAGGCATTGCCGCCGATGTGCGAGCGGCGGTCGATCAACGCCACCCGCTTGTCGAGCTGGCTCGCCAGCCGCTCCGCGAGCACGCTGCCGGCGAAGCCGGCGCCGACGATGAGGAAGTCGTAGCGATCGCCGGTGGCAGCGGCAGGGCGGGAACGGCGGGGTTCGGAACGCATGAAAGCCTTTCTGTATCGCGAAAGCAGGCCGCACGACCGGCGCAACGCGTCGCACGGAAGGGGAAGAACGCCGGCGCGGCCCGCAGCGCCGCGCCCGGGGACAGACGCTAGGCGGCCGGCACCGCGTCGCGCGCCGCGCCGCGCATCTCGTCGGCCGGCTTCGGAAAGCCGGAGCGGTCGCTGTAGTCGACGACCGCCTGGCGCGGTCCGCGCCCTGCGGCCTCGGCGCAGCGCGCGTCGACGGCGGTCACGCCCGACAGCATCGCGAGCGTGCCGAGCGCGCGCAGCGGCTTGCCCGCGACGAGGCCGGTCGAGACCGTCGCGATGTCGACCGCATCGCCGGCGACGCGGCCCCAGAGCCAGGGCGCCGGATCGCGCGAGGTGAGCAGGCCGATGCCGACGCCGATCTCGCGCAGGCCGTGCAGGCGCAGGAGCGCGGCGCCGCGGCCCTTCATGCCGGCGGCGTGCGACACCGCGCGCGGCATCAGCAGCTCGGCGGTGCCGAGCACGATGCTGAACCAGCCGAGCGCCCGCGCCGGTGCGCGCATCGGGCCTTCGGGGCGCTTCGGCAGCAGCCGCGACATCGGATGGACGATGCCGTCGGGATCGCCGGCGACGAGATCGGACAGTTTGTTCATGCGCAGGCTCCCGGATTCATGGCTTCATGACGACCTTGATGCAGCCGTCCTCCTTGTCGCGGAACGTCTTGTAGAGCGCAGGACCATCCTCGAGCGCGACGGTGTGCGTGATGACGAACGACGGGTCGATCTGGCCGCGCTCGATGCGCGCGAGCAGGTCGTCGGTCCAGCGGTTGACGTGGGTCTGGCCGGTGCGGATGGTCAGGCCCTTGTTCATCACCGCGCCCATAGGGATCTTGTCGACCAGGCCGCCGTAGACGCCGGCGATCGAGATCACGCCGCCCGGCCGGCAGACATACATCATCTCGCGCAGCACGTGCGGCCGGTCGCTCTCGACCATCACCGACTGCTTGACGCGGTCGACCATCGAGTCGATCGAGCGCAGCGCGTGCGCCTCCATGCCGACGGCGTCGATGCACTTGTCGGGGCCCTTGCCCTTGGTCAGCTCCTGCAGCCGGTCGAGCACGCTCTCGTGGTCGAAGTCGATCGTGAGCGCACCGCCCGCACGCGCCATGTCGAGCCGCTCGGGGATGTTGTCGATCACGACGACCTGCGCCGCGCCGAGCAGCACGGCGCTGCGGACCGCGAACTGGCCGACCGGCCCCGCGCCCCAGACCGCGACGATGTCGGTCGGCTGGATGTCGCAGTGGACCGCCGCCTGCCAGCCGGTCGGGAAGATGTCGCCGAGGAAGAGCACCTGCTCGTCGGTCAGGCCGTCGGGAATCTTCACCGGGCCGACGTCGGCATACGGCACGCGGATGTATTCGGCCTGCCCGCCGGGATAGCCGCCGGTGAGGTGCGTGTAGCCGAACAGGCCCGCGGTGGTGTGGCCGAACGTCAGATCGCCGAGGTTCTTGTTCCGGTTGGTGCGCTCGCAGACCGAGAAGTTGCCTCGCCGGCACTGGTCGCACTCGCCGCAGACGATGGTGAACGGCACGACGACGCGGTCGCCGACCTTGAGCTTCTTGTTCGCCGAGCCGACCTCGACGACCTCGCCCATGAACTCGTGGCCCACGATGTCGCCCGCCTTCATCCCCGGCATGAAGCCGTCGTAGAAGTGCAGGTCGGAGCCGCAGATCGCGCAGCAGCTCATCTTGATGATGGCGTCGCGCGGCTCCTCGATCGTCGGGTCGGGCACGGTCTCGTAGCGGATGTCGTGCTTGCCGTGCCAGCAGAGGGCTTTCATGGGCGGGTTCCTCCCCGAAGTTCGACCGGTGCGGTCGCGGACTGTTCGGCAATCGGTGTGCCGCGTGCGGCCGGCCGGCCCGGCGCGCGGCCGGAAAGCCGGGCGAACTCGAGCGGGTCGTGGGCGCAGAACACCTCGACGTCCTCCGCGTGGTCACGGCGCAGGCTGCGCAAGCGGGCCTGGTTGGCCAGGCGCGCGGCGCGGTCCTTCTCGAGCATCGTCTGGTAGAGCCGCAGCCCCGGCGTGCACCACGGCGCCGGGTCCATCTCGCGATGATGGAAGTAGGCGTCGCCGGCCTGCAGCAGCCAGCGGCCCTCGCTGCGGATCGCGATGCCGGCGTGGCCGAGCGTGTGGCCGGGCAGCGGCACGAGGAGGAAGTCGTCCGGAATGCCGTGGCCGCCCTGCACGCCGTCGAAGCCGTGCCAGCGCTCGCCCGGCAACGCGCCGTGCGCACGCCAGTTGGCGCGCGTCGACCATTGCTGCGGCCGGTAGCGCTGCCGGTCGATCCAGCTGCGCTGCAGCGCCGCGTCGTCGCGTTCGGCGGCGAGCAGATGGACCTGCGCCTGCGGGAAGTCGTCGAGCCCGCCGGCGTGGTCGAAGTCGAGGTGCGTGAGCAGGATGTGGCGCACGTCGCTCGCCTTGAAGCCGAGCGCCTGGACCTGCCGCACCGCCGTCATTTCCTCGCGGAAGTCGGGGCTCAGCAAGGCGAGGAAGAAGGTGCTGAGCCGGCTCTTCGGATCGCGCACGTCGTTGAGGCCGAAACCGGTGTCGACGAGCACCAGGCCGGCATTCGATTCCACCAGCAGGCAGTGACAGCAGAGGCGCCCGCGGCGCAGCACCGACGGCGTCACGCCGTCCATCAGGCGGCCGCCGAGCGGGCACGACGAGATGCAGTTCAGGTGGTGGACGCGCATCGGTCAGGCGCCGCGGAAGAAGTCCGGCAGCCCCGGGTGGCTCGCCTCCGGCGACGGCATGCTCGAGAGCTCGGCCGTCCCGCGCACGCCGGCGAGCCCCGCCGCCTGCAGGCGTTCCGCAGCGTTGGGCGAGTCGGCCGCCACGCCGGTCGCGGACGGCGTCTCGGCACGAGGGCGATCGGTCGCGTGCGTCGCCGCGGCAACGGCGCGTGGCCCGCGCAGCGCCCAGGCGAACACTCCGGCGGCGCAGAGCGCCAGGAGCAGCAGGACTCGGGTTCGGTTCATGGGGCGGGCTTGCTTCGAGGACGAGCGCCGGGCGGCAAACGGCATGCCGTGCGGGCACCTCGAATGCCGCGCGCAGCGACCTCGACACGAAAGACGCCGCCCATGGCCCTGCCCCACGCCGCACCGCTCGAGCCGATCGACCTCGCCGAAGCCGCCGACGCGCCGAGCCAGAGCCTCGTCAAGACCGGGCGGCTGCAATTGCTGCGGCTGGTCCTCGACCCGGACCATCCGCAGCCCGAGCACAGCGTCGACGCCGACTGCGTCGTCCACTGCCTCGAGGGTGCGGCGGCGCTCGTGACGACGGCCGGGCGGTTGCCGCTGCCCGCCGGTTCGCTCGTCGTCGTGCCGGGCGGCGAACGTCATGCGCTCGCCGCCGCCGACACCGCCGTCGTGCTCGTGACCTTGCTGCTCGCGGACGGCGACGCAGGCGACGGCGGCGGCCGCGGTGCGGTCACGCTGGACGACGCCGACCCGGCCGCCGACACGCTGACGCCGAGCCGCTTCCAGGCCTGATCCGACGAGGCCGATCGCCTCGGCGAAGACGCGTCGGAGCTCAGACGCGCCGACGATGCTCGGCTCGATCGTCCGCGTCGACCTCGACGGATCGCCGCGAGGAAGTGCGCGTGCAGGTCGGCGATCCGGCCGATGTCCGAGACGGCGCGGGGATCGCGTCGTCGCCGTCGTCATCCGACGCATGTCGCGGCCGAACGCGGACGCTGGCAGCAGCAGCGCACTGGCCGCACGGGCCCGCAGTGCCCGCCGCCCGAGGTCAGAGGATCGGCACGCCGCCCGTCACCGCGACGCGCGCTCCGGAGACGTAGCTCGCCTCGTCGGACGCCAGCATCACGTAGACCGGCGCCAGCTCGGCCGGCTGGCCGGGGCGCTTCATCGGCACCTCGGCGCCGAAGCTCTCGACGTCTTCGGCGGGCATCGTCGACGGGATCAGCGGCGTCCAGATCGGCCCCGGCGCGACCGAATTGGCGCGGATGCCGCGATCGGCGAGCAGCTGCGCCAGGCCGGCGGTGAAGTTCGCGATCGCGCCCTTGGTCGCCGCGTAGGCCAGCAGCGTCGGCTTCGGCTTGTCGGAGTTGATCGACGTCGTGTTGACGATCGACGCGCCGGGTTTCATGTGCGGCACGGCGGCCTTGCACAGATGGAACATCGCAGTGATGTTGACCTGGAAGGTGCGGTCCCATTCGTCGTCGGGAATCTCCTCGAGCGACGTGTGCGTGCGCTGGAACGCGGCGTTGTTGACGAGGATGTCGACCCGGCCGAACTCCTCCACTGCCCTGGCGATGATGGCGCGGCAGTGCGCCGGGTCGGCGATGTCGCCCGCGACCTGTACCGCCTTGCGGCCGGCGGCCTCGACCCAGCGCACGGTCTCGGCCGCATCCTCGGCCTCGTCGAGGTAGGAGATCAGCACGTCGGCGCCTTCGCGCGCATAGGCGATCGCGACCGCGCGGCCGATGCCGCTGTCGCCGCCCGTGATGACCGCGATCTTGCCGGCGAGCCGGCCGTTGCCCTTGTAACTCTGCTCGCCGTGGTCGGCGGCGGGGCGCATGTCGGCCTCGCGGCCGGGGGGATCCTGTTGCTGGGCGGGCTGGTTCATGGAGCGCTCCGGTGGTGGCGCACCGCACGGCGCGGCGCAAGCAGGTCGCGGCAACGCGCATTCCCGTCGGGCATCGGGGCATCGGGGCATCGGGCATCGGGCATCGGGCATCGGTCCTCATCCTCGACCCTCAACCGAGGATCGCCTCGATCCGTCCGCGCCAGAACCCCGGCGCGGGCGCCGCGCTCATGCCCGCGGCGGCGTTGTCCTCCATGTGCTCGCGACGGCGGGTTCCGGGAATGACGCAGGTGACCGCCGGCTGGCTGAGCACGAACTTCAGCAGAAGCTGCGGCCAGCTCGTGCAGCCGATCTCCGCGGCCCATGCCGGCAGCGGCTTGGGCAGCAGGGTGCGCAGCAGGCCTCCACCGCCGAACGGCATGTTGACGATGACCGCGACGCCGCGGTCGGCCGCGAGCGGCAGCAGCCGGCGTTCGGCCTCGCGGTCGTCGAGCGCGTAGTTGATCTGCAGCACGTCGAGCCGCTCCCTCGCGAGCACGGCCTCGACCTCGGCATACGCGGACGGCGTGTAGTGGGTGATGCCGACGTAGCGGACGCGTCCGTCGGCCTTCCAGCCTCGCAGCGTCGCGAGCTGGGTGCGCCAGTCGACGAGGTTGTGGACCTGCAGCAGGTCGATGCGCTCGGTCTTCAGGAGCCGCATCGACGTCTCCATCTGCCGGATGCCCGCGTCGCGGCCGCTCGTCCAGACCTTGGTCGCGAGGAACGCCTCGGCGCGGCGGCCGTTCGCGGCGAGCAGTTCGCCGGTCGTCTGCTCGGCGCGGCCGTACATCGGCGAGCTGTCGACGACCTTGCCGCCGGCGTCGAGCAGCGCGTCGACGACCCCGGGCAGCGCCGCGTAGGCAGGCGTGCCCGGCGCCTGGTCGAAGCCGATGTAGGTGCCGCAGCCGACCACGGGCAGCGCCTCGCCGGTCGACGGGATCGGCCGGGTCGCGATCCTGCCGGTGGCGGCCGGCGACGCGCGTGCGGCAACGGCGGCGGTGGGCAGTGCGGCCGCCTGCAGCAAGCGGCGACGCGTGGGGTCGAGGGGGCGGTCGGCGGTCATGCCGCGATGATGCGGCGCGACCGCCGACCCCGTCGCGCGCCGGCCTACTCCGGGCGACGGGGAAGGCCGGCCAGCGTCCGCCGCATCTGTGCGTGCCGAAGCCAGACCTCCTTGACGAAGGGATCGGCGACCTCGAAGTTGCCGTGTCCCCTGCGCACGACGAGGTTGGCGACGACCAGTTTATCGATCGCCGGAATCATGTCGTTGGCTGAGATGTCGCGTCCGAGAGCC
>CAXUDL010000043.1:0-13135 GCA_964249855.1 uncultured Rhizobacter sp. | reverse complement strand
GCCGCCTCGACTCGGCGCAAGAACCAGTCCACGTCGTCCTTGCCCAACGGTTCGAACGATGCGGTGTGTGCACCGGCGAAGGCTTGCAAACGGCGCGTGGCCATGTCGGTGACGAGCGACTTGTGCGATCCGGTGCCGACGATCAGCAGCCGGCCGGGCAAGTCGGTCGCCGCGTTGACGCCGTCGCGAGCGGCTTTCAGCGCAAAGAGCATGTCCTGCCCGTCCTGTGTCGCCACGGCCTGCCGTACCTCGTCGATCAGGAGCACGACGTCGCTTTGCACTTGACGCACGAGTGCGACGAAGACGTCGGCGAGGGTGGCGCCACCCGGTGTGCCAAGGGTCTCGAGCTGCACACCGAGCGCGATCCCGGCGGCGCCGACATTCACGCTTTCTACCCTCCGGAGCTGCTGCAGCAAGCCCGAGCCAGGATTCTCCAGGTCGGACACCGACTTGCGCACCGTCTCCTGCACGAGAGTCATCGGCGACCTCGAACGATCGGACCAAGGGTCGACGTAGAGTGCGAACGCTCCGCGCTCCACGAGCGCGGGTATCAGGTGCTGCCGAACGAAGGTCGTCTTGCCGATGCGGCGGATGCCCGACAGGAAGGCGCCCGAGCGAAGCCCTTCGTGAGAACCATCGCCCCATGAGCCTCGACTCCGTTCGCCGTTTCCTCGCCGCCCGCGCGCCCGACCTCGACATCCTCATCGCCGACACGAGCACCGCGACCGTCGCGCTCGCGGCCGGGGCGCACGGCGTCGCGCCCGGGCAGATCGCGAAGACCTTGTCGCTGCGGCAGGGCGATGCGGTCGTGCTGCTCGTGATGGCGGGCGACGCGCGGCTCGACAACCGCCGCTACAAGGAGCGCTTCGGCGTCAAGGCGAAGATGCTCGACGCCGCGGAGGTCGAGGCCGCGACCGGCCATCCGGTCGGCGGCGTCTGCCCGTTCGGCCTCGTGTCATCGTTGCCGGTCTTCGCCGACGCGTCGCTGCGCGCCCATGCGGTCGTCATTCCGGCGGCAGGCGATACGCGCGCCGCGGTGCGCATCGCGCCGGAGCGCCTCGTCGCGCTCGCCGGCGCCGAGTGGGTCGATGTCGCCCAGCGCTGACGCGACGCTGCGGCTCTTCATTGCGCTCTGGCCGCCGGCGGATGTGCGCGCGCGGCTCGCCAGCTGCGCCGCGGCGTGGCGCTGACCGGCGGGCGCGCGCCGCGTCGCCGTCGACCGGCGGCTCGCGACGCTGCACTTCATCGGCGCCTTCGCCGTCGACCGCGAAGGCGCGCTGCGCGACGCGCTCGGACGCGTCGCGCCGCGGTCGATCGAGCTCGTCGCGAGCGGCATCGCCGTCTGGCGTGGCGGCACCGCGGTCGCGCGCCAGCCGCCTGACAAGCGGCGCGCCGACCCGGCGCCGACGCGCCCGGCGCGTACAGTCGACGATCGCCCAACCCGTTCCGCCGGAGACGCCCGCATGCCGTTCCATCCTCTCGTCCGCCTCGGCCTCGCCGCGGCGCTGCTCGCAGCAGGCGGGGCGCAGGCGCAGGTCAGGATCGGCGTGATCACGTCGACCAGCGGGCCGATCGCGCTCGTCGGCATTCCGCAGAAGAACACCGTCGCGCTGCTGCCGAAGCAGGTCGGCGCGACGACGATCGACTACATCCAGCTCGACGACGCGAGCGACCCGACGGCGTCGGTCAACGCGGTCAAGAAGCTGATCGGCGAGCAGAAGGTCGACGCGCTGATCGGCCCGGCCGGCTCGCCCAACGCGATGGGCGCGATCCCGTTCGTCGCCGAGGCCGGCGTGCCGATGCTCGCGCCGGTCGGCACCGCGGCGGTCGTGCTGCCGATGACCGAGCAGAAGAAGTGGGTCTTCAAGACGACGCAGAACGACGACCTGATCGCCCGCGCGCTCGTCGAGCACATGGCGAAGGCCGGCGTGAAGACGCTCGGCGTGATCGGCACCGCCGACCCGTACGGAGAGAACTGGCAGAAGGTGATGGCGGCGCTGACCGAGAAGGCCGGCATCCGGCTCGTCGCGACCGAGAGCTTCCAGCGCCGCGACACCTCGCTCACCGCGCAGGGGCTGAAGCTCGTCGCCGCCAAGCCCGACGCCGTGCTCGTCGCCGCGCCGGGCAGCTCGTCGGTGCTGCCGCAGACGACGCTCTTCGACCTCGGCTATAAGGGCCAGGTCTACCAGACGCACGGCGCGGCGCTCGACGAATTCCTGGTCCAGGGCGGCAGGAAGGTCGAGGGCACGATTCTCGCGGCGAGCGGCATGCTGGTGCTCGCCGACATGCCGGCGAGCGACGCGTCGAAGGCCGTCGCGACGCAGTACGTCGCCGCCTACCGCAAGCTCTACGACATCGCGCCCGCGACCTTCGGCGGCAACGTCTACGACGCCGGCCTGCTGCTGCAGGCGGCGATTCCGGTCGCGCTCGCGTCGGGCAAGCCCGGCACGGCGGAGTTCCGCAGCGCGCTGCGCGCCGCGCTCGAGCAGACCAAGGACCTCGCCGGCACGCAGGGCGTCTACACGATGTCGCCGCAGGACCACAGCGGCTTCGACGAGCGCGGCCGCGTGCTGATCACGGTGAAGAACGGACACTGGACGCTCTTGAAGTGACCGGCGCGCCGGGCGCATGAACGCGCAGATCCTGCTGCTGCTTGGCCAGGACGGCGTCACCAACGGCGCGATCTACGCGCTGCTCGCGCTCTCGATCGTCCTCGTCTTCAGCGTCACGCGCGTGCTGCTCGTGCCGCAGGGCGAGTTCGTCACGATGGGCGCGATGACGATGGCGGCGCTGCAGGCGGGTCGGCCGGTGAAGCTCGTCGGCCTGCTCGCGGTGCTCGGCGCGGCGCGGCTCGCGATCGTGCTCGCGCAGGCGCTCGCGCGACGTGGGTGGCCACCGGCCGCCGCGCTGGCGCTGCCGCTCGCGGCGCTCGCCGTCGCCGGGCTCGTGCGGCTCGTGCCGCTGCCGTCGATCGGCGGCCTCGGCCAGGCGCTCGTCACGCTCGCGGTCGTCGTGCCGCTCGGGCCGCTCGTCTACGACCTCTTCTTCCGCGCCGTCGCCGCCCAGTCGGCGCTCGTGCTGCTGATCGTCTCGATCGCGGTCCACGTCGTCCTCGTCGGCGTGCTGCTGCTGCTCTTCGGTGCCGACGGCGCACGGACGCGGCCGTTCTCGGAGACCGGCATCGAGGTCGGCCCGGTCACGCTCAACCCGCAGGCGCTGTGGGTCGTGGCCGCGACGCTCGCGCTGATCGCGCTGCTCTGGCTCGTCTTCGACCGCACGCTGCTCGGCAAGGCGCTGCGCGCGACCGCGATGCAGCGGCTCGGCGCCGAGCTGATGGGCATTTCGCCGACGCTCGCGGGGCAGGCGAGCTTCGCGCTCGCGGCGCTCGTCGGCGCGCTCTCGGGCGTGCTGATCGCGCCGATCACGACGCTCTACTTCGACAGCGGCTTCATCATCAGCCTGAAGGGCTTCGTCGGCGCGATCGCCGGCGGCCTCGCGAGCTTTCCCGTCGCCGCGCTCGGCGCGCTCGCGGTCGGCCTGGTCGAGTCGTTCTCGACCTTCTGGGCGAGCGACTACAAGGAGGTCATCGTCTTCACGCTGGTGCTGCCGTTCCTGCTCTGGCGCTCGCTCACGCATCCGCACGCCGAGGACGACGCGTGACGGCGCCGCCACGGTCGCCCGCGCATCCGCCCACACGCCGGGCAGGCGAGGCCGTGCCGCCCGGGTCGCCGTCGCACCGGCACGCCGACGGCGCGGCATGACGGTGCCGACGCGGTCGCTCGCCGTCGCGCTCGCCGTCGCGCTCGCCGGCGTCGCCGTCCTCGTCGCCGCGGCGCGGCTCCTGCCCGCGTACCCCGTCACCCTGCTCGTCCACATCGGCATCGCCGCGATCGCGACGCTCGGCCTCGTGCTGCTGACCGGCATCGCCGGCATGACGAGCTTCGGCCAGGCCGCGTTCGTCGGTCTCGGCGCCTACACGACGGCGTGGCTCGGCACGGCGCAGGGCCTGCCGCCGGTGCTCGGCGCGCCGCTCGTCGCGCTCGCCGCGGGCCTCGCCCTCACGCTCGCCGTCGCCGCGGTGCTCGGCGCCGTCACGCTGCGGCTCTCGGGCCACTTCCTGCCGCTCGCGACGATCGCCTGGGGCCTCGCGCTCTACTCCGTCTTCGGCACGACGCAGGCGCTCGGCGGCCACACCGGGCTCTCGAACCTGCCGCCGCTGCGCCTCGCCGGCGTCGGTCTCGAGCGCCCGGGCGCGCTGCTCGTGCTCGTCTGGCTGCTGCTCGCCGCGCTGCTGCTGGCGCTGCGCAACGTCCTCGACTCGCGCAGCGGCCGGGCGATCCGCGCACTTGCTGGCGGGCAGGCGATGGCGGCGTCGATGGGCGTCGACGTGCCGGCCACGAAGCTCGCCGCGTTCCTGCTCTCGGCCGCGCTCGGCTGCCTCGCGGGCTGGCTCTATGCATACGCGCAGCGCTTCGTCAGCCCCGAGCCGTTCGGCCTCGCCGCCGGCATCGACTATCTGTTCATGGCGCTGATCGGTGGCGCCGGCCACCTTGCCGGCGCGGTCGTCGGCGCCGCGGTCTTCACCGTCGCGAAGGACCTGCTGCAGGACGCGATGCCCAAGCTGCTCGGCGCGAGCGGCAACGTCGAGTCGATCGTCTTCGGCCTCTTGATCGTCGGCCTGATGCAGAAGGCGCCGAGCGGCATCGTCGGCTGGATCGCCGCGCGATGGCCCCGGCGACGGCTGACCGCGCTGCCGCCGGCCGAGCCGCTGCCGCGCCGGCCGCCGCCGCGCGCGGCGACGCCGGTGCTCGAGGCCCGCGGCCTCACCCGGCGCTTCGGCGGGCTCGTCGCCAACCGGAACATCGACCTGACGCTGCATGCCGGCGAGATCCTCGCCGTCATCGGCCCGAACGGCGCCGGCAAGAGCACGCTCTTCGACCAGCTCGCGTGCTGCGACGCGCCGAGCGCCGGCCGCGTGCGCCTGCTCGGCCGCGACGCCGCCGGCTGGACCGCGCGGCATGCCGCCGCAGCCGGCCTCGCACGCACCTTCCAGCACGTCAAGCTGCTGCGCGGGACGAGCGTGCTCGACAACGTCGCGCTCGGCGCGCACCGCCGCGGCCGCGCCGGCCTGCTGCGGAGCGCGCTGCGGCTCGACCGCGTCGAGGAGGCCCGGCTGCGCGGCGAAGCGCAGCGGCAGCTCGAGCGCGTCGGCCTCGGCGCGCGTGCGGCCGCGCTCGCCGGCAGCCTTCCGCTCGGCCAGCAGCGCCTCGTCGAGATCGCTCGTGCGCTCTGCGCCGATCCGTCGGTGCTGCTGCTCGACGAGCCTGCCGCAGGCCTGCGGCCGCTCGAGAAGCAGGCGCTCGCGGCGTTGCTGCGGCAGTTGAGCGCCGAGGGCATGGCGATCCTGCTCGTCGAGCACGACATGGACGTCGTCATGAATCTCGCCGACCGGGTGATGGTGATGGTCTTCGGCGAGACGATCGCCGCGGGGTCGCCCGCCGAGGTGCGTCGCGACCCCGCGGTGCGCGCGGCCTACCTCGGCGTCGCCGAATGACGGCACCGCTGCTCGCGGTGCGCGACCTGCGCGTCGGCTACGGCGGCGTCGACGTGATCGACGGCGTGTCGCTCGATGTCGCTGCGGGCGAGATCGTCACCGTGATCGGCCCGAACGGCGCGGGCAAGACGACGCTGCTCTCGGCGCTGATGGGCGTGCTGCCGTCGCGCGGAACGATCGAGGTCGCGGGCGTCGCGCACGCGGCCGCGTCGACGCCGATCGCGCGGCGCGTCGCGCAGGGCCTCGGCCTCGTGCCCGAGAGCCGCGCGCTCTTCGCCGCGATGAGCGTCGACGACAACCTGCGCCTCGGTGCCTTCCGCTTCCGGCGCGAACCGCGCGCCGCGCGGGACGCCGCGCTCGCCGAGGTGTTCGCGCTCTTTCCGCGGCTCGCCGAGCGGCGGCGCCAGGCGGCCTCGACGCTCTCGGGCGGCGAACGCCAGATGCTCGCCGTCGGCCGCGCGCTGATGGGCCGGCCGCGGCTCCTGATGCTCGACGAGCCGAGCCTCGGCCTCGCGCCGCTGATCGTCCGCGACCTGTTCGCGATCGTCGCCGGGCTGCGCGAGCGTGGCGTCGCGGTGCTGCTCGTCGAGCAGAACGCGCGCGCCGCGCTCGCGCTCGCCGACCGCGCCTGCGTGCTCGAACTCGGCCGCGTGACCATCGCCGGACCGGCCGCCGACGTCGCCCGCGAACCGCGGGTCGAGCAGGCGTACCTCGGTCGCATCGATGCCGCCGGCGACCGCTGATCGGCGCCGCTCCACTCTCGATGTCGACCGTGCGGGTCGCCACGCTGCAATGCGCGCGGTGAGCCGGATGCCGCGCTCGTACCCAGACGTCGTCGGGACATGTAAGTCGCATGTGGCACACGTGCGCCGGCCGGCGCCACCGCCCCGACCGATCGCCTCCGGCTATCGATCACATTGAGACGATGGGCTGGCTCCATCGCTCCCGCCTTCATAGACTGTGGTGCTTCGCACATCCACCAGTCTCTGCAGGAGTTCACCGATGACGACCGAAACCCAATGCCCGTTCAGCGGCGTCGCCGCGCAGAAGAACGCGTCTCCGAGGGCACGCGGCAACAAGGACTGGTGGCCCAACGCACTCGACCTGTCGATCCTCCATCAGCACTCGACGCGCGCCAATCCGATGGGCGAGGAGTTTCGCTACGCCGAGGAATTCAAGACGCTCGACCTCGACGCCGTCGTCCGCGACCTGCACGCGCTGATGACGGACTCGCAGGATTGGTGGCCGGCCGACTACGGCCACTACGGCCCGCTCTTCGTCCGCATGGCCTGGCACTCGGCCGGCACCTACCGCACTGCCGACGGCCGCGGCGGCGCCGGCACCGGTGCGCAGCGATTCGCGCCGCTCAACAGCTGGCCCGACAACGGCAACCTCGACAAGGCCCGCCGCCTGCTGTGGCCGATCAAGCAGAAGTACGGCCACAAGCTCTCCTGGGCCGACCTGATCGTGCTCGCCGGCAATGTCGCGCTCGAGTCGATGGGCTTCAAGACCTTCGGCTTCGCCGGCGGCCGCGCCGACGTGTGGGAGCCGGGCGCCGAGATCGACTGGGGCAAGGAGGGCGAGTGGCTCGCCACCAGCGACAAGGAGAACAGCCGCTACTCCGGCGACCGTGAGCTCGCGAACCCGCTCGCCGCGGTGCAGATGGGCCTGATCTACGTCAACCCGGAAGGCCCGGACGGCAAGCCCGACCCGCTCGGCTCGGCGCGCGACATCCGCGAGACCTTCGCCCGCATGGCGATGAACGACGAGGAGACCGTCGCGCTCGTCGCCGGCGGCCACACCTTCGGCAAGTGCCACGGTGCCGGCGACGCCAATGCGGTGGGCGACGCGCCCGAGGGCGGGTCGATCGAGGACCAGGGCCTCGGCTGGAAGAACGCCTTCGGCGCCGGCCACGGCGCGCATGCGATCACGAGCGGCATCGAGGGTGCCTGGACGCCGACGCCGACGACCTGGGACATGAGCTACTTCGAGACGCTCTTCGGCCACGAGTGGGAACTGACCAAGAGCCCCGCCGGCGCGCACCAGTGGCAGCCGGCCCACGGCGCGGCTGCCGACGCGGTGCCCGACGCGCACGACCCGACGAAGCGCCACGCGCCGATGATGACGACGGCCGACCTCGCGATGCGCCTCGATCCGGCCTACGAGAAGATCTCGCGCCGCTACATGGCCGACCCGGCCGCGTTCGCCGACGCCTTCGCCCGCGCCTGGTTCAAGCTCACCCACCGCGACATGGGCCCGCGTCCGCGCTACCTCGGCAACCAGGTGCCGCAGGAGGTGCTGATCTGGCAGGACCCGGTGCCGCCGGTCGACCATCCGCTCGTCGACGAGAAGGACATCGCGGTCCTCAAGGCGAGAGTGCTCGAAAGCGGCCTGACCGTGTCCGAACTCGTCTCGACGGCTTGGGCATCGGCGTCGACGTTCCGCATCGGCGACAAGCGCGGCGGCGCCAACGGCGCGCGCATCCGCCTCGCGCCGCAGAAGGACTGGGAGGTCAACCAGCCGACGCAGCTCGCCGCGGTGCTCGCGAAGCTCGGCGCCGTGCGCGAGGAGTTCAACGCGGCGCAGACCGACGGCAGGAAGATCTCGATCGCCGACCTGATCGTGCTCGGCGGCGCGGCCGGCGTCGAGGCGGCGGCGAAGGCTGCCGGCCATGCGGTGAGCGTGCCGTTCATCCCCGGCCGCACCGACGCGACGCCCGAGCAGACCGACGTCGAATCGTTCGCCGTCCTCGAGCCGAAGGCCGACGGCTTCCGCAACTATCTCAAGAAGGGTTTCGCGGGCAGCGCCGCCGAGCTGCTGATCGACAAGGCCGAGCTGCTGAACCTGAGCGCGCCGGAGATGACGGTGCTCGTCGGCGGGATGCGCGTGCTCGGCACCAATGTCGGCCAGACCGCGCACGGCGTCTTCACGAGCCGGCAGGAGACGCTGACCACCGATTTCTTCGTCAACCTGCTCGACATGCGGACAGCGTGGAAGCGCTCGGCCGGCGACGAGAACGTGCTCGAAGGCAGCGACCGCATGACCGGCGCGCCGACGTGGACCGGCACGGTCGTCGACCTCGTCTTCGGCTCGAACGCACAGCTCCGCGGCATCGCGGAAACCTATGCGAGCAGCGACTCGGGCCCGCGCTTCGTGCGCGACTTCGTCGCCGCGTGGAGCAAGGTGATGAACCTCGACCGCTACGACCTGCTCGCCTGACCGGGCACCGTTCGCCGCGACTGCGAGGCGCCGCCTGCGCCGCCGGAATCAGCGGCGGCGCAGGCGGCTGCTCTTGCGGGTGCGTTCGTAGAAGTCGTCGGGCCGGCGCCGCACCCAGTCGAGAAAGCGCGCCATCTCCGGATGCTGCCGCAGCGCGTCGACGCTCGCGAAGTCGCGCGCGAGCTCGGTCTCGGTGAAGAGCGCGTGGACCTGGCGGTGGCAGATGCGGTGCAGCCACGCCGTGCGCACGCCGCCGCGCGACTTCGGCACGAGATGATGGGCATCGCGCTGCGACGGCGGGATCGGTCGGTCGCAGAGCGGGCAGACGACCGCGCCGTCGTCCACCCGCGGCGGCAGGGCGTCGGCCGCGGCCTGCAGTCGCTTGACGCGGCCGCGCATCGACGCCGTCGAACGCAGCGTCAGCCGGCGAGCCGCACGAGCACCGCCGCGGCGGCGACGATGTGCGCGAGCGTCACCAGCACCGACAGCCCGTGCAGCCGCACGAAGCGCTGGCGCAGGCCGCGGTCGGTGGCGTCGTTGATCGCCGGCATCAGCACCTGCCGGGCGGGCACCGTCGTCAGCGCGACGAGCGCGAGCACCGCCGCGCCGGCCGGGTCGACCGGCCAGGCGAGGAGAGCCGCGACCGCCGCCGTGGCGAGCACGAAGACGTAGAACGGCGGGAACGCCTTGCGCAGGAGCGCCCGCGCCTCGCCGACCGGCAACGCCTTGAAGAGGAAGGCGGCGAAGCCGGCCGCGTAGAGCAGCATGCCGCCGAAGAGTCCGGCGGTGGTCAGCAGCGCCGCGGGGCGCAACAGGGAGTCGAGCATGGTGTCGTGGTCGGCGGCGGTCAGGAGTGGCAGCGATGATGCCCGCCCGCCGGGCGGGACGTCGCACCCCGGGCGAGCGACCCCACGTCCACGGTCACCGGACGCTGCGTCGACCGGATGACCGCCCCGCGGCCAGCGCGGCCGGATGTGCTCGGCGATCGATCGCGGCGGTCGTCGTGTGCCGTCCCGGACCGTTGCGGTGCGTGCCCGCCGGGCGGCTGCGGCGATCGGGCCGGCAAGCGCGGGGGCTTGCCCAACGCCTTCGCGACGACTTCGAGGACGTTCAACGCCTCCACACGAACGGCTCGCCCTCGTGTAGTCTTCTCTTCGTCCATTCACGTCCACAGTCCGGATCGACGACTCGACACCGGCACTCTTCGCGCGATCGACATGGTGACGATGGGTCATCTGCCTGCCCCGGTCGCCTTTTGTCCCACGAGTCCCATGAAGTCGATCAAGTCCAGGCTCCTCGAGCTGCTTCCGCCGTCGGCGGTGATGCATCTCAGGGCACTCGATCACTACGTCAACGGCGAGCCCGAGCTTCGCCTTCTCAAGGCACTTGTCGATCCGAAACGCGACGCGATCGATGCGGGCGCGAACATCGGCACGTATTCATATTTCCTTCAAAAATATGCAGCTGCCGTCCATGCGTACGAGCCGAACCCCGAATTGGCAGCGACGCTCAGATCGTTGATGCCGACGGTGCGTGTGCGCCAAGTGGCACTTTCGGATCGGCAGGCCGAATTGCTGTTGTCGGTGCCGTTGGATCGCGAAGGCAGAGCGAGCCATGAACTCGGCAGTGTCGCCCAGGACTTCTCCGGGCCGGTTCGCCAGTTTTCCGTTCAGTGCATCACGATCGATTCGGAAGCTTTGAGCGATGTGGGATTCATCAAGATCGACGTCGAACAGCACGAGTGCGAGGTCCTGCGCGGCGGACTGAAAACCATCGAGACATGTCGACCCGTGATGTTGGTCGAGGTGTATCCACTCCGATACGAGAGCTCGTTGCCGGACCAGTTCTCGTTCGTTCTGCAGAAAGACTACTGCGCGTGGTTCTCGTTTTCCGGGACATGGGCACCCCTGGAAACCTTGGAGCCGGGCGTCCATGCCGCCTCGGAGCACTTCGGCGAGAAGGGTGGATTCATGGGGAACAATCTGATCTTCTTTCCCAACGAGCATTCGTTGGCGAAGGTCGGACCGACGTCGAAGCATTGAGTCGATCGATGGTCCTCTCGCCGGACGTCGAGACCCGCGAGCGCCACTCCGAATGTGCGAGCGTCGCGCGATCGGTGCGGCTGCGATTCCGAGTCGCCGGTGGATGTGCCTGCGGGTGTCCCGTGGGCTGCAATGGACGTGGCAACCACTGCCGTGTCGGGCTGATCCTCGACGCTTTTGAGTGACCGACCTGCCGGGGCAGGCACGTTCCCGACGTCGCTCGCCCGGAGTGGACGCGCTGCCCCCGCCGCGCACGGCGGCTTTCCGGCCGCGGCCGCATCGAGCGCCAGGTCAGCGCGTCGATGTCCGGTCAGGGCATCACGCGGACGCACACGGTGCGCAGTGACCGCAGGACGCGCTGCAGTGCCGGGAGCGCGTCGGGTGCGTGCCGGCCGGATCAGGATGTCCGCCACGCCGAAGCAACGTCTCCCGCAGCGGCGACGCTCGCGCGCGCAGCCCCGGCCGCCCTGCCAGGCTACGCACGCAAGACGGTCAGGCGCCTGGCGATCTCCGCCTTCAGGCACAGCGCGTCATGCCCGGGTACGACCAGCCGGTAGCCCATCGACACCATGGCGCGGCCCATCTCCGCACTGCTGCACCAGATGCCAGCCATGCGGCCATGCGCCTTGCACGCCGCTGCGATGCGGGCCAGCGCTTCGGCGAGGACGGGATGGTCGTGCGCGGCAGCGGGCCCCAGGCCGAGCGCGATGCCGAGATCGGTGGGACCGACGAACAGGCCGTCGAGCGTCGGGGTGGCGACGATGGCCTCCAGCGCGTCGAGCCCGGCGCCGGTCTCGATCATGGCCAGCGCCAGGATTTCCGCGTTGGCATGCAGGGGGTAGTCCGCGCCGCCGTACAACAGGCCGCGCGCCGGCCCCATGCTGCGGTCGCCGGCCATGCCGTCGAGCGGATAGCGGCAGGCGCGCGCGAAGGCTGCGGCTTCGCCGGCGCTGTTGACCAGCGGGCAGATCACGCCGTAGGCGCCGGCATCGAGCACGCGATTGACTTCGGCCAGGCTGTTCTGCGACACCCGCACCAACGGCACGGCCGGCGTGTGCGACAGGGCCTGCAGCATCCGCACCTGTGTCTCGAATCCCGCCATGCCGTGCTGCCCGTCGATGACGACGGCGTCGAAGCCGCTGCTGCCCACCAGCTCAGCGGCGTACGCCGAGTCGAAACTCATCCAGCCCGCATACGCCGGACGGTCGGCGGCGAACAGTTCTCGCAAGCGGTTCTTTCTCATTCAGCGCTCCCTTCGGTGGACGTGGTTCAAGAAGCTGCACAGGCGGTCGGCCACCCAGGTCGGCCGCTGCATCGGGAACAGGTGCCCGGCGCCGTGCAGGCAATCATGCCGCGACGGCGCGCCGGGCACTGTCAGGCTCGCGAGCTCGTCGCTCTGCGCAGGCGGGCAGAGCAGGTCGTCGGCAGCGGAGAGCGCCAGCACCGGCACCTCGATCCATGACCCGGTGCGCGCCCGATCCGGGCGCTGGCTGGCATACGCGAGCTGGTGGTCGAAGCGCTGCATGCCGACCGCTTCGGCCTGGTCGGCGAGCGACTCGACCAATGCGTCGCCGGTCGGCAAGCCGTACCCTGCGCCGAGCTTGTCGTGCGCCAGCGCGCGCAGGCCGTGCCGCTGCGCCAGGTCCCGCTGCGCAGCCCGCCGCGCACTGCCCGCGGCGGGGGCGGCGCGTGCGTTGGCGGCCAGCAGCAGCAGCCCGGCGACGGCCTGCGGATGGCGTGCTGCGAGCTGCAGGGCCACGATGCCGCCGAGCGAGTGGCCGAGCCACCAGGTGGGGCTGCTGACCAGCGTGCCGCGCACCACCGCGTCGACGCCGCTCGTCGTGCCGCCGGGCGTGATCACGGCGCAGTCGTCGCCGTACCAGTCGCGGATGCGGTCGATCTCGCGGCCTTCCCAGATGCGCGCGGTGATGACGCGGATGTAGTCGTCCAGATCCTTGAACTGCGGGTCGAAGCCCTGCAGGTCGGCGGCCGTCATGCCGGCACCCTCGCCGAACTGCGGACGATCAAGCGCGCCGCGATGACGGCGTGGTCGCGCGTCACGGCATCGTCCTCGAGCTGCTGCAGCAGCATCCTGACCGTGGCCTCGATCATCGGCGCGACGTTCTGCTCGACGGTCGTCAGGCGATACGCGCCCCACTCGGCCTGCGGCACGTTGTCGAAGCCGACGACGGAGACGTCCTCGGGCACGTGCAGGCCGAGCGCGCCACGCAAGGTGTCGATCGCAGCGAAGGCCATGTGGTCGCTGGCGACGAACAGCGCGTCCGGCCGCTCGGCGCTGGGGCCGTGCATGAACAGGTCC
>CAXUDL010000042.1:0-45134 GCA_964249855.1 uncultured Rhizobacter sp. | reverse complement strand
TTTACCGCCTACCAACTGCCAGCCCCAGTGGTCCGCGTGGACCCTGGGGCTTTTTCGTTGCGTGGTCTGTTGCTCGCGCGTAATGTCGCGGCCGATGCAGACATGGCTCGTCAGGCGGCCGTCACGCCGGAAGATCGCGAGGGTCGCGTCGGCCGGGCGACCGCGGTGCCCCTCAGTCACTGCGACTGCCCTGACGCATTGGACTAGAAGCCCAGCGAGGCCAGCAGATCGTCGACGTCGTCCTGGACGAGCGCGTTCTCGGGCGTTTGGGGCCCTTGAAGCTCCGCTTCCATCGGCGCCTCCGACAGGACGGCGTCATCGTCTTCGAGCAGCAGCTGCACCAATTGATTCTCGGTGCGGGTGATCATGTCGATGACCTTCTTGATGACCTGGCCCGACAGATCCTGGAAGTCCTGCGTCAACATGATTTCGCCGAGGATCTTCTTCTGCTGTGCCGCGAAGTCGACGCTCTGTTCAGCGAATGCCGCGCAACCGGCGACGATGCGCAATGCCTGGTCCACGTCGGGGCCCGGGTCGGCCGTGGCGTTGCCGATCATCGTGACCACGTCGCGCGCGAGCCGGCCGTGCGTGTCCACGACGGGCATCGCTTCGTCTACCAGATTGAGCACGCGGTGCGCGGCCCTTTCGGTCATCTCCCCGACGTAGGCGAGACGGGACCGCGCGTCCGGGATTTCGCGGATCACGCGCTGAAGTTCCGGCGCGGCACCGAGCGCACGAAGGGCATCGTGCAGCTCGCGCGTGATCGCGCCGACACGCTCCTTGGTGGTCGGCTTGGGAAGGGCTTCAAGCGCGTCGCGTTCGGACTGGTTCTGGGAAGTCATGTGCCGTTCCTGCAGTTGAGGATGTCTCTACTCTTGTCGCCGGACACGATCGGGCTGAACGGCTCGACGAATCCGACCCCGGCGGCATGAGCATCGCCATGAGCGCCAGGATGACGCCGAAGCCAGCACTGCAGGCGTTTGCCGATCGCGATCCGGGACGAGTTCATGGCGTTGCTGCTCGGCGTCCGGGCGGTTCTTCGGGGCGGCCCGGTGGTGATGGCTCGTCGGCGCAGCCTGCCTGCGCGGCGTCGGCGGCCGGGTGCTGCAGTTCGACCACCGGCTGGTATTCGACGAAGCGCTCGTCTTCCAGCAGCGCGCGGCGCAGGTCGCTTTCGATGTCGCCACGGTGCAGCGCACGGTCACTCATCGTCGGTTCGAAGAACACGCAGCGTGAGCCGCCGGCGCGTCTGGCCTCGGCCATCGCCAGGCTTGCATGCTGCAGCACCGTCTCGGCATCGCCGCTGCCCGGTGCGCCCGGCGCGACGCCGATGCCGATGCTGCAACGGACCGGGTGGCCGCCGCTGGTGCAGGGTTGCGTGGTGACGTCGAGCAGCCGTTGCGCGACCCCGTGGGCTTCGTCGAGCGCGAGCGGCCTGTCGAGAACGACGACGAATTCGTCACCGCTCAGGCGCGCCACCAGCGCGTCGCCGCGGTCCGCCGGGCCTTCACGGCTTGCAACGGCGGTGCTGCGCAGCGCCCTGCGCAGACGCTCCTCGATCAGGTCCAGCACATCGTCGCCGACCGCGTGCCCCGGTGCATCGTCGCTCTGCCCGAAGCGGTCACAGTGGATCATCAGCACCGCACAGCCGACCCCGCCGCGGGACCGGGCGTGCGCCATCGACCGTTCGATCCGGTCGCGCGCCGCGGCCCGAACGGGCTGGACGAGCGCCAGCGACACCGAGAAGCAACTGCCCCGGCCGAGCACGGTCTCCACGGCCAGCGCTCCATCCATCGCTTCGACCAGATGCTTCGCGAGCACCAGCCCGATGCCGGCACCGGCGGTCTGGCCGGTCTCGCGTCCCAGCCGGTTGAACGGCTGGAACAGTTGGGCGCGCTGCTCGGCAGACATGCCCAGGCCGGTGTCCTTCATCGCGATGCGGACACGCCCGCGGGCCCGGTCGGGCGTGACTGAAATCGTCACCGTGCTCGACGGGTGGCTGTACTTGACGGCGTTGGTGGCCAGGTTCAGCAACACCTGCTTCAACCGCACCGGGTCGGCGCGCACCGTCAGCGGCGACTGGAAGCCGTCCACCACGAAGTGCATGTCCTTGTCCGCGGCCTGGATGCGCACCAGTTCCAGCGCGTCGTCGATCAGCGGCCGGACGACGACGTCTGCGAGCGTGACCCTGAGGTTGCCGGTCTCGACGCGCGACAGGTCCAGCAGGTCGCCGATCATCGCCTGCAGCCAGGCGCCGGCCTTCCGGATCAGTTGCAGCGGTTCGCGCTGCACCGGCGTCAGGCTGGCGTCGAGCAGCAGCAGTTCGGAGAAGCCGATCACCGTGGTCAGCGGCGTCTGCAGTTCGTGGCTGACCTGCGACAGGAAGCGCGTCTTCGCGATGCTGGTCAGTTCGGCTGCTTCGCGCGCGCGCTGTGCCTCCTGCGCGGCGATCTCCTGGGTCAGATCGGCGATCGTACCGTGCCAGCCGACGACCTGGTTCAGGGCGTCGCGGATCGGCTCGCCTCCCAGCTGCAGGTCGACCCGCTCCCCGGCAGCCGTGTGGCCCGACACGCGCAGCGGGCCGATCGGCGCGCTGCCGGAAAACGCCCGGCCCAGTGCGTCCAGCGTGGTGGCGTCGCAGGACTCGGCCAGCAATTCGGGGAGCGTCAGGCCCCCGGCCGCCGGCCCATGGCCGCAGGGCAGCGGCCGGCTCAGCACGACCAGCCGGCCTTGCGCATCGGTCTGCCAGTAGATGTCGGACTGCAGCGCCACCAGGCGCGAGAAGCGCTGCTCGCCCAGGTCGATCTTCGCGAGCGTCGAGCGCAGCAACAGCGCCTGGCGCAAGGTCAGCAGCGACCGCGCCGCCGCCTGGTCCGCAGCGCTCCAGGCCCGGCAGCGGCCCTCGAACTCGTGTTCCCAGCGCGCGAACGAGGCGCGCGGCGTCAGGTAGGGCTGACCGCTGGCATCCAGCGTCACCTGCGCCGGTGCGTCGGGGTCACCGCCCCAGTCCATCTGCTGCCGGTGCTCGGGACGCAGCCAGACGATGCCCGCGGCCGCCTCGGCATCGAGCCGGATCGCCATCAGGCCCCAGCCGCCGCTCGATGCGTCCTTCGTCCGGGTTGAAACCGCTGCGACGTGGTCGGTGCTGAAGAGGTCCCGGCCGGAGGCTTCGAGCTGGAGGCGGGCGCTGGCCACGATGGCGGTCCCGCACTCGCCATCGGGCCAGTGGCCGAACGGGAACAGCTGGCCGGCCTGCCAGAGGGCGCCGCCCGAGGCGCCGACGACCTGCAGCAGCGCGCCTGCGCACTGATCGACCACATCGCGGGTCGGCACCCGCAGGTCGTGCCAGCGGGCGCTGAGGGCGGCAGCCAGCTCGCAGGCCTTGGCCGCAGCACGGTCGCGCGCGCGTTGCTCGGCGCCGCTGATCGTGAAGCCGGCCGTCGTCGACAAGACGTTGCAGGCGTTTCGCAAGCCCATCGGCAGTGCGGTCGGCGTGCGATGGTGGCCGGCGATCAAGCCCCAGAGCTGGCCTTCGACCATCAAGGAGATCACCAGCGTCGAGCGCACCCCCATGTTGCGCAGGTACTGCAGATGCATGGGCGACACGCTGCGCAGCACCGCGAAGCTCATGTCCAGCGGACCGAGCGCATGGAGGTCGTCCGCGGCGAGCATGGCGCCGGGCGTGTAGTCGACGTCCGGGATGTAGCGCACCAGGTTCGCGCGGTACAGCTCACGTGCCTGGGGCGGTATGTCGCTGGCCGGAAAGTGCATCTGCTTGAACGAGACCATGTCCTCTTCGCAGGAGTCGGCCATCACCTGCCCGTGCCAGTCGGGCGCGAAGCGGTAGACCATCACCCGGTCGAAGCCGATCAGCCGCCTGACCTTCGCGGCCATGCGCTGCACCACGTCATCCAGGTCGGTCGCACCGCTCAGCGCTTCGATCGCGTCGCGGAACGACTGTTGCCAGCCGCGCTCGACAGTCGATGGATGCGTCGGCTCGAATTCCGCAATGCACAGCCCCTGGTGCCGATGAGCCAATCCTTGCAGCCCGACGGTCTGCGCGCCGCCCGGGCGGGCCGGAACCTCGAAGGCCCTGTGTCGCCCGCCGTCGGTGGTCGACGCCAGCGCCTGCTGCAGCATCGCGTGGGTGTCCTGGCCCACCACCTGTGCCAGCTGCTTGCCGACGGCGCCGCCCGCAGCGCCCGGGAACCAGCGCCCGAGGTTGGCCGAGGCATGCAGCACCTGCCCGGTGCCGGGCTCGAAGGCGATCAGGCCGCCGCTGGGCTGGATCAGGTTCGGAGTGTGGATCGGCTCGCGCTCGCAGTTGTCGACAGCGACCGCGGCCGGGTTCCACGGGTTGGCTGCCGGCTGACGCGGAACGTCCGTGCGCACGTCACCCGTGACGTCGCCCACGATGCTACCCATGACCGGCTTCCGAGAACTGCTGCTGGAACATGGCGAAGGTGGCGTCGGCGGCGGCTGCCGCCACCGGCCAGTCGCTGCAGGGCAAGGCTGCCAGTTCGTCGAGAAAGGATCGCCAGCGCGAGCCGGTCTCCGGCCCGTAGCCCAGCAGGAAGCGGCCGGCGATCGTCAGCGCGAGGTGGTCTGCCGGCAGGCGCTTGCGCACCACCTGAAAACCCAGCGTGCTGCCTTCCAGCACATACAGCACGCCGAGTGCCTGGGGATACGAGGCAACCCGCGGCATCGGCATGCGGCTGGCGACGGCCGTGCCGGCCGCGGAGCTCGTCGCGCGCAGATCGGCATCCAGCCACGCCGTCTTGACCAGCCGGCAGCCCAGCCTGTCGCTCGTCGCCCACGGCCGCACCGCCGCCTCCAGCGCCGACTGCAAGCGCTGCTGTCGCAACAGGTAGTCGCGGTATCGGGCGTTGTCGAGTCGGCCCTCGGCCAGCGCGCGCATCAACGGCAATCGCTCCAGCGCCTCGTGTGCGGGCGCGGTGCGTCGCTTGAGAAGCGCCCGCAGGTCGGCTGCCTCCGTGGCGAACGACACGGTGGACGGCACCGCCGCAGCCGCGCCTCCCGCGGGCGGCAGGATCGAGGACGACCGTGCCATGGTCAGAACAGCTCGATCAGCGGCGCCGCAGCCGTGCCCGGCGCGGCCTTGCCGGTAACGCGCTCGTGGGTGGCGCGCTGGCTGTCCATCACGTAGCGGCCCAGCTCTTCTTCGAGCCGCACCTTCATCGTCGGCCCGGCGCCTCCGCCGGGCGGCGGCTCACCCAGCAACTGGCCCGCCAGGCCTTGCAGGTGCTCGTTCAGAAGCAGCAGCGCCTGTTGCACGCACTCCACGCGCTGACGCATCACATCCTGACCCTGCATCTGGCCCAGCGCGTCGGACAGGCGCGCGACGAGGTCCTGGTGGCCGGTCCGGACGCCGTCGATCAACTGCTGCAGCTCCTGCGTCGACGCGGCGAAACGCTGTTGCATCGCGCCGATGTCCTGCATCACCCGGCGCATGTTGCCGGTGGCCGACGGGCCGCCGGCGGCCACCGTCGCGGCCACGAGTTCCTTGTCGATGCCATGGGTCGCCACCGCGATCTTGGCCGCGATGTCGACCGCCGCCGCCGCGGTCTGGGTGGACAGGCGTCGGATCTCGCCCGCGACGACGGCGAAGCCACGGCCGGCGTCACCGGCCCGTGCCGCCTCGATCGCGGCGTTGATCGACAGCAGGTTGGTCTGCCGCGCCACCAGCGTGATCACGTCGACCAGCGGTGCCAGCGCCTTGACGCCCTGCAGCCTCTGCATGCGTTCGAGATTGGCCTCGACGTCGGCCTCCTGCTTGTCGACGAACATCTCGAGGATGGCGCCGAGTTGCGCGTCGACCATCACCTTGTCCTGCATCACCTGCGCCAGTTGCGAGCCGTTCGCCTGCGATGAACGGATGCGTTCGAACTGCTCGCTCGAGACCTCGTGGATCGAGTTCATGCGGCCGATCAGCAGCAATGCGTCCTGCTCCGACTGCTGCAGGGCACCGCCGAGCTGCTGGTTCATCAGCTCGATGTAGGGCGCGGCATTGCGCACCTCTTCCGCAGCGTCGGCCGGCAGCAGGCGACGTCCTGGCCGCGCCGACGACATGCGACGGCGGGATCGCGCCAGCAGGCCGGTGCCGCACCTGGCCAGCGCCGTCAGTGCGGCGGCGGTACAGAGCGTCAACAGCGAGACGGCACTGAACTCTTGCGCCGATGACAGGCCCAGCGCCGGGAAGGCCGACGCATGCAGCCATGCCGTCGCCCAAGCGGTGCCGGCCACCGTGGCCGTGCCGGCGAGCCATGGCAAGGCCTGCGCAGTCAGTGCGGCCGAAGAGCGCGTCGGGCGGGCGGTCGTCATCGCTCGTTCCGAACGCGCGATGGCCGATCGGCGGCGGCAGCAGTCCGCTTCGTGCCGCCCGCCGGTGTTTCAGCGATCAGTCGTGCGACGAGGTCGAGCAAGGCCACCGGGCTGAACGGCTTGGTGAGGTAGGCACTGGCGCCTGTCTCCAAGCCTGCATCGATGTCGCTGGCGCTGCCGAGCGCCGACAGCATGACGATGGGAATGTGGCGCAGCGCCGGGTCTCCCCGCAGCCGTTCGGCCGCACTCAGGCCACCGATGCCGGGCATCAGCACGTCCAGCAGCACCAGGTCGGGTCGGCTCGACTGCGCCGATGCCAGCCCGGCCTCGCCGGTGCTCGCCTCGAGCACCTCGAAGCCCTTGAATTCGAGCGTCATGCGGATCAGCCGGCGGATGTCGGGCTGGTCCTCGATGGTCAGGACGGTGTGCGTCACGTCAGGCTCCAGGGAGCACTTGGCGGATCACCTTCAGCAGCTCGGCAGCGGCGATCGGCTTGACCAGCCAGCCCGTTGCACCGAGCTTCTTGGCTTCGTCGCGCCTGGCCTGCTGGCTCTCGGTGGTCAGCGTCAGGATCGGCGTGAAGCGCAGCACCTTGCGTGCGTTGCGGATCAGCTCGATGCCGTCCATGCGGGGCATGTTGATGTCCGTGATCATCAGGTCGGGCTTGAGGCCGCCGTTGATCCTGCCCATGGCCTGTTCGCCGTCGGCGGCGGTCTCGACCTTGAAGCCGGCGATCTGGAGCGAGCTCTTCAGGCTCATCACCATGGTGGCCGAGTCGTCGACGATGAAGATGGTTTTCACGGAGTGTCCTTGTCTGTCGGTCGGGCAGTGCTGCGGGAGGGAGCCGGCTCGATGCAGACGCGAACGCTTCCAGATCGGTTATCGACAGCCGCCGACCGCACTTGAGTCGGTTCAGTCGGCCCGAAGTGCACGCGCCAGGAACGGATCGGCAGGGGGCGCCGTGACCTCCGGCCGCAGCGCCAGAAGCACCTGCAGCACCGCGCCATGCACATGCTCGCACTTGCCCAGGTGCACGGCGGGTCGGGCCTGCTGCTGCAGCCACTGCGCCAGCGACTCGGCGTCGTCCACCGAAATGTTGCCTTCGAGTGCGGCGTGCTTCTTCAGGTATCGGATGCCCATCAGAGCAGCTCCTTGGTGTTGAGCACCATCAAAACGCTGCCGTCGCCCATCAGCGCGGTGCCGGCGAAGCCGACGAGCCCCGCGAGCACGCCCTCGAGCGGCTTCAGGATGATGTCGCTGGCGCCGTGGAACCGGTCCACGAGCAGGCCGACGTTCTGGTGGCCGATGCGCACGACCAGCACCGCCAGTTCGCCCTCGTCGTTGCACAGCGGCTCGATGTCGAGCGCCAGCAGTTCGTTGAGCGCGCGCAGCGGCACGACGCGCCCGCGCAGCACCGTCGTGCGGGTGCGTTTGAAGTGGTGGACATCGTCGGCATGCACGCGCACGGTCTCGACGATCAGGTCCATCGGCACGCCGAGCCGGCGTCCGGCGCTCTCGACCACCATCACCTGCGTCACGGCCATCGACAGCGGCAGCGTCAGGCGAATGGTCGTGCCCTTGCCGAGCGCGCTGCTCAATTCGACCGCGCCGTTGATGCGCTCGATGGCCGTGCGCACCACGTCCATGCCGACGCCGCGGCCGGAGAGGTCCGAGATCGCGTCGGCGGTCGAGAACCCCGGCAAGAAGATCAGTTGCACGGCTTCTGCGTCGGACAGCTGCCCGGCCCGATCGGCAGGGATCAGCCCGCGCTCGACCGCCTTGGCGCGCACGCGGGCTGCGTCGACGCCGGCGCCGTCATCGGTGATCTCGATGACCACGCGGTCGCTCTCCTGGCGCGCCACGATGCGGATGGTCCCGGTGGCGGGCTTGCCGAGCGAGCGGCGCACATCGGGCAGCTCGATGCCGTGGTCCAGGCTGTTGCGCAGGATGTGGATCAGCGGGTCGGCCAGCGGCTCGATGACGTTCTTGTCGGCCTCGGTCTCCTCGCCTTCGATGACCAGCTCGACCTCCTTGCCGAGCTTGCGGGAGATGTCGCGCACCAGCCGGCCGAAGCGCTGGAACACCGCGCCCACCGGCAGCATGCGAACCTGCATCACCGCCTGCTGCATGTCTTCGGCGATGCGGTTGATGACCGCGTACTGCGCCTTGATCTCGCGCGCGAGTTCCCGCTGGTGGAAGACCTCCTCGGCGCGCTTCGCCAGGTAGGGCAGACTGTTCTTCGCCACCACCATCTCGCCGGTCAGTTCCATCAGCCGGTCGATCCGCTCCTGGCTGACCTTGAGTGTTTTCTGCGGCTGGGACGCTGTGCCCTCGTCGATCGACGCTCGGCCAGGGTCGCCGATCTTGTCGGCCGCAGCGGGCACAGGCAACCGGGCGCGAGTCGGGTCCGGCCGGGTCGAACCGCCTGACTGCGGGCCGTGGGCGCGTGCCCACGCGAGCACGACGGGCGCCGCCGCATCGCCCAGCACATCGAGTTCGGCGAGGTCGCTGCTCGCGGCCGCGTCGCCGACGGACTCGAGCAGGCCACGCAGTGCGGAGCGGGCGGCGATGACCGCACCGCTCGACCCGGCACGGGCCAGCAGGTCGCACTGGCCGGCCCACAGGGTCGCCGCAAGCTGCCGCACCGCCGACTCGGCAGGGCTGGCCGTGGCCGTGACCGTCGGCGCCGCTGCGAAGCAGCTCACCTGCTCCGGCACGCAGCGGAAGTGTTCGTCCACCTCGGTGCGCGGGGCGTTGGTCACCAGCACGATGTCCAGATTGCACTGGTAGCAGTCCCACTCGGCCAATGCGGCGCCCGCAGGCCAGGGCTGGTGCCCAGCGGCCCGCAGCTGCAGCAGCCCCGGGGTGGTGGCGGCCAGTCGCCACGGATCCTCGCCTTTGAAGAAGCAGCCCGACTCGGGCAGGTAGCGCACGGCCAGCGCCTGCGGACCGGCAGCCGCCCAGTCCGGTTCGAGTCGCTGCAGCCAGTCGGGCGCCGCCGCGGCCGGCGATTCGGGCACAGGTGCTCGAACCGTCGGCGCGCGCTCGGGCGACGTGCCTGCGCCGAGCAAGCTTCGCAGCGCGGCCGCGTGGGTAACCGAGCGGTCGTCGGCAGCGTCGTCGATGCACCCGAGCCGCTCGATCTGGTCGATCAGCTGCGCGGCATGGTCCATCGCATCGAGCAGCGCGTCGGCGAGTTCACTGCTGTAGGCCAGCGTGCCGCCGCGCACCCGGTCGAGCACATCCTCGCCGGCGTGCACCACACGCTCGAGCGGCCCGAACTCGAACAGCCCGCAGTTGCCCTTGAGCGTGTGCACCGAACGGAACAGGTCGTTGACCAGACCAGCGTCGTGCGGGTCGCGCTCGACATCGAGCAGACGCGTGCCGATGGCCTCGAGGCACTCGCGCGCCTCGACGACGAACTGGTCGAGCAGATCGGTCTGGTTCATCGTCTCGGCTCCGCGGCGGCCTTCAGCGCGGCCTGCCGGTCACCCAGCAGCAGCGCCGCGTGCAGGACCAGTTCGCGCGGGCGTGCCGGCTTCACGAGGTAGCCATTGGCGCCGGCGTCGATGGCGGCGCTGGCGTCGCGGCTCGCGGCCTCGGTCGACACCATCACGACGGGAGCCTGGTGGCGGGCATCGAGCTTGCGCAGCTCGCGCACGAAGCTGTAGCCGTCCATGCGCGGCATGTTCACGTCGACCACGTAGAGGTCGAATGCGTCGGCGCCGGCCGGGGCATGCACCCGCTCCAGTGCCTCGACGCCGTTGCTGGCGTCGTCGATGTGCCAGCCGGCATCGCCGAGGATCTTTCGGTGGTACATGCGCACCGTGGCGGCGTCGTCGATGACGAGGATTCGTTTCATGTTCAGGCGTCCAGGGGCTTCTGGTAGACCATCGCGTCGGCGAAGCGGCGCACGGTGAAGAGCGACGACATGCGGCTCATCGACTCCGAGTGCCCGAGGCAGATGAAGCCGCCCGGGTTCATCGAGTCGAACATCGCCTCGGCGGCCACGCGCCGGGACAGATCGTCGAAATAGATCAGCAGGTTGCGACAGAAGACGATGTCGATGTCGCGGAAGCGTCGGGTGTCGGCGGGCTCCGACAGGTTCACGCGGCTGAACTCGACCGACTCGACCAGTTCGCGTGCGATGCGCCATTCCGCGGCGCCGACGCGTGTGAAGTACTTCGCCAGGTAGGCCGGCGGCAGCTGGCCGACCGAGCGGGCCGAATAGACGCCGCGCTGCGCCGACTGCAGCACCGCCGTGTCGATGTCCGATGAGAGGATCTCGACGTCGTACTGTTCGATCTTCGCCCAGCGTTCGAGCAGATAGATCGCGATCGAGTACGGCTCCTCGCCGGTCGACGACGGGATCGACCAGATCCGGATGCGCGAGCCGGGTTTCTTGCGCGCCGCCACCTCGTCGAGCAGGTCGTTCACGAGGCAGTCGAATTGATACGCCTCGCGGAAGAAATAGGTCTCGTTGACCGTCATCGCGTTGACGAGATGCTGCATCTCGACACCATCGGTCTCGAAGCGCAACGCGACGAACCAGGCGCGGAACGTCTCGGCACCGGTGGCTTCGATGCGCTCGAACAGCCGCTTGTCGACGAAGTAGC
The DNA here is from genome assembly GCA_964249855.1 of uncultured Rhizobacter sp. Classification (GTDB taxonomy): domain Bacteria; phylum Pseudomonadota; class Gammaproteobacteria; order Burkholderiales; family Burkholderiaceae_C; genus LMDS01. Next base: position 34,176 of record CAXUDL010000042.1, on the reverse strand, counting down.
GCTTCGACGTCTCGAAATGGATGCCGGTCTTGCGATGGAAGAACTCGGCGAACTTCTGGAAGTCCGCGTCGCTGATCAGCGGCTTGTCGAGCGCGGTGCCGGTCTTCATGGACTGCCGATGCGTTCGATGGCCAGATGGACGGCGAAGCCGATGAAGGCGTCGTCGGCGAACCGGCGCGCGGCTTCGCGCAGCGCCGGCAGCGATTGCGGCCCGCCGACTTCGGCCACCACCTCGAGCGCGGCGCCGACGACATTGACCGCCGGCTCGTGCATCAGCACCTGGTCGAGCCAGTGCGGCACGCTGGCGTGGTGCAGGTCGCCGAGCAGGTTGACGGTGAAGATCCGCACATCGCTGTCGGCGTCTTGCAGCAGCCGCTCGATGTGGGGCGCCACCGCATCGGGCAGGCCGGCCAGCACCTCGATCGCGCCGTTGCGCAGCGCGGCGTCCTCGCTGCGCAGCAGCGGCACGAGTGCGGCCACCACCGCGTGTCCACCCAGGCGGGCCGCGCTGCTGAACAGCACGGTTCGCACCGACGGATCGGTCTCGACCGCCAGGCGCGCGCAGACGGCCAGAGCGGCGCCGGGGTGCTCGGGATGCTGGGCCAGGTCGCGTGCCGCCCAGCGACGCACCGACGCATCGGCGTCGACGAGTTGCGCGACCAGCCCGTCGGCATCGCGCGGGTAGTCGCGTGCCTCGACCGGACGCAGCGGGGTGCTGTCCGAGTGCTTCTTCAGTGCCATGGCGCTTGTCGGTGGGTTGTTCCAGCGGTTCGCAGCGGCGGCGTCATGCCAGCCAGCTGCGGAGCTGCGCAGCGATGTTGTTGCAGGGGAGCACGAGGGTCGCGCCGCGCAGCTCGATCAGTTCGTGCGGCATGCCGAACACGACGGCGGTCTCGGCGGACTCGGCGATCGTCCTGCCGCCGGCGGCATGCATCCGGGCCATCGCGGCGGCGCCGTCGTTGCCCATGCCGGTGAGCATCACACCGACCAGCCTGTTCGCGGGCATGTGCCTCATCGCACTGTCGACCATGACTTCGACCGACGGATGCCAGAGCACCGCCGACGCTTCCGGCCGGGGCGCCGCGTGCAGCACGCCGGCCCGATCGGTGACGGTGAGGTCGGTGCCTCCGCGGCCGATGTAGACATGCCCGGGCAGCAGCGGCATCGCCGTGGCGACCTCCATCACCGTCAACGCGCATTGACCGTTCATGCGCCGGGCGAAGGTCTCGGTGAAATTGGCCGGCATGTGCTGCGCGACCAGCACGGGCCACGGAAAGTCGGCCGGCAAGCGGGGCAGGATGTCCTCGAGCGTGCGCGGGCCACCGGTGGAGACACCGACCAGCACCAGGCCCGCGGGGCTTTGACCGGCGCGCGCCACCGGTGCCGGCTCCGGTGCGCGCAGGGCGGGGGCGGCCGCTGGGCGGGCCGGTACGCGCGACGGGCCCGGGCGCGCAGCGCCGACACGCGCCCGCAACGCCGAGCGAACCTTCTCGAGCAGCTTCACCTTGATGTCGTCGACGTGCAGCGAGATCGTGCCGCCCGGTTTGGGGATGAAGTCCACCGCGCCGAGCGCCAGCGCTTCGAAGGTCGCCAGCGCGCCCTTCTCGGTGAGCGACGACACCATCACGACCGGTGTCGGCCGTGCCGCCATGATCAGCGACAGCGCGGTCAGGCCGTCCATCTCGGGCATGTTGATGTCGAGCGTCACCACGTCGGGCTGCCACTGCACGACCATCTCCACGCCCTCGGCGCCATTGCGCGCGGCCTTGACCTGATAGCCGCCCTCGCCGAGCAGGCCGACCAGCAGCTTGCGCATCAGCGCCGAGTCGTCGACGACGAGCACCTTCTTGGCGGGGTGGGTCATGGGGTGACCCGGCACAGCTCGTCCAGGTGCGAGAAGGCCCACTTCTCGCGCGGCTCCACGTCGACGATCCGGTCCGTCGCACCGGCCGACGAGAGATCGATCAGTCGCGTTGCCAGCGGCTCGTTCGACTTGATCGAGAAGAAGACCCTGACGAGCGGGTCGCGTGGAGCGCCGGGCTGGTTCTCGACCACCACGGCGAGCCTTCCGCTTGCCAGCCGCACCAGCGTGCCGACCGGGTAGATGCCGATCGACTTGATGAAAGCGGCCAGCACGCGGCGGTCGAAATGGCCGGTCCACGATGCCATCTGCTTCAGCGCTGCCGCCGGATCCCAGGCCTCCTTGTACGGACGCTTCGACGTGACCGCGTCGAACACGTCGCAGACGGCACCGATGCGCGCCGGCAGCGAGACCGCGTCACCCGCCAGACCGTCGGGGTAGCCGGTGCCGTCGAGCTTCTCGTGGTGGTGCAGGCACATGTCCAGCGCATCGGCGTCCTGGAAGCGGTTGTCGAGCAACAGCCGATGGCCGAGCGAGGTGTGGCGTCGGACCTGTTCGAACTCGGCTGCACTGAGCCTGCCCGGCTTGTTGAGGATCTCCAGCGGAACGAGCGCCTTGCCCACGTCGTGGAGCAGGCCGCCGAGCGCGACCGCGTGGCAGCGCGCCGCGTCGAAGCCGAGTTCGCGCCCGAGGTTGGCGGCCAGCGCGCACACCGACACCGAGTGCATGAAGGTGTAGTCGTCCTTCTTCTTCAGGCGCGCCAGGCCGAGCATCGCCCCTGGCCGGCTGAAGATCGACTCGACGACCTGCTCGACGATCGGCTGCGCGGCCTCCACGTTCGGGACATTGCCCAGACGGACGTCGTTGAAGATCGAGACGACGACTGCGCGCGCAGCGGTGCAGACCCGGTGTGCGCGTGCCGATTCGGCCTCCAGCGTTGCCGGCTTGACCGACTGCTGCACCGCCGGCCGGCCGACGGCATCCGCGGTGGGCGCTGCTGGCGGTGCCGCCGATGCCGGTGCGGGCGGAACCGCCGGCGCCCCCTTGCCCGGATCGATCCAGCACAGCGCCGCACCGCACTGCAGCAGCGCGTCGAGTCCCGGCTGGTCCGTGATCAGGAAGCGCGTACGCCACAGCGCATGGTCGAGCCACGTACCGTCGGCACGCTCGAAGAACATGCCGATGCGCAACTCGCTTGTCGGAATCCTGAGCAGCGTCACGATGCGTCCGGGGTTCTCAAGCCGCCATTGGCAGCGGCAGCGCAGCGCCCGGCAGCGAAGGTGCGCGGGCGTCGAGTTGCGCGATGGCCTCGACCTCGCCGCCCTGCAGCAGGTGGTCCGGCTCGATCAGCAGCACCAGCCGCTGGTTGCCGTCGAGCTTGGCCACGCGGCTGATCAGACGGCTCTGATCGCGCGACAGGTCCGGTGCCGCCACGATGTGGGCACGCGGGATGCGCAGCACCTCGGCCACCGAATCGACGATGAAGCCGGTGCGCTTGCCGCCGAGCAGATAGACCATGATGCGCTGGCGGTCGTTGCGCTCGATCAGCGGCAGCCCCAGGCGCGAGCGCTGGTCGATGACCGGCAGCACGGCACCGCGCAGGTTGATCACGCCTTCGACGAAGGCGGGCGCGCGGGGCACGCGCGTCAGCGTCTCCGGCACGCGCACGATCTCCTGCACGCTCATGATGGGCACGCCGAATTCCTCGGCGCCCAGCCGGAAGATCACCACTTGCGTCGGCTCGTCGGAGGCGTCGTCGATGTCGGTGTCGCCGTCGGTGGTCATGGCATTCGTCCCGGTCGTCGAAGCGTCGGCGCCGGCATCGCGGGCGGCGTCGAGTGCCCGCCCGATGTCCGGCAGGTGCAGCAGCTTGTCGGTGTCGATGATCGACACCAGGCGCTTGCCGTCGTCGAGCCGGCAGATCGACGAGAACTCCTGCAGCGTGTCGTCTGCCGACAGCAGGCCGGGCAGGGGATCGGCCTGCGCACGTGGCACGCTCAGCACTTCCTTCACCGAGTCGGTGACCAGGCCGACGCGCAGGCCGCCGGGCAGGCTCGTGACCACGATCCGTTGCTGCTCGCTGTAGGCCAGCGGCGGCAGGCCGAACAGCGTGCGCAGGCTCACCAGCGGCAGCAGCCGGTCGCGCAGCGAGATCACGCCCAGCACATGGTTTGGCGTGTGGGGCAGCTCGCTCACGGTGGCGGGCAGCTGCACGATCTCCTGCACGTCGGCGATGGCCAGCGCGTACTCGTGATCGGCCACCGAGAACGAGACCAGGCGCAGGTCGTCGCTTGCGCCTTCGACGGCGGCCGAACTCGAAGCGATGCCGGCGCCGGCGGCTTCCACCGACGAAGCATGCGCAGCGGCCCGGCCGATGCCGCCGGTGCCGAACTGGCGCTCGATCAGGCGCGCGAAGTCGATCGCCAGCAACATGTCGTGCCCGCCAGCGGCACGTGGGCGCTTGATCACGCCGCACAGGTAGTCGGCGTCGACGATGGCCTGGACGCCGTCTGCCGACTCGAGCTCGGACGGTTCGACCGTGACGACACTGGCCACCCGGTCGACGACGAAGCCGAGCGGCTGGCCGAGGTTGATCACGAGCGCGCGCGTCGCGTCGTCGCTGTCGCGCTCCTCGCAGCCGAACAGCCGCCGCAGGTTGATGATCGGCAGCACCCGGCCTCGAAGGTTGGCCAGGCCGTCCAGCGTGCTGGGCGCCAGCGGCAGGTGGGCCACCGCCGGCAGCCGGATGATTTCCTGCACCGGTGCGACCGGCACCGCGAACATCTCGCCGGCCACTGCGAAAGTGACGTACTGGTTGGCGTTGCCGGTGCCGGCAGTTGCGTCGTCAGCGATGTCGGCACGGGTCCGTGCGTCTGTGGCGCGAGTCTCGCGCGAGGGCAAAGCTGTGCTCATCGCACACCTCCTGGGTTGGATCGAACTCGGAGGGGAGCGCTCAGGCGCTCTGCAGCTCGTCGGCCAGCGATGCGATCTCCTCGATCGCCGCCGACAGTTCCTCGGTGCCTTGCGACTGCTGCCTGGCCGCCGTTGCGGCCTGCTCGGCCGCCTTCTCGGCCTGCGCTGCGGCCGTGGACACCTGCTCGACGCCGATCTTCACCTGCGTCACGGCCGCTGCGATCTCCTGGGCGGTCGCGACGGCTTCCTGGTTGCCCTTCTGCACGTCGGCCACGTCGGCCTCGATCTTGTTCAGGCCGAGCGTGATGACCCGGGCCTTGTCCACTTCCGACAGTGCCGACGCGACGATGCTCGACAGGTCGCGCGAAACGAGGCCGATCTGGTCCTGGATCGCCTTGACCATGTCCTTGATGCGGTCGGCGTTCTCGGCCGAGTCGTGCGCCAGGTTCCGAATGTCGGTCGCGACCACCACGAAGCCCTTGCCGAAGTCACCGGCGCGCGCGGCTTCGATGCTGCCGTTGACGGCCAGCATGTTGGTCTGCACCGAGACCTGCGTGATCGCATCGACGATCTTGTCGATCTTGCGCGACACCAGTTCGAGCGACTTGACCTGCGCAATGCTGGTCTCGGTGGTGCCGACGTTGCGGGAGATGCCGGTGATCAGGTGGTCGATGTTGCTCTTGCTCTCGCCCATCAGCGTGCGGATGGCGATTGCGCGCTCGTTGCCTCGCGCCGCGCGCGTCTCGGCCACCTGTGCGCCCTTCTCGATCTGCGTCACCGCGGCGGCCGATTCGGCACTCGCTGCGGCCTGCGTCTGCGCGCCGCTGCGGATCTCGTCCAGCGCGACCAGGATCTGCGAGGCCGAGCGGCTGATCTCCTGCACCGCGCTGGACAGTTCCTCAGCCGAACTGGCCACCTCTTCGGCGCTCTTGGCGATGTCGCTCGAGTTCTTCAACTCGTCGGCGATCTCGGACAGGCCGGCTGCCGACTGCTCGCATTGCGACAGCGCAGTGGTCTGCTCGGTGACGGTCTTGTTGACCTCTTCGCAGGCAGAGGACTGCTCGGTGGCGGCGGCGGCGATCTGCTCGGCGCCCTTGAGCGCCTGCTGAGCGGCCACGTTGCCTTGCGACGCCGCCGTGGCGATCTCGGATGCGCCGCCCGCAATCTCTGCTGCGTCGGTGCGGATCTGCTCCAGCTGCTTCAGGATCAGCGCGCTCTTCTCGACCTCGACGCGCACGGTTTCGGCGCCCAGCTTGATGCCATCGGCGATGGTCTTGACCTCGCCCTGGATCTGGCCGACCAGTTCCTGGATCTGCTTCGCACTCTTTTCCGAGGTCTCGGCGAGCGTGCGCACTTCGTCGGCCACGACCGCGAAGCCCTTGCCGTGCTTGCCTGCGCGGGCTGCCTCGATCGCGGCATTGAGCGCCAGCAGGTTGGTCTGGTCGGCGATGCGTGCGACGGCCTTGACGATCTCGCCGATGCTGGCGGCCTGGCGTTCGAGCTCGGCCACCATCTTCACCGACTCGCCCTGACGCTGCGCGGCGTTGGCGACGTTGTGCACGGTCGACTCGACTTGCGCATCGACCTCGCCCGCCAGCGACTGCATGCCTTCGGCTGTGCGCTGGGCCCGGCCGGCCGCGGCGATCTGGCGTGTGATGGCGACCGACACCTGCGTGATCGCGGCCAGGGACTCCTGTGCTGCGCCGGCCGCCTCTTCAGCGCCCGTGGCGATCTGCGTCGCCGCGCGCTTGAGCTCTTCCGCCGCCGACGCCGATTCGTTCACACCCGCGGCCAGCTGGCTGGCGGCAGACGCCACGCGCTCCGATGCCTGCTGCTGCTTGGCGAGCGTGCGAGCGCGCTTGCGCTGGACGTCGGCATCGCGCGCGACCGTCTTCGGAATGGCGGCGGCGACGGCTTGCAGCGCGGGAGGAAATTCCTTGGCGGCCGAAGCCTTGCGAATGAGGGACAAAGTCGTTCTCCAGGATGGACGTGTGACGGACGGGCATGCACACCCGTGCACACAAGTTCCTGAGCGTGCGTGGGCACCGGGCCAGGAGGGTGTATTCCACGCCAGGCAACGTCCGTCGATGCGTGGAGAACGGGCCGCAAGACGCATTCGAGCGGCGGACGGGAACTTGAACTCGGAGGCCGGGAACGAATCCGGCGCGCCCGTGCGGCCGCAGAGCGGGCGTGTCGGGCCCTCCACAGTTTTTCAGCCCGCAGGCAGGCGAACGGCCTCGATCGAGTCGACATGCTCGCCGAGCCACAGCACGACGAGATCGTCGTCGCGCACTTGCAATGCGCTGCCCAGGATGACGAAGAGCTTCTTGCTGGCGCCCCGGATCAGGCGGCTCAGGAAGTCGATCAGCGCATGTGCGTCGAGCACACCCGCCAGCGTCGTCCAGCGCTGGACGCCACGGTCGGTGACGGTCGACAGCATCGCGACGCCGGTCCGGCAGTCCTTCATGTCGGGCGCTTGCTGCCCGGCGACGGCTTTCGTCGTTGCAGCGGGCAAGGCGCTGATGCGGGCCCAGTGGACCTCGGCATCCTCGAGCCTCGACCGGGCCCGCAACCCTGGATACACGTCTGCCAGCCATCGATGGAGTGCCGCTTCGGGCGGCCCTGCGCGCTTGCCGGGCCGCGAGCCGGCGACGAAGCCCCAACGATGCAGGTAGGCGTCCAGCGTTCGAGCCGGCAGGTGGATCCCCGCGCGTTGCTCGATCAGCCGCGATGCCGCATCGCGCGTCCAGAGCGTGCCGGTCAGCTGGAGTGCGTCCGGCGTGCCATCGAGCATCAGCGCGCGCAGCAGGCCCTCCTGCTCGGCCGTGAGCCTTCGCCCGGCGCCGCCGCTGCGGACGGGCGGCGCGTCGTCGAGTGCCGAGGCGCCATCCGTCCGGAGCCGCTTGCAGATGTCGAAGACGCCGGTGCGACTCAGCCCGGTCTGCTGCGCGATCTGCTCGTAGGTGTGTCCGGCCTCGCGCAACCGAGCGACTTGGGTGCGCCGGTCATGCCGGGCCGGGCGCGACAGCGAGCGCATGTCGACGACCTTCACAGCCAGGGCCCGGCCGTGCAACGCGCGGACCGCGAGCCGTCCCTCAAACGACGGGCCGGATCAGGGCGATGCCGTCGCCGGCCGGCGCTCGCAAACAGGCGCGAACCGCAGCTGAAGCAGCAGCCGTGCGGCAGGAAGCCATTCCGGCCCTGCAGCGAGACCAGGGTATCCATGTGTGACAGCGCTCCGCATCGGTGTGACCGGGCGGCGTTGCCGACAGCGATGGATCTGCGCCAATCAGATAGATATTCTATCTTGCGTTGGTCGGCACGAATCGTTCGATTCGGCCTTGATGAGGCCGTTGTCGAACCGCTCTCGCCTCATCGAAAGCGTTTCGTGAATTCGCGGACGACACCGATCACACGGGCGCTTCCCAGCGGCTTGACCGGGTAGCGCAGGTTCAGCGGCTTCAGGAAGAGCTCGCCGCCGTCCTTGACGAGTTGCTTGAACGTCGTCTCGTTCTCGCTGTTGAGCGCGATGACGTAGTCGCCCGGGCGCGCCGGCAACTCGGGCTCGACGATGATGAGCGAGCCTTCCGGGAACGAGTCACCGGTTTCACTCACCATGCTGTCGCCGTGCACGCGCAACGCGTAGGTGTGGCGCTGCACCGGTACCGAAACGGGCACCGTGTCGAACTTGCCATGAGGCTGGAAGTTGTCGATGACGGTGTAGTTGCCGGCCTCGACCTCGGAGACGAGCGGTACCTGCCGGCTGCGGGCATCCACGCCACGGCCGACGTTGGTACCGCCGGAGACGAGCTCGGCCACGGAGATGCCCAGCAGCTTGGCCACGACGGGTTGGTTGCGACGTTTCGGCGCGGTGCCGTCGGGCCGCTCCCACTGCTGGACCGCGCCGCGACTGACGCCCGCCGCATCGGCGAACTGCTGCTCGGTCATGCCGAGGCGCAGGCGGCCTCGTCGGATCAGTCGATGGGTGGCCATGAGCTTCGGTCGCCGATAGGGATAGAAAGTGTATCCAGCGTACAGCGCTCGTGAACAGCAGGTTCTTCGCCTCCACCGCCGGCAGCGGCAGGTTCGGCAACACGGCATGCGCGAGCCGGCTCCCGACACCGTCTCGCGCTTGCTGCCCGAGTCGTCGCGCACGCCGAGCGCCTGTGTTCGCGCCGCGCGGCGTCGACCGCGCCCGGCTTGCAGGTCGACCGCGCCAGCCACGGGCTCGCGCGGACGCGACATTCGCTGCAGGTCGGCGACTGCTCGTCGTTCGTGCCCTGGCTCGCCCATTGCCCAGTCAGACCCGTCGCAACTTCCCCGCTCTCCGATGAACACCGACGACAAAGAACCGAAACCCTCGCGTCGCGACGCGCTCGGCTGGATGGGAGCCGGCCTGGCCGCCACGCCGGTGCTCGTCGCCCAGGGCGCCGCGGCGCAGCCGGCGGGCGCTTCCGCCAGGGCGCAGCGCATCCCGAAGCAGGATCCGCAGGACCAATACCCGAAGCCGCCGTTTCCGGCGCAGCGGCAGGAGCCGCCCGGCACGATCCACAAGATGGATCCGCGCCCCGATCACGGCGAGACGAGCTACGTGGGATCGGGCCGGCTGGTCGGGCGCAAGGCCCTCATCACCGGCGGCGATTCGGGCATCGGCCGCGCGGCGGCGATCGCCTTCGCGCGGGAAGGCGCGGACGTGGCGATCGGCTATCTGCCGGTCGAGGAAGAGGACGCGCGAGAGGTCGTCGCACTGATCCGTGCGGAGGGCAGGACGGCGGTCGCGCTGCCGGGCGACATCCGCAGCGAAGCCTTCTGCCTGCAGCTCGTCGACCGCGCCCACAAGGGCCTGGGCGGGCTCGACATCCTCGTCAACAACGCCGGCCACCAGCAGGCGAAGGCGTCGATCCAGGACATCACGACCGAGCAGTTCGACGCGACCTACAAGACCAACGTCTACGCGCTGTTCTGGATCACCAAGGCGGCGCTCACCCGGATGACGGCCGGTGCGGCGATCATCAATCTCGGCTCGGAGCAGGCCTACGACCCGTCGAAGGAGCTCTTCGACTATGCCGGCACGAAGGCGGCCATCGTCAACTTCACCCGCTCGCTCGCCAAGCAGCTCGCGAGCAAGGGCATCCGCGTCAATGCCGTCGCGCCCGGGCCGTTCTGGACGCCGCTGCAGCCGAGCGGCGGCCAGCTGCCCGAGAAGCTGCCGCAGTTCGGCGCCACCTCGCCGCTGGGCCGTGCGGGCCAGCCCGCGGAGATCGCGTCGCTGTTCGTGCTTCTGGCGTCTCAGGAAGCAAGTTACGTGACCGGGAACATCTACGGCAGCACGGGTGGCAATCTGGGTCCCTGAATCCGCTCCGGTCGCGGAACGCGAGCCGACCCGGGGAACTCCGGGAGTGCGTGCGCAGGCGTCCGCGGCCGCCGTGAGGCCGGCCCGACGTGCGCTGCGCGTCGCGCCGTGCCGGCCGTTCGCGCCGGCACCGTGGAGGTGACGCCGCCGTCCTGACGACCGCGCCCGCACGGCGCTCGACCGCGGTGATGCGCAGGCACCTCGGTCCCCGCACGGGCTGCAAGGTGTCGGCCACGACAACGCCCCCGCCGCGTTTCCCCTCAGCTTTCCCCGCTGCGTGCCGAAAGATGCCCATGCGCCGTTCACCGGTCGACGGTCGGCGGCGCATCGACTTCCATCTTCCGGCGCCCGCAGCATGCAACCCAGAGCAACGTCAACCATCCGAGCCGTCCTGATGGCCGCGGTCCTCGCGGTGCAGTTCGGCGGCAGCGGCGCCGCGTCGGCCCAGGAGCCGAGCAACGCGCAGCGCGATGCGTTCCGCCGGCCCGACAGCATCCCGTTTCCGAACGACAACCCCTACACGCCCGCCAAGGCGGCGCTCGGGAAGATGCTGTTCTTCGACGCGCGCCTGTCGCGTGACAAGAATCTCAACTGCGCAAGCTGCCACAACCCGTCGTTCGGCTGGGAAGTGCCGTTCGCCAAGGCCATCGGCGCCGGCGGCAAGCCGCTCGGGCGGCACGCGCCGACGACGTTCAACCAGGCGTGGAGCAAGAATCTGTTCTGGGACGGGCGGGCGCCGTCGCTCGAGGAGCAGGCCAAGGGCCCGATCCAGGCGCCTGCCGAGATGGACCTGCCGCTCCACGTGGCCGTCGATCGACTCAAGGAAGTGCAGGGCTACGTCGCAGCGTTCGCCAAGGCGTATCCGGGCGAAGGAATCACCGAAGCGACGATCCCGAAGGCGCTCGCGACGTACGAGCGCACCATCGTCACCGGCGACACGCCGTTCGACCGCTGGATGCGCGGCGACGCCAAAGCGATGTCCGACAGCGCCAAGCGCGGCTTCGCGACCTTCAGCGGCAAGGCGAACTGCGCGGCCTGCCACACGGGTTGGAACTTCACCGACGACAAGTTCCACGACATCGGCCTCGCGTCGACCGACACGGGCCGGATGGGCATCACCCACGACGCGTCGGACGAACACGCCTTCAAGACGCCGAGCCTGCGCGAAGCCGCCGCGCGCGCTCCGTACATGCACGACGGCTCGTTGCCGACGCTCGGCGCGGTGCTCGGCCACTACATCAGCGGCGGCCAGAAGCGCCCGTCGCTCGCGCCGCTGATGAAGCCCGCCCGGCTGGACGGCAACGACCTCCGCGACCTCGAGGCGTTCCTGCGCAGCCTGTCGAGTTCACAGACGGTGCTCGCGATGCCGAATCTTCCGGCCAATTGAGGCAACAAGGCGGACATGGCATGAATCTCGTCAAACGCAGTCTCAATCTCTGCATCGGCGTCATGCTGGCGCTGCTCTTCGTCCAGGGCGCTCAGTCGCTCTACCAGGTCGCGCGGCTCTCCGAAGCGGCGGACGACGTGGCCACCAGCAGCAAGCTCTCCGGCGACGTGAGGAATCTCTGGGCCGATTTCATCGAGGCGGAGAAGGCCTTCCAGCAGGTGGTCGACTTCATCGACATCGAGACCGCCGACGGTCATCGGAAGGACTTCGAGCAACGTTCGGCGGCGCTGCGCGGCCAGATCGCCGGCCTGCGTGGCGGCACCGCCGGCGAGACGCTGGTCCGCGTCGACGCGATGAGCGCGAGTGTCGAGGCATGGCTGTCGCTGGCGGCCAAGCATGTGGGCGCCGACGGCGTGACGTCGCTGCCGTCGCACCACCTTCTCGAAGCCGCGCACGCCGGTGTGCAGGCCGGGATGTCGGCGGTCGTCGACCACAGCGCCGGCCAGGCGGCAGCGACTGTCGAGGCGGGCCGCATCCTCGCGCGTCGCGCGTCCGTCTGGACGGTCTGCGAGCTGCTCGTCGCCGTCGCGCTCGGCGCCTTCCTCGGCTGGCGCGCGCTCAGGAGCCTGCACCTGCAGCTCGGTGCCGACGCGAGCGAAGTCGCGCGTGTCGCCAACGCGGTGGCCGACGGCGACCTGACCGTGCGCATCGAGTCGAGCGGCCTGCCCGAAGCGAGCGTCATGGCAGCGATGGCGCGCATGCAGCAGTCGCTGCAGGACACCGTCCTGCACGTCGTGGCGATCAGCCACAAGCTCGCCAGCGGGTCGACCGAGATCGCGACCGGCAACGGCGACTTGAGCCGCCGAACCGAGCAGCAGGCGCTGTCGCTCGAGACCACTGCGGCCACGATGGGCAGGCTCGGGAGCACGGTGAGCCACAACGCCGAGAGCTCGGCGCAGGCGAGCCGGCTCGCCGATCAGGCGAGCGCCGTTGCCACCCGGGGCGGGGTGGTGGTCGGGCAAGCGGTGAAGACGATGCGCGGCATCAACGACAGCTCGAAGAAGATCGGCGACATCATCGGCGTCATCGACGGCATCGCCTTCCAGACCAACATCCTCGCGCTGAATGCCGCGGTCGAGGCGGCGAGGGCGGGCGAGCAGGGCCGCGGCTTCGCCGTCGTCGCGTCCGAGGTCCGCAGCCTGGCGCAGCGTTCCGCCGCGGCGGCACGCGAGATCAAGGCGCTGATCACGGCGAGCGTCGAGGGCGTCGAGACCGGCAGCGCGCTGGTCGATCAGGCCGGGCACACCATGCAGGAAGTGGTGCAGGCCATCCAGCGGGTCACCGAGGTCATGACGGAGATCCGGACCGCCAGCGTCGAGCAGAGCGCCGGCGTGGCCCGGGTCGGCGAGTCGATCGCCCAACTCGATCAGGCCACGCAGCAGAACGCTGCGCTCGCCGAGCAGGGCGCGGCGGCGGCGGGGCAGTTGCAGATGCAGGGGCAGCAGCTCGCCGAGACCATGATGTTCTTCAAGGTGGCCTAGTCCGGCCGAACGCGACGCGCGTCCGCCGCGCTCCGGACGCCGGCAGGGACGAACGCAGCGCGAGCCGGCTCCGTCTCCACGCTCGGCGCGCGACCGTGGGTCCGTCGCGCGGTGGTCCGCCGGAGCCTTCGACCGACGTCCGGAACGATGCGGCGCTCGGCGCTCGGCTCCCGTCAGACCGGCCCCGCGACCGCGCCGGCGGCGTGCGCGACGCGGCTTCTTTTCCGGAGCCCGCGTCGATCAGCATCTTGCACCGGGTGCGCGGACCGTGCGACGGCTCGAGCAGCGCATCGGAACACCGGGGCGACGTCGAGTCACGGACCGGCCGGCCGGCCGGCCGGCGCGCCGCGGCGCCGCGCCCTGTGCCCGGCTCGCCTGCGATCGCCGCGCGCGTCATGATGACGCGCCCGACCCGCTCGGGCGACGCGGAGCACACACCCAATGCAGACTGAGAGCTTCGACATCCTCGATCCCCGCTTCCGGCGGCTGATCGTCGGCAACAGCCGCCTCGAGCAGCTCCACACCGGCTGTCGCTGGGCGGAAGGCCCGGCCTGGTTCGCGGCCGGCCGGTATCTCGTCTGGTCGGACATTCCCAACGACCGCATGCTGCGCTGGGACGACACCGACGGCAGTGTCTCGGTCTTCCGCGCGCCGGCGGGCTACAGCAACGGCAACACGGTCGATCGCGAAGGACGCCTGGTCTCTTGCGAGCACGGTGGCCGCTGCGTCTCGCGCACCGACATCGACGGCATGCGCCGGGAGCTGGCGACGCATTGGCAGGGCAGGCGCCTCAACTCGCCCAACGACATCGTCGTCCGGTCGGACGGATCCATCTGGTTCACCGACCCCACCTACGGCATCGACTCGGACTACGAGGGCGACACGGCGGCGTCGGAGATCGGCGCCAACCACGTGTACCGGCTCGATCCCGTCAGCGGCCGGCTCGACATCGTCGCCGGCGACTTCGTGCAGCCCAACGGCCTCGCCTTCTCGCCGGACGAGACGCTGCTCTACGTCGCCGACACCGGCGCCACCCACCGCGACGACGGGCCGCGGCACATCCGCCGGTTCCGCGTCGGCCCCGACGGCGCCTCGCTGCACGGCGGCGAGGTGTTCGCGACCTGCACGCGCGGCTGCTTCGACGGCTTGCGCGTCGACGTGCACGGCAACCTGTGGAGCAGCGCCGGCGACGGCGTGCACTGCCTCGACCCGGACGGCACGCTGCTCGGCCGCATCGTCGTGCCCGAGGTGGTGGCCAACGTCTGCTTCGGCGGGCGCAAGCGCAACCGGCTGTTCATCTGCGCCACCACGTCGCTGTACGCCGTCTACCTCGATACCGCCGGCGCGACGCGGCCGGTGTCGGGCTGACCCTCGCCGCGTTCGCACCGGCCCGCACGGGGCAGTCGACGACCATGGCGGCGCGCACATCCGGCGCGTCGCGTGCACTGCGCCTACAGTCGTCCCTCCTTCCGAAGCAACGATCGCATGGACTCTCGGCCGCGCTCTCGAACGATCCGCCGATCGACGCCCCTCACCGCCACGCCGGCAAGGGCCGCCCGCGGGCCGCAGCCCGGCGCGGCGCATGTGGCGCCGAGCCGTCGTCGCGCCCGTGCGCATGGCTGAAGGGCCGTCGATCGTGCTCTTGCGGGAGCGAGCCGGCGTCTTCGTCGGCCGCAGGATCGTGCGCGTCGAGGGCGATGCGCCGATCGACATGTCGCGCTTGCAGGACCGGTCGGTCGGCGGCGTGCGCAGTCACGGCAAGCACTTCATCGTCGAGCTGCAGGGCTTCGCGCTGCGAGTGCATCTGCTGATGCTCGGCAGCTATTGCATCGACGAGCGCAAGGACAAGCCGATCCGCCTCGGCCTGGGCTTCGACGACGCGCGGGAGCTCAACTTCTACAGTTGCTCGGTCAAGTTCGTCGACGAGCCGCTGGACCGGGTCTACGACTGGCGCATCGACGTCATGGCGCCCGAGTGGGACCCTGCGCTCGCGCGCAAGGCGCTTCGACGCCTGCCCGACACGCTCGTCTGCGATGCGCTGCTCGACCAGACGGTCTTCGCCGGCGTCGGCAACGTGATCAAGAACGAGATCCTGTTCCGGCTGCGGCTGCATCCGCTCTCGCGCGTCGGCGCGCTGCCGGCGGCCAAGCTGCGCGACCTGGTGGAGCAGGCACGCCGCTACATCTTCGAGTTCTACGACTGGAAGAAGGCCGACACGGCAGGCAGCGGCGCCGTCTGGCAAGGCGACACGCTGAGCAGCCACTGGCTGGTGCACAACAAGAAGACCTGTCCGCGCTGCCGCATCGCGCTGGTCAAGGCACATCTCGGCGCGCTCGACCGGCGCAGCTTCCATTGCGAACGCTGTCAGCGGCGCTACGTCTAGGAGTGTGGGCGGCCGCGCTGCGTGCTGCGCGTGGCGCGTGGCGCGAGCGGTTCGGAACGCGATGACGGCGTCGCGACTCGACGTTCGGCTCGCGTTCCGACGCGGGCGACGTCCGCCCGACGCCTGGGTCCGACGCCTTGGCGCAGCCGTGCCGTGCGGGCGGACGGCCAGCCCGCTTCCCTGCGCGTCGATGGCTCGGCGGACATGAGGACGCGCCGGTCGCGGCGGGAAGCGGATCCGGCATGTGTACGGAGCGGGTCGGCTCTGCGTTCGGCCCGGTCGGTGGGTGCGCCGATCGGCCCGGTGCGCGGCCGACGGCACGACAGCTCTCGCAGCGGCACGCGGTCGCGCCGCTTCGATCCACGGCGCCGCTCGCCGCGACCGCCTCAGGCCGCGCCCGACCAGACGATCTCGCGCACCTCGACGCGCCTGGGGACCACGCCCAGCCGCAGCAGCCGGTCGGCCGTCTCCTGCTGCGCGTCGAGGATCGCGGGCGTCAGCGGGCCGACGTCGAAGCCGGCGTTGCGGTTCACTTCGGCCATCGCGTCGAGCGGCACGCCGGTCGCGGCAGCGAGCGCCTTCGTCGTCTCGTCGAGGTGCGTCTTCGCCCACTCCCCGGCCTCGATCGAACCGTCGACCAGCCGGCGCACGTGGTCGGGGTGCGCGTTCGCGAAGTCGCTGCCCGCGAGCAGGAAGCCGGCGTTGTGGCGCAGCACGTCGCCCTGGTAGGCGACCACGCGCGACGGGGCGCGCCGCTGCCCGAGCGTCAAATAGGGGTCCCACACCGCCCAGGCGTCGATCGCGTCGCGGTCGAAGGCGAACGCGGCGTCGGCGGCACCGAGGTTGATCGAGGTGACCGCGTCGATCGGCAGGCCCTGTTGCTCGAGCGCCGCGGCGACGAGGTTGTGCGAGCTCGATCCGCGCGCATAGCCGACGCGCCGGCCCTTCAGATCGGCGAGCGTGCGGATCGGCGCATCGGCCTTGACCAAGATGCCCTCGGACTTGCGCGTCGACGGCTGCGCCGCCACGTACACGACGCGGCCGCCCGACGCCTGCAGGAAGATGCAGCCGACGTTGCCGGCGTTGCCGAACGCGACGTCGCCGCTGTGGATCGCCTGCAGCAGCGTGAGGCCCGACGGGAACTCGGCCCACTCGACCGAGATGCCGAGCGGTTCGAAGCGGCGCTCGAAGACGCGCAGCTGCCGGGCGACGAGCGGGATGCCGGTCTTCTGGTAGCCGAGCGTGAGCGTGGCGCCACGCAGGCCATTGGCGGCGCGCGCGGTCCGGCCGACGCCGAGGGTCGCGGCGGCGGCCGCGAGGGTGAAGCTGCGACGGCGGATCATGACGGCGTCCTCGGGTGTCGAATCGGATTCACAGCGAGCCGGTCCGCTCCGGCACGATGCCGTTGAGCAGGAAGTCGCCGACCGCGGTGTGCTTGTGGCGCACGGCGTCGTGCAGCGTGTGCACGCGGGCGTTGCGCCAGTGGCGGTCGAGGCCGAGACCCGCATGCGCAGCGCGCGTGCCGCACAGCTCGAAGAGCGTGCTCGACGCGAGCAGCGCGGCCTCGCTCGTCAGTACCTTCGCCTCGGCGACGGCGAGCGAGGCCGCGGCGACGCGCTCGGGCGTCGGCGTGGCGATCGCGGCGTCGAGGATGCGCCCGGCGCGAAGCGTCATCGCTTCCGCGGCGTGGACGCGGATCTGCACCTTGACGGCCTCGGCGATGACGATCGGGTCGACGATGCGGCGCGACGCGGTCGCCGGCTGGCTGATCGACGCATGCTCGCGCAGGAAGGCGACCGTGTCGTCGAGCGCGGCCTGCGCGATGCCGAGGTCGATGCCGACATGGCTGATCTGCGAGACGGCGCCCTGCGGCTGCTCGGCGTACGAGCGGTGCAGCGGCAGCACGTGCTCGGACGGCAGTTCGACCCCCTCGACCCGCACCCGGCCGCTCGCCGTGGTGCGCTGGCCGAAGCCGTCCCAGTCGTCGACGATCGTGACGCCCGGCGTGCCCGCTGGGACGATCGCGACGTGGCGCAGGCCCGCGTCGTCCTCGCCGATCACGGTGACGTAGTGCGCGAAGAGCGCGCCGGTCGCGTAGATCTTCTCGGCGCTCAGCACGAACCCGCGTTCTGTCGGGCGGAGGATCGTCTTGGCTTCAGGCTTGAGCCGGCCGCCGACGTCGACGTTGGCGTTGCCGAAGCGGCAGCCGCGCAGGATCTCGCCGAGGAAGAAGTCGCGCTGTGCCGGTTTGCCGATCGCCGACAGCCAGAACACCGCGCTGTTGTGGTTCTGCTGGATCTGGCCGATCGACGCGTCGGCCGCGGAGAGGATCGCGAACACCTGCGCGACGGTCGCGTAGGAGACGCCGGCGCCGCCGTCGGCACGCGGAACGTTCATCGCCCAGAGGCCGGCGGCCGAGACGCGGTCGAGCTCGTCGACCGGCAGCAGGCGCTCGCGGTCGCGTCGCACCGCACCGGGAGCGAGCTCGCGTGCGACGGCGCGTGCGGCGTCGAGCACCTCGGCGTCGGAGCCGAGCACGCGGGCGGCGTGGACCGGGCGGCCGGTCCGCAGGAAGGTGGCTTGCGATCCGGACATGCGGCTCAGAACACCCGGCCCTCGTCGAAATCGTCGCGCACGCCGTTCAGGTGGTAGTCGCCGATCACGCGGCCGCGCAGCAGCGGCGGGTTGTGGTTGAGGATCGTCCGGATGTTGCGCCAGTGGCGGTCGAAATCGCGGCTGCGCGAGGTCGCCGAGCCACCGCCGGTGTCGAACAGCTGTTCGGCCGCCTTCAGGCCGAGCCGCCCGATCGTCAGCTGCGTCTTTGAGTTGGCGAGCTGGCTCTTCAGCACCCAGTCGTCGAGATCGGGGGCGCCGCGGCGGATCGCCTCGGCCGAGCGGTCGAGGTGCCGCGCCGTGTCGGCGACGAGCGCGTCGAGCGCGTGCGAGGTGGCGGCGATGTCGCCGACGACCTGCTGCACGAAGTGGTCGCCGCCGGCGGTCTCGGATGCACTGTGCTTGGCCGGCCGTGCCTGGTGGCGGACGAAGCCGATGGCGTCGCTCAGCACGTTGCGGACGATGCCGACGATGCATGCCATCAAATGCAGTTGCGCCCGCGCGGCCTGGTGCCGGCGGCTGAAGGCACTGGCGTTGCCGCGCGGCGCGATCTCGTGCGCGAAGACCTCGACGTCGACCAGCTCGACGCCGCCGCTCGCGGTCAGGCGCTGGCCCATGCCGTCCCAGTCGTCGAGGATGCGCACGCCGGCGCGGTCGGCGGGGATCAGCACGCCGGTGATCTCGCCGGCCTCGTCGATCGCGCTGAAGCTCGTGTAGTCGGCATACGCCGCGCCGGTCGCGTAGTACTTGTGGCCGTCGAGCCGGTAACGGTCGCCTCGGCGGACGAGCCGCGTGCGGATCATGTTGGGCCGCGGCGTGCCGACCTCCATGTGGGCGCCGCCGAAGAGCTTGCCGGCGAGCACCTCGTCGACGTAGTGGCGGCTCGTCGCGCCGTCCGGGTCGAGCGCGATCGCCTCGAGGAAGCCGAAATGGCCGCGCAGCGCATGGGCGACGTTCGAGTCGGCCGCCGCGAGGGCGCAGGTGACCTCGACCTGGTCCGAGAGGCTGCCGCCCGGGCCGCCGAGTTCCTCGGGCACGCGCAGCCAGGTGAGGCCGGTCTCGCGCAGGCGGCGGAAGATGTCGTGCGGCAGCTCGCGCTCGAGTTCGCGCCGCACGGCGCCGGCGGCGATCTCCTCGGCGAGCGCGGGCAGGCCGGCGAGGATGCGTTCGCGGGTGAGGGCAGGGCGCGTTGAGGGGCGGGACAGCCGAGGCGTGGGCCTGGCATCGACGGCGATCGACATCTGCGAGGGTCTGGGCGAGGGTGGGCTCTTCGTCGGCAGCGAACTGCGGCCGAGCCGATGGCGGTGCGCTTGATCGCAGAACCCGTGCCATGGCGTGATGCGGCGTTCGCGACACCAAGACGCCGGGCGCCCGCGCCGTACCACGGGTCGAATCGTCGCGACCGGCAAGCGCGCTTGCTGGCAAGGCAGCAGCGCTGCGGCGACCGCTGCTGCTGACATCGCAGCACGACCGCGCTGCACTGCAGGCCGATGAGCACCCGCGACCGGTCGTCGCGCGGGATCGCGGCGAAGCGCTCGCCCAGGCCGCCGGCCTCGAACGTGGCCCGCCGGTCGCCGAGCCACTGCAGCAAGGGGACGAGCGCCGTGCCGACGGCGCGGTCGAGCGTGACGCGGTCGATGCCCGCGGCGTCCCGGGCGACGACGCGCAGCCAGCCGCCGTCGCCGCGTCGCTCGACGGCGAGGCGTGCCGTAGGGATCGCCTGGAAGCGCGTCGGATCCTCGATCGGCGCGTCGCCGGCCGGCCCGGCGTGCCGGAGGAGGGCGTCGACCGACAAGGCGCGGACGAGCTGTGGCAGCTCGGAGAGCAGCGCGCCGAGACGTGCTGCGACGTCGCCGCGGGCGTCGTTGGCGAAGTCATAGAGCGGCGTCCGCCAGCGGGCGTCCTGCAGCAGCAGCGGCGCCAGTTGCGCGAGCAGCACGTCGGCGGCGACGGGTGGGGCGACGACGATGCTGACCGCGAGGCTGTCGTCGAGCGCCTCGGTGCGGTGCCAGGTGCCGCGGGGCAGCAGCAGCACCGAGCCGGGCCGCATCTCGACGGTCACGGCGCCGTCGGGCAACCCGGCCGGAAAGCCGCCGGTGCACTGTGCATAGAGCCGCTCGTCGACCGGCAGGCCGGGGCCGAACTGCACGCCGACCGGGAACGGCAACTCCGCGACCGGGGCGACGACGAAGCGCTTCGTGCCGATCAACTGCACCGAGATCACGTCCTCGCCGTCGAAGTGCAGCGGCAGGCCGTCGCCGCACGGCGAGGCGAACGCCGCGAGGCGCGCGCAGCCGCGCGGCACGCCGAATTCATGCTCGATCTGCTCGACGAGTCCGGCAGCGCCGGGCCACGCGGGCGAGAGGTCGCGCAGGTGCACGGTCAGGCCCATCTCGAACAGATGCGCCGGATGGCCGCCGCCGTCGAGCGCCTGCACGCTGCGCGCGCCGCGGCCGAAGGAGAGCGGGCCTCGGTAGCGGTCGAAAAGCCCGACGAGGCCCGCCTGCCGCAACCGCCGCAAGGGCGCCGGCAGGCGCTCGACCGGTCCGTGGACGGCGTGATGACGATGCGGCCAGCCAGCGCGGGAGAGCGCATCAGGAGCGTCGTCGTCGAGCAGGCGGGCGAGGACCCGAAGGTCGGTCGCGGGCGCTTCGGTGTCGGCGTGCGGCACCGTGGCCGATGAAGACACGGAAGGCAGGGGCATGCCCGCGGGCAGAGCGACGAGCATGCCAGCGTGGCACCTTGCTGCAGCGTCTCCAGCAACCCTGTTGCGGAACGCGCAGATGCATCGCGGCACGGTGACCGAAAACACTCATTCGCTTGGTGGCACTGCTTAGCAGCCGGTCGACAAAGCGGTCGGGCGTGGCCCCGCGGCGTGCGTGCAGAGCGCTGGCGCAGCCTCGATCGCAGCAATCCGGTGTCGCCTTCGCAACAGTCCGATCGCTTTCCAACAGCGAACCGGACCAGGCATGCGGATGGCATGCGACGTGCAAACCGAGGCTCTGCGGCCCAGTTGTCTCGACGTCCGCAGACCCCAGGCTCAGCCGATGAGCAAGCTCGCTTCGCCTTCTCTCATGCCCCTTCGACTGCACCCCGTTCGTCTCGCGATCGCCGAGCTCGCCGGCCTCGGCCTCGGCTTCGGCGCGCCCACCGTCCACGCCCAAGCCGACACGGCCAGGAACGAGCCGCCGACGCAGTCGATCGTCGTCTCGACCGGCAACCGCGGCGCCACGCGCACCGTCGCGAAGAGCCTGTCGCCGATCGACGTGATCGGTGCCGAGGAGCTCGCGAAGAGCGGCAAGCAGAACCTGCGCGAGGCGCTCGAGGCGCTCGCGCCGTCGTACACCGAGACGGCGGGCTTCAAGGGCCAAATCGGCCTCGCGGTCAACACCGCGACGCTGCGCGGGCTCTCGGGCACCGACGTGCTCGTGCTCGTCAACGGCAAGCGGCGGCACATCTCGAGCCTCATCATTGCGGGCCTCGGCCCGGCCGGCACCGACCTCGACTTCATCCCCACCGGCTCGGTGGCCAGGGTCGAGATCCTGCGCGACGGCGCGGCGGCGCAGTACGGGTCGGACGCGATCGCCGGCGTCATCAACATCATCCTGAAGTCGGACGCGAAGGGCGGCTCGGCGTCGCTCGTCGGCAGCCGCTACTTCTCGAGCGTCGGCGACCAGGGGCTGCACGGCACCACCGGCAACCTGCAAGTGAACCAGGGCCTCGCGCTCGGCGACGGCGGCTTCCTCAACCTCAGCGCCTCGTACGTCGACCAGCAGGCCACCAACGTCGCCGGACCGGTGCCGCGGGACGGCGAGCCCGGCGCACGGCGCATCTACTTCCCGCTGACCGGCACGCCCGACCCGCGCGAGACGAGCCTGTCGCGCTTCCGGCAGATCCTCGGCCGGCCGGCGAGCAAGACCTACAACCTCGAGGCCAACGCGCAAGTCCCGGTCAGCGCCGACGTGAGCGCCTACGCGTTCGCGACCGTCGGCAACCGCAAGGCGCACGGCTGGGGCACCTTCCGCACGGCCAACGCGCAGCAGAACATCTTGAGCGTCTACCCCGACGGCTTCCTGCCCGAGTTCAACGTCTGGGAAGACGATTACCAGGCGACCGGCGGCGCCAAGGGCGTGGACCTCGCGGGCTGGGACTGGGACGTGTCGACGAGCTACGGCCACAACGACGGCAACTCGCGCAACCAGAACACGATCAATCCGACGCTCGGGCCGACGAGCCCGCACGACTTCGACAACGGCCACCTGATCCTCAACGAGTGGACGACCGACCTCGACGCGACGCGCGAGGTCGCGACCGGGTTCTTCGACAAGCCGCTCGGCGTCTCGGCCGGCGTCGAGTTCCGCCGCACCGTCTTCAAGCAGACGCCCGGCCAGTTCGAGTCGTACGCCGACGGCCCCTACGTCTTCCCGGCCGGCGGCCCCTGGGCCGGCGTCAAGCCCAACCCCGGGGCGGCCGGCTTCGCGGGCTATTCGCCGGCGGTGAGCGGCAGCTACGCGCGGACCAACAAGGCGCTCTACCTCGACCTCTCGCAACGTGTCGCGCGCGGCTGGGACGTCTCCGCCGCGGTCCGCCACGAGCGCTACAGCGACGTCGGCTCGACGACGAGCGGCAAGCTCTCGAGCCGCTACGAGGTGACGCCGCAGTTCGCGGTGCGCGGTACCGTCAACAACGGCTTCGCCGCGCCGACCTTGCAGCAGCAGCACTTCACCAACGTGCTCGGCGCCTACTCGACCAACCCGGTCACCGGGCAGCTTTCGCAGAGCTTCACGCGCAGCGTGCCCACCGACGACGCGGCCGCCAAGGCGCTCGGCGCCAAGCCGCTCACGCCGGAGAAGTCGAAGAACCTGAGCCTCGGTCTGGTCTGGCAGCCGGCACGCGACACCACGGTCAGCGTCGACGCCTACCAGCTCGACATCGACGACCGGATCGTCCAGTCGAGCACGCTGCAGTCGGTGCAGACCGCGCCCGTGCTCGCCGCCGCGGGCCTCAGCACCAACCAGAACGTGAGCTTCTTCCTCAACGCCGGCGACACCCGCACCCGCGGCGTCGACGTCGTCGCCGACCACACGCAGCGGCTCGCCGACTGGGGCCGCATCAAGTGGACGCTGCTCGTCAACCAGATCGAGACCAAGATCCGCCGGCTCGAGGACCAGCCCGCCCAGCTCGCCGGAACCAGTGCGGCGCTGGTCGGCCGCGACACGGTCGGGCGGCTGACGGTGGCATACCCGAAGAACACGACGTCCCTCGCCGGTACCTGGACCTTCCGGGACGTCGACACGACGCTGAAGCTCACGCGCTATTCGAGCGTCAAGGGCCTGAACCAGATCTCGCCCTTGCGCGACGAGTACGTCAAGGCGGCGTTCATCGTCAACCTCAACGTCGGCTGGCAGGCGACGCGCGCCTGGCGCTTCTCGGTCGGCGCCAACAACCTCTTCGACAAGCGCCCCGAGCAGCTCAACGACGAGGCCGTCAAGTTCTACGGCTTCCCGGTCGGGCGGCCGAACTACAGCTGGTACTCGCCGTACGGCGTCGACGGCGGCTTCTACTACGCGCGGGCGGACCTCGCTTGGTGATGCACGCGCCGCCGCTGCCGATGTCGACCCGCCGCCGCTGGCTCGGCCAGATGGCCGGCCTCGCTGCGGCCACCAGCGCCCTGCGCGCCCACGCGGCGCCGCAGCGCGGCGGCACGCTCGTCATCGGCCCGGGCCCGGAATTGACGACGCCGCTCACCAGCGCCGTGACGACGGCGGGCCTGGCGCAGTACGTCTCGGGCAAGCTCTTCGACGGGCTGCTGCGCTACGACGCCCAGTTGCGGCCGCAGCCCCGGCTCGCGACCGCGTGGTCGTGGTCGGCCGACCAGCGGTCGCTCACCTTGCGGCTGCGCGCAGGCGTGCGCTGGCACGACGGGCGGCCCTTCGGCTCGGGCGACGTCGCCTTCTCGCTGCTCGAGGTCTGGAAGAAATTCCACAGCCGCGGCCGCTCGACCTTCGCCGCCGTCGTCGCCGTCGACACGCCCGACCCGCTCACGGCGGTGATCCGGCTCGAGCGGCCGGTGCCGTTCCTCGTCAGCGCGCTCAGCTCGGGCGTCGAATCGCAGGTCATCCCGCGGCACGTCTACGGCCAGGGCGGCGACCTGCTCGCCAACCCCGCTCTCAACGCACCGGTCGGCAACGGACCGTTCCGCTTCGTGCGCTGGGAGCGCGGCAGCCAGATCGTGCTCGAACGCAACCCCGACTACTGGGACGCGCCGCGCCCCTGGCTCGACCGGGTGGTGCTGCGCTTCGTCCCCGACCCCGCCGCCAACGTCGCGGCGCTCGAGACCGGCCAGCTGCAGATCGCCAACACCCTGCCGCTGAACGAGATCGCCCGCCTCGCCGCGCAGCCGGCGCTGCTCGTGCGCCGCGAGACGCGCAGCTACACGACCGGCGTCAACGTGCTCGGCTTCAACCTCGACCGGCCGGTGCTGCGCGATCCCCGCGTGCGGCGCGCCTTCGCCCACACCCTCGACCGCGACGCGATCGTGCGGAACGTCTGGCACGGCTTCGCGACGCCGGTCGAGTCGCCGATCCCGCCGGCCTTCGACGCCTTCGCGTCGTCCGACGTGCCGCACCACGCCTTCGACCCCGCGCGCGCCGAAGCGCTGTTCGATGAAGCGGGCCTGCGCCGCGACGCGCACGGCATCCGCCTCGTGCTGACCAACGATGCGGCGCCGACCGGGCCGCTGCCGCAGGTCGCGCAACTCTGGCGCAGCCAGCTCGCCAAGGTCGGCGTGTCGCTCAAGGTGCGCACGCAGGACTTCGGCGAGTTCGTCCACCGCGTCTACTCCCGCCGCGACTTCGACACCGCGTTCTACGGCGGCAACGCCGGGCCGGATCCGGCAATCGGCGTGCAGCGCTTCTACTGGTCGAAGAACTTCCAGCCCGGCGTCGCGTTCTCGAACGGCGAGCATTACGCGAGCGCCGCGGTCGACCGCCTGCTCGAAGCCGCGCAGGTCGAGCCCGACGCGGCCCGGCGGCGCGCCCTCTACGCCGACTTCCAGCGCCTTGTCGCGACCGACCTGCCGCGCATCCCGATCGTGTCGCCCGACGCGGTGACCGTGCACCACCGCAGCGTGCTCGGGCTCGACGCGATCGACCCGCTGCTCGGCAACCTGGCCGACGTTCACCTCGCCGCTGCCTGACCTCCAAGGACTTCGCCATGACTCTGAGCATCGACCTCCCCACCTTCGACCGCTGGCTGCAGGACGGCGACGAACTCGCCGTGCTCGACCTGCGCGACGAAGCCGTCGCCGGCTACGGCGAGCCGCTCGGCGGCGCCAACGTGCCGCTGCCCCGGCTCGAGGCGCGCATCGACGACCTGCTGCCGCGCCGCGACGCCCGCACCGTGCTCGTCGACGCTGACGGCCGCGTCGCACCGGCCGCGGCGGTACGCCTGCGCGAGCTCGTCTTCGGCGCGGTCCACGCGCTCGACGGCGGGATCGATGCCTGGGTCGTGTCGGGCCGGACGACCGTCTTCAACCGGCTCGGCAAACTTTGGACCGCCGACCTCGCCCGCGAGCACGGCACGCCGAGCGTCGAGGCCGGCGATCTGCGGCGCTTGCAGGATCGCGGCGTCGAGCTCGCCGTGATCGACGTGCGGACCGCCGAGGAGTTCGAGCGCGGCCATGTGCCGGGCGCGATCTCGGTGCCCGGCGGCGAACTGCTCTACCGCTTCGCCGACCTGGTGCCGTCGCCGCAGGCGCGGGTCGTCGTCTCCTGCGCCGGCCTGCCGCGCGCGGTGCTCGGCGCGCAGACGCTGATCGACGCCGGCGTGCCGAACCCGGTCGCCGTGCTGCACGACGGCACGCAGGGCTGGACGCGCGTCGGCGGCACGCTCGAGACCGGCGTGCCACGCCGCTACGCCGACGCGAGCGACGCCGCGCGCACCGCCGGCCGCCGCCTCGCCGAGCGGCTCGCCGCGTCCGACCCCGTTCCCGAAGCCACCGCTGCCGACATCGCCGCCTGGCGTGCCGACCCGGCGCGCACAACCTACCTGCTCGACGTCCGGACCGCCGAGGAATACCGTGCCGGCCACCTGCCCGGTGCCGTCCACGCGCCGGGCGGGCAGGCGGTCACCGTGCCGCAGCGCTTCGTCGCGGTCCGCGGCGCGCGGCTGGTGCTCGTCGACGACGACGGCACCCGCGCGACGCAGATCGGCCACTGGCTGCGGCAGCGCGGCTGGGCGGTCTGGCGCCACGCGACCGGGCAGCCACAGACTGCGGCCGCGACGCGGACGGCGGTCGCGGCATGAGCGCCGTGCTGCAGGCGCCGCCGGCGACGCGCTTCCCGTCGCCCGCCGACTTCCCCGCGAGCCCGCTCGCCCAGGCCTTCCGCCAGCCGCTGATGCTCGGCCTCTTCCTCAACCTGCAGGACATCACGCGGACGACGCTGCCGACGTCCAACACCTGGACCTTCGACTACAACGCCGAGATCGTCCGCCAGGGCGAGGCGCTCGGCTTCGAGCTCGCATTC
The DNA here is from genome assembly GCA_964249855.1 of uncultured Rhizobacter sp. Lineage (GTDB taxonomy): Bacteria > Pseudomonadota > Gammaproteobacteria > Burkholderiales > Burkholderiaceae_C > LMDS01. The sequence goes on along the minus strand of CAXUDL010000042.1, from coordinate 7,597 downwards.
AGCCGCACCCAATGGCTGCCCAAGGGCGGCTACGACGGCGAGGCCTCGCTCGACGCCTTCGTCGCGCTCGGCGCGATGGCGGCGATCACGAAGACGATCCTGCTGATCTCGACGATCCACGTCCTCTACGGCCCGCTGCACCCGCTGCACATCGCGAAGTACGGCGCCACGCTCGACCACATCGCCAAGGGCCGCTGGGGCATCAACATCGTGACCGGCCACCGCGCGGTCGAGCACGAGATGTTCGGCTGGTCGCGCATCGAGCACGACGACCGCTACGCGCTCGCCGGCGAGCTGTTCGACGTCGTGCAGACGCTCTGGACCAGCGACGAGAACTGTTCGCACACCGGCCGCCACGGCTGGACGGTGAAGGACGGCTTCGTCACGCCCAAGCCGCTCTTCGGCCGGCCGGTGCTCGTCAACGCGACGGGTTCGGAGGCCGGCATCGCCTTCGCCGCGCGCTACTCCGACATCGTCTTCGTGACGAGCCCCGGTGGCGCCGGCATCCAGGCCGCGCTCGACACGCTGCCGGCGCACACCGCGCAGGTCCGCGCCGCCGCCGCCGCCGCGGGCCGGACGATCCGCACGCTCGTCAACCCGGTCATCGTCAGCCGCGACACCGAGGGCGAGACGCAGGCGTACGTCGACGCGATCGTCGCCGGCCGCACGCCGGGGGGCCTCGCCGCCGGCGGCAAGTACGACAGCGATGCCCACGCCTGGCGCGGCCGCAAGGAAGGCACGCGCGACGCCGGCCGCGGCCTCGGCGGGAACATCGAGATCGTCGGCACGCCCGAGCAGGTCGTCGAGCAACTGGTCGAGCTGAAGAAGGCCGGCATCGACGGCATCCAGATCGGCTTCTTCGATTTCCGCGAGGACCTCGCGCACTTCGGCACCAGCATCCTGCCGCTGCTGAAGAGCGCCGGCCTGCGTCTCTGACTCTTCACGCCATGACCTTCACCCGACGCCACTTTCTCGCCGCCGCCTACACGTCCGGCTTCGCCGACTGGGCGCTCGCCGCCGACGCTGCCCCCGTCAAGGGCGGCACGCTCGTCATCGCGGTCAACCGCGAGCCGCCGACGCTCACCAGCGCGATCACCACCGCCGGGCCGACGCAGATCGTTTCCGGCAAGGTCTTCGACGGCCTCCTGACCTACGATACCGACTTGAAGCCCCGGCCGCAGCTCGCGACCGCGTGGGAGACGAGCCCCGACGGCCTCGCGATCACCTTCCATTTGCGCGAAGGTGTTCGCTGGCACGACGGAAAGCCGTTCACGTCGGCCGACGTCGCCTACTCGGTGCTCGAGGCCTGGAAGAAGCACAACGCCCGCGGCCGCTCGACCTTCCTCAACGTCGAGCGCGTCGACACGCCGTCGCCGCAGGTCGCGGTGCTGCGGCTCTCGAAGCCGGCGCCCTACATCCTGCGGGCGCTGTCGTCGGTCGAATCGCAGGTGCTGCCGCAGCACCTCTACGCCGGCACCGACGTGCTCGCCAACCCGCACAACAACGCGCCGGTCGGCACCGGGCCGTTCCGCTTCGTGCGCTGGGAGCGCGGCCGCCAGCTCGTGCTCGAGCGCAACGCCGACTATTGGGACGCGGGCAAGCCGCGGCTCGACGGCATCGTCTTCCGGCAGATCCCCGACCTCGCGGCGGCCGGCGCCGCGCTCGAGACCGGCGGCGCGCAGCTCGCTGCCGAAGTGGCGACGAGCGACATCCGCGCGCTCGCCGCCCGGCCCGACCTCGTCGCGCACCGCAACACCGCGCTCAACACCTCGGGCGTCACCGGCTTCGAGTTCAACCTCGACCGCCCGCAGTTCCGCGACCCGCGTGTGCGCCAGGCGATCGCGCACGCGGTCGACCGCGAGTTCCTGCTGAAGAACGTCTGGTACGGCTACGGCACGGTCGCGAACGCGCCGATCCCGAAGGGCTTCGCCGACTTCACCACCGATGACGTGCCAACCTATCCCTTCGACCTGAAGAAGGCCGAGGCGCTGCTCGAGGCGGCGGGCCTGAAGCGCAACGCGCAGGGCGTGCGCCTCGCCTTCACCAACGACCCCAACGACACCGCCGGGCTGCTGTTCCGGACCGCGCAGGTGCTGCGCAGCAACCTGGCGCGCATCGGCGTGAAGATGGAGATACGCTCGCAGGACTTCGGCGAGTTCGTCAACCGCGTCTACACCCGGCGCGACTTCGACACCATCCTCTACAGCGCCAACGCCGGACCGGACCCGTCGATCGGCACCCAGCGCTTCTACTGGTCGAAGAACATCCAGCAAGGCGTCGCGTTCTCGAATGCCGCGGGCTACCGCAATGCCGAGGTCGACCGGCTGCTCGAAACGGCGCAGGTCGAGACCGACCCGGCCAAGCGCCGCGCGCTCTACGTCCGCTTCCAGCAGCTCGTGCAGACCGACCTGCCGAAGATTCCGCTCGTCTCGACCGAGGCCGTGATCGTCGCGCACCGCAGCGTCCGCGACGCGCTCACGACCGGCGACGGCGTCTACGGCAACTTCGCCGGCGCCTGGCTCGCCCGCGGCGGCGCGCTGTGAACGCACTGCCACCGCTGATCGTCGCCCGCGCGCGAACGCTCGCGCGGGGCGTGTGGCGGCCACTCGCGCGCACGCTCCCGACCGTTGCCGGCGTCGTGCTGCTCAACTTCGTGCTGCTGCAGCTCGTGCCCGGCGACGCGGTCGACGCGATGGTCGCCGAGGCCGGCTCCGCGAGCGCCGAGACGACTGCGCTGCTGCGCCACCGCTTCGGCCTCGACCAGTCGAGCCTGGCCCAGCTCGGCGACTACGTCGGTCACCTGCTGCACCTGAGCCTCGGCTACTCGCCGCGCTACGACATGCCGGTGCTCGACCTGATCCTGACGCGCCTGCCGAACACGCTGCTGCTGATGTCGCTCGCGCTCTTCGTCTCGCTCGCGGTCGGCATCGCCTTCGGCACGGTGATGGCGACCTGGGCGCGGCGCTGGCCCGACCGCGTGCTCTCGTCGATCGCCTTCGTGCTCTATTCGACGCCGGGCTTCTGGATCGGCCTCGTCTCGATCGTGCTCTTCGCCGTCCACCTCGGCTGGCTGCCGAGCGGCGGCGACGCGACCGCCGGCAGCGAGCTCGCCGGCCTCGCGCGGCTCCGCGACCGGCTGCAGCACGCGGTCCTGCCGGCCTGCGCGCTCGCGAGCTTCTACATCGCCGTCTACGCCCGCCTGACGCGTGCCGCGATGCTCGAGGTGCAGACGCAGGACCATGTGCGCACGGCGCGCGCCAAGGGCGTCGGCCCGTGGCGGCTGACGCTGCGCCACGTGCTGCGCAACGCCCTCGTGCCGGTGACGAGCGTCGCCGGCACGCACCTCGGCGGTCTGCTCGGCGGCGCTGCCGTCGCCGAGACGGTCTTCAGCTGGCCGGGCATCGGCCGGCTGACGCTCGAGGCGGTCGGCGCGCGCGAGTACCGCGTGCTGCTCGGCGTGCTGCTGCTCTCGTCGCTGCTCGTCATCGTCGGCAACCTGCTCGTCGACCTGCTGCACGCGCGGCTCGACCCGCGGACCCGGAGCGCCTGATGCCGTCGCTCCGCCATGCCTCGCTGCGCGCCGACGCCGAGCTCGACGAGCTGCCGCCGCGCACGCCGTGGCGGCAGCAGTTGCGCGGCAGCGTGCTCGGTGCGCGCCCCGCGCCGGCCACCGAAACGACCGGTCCGCCCGATCGTCCTGCGTCGCCGTTGCCGCGCTTCGCGCAGCGCTGGCCGGTCGTCGACGCGCTGCGCCGCAACCCCGCCGCCATCGCCGGCGTCGCCGTGCTGCTGCTGATCGTCGGCATCGCGGTCTTCGCCGACGCGCTCTGCCCCGGCGACCCGCTCGACATCGTCGCCGAGCCGCTGATCCGCCCGTTCACCGATCGCGACCACGCGCTCGGCACCGACGCTCTCGGCCGCGACATCGCCGCCGGGCTAGCGCACGGCGCCCGCGTCTCGCTCTGGGTCGGCCTCACGGCGGCCGGCGTCGGCACGGCGATCGGCACGCTGATCGGCGCGGCGGCCGGCTACTTCGGCGGCCGCGTCGACAAGGCGCTGACCTGGCTGATCGAGATCTTCCAGACCACGCCCGCGTTCCTGCTCGTCGTCGTCATCGTGTCGATCGTGCAGCCGTCGATCGAGACGATCGCGGTCGTCATCGGCCTGACCAGTTGGGACACGGTGGCGAGGCTCGTCCGCGCGCAGTTCCGCGCGCTCGTCGGCAGCGACTTCGTGCTCGCCGCGCGCAGCATCGGCTTCGGCCACGGCTGGATCGTGTTCCGCGAGATCCTGCCCAACGCACTGCCGCCGATCGTCGTCACCGCGTCGGTGATGGTCGCGGGCGCGGTGCTGATGGAGTCGTCGCTCTCGTTCCTCGGCGTCGGCGACCCGAACAAGGTGAGCTGGGGCACGATGATCGGCGCCGGGCGCGACATGCTGCGCAGCGCGCCGTACCTGACCGTGCTTCCGGGCTTCGCGCTCGTCGCGATGGTGTTCGGCCTCAACCTCGTCGGCGACGCGTTGATCGACGCGACGAACCCGCGGCTGCGGCGGCGGCTGCCATGACGGCGGGCGAGGGCGCCACCGTCGTCGCGCTGCGGCCCGCCGCAGCGCCGCTGCTCGATGTCGACGAGCTGACGGTGCATTTCGGCGCGCAGCCGGCGCTGCGCGGCGTCGGCTTCTCGGTCGAGGCGGGCGAGACGGTCGCGCTCGTCGGCGAGTCGGGCTGCGGCAAGTCGACGACGGCGCTCGCAATCCTCGGCCTGCTGCCGCCCGGGGCGCGCACCGGCGGCACGGTGCGCTTCGGCGGTCAGGACCTGCTGACACTTCCCGAGCCGGCGCTGCGGCGGCTCCGCGGCCGCGAGGTCTCGATGATCTTCCAGGAGCCGATGACCTCGCTCAACCCGGTGCTGACGCTCGGCGAGCAGATCGGCGAAGTGCTGCGCATCCACGAGGGCCTCTCGCGCTGGCAGGCCCGGGCGCGGGCGATCGAGCTGCTCGAGCGCGTCCGCATCCCGAATCCCGAGCGGAGAGTCGACGACCATCCGCACCAGCTCTCCGGCGGCCAGCGCCAGCGGGTGATGATCGCGATGGCGATCGCCTGCCGGCCGCGCCTCCTGATCGCCGACGAACCGACGACGGCGCTCGACGTGACCATCCAGGCGCAGGTGCTCGACCTGCTGCGCGAGCTGGTGCGCGAGTTCGAGATGGGGCTGCTGCTGATCACGCACGACCTCGGCGTCGTCGGCCAGTGGGCCGACCGCGTCGCCGTGATGTTCGACGGCCGCATCGTCGAGGCCGCGCCGACCGAGCGCATCTTCTCGCAACCGCGGCACGCCTACACGCGCGGCCTGCTCGGCGCGTCGCTGCGGCTCGACAGCCCGCTCCACTACCGCGACGCGGCGCTGCCGGAGGTCGACGTGCGCCAGGACGCCGACGGCCGGCGCGCGTTCGCGCTCGTCACCCGGCCTGCGCCGCCGGCGTCGTCGCCGCCGCGCGCCGATGCACCGCCGCTGCTCGAAGTGCGCGACCTGCGCGTGGTCCACGACAGCGCGCGCGGGCCGGTCGCCGCGGTCGACGGCGTCTCCTTCGATCTGCGCCGCGGCGAGACGCTCGGGCTGGTGGGCGAATCGGGCTGCGGCAAGTCGACGCTCTGCAAGGCGCTGCTGCGGCTGCTCGAGCCGGCGTCGGGGACGATCGTGCTCGGCGGCACCGAGCTCACGCATCTCGGCGAGAAGGCGTTGCGCCCGCACCGGCACCGCGTGCAGATGGTCTTCCAAGACCCGTTCGGCTCGCTCAATCCGCGCCGCAACGTCTACGACACGCTCGACGCGGCGCTGCGCGTCCACGGCCGCGCGGTCGACGTGCCCGACGCCGCGGCGCGCCGCCGCCGGATCACCGACATCGTCGACCGCGTCGGCCTGCCCGCGGCCTCGGTCCATCGCCTGCCGCACGAGTTCTCGGGCGGCCAGCGCCAGCGCATCGGCTTCGCGCGGGCGCTCGTGCTGCGGCCCTCGCTCGTCGTCTGCGACGAGCCGGTGTCGTCGCTCGACGTGTCGGTGCGGGCGCAGATCCTGAACCTGCTCGCCGAGCTGAAGAGCGCGTTCGACCTCTCGGTGCTCTTCATCTCGCACGACCTCGCGGTCGTCAAGTACATCGCCGACCGCGTGCTCGTCATGAACGCCGGCCGCATCGTCGAGGAGGGCGAGCACCGGAGCTTCTGGACCGACGCGCGGCATCCGTACACGCAGGGCCTGATCCGCGCCGTGCCGAGCCCGCGCTTCGTGCCGGCGGCCGAGGCGGCGCCGACGGTGCCGGCCGAGCCGACGTCTCTGCCGTCCCACGTCTTGCGCTTCGCGGTATGAGCGCGCCCTGGGACGTGATCGTCGTCGGCGCCGGTGCGGCAGGGCTCGTCGCGGCCTGGCATGCGCGTTCGCGCGGGGCCTCGGTGCTCGTCGCCAACAAGGGTCTCGCCGGCCGCAGCGGCGCGACGATCACGTCGGGTGGCGGCATCTCGGTCGCCGGCACGACGCTGCGCGCGCTCGGCCTCGACGGCGATCCCGACGACCGCGAAGAGACCTTCTTCGGCGACACCGTCCGCGCCGGCGCGTGGCTCAACGACCAGGCGCTCGTGCAGTCGATGGTCGAGGGCATCGGCGAGGAACTGCAGCGGTTGATCGGCGCCGGCATCCGCTACCGCCTGACGAAGCGCGCCCCCGGGCACAGCAGCGGCCGCGGCGTGCACATCGACGGGACCGAGATGCAGAAGGCGGTGACCGACGGCGCGCTCGCCGCCGGCGTCCGCTTCCACGAACACTTCCAGTCGACCGACCTGCTGCTGCGCGGCGGTGCGGTGGTCGGCGTCGCCGGGCTCGACCGCCGCCGCGGCGAGGTCCAGGCGCTCTACGGTCACAGCGTCGTGCTGGCGAGCGGCGGCGCGACGTCGAACTGGCGGCTGCGCACCGCGCCCGAGGAGCTCTCGGGCGAAGGCCACGCGATGGCGCTGGCCGCCGGCGCCGAGCTCGTCGACATGGAGATGCTGCAGTTCCTGCCGTGCTGCCTCGTCGCGCCGACGCTCTGGCGCGGCCTGCAGTTCCCCTGGATCTTCGGGCCGCAGGGCGGCCTGCGCGCCTGGCTGCTCAACCGCTACGGCGAGCGCTTCATGGCGCGCTGGGATCCGCAGCGGATGGAGCTCGCGACGCGCGACGTCGTCTCGGCCGCGTGCGCGGCCGAGGTCGTCGCCGGCCGCGGCGGCCCGAACGGCGGCGTCTACATGTCGTGGCGCCACCTGCCGACCGATCTCGTCGACGACTTCCCGCGCTGGTCGAAGTCGGTCACGCCCGACTGGCACTGGCAGGGCTTCGACATGCGGCCGCTGGTGGAGCGCATCCGTGCCGGCGCGTCGGTCGAGGTCGCGCCGGCAGCGCATTTCTCGCTCGGCGGCATCCGCATCGATGTCGACGGCGCGACCGGCGTGCCGGGGCTCTTCGCGTGCGGCGAGGCGACCGGCGCGACGCACGGCGCGAACCGGCTCTCGGGCAACGCCGGCGGTGCGGCGGACGCCGCTCAGCTGCAAGGCGCGCTCGCCGCCTGCACC
>CAXUDL010000041.1:0-46489 GCA_964249855.1 uncultured Rhizobacter sp. | reverse complement strand
AAGTAGGTGTAGGTGCCGTCGGACTTGCGCATCACGCGGTCCTTGTCGTCGCCGTCGTCGGTCGTGCGCAGCCAGAGCGCGCCGCCGTCCTCGAAGGTCTTGCCCGACGCGACGAGCTTCGCGACCGTGGCGTCGACGCGGCCGTCGCGGTAGAGGCTCGACTCGAGGAAGTAGTGGTCGAAGCGCACGCCGAAGGCCTGCAGGTCGAGGTCCTGCTCGTGGCGCAGATAGGCGACGGCGAATTCGCGGATGGCGTCGAGGTCGTCGACGTCGCCCGAGGCGGTGCAGTCGCGGTCGTCGGCGCGGACGGTCTTGCCGGCGCGGAAGTCGGCGGCGATGTCGGCGATGTAGTCGCCGTTGTAGGCGGGCTCGGGCCAGCCGGCGGCGCCGGGCGCGAGACCGCGCAAGCGCGCCTGCACCGAGGCCGCGAGCGTCGCGATCTGGACGCCGGCGTCGTTGTAATAGAACTCGCGGCTGACGGCGCGGCCCTGCGTCTCGAGCAGGTTGCAGATCGCGTCGCCGAGCGCCGCCTGCCGCGCGTGGCCGACATGCAGCGGCCCGGTCGGATTCGCCGAGACGAACTCGACGAGCACCGGTTCGTCGTGGTCGGCAGGCCGGCGGCCGAAGCAGGCGCCGCCGGCGAGGATCTCGCCGACGACCGCCTGCTTCGCCGCCGCGGTCAGCCGCAGATTGATGAAGCCGGGACCGGCGATCTCGAGCGCCTCGACCCAGCGCGCGACCGCCGGCTGGCGCTGCAGCGCGCCGACGAGCGCGGCGGCCAGTTCGCGCGGGTTCTTCTTCTGCGACCTGGCGAGCGGCATCGCCGCGGTGCAGGCGAGATCGCCATGACCGGCCTGCCTCGGCGACTCGAAGGCGGCTGCGACGGCGGCGCCCGGCGCGACCTCGTCGATCGCCGCCGCGAGCGCCGCGAGCAGCGCGTGTTTGGCTTCAATCATCCGGACGATTCTACGGGCGCCGCCCCGGGGGCCCACCGCGGCGCATGGCTCGCGCGCACTGCCGGAATGACCGGCGATCGCGGCGCTGTTCGCCGCATTCCGCCGCGGTCGCGGCACGAAGATCGACGTCTCGCCACCGCGCCACGCCCCATGTCCAGCCTCCAGACCTCCGGGCCGCCGCGGCTCGCGCACGGCATCGCCGACCTGCCGCCGACGATCGGCAAATACCGCGTCAAGCAGCGGCTCGGTGAAGGCGCCACCGCCGAGGTCTTCCTCTGCCACGACGACTTCCGCGGCATCGACGTCGCGATCAAGCGGGTGCGCCCGCGCGACGCCGACGACACGCTCAGCGGCCGCTACAGCGAGCGCTTCTTCGCCGCCGAAGCCGCGCTCGTCGGCCGGCTCAACCATCCCAACATCGCGCAGATCTACGACGCGGTCGCCGACCCGGTCGCGCCGTATCTGGTGATGGAGTACGTGCCGGGCAGCACGCTGCGGCCGTTCTGCCGGTCCGACGCGCTGCTGTCGCTCGAACTCATCGTCGAGATCGGCTTCAAGTGCGCGATGGCGCTCGGCTACGTGTTCCGCCAGGGCCTGATCCATCGAGACGTGAAGCCGGCGAACCTGCTCGCGGTGCTCGCCAACGGCACGATCACCGATGTGAAGATCAGCGACTTCGGCAGCGTGCTGAACCTGAGTTCGGACGTGACGCAGGTCTACCGCGTCGGCTCGCTCGCCTACATGGCGCCCGAGCAGCTCGACGGCGGCACGCTCGACTGCCGCGCCGACATGTACGCGCTCGGCGCCGTGCTCTACCACCTCGTCGCCGGCCGGCCGCCGTTCGACGTGCAGGCGCAGGCGGCGCTGATGCACCAGATCTACCACGCCGTCCCGCCGCCGCTCGCGACGCTGCGCGGCGGCGTGAGCGAAGCGCTCGACGCGGTGGTGCAGCGCGCGCTCGCGAAGGATGCGGCGGCACGCTACCCCGACTGGGACGCCTTCGCGCAGGCGCTGTCGTCGCTCATCACCAACCAGCAGGTGCCGCGCGGCCAGCTCCAGGGCGTGCTCGATTCCGAGCGCTTCAACCTGCTGCGCACGCTCGACTTCTTCGCCGGCTTCGGCGACGTCGAGCTCTGGGAAGTGGTGCACCGCGCCAAGTGGCAGCGCTTCCATTTCGGTCATCCGCTCTACAGCCGCGGCGCCGAGGGCGACAGCTTCCACATCATCGCGCAGGGCCAGGTGGAAGTGTTCCGCGAGGGCGCGAAGGTGGCGCAGCTCGGCGCCGGAACATCGGTCGGCGAGATGGCGTATCTCGCGCCGAGCCCGGAGCTCAAGCGCCACAGCACCGACGTCGTGGTCACCGAGCCGGCGACGACGATCTCCTTCACGCCGCAGACTCTGGTGCAGCTGAGCCCCAATTGCCGGCACCTGTTCGACGCGGCGTTCATCCGCGTGCTGGTGCGGCGCCTGCACGCGGCGCACGAGGCGCTCGCGCATCCGCGGCGGATCCTGTAGGAGCGCGTCCGGCTTGTCGGCCCGGGGGCGCGTGCTTCAATCACGCGAGCCTTTCCCTCGGCAACCAAGACAGGAACCGTCATGCGCCACATCGTCCAAGTCCTCGTCCTCTCGCTCGCCGGCATCGCCGCGGGCGCGCACGCCGCCGACGCCGCGAGCGGGCAGCGCGGCTCGACCTGCGAGTCGCAAGCCGTCGACAAGAAGCTCGCCGGTGCTGCGAAAGCGAGCTTCATGAAGAAGTGCGACACCGACATGGCGGCCGCCGCGCCGAACGCCGGCGTCTGCGACTCGCAGGCCGCCGACCGCAAGCTCGCCGGTGCCGCCAAGGCGAGCTTCGTCAAGAAGTGCCAGCGCGAGGCGGGCGTCAACCCGGGCGTGCAATGCAATGCCCAGGCCGCCGACAAGAAGCTCGCCGGCGCCGCCAAGGCGAGCTTCCTGAAGAAGTGCGTGGCCGACGCGAACGGCTGAGCGGGTCGGGCACGGAGCGTTTTCTGGTCCACTACCGGTCTCGACGACGGAGAATCCCATGAGCCTTTCCCTGCCCCAGGGCCTGCAGATCAACGCGCCGGCGCTGCCCGGCTTCGATGCGGTGCTGAGCGCTCCGGCGCTCGAGCTCGTCGCGGCGCTGCACCGCGCGTTCGAGCCGCGGCGCCAGCAGCTGCTCGCCGCGCGGGCGGAACGCGCGACAGCGCTCGACCGCGGTGCCACGCTCGACTTCCTCGCCGAGACCCGAGCGGTGCGCGACGGCGACTGGACGATCGCCCCCGTGCCCGAGGCGCTGCACCTGCGCCGCGTCGAGATCACCGGCCCGGTCGACGCGAAGATGGTCATCAACGCGCTGAATTCGGGCGCCGACTCCTACATGACCGACTTCGAGGACAGCAATGCCCCGAGCTGGTCGAACCAGATCCAGGGCCAGATCAACCTCGGCCAGGCGATCCGCCGCACGTTGACGCTCGAGCAGAACGGCAAGCACTACGCGTTGAAGGACAAGGTCGCCGTGCTGCAGGTGCGGCCGCGCGGCTGGCACCTGGACGAGAAGCACGTGCTCGTCGACGGCGCGCGCGTGTCGGGCGGCATCTTCGACTTCGCGCTCTTCATGTTCCACAACGCGAAGGAGCTGCTCGCGCGCGGCGCCGGCCCGTACTTCTACCTGCCCAAGATGGAGAGCCACCTCGAGGCGCGGCTCTGGAACGACGTGTTCGTCGCGACGCAGGAGGCGCTCGGCCTGCCGCAGGGCACGGTCAAGGCGACGGTGCTGATCGAGACGATCAACGCCGCGTTCGAGATGGACGAGATCCTCTACGAACTGCGCGAGCACAGCGCCGGCCTCAACGCGGGCCGCTGGGATTACATCTTCTCGTGCATCAAGAAGTTCAAGCTGAACAAGGACTTCTGTCTCGCCGACCGCAGCCAGATCACGATGCGCGTGCCGTTCATGGACGCCTACGCGCAACTGCTCTTGAAGACGTGCCACAAGCGCGGCGCGCCGGCGATCGGCGGCATGAACGCGCAGATCCCGGTCAAGAACGATCCCGAGCTCAACGAGCGCGCCATGAGCGCCGTGCGCGCCGACAAGAGCAAGGCCGCGCAGGACGGCTACGACGGCGGCTGGGTCGCGCACCCCGGGCTCGTGGCGCCGGCGATGGAGGAGTTCGTGAAGGTGCTCGGCGACAAGCCCAACCAGTTCGGAAAGCAGCGTCCCGACGTCCATGTGACGGCCGCCGAGCTGCTCGACTTCAAGCCCGAGACGCCGATCACCGAGGCCGGCCTGAAGATGAACATCAACGTCGGCATCCATTACCTCGGCGCCTGGCTCGCCGGCAACGGTTGCGTGCCGATCCACAACCTGATGGAAGACGCGGCGACCGCCGAAATCAGCCGCAGCCAGGTATGGCAGTGGATCCGGAGCCCGAAGGGCGTGCTCGACGACGGCCGCAAGGTCACGGCCGATCTCGTCAGGAGCTACGTGCCGGGCGAGCTCGCGAAGATCAAGGCGCTCGGCGTCGAGGGCAGGTTCGACCGCGCCGCCGAGATCTTCTCGGTGATGAGCACGAAGGACTCGTTCGAGGAATTCCTGACCTTGCCGCTCTACGAAGAGATCTGACGACGGTCTCGTAGACGCAGAGCCGCAGCGCCCGCTGCGGTTTTTTTTCGTCCGCTGCATCCGTGGCGCTCCGCGGCTCCGTAGTGGGTGTGCAGTCCTCCCCACACACGTCACGAAAGAAGCCGCCATGCGCCTGCGCACTCCCACCTTCACGGCCGCCGCCGTCCTGCTGCTCACGACCGGCCTCGCCGCATGCGGCGGGGGCGACGACGGCGATGCCGGGCCGACCGTCGTCGCCGTCGGCGACACCGTCGCGCTGACCGCGACGGGCCGCCTCGTCTCGTTCAACCGCGCCGCGCCGGCCACCGCCGTCGGCACCATCGGCGTCCGCGGCCTCGCGAGCGGCGAGAGCCTGCTCGGGCTCAGCGTCCGGCCTGCCGACGGCAAGCTGCACGCCGTCTCGAGCGCCGGCAAGGTCTACACCGTCGAGCCCTCGACCGGCGTGCTCACGCTCAAGTCGACACTCGCCGCCGACACCACCGACACCACCGAGCCCTACACCGCGCTCGCCGGCGCCACCGCGTCGATCGACTTCAACCCGACGGTCGACCGTCTGCGCCTCGTCTCGAGCACCGGCCAGAACCTGCGCATCAACGTCGACACCGGCGCGACGACGACCGACGGTCCGATCACGGCGGCGAGCGGCGCGCTCGCCGTGCGCGCCGCGGCCTACACCAACAGCTTCGACGGTGCGACCGCGACCCAGCTGTTCGACCTCGCCGCCGACGGCCAGCTCTACCTGCAGAACCCGCCGAACAACGGCACGCTCGGCACGCCGGTCGCGCTCGGCGTCGCGTCCGCCGGCACCGGCGCCTTCGACATCGATCCGGCGACGAACCTCGGCTACGCCGCGCTGACCGTCGACGGCGTCGCCACGCTCTACACCGTCGACCTCGGCGCGACGGCCGCCGCGGCGACGAAGGTCGCTGCCATCGCCGGCAACGAAGCGGTCGTCGGCCTGGCGCTGCTGAACGCGACCGCGACCGCCCCGTCCGCGCTCGGCCTCACCGCCGACAACCGCCTCGTCGCCTTCAACCCGCGAACGCCGAACACGATCGCCTCGACGGTCACGATCGCCGCGCCGGCCGGCGAATCGGTGGTCGGCATCGACATCCGGCCGAGCGACGGCCAGCTCTACGCGGTGACGCTCGCCGCCGACGCCACCGGCCGGGTCTACACCGTCGCGCCGACGACGGGCGCTGCGACGCTCGTCGCGCAGATCAGCGTGCCGCTCGCCGGCACCGTCTTCAGCGTCGACTTCAACCCGATGGCCAACGCGCTGCGCGTGCTGAGCGCGGGCGGCCAGAGCCTCGCCGTCAACCTGACGACCGCGCCGGGCACGGCGACCGTCAACGGTGCCGTCAACCTTCCGGGCGCGACGTTGCCGAGCGTGATCGGCGCGGCCTACCTCAACAGCGGCGTCGGCACCACCGCACCGACCGCGACGGCGCTCTACAGCCTCGAGGCGAGCACCGACGTGCTGGCGACGCAGGCGGTCGCGACGGGCCTGCTGACGCCGGTCGGCACGCTCGGTCGCGATGTCTCGGGCCGTGCTGCCTTCGACATCGCCGGCAGCCGCAACGGGATCGCGCTCATGGCCTTCGGCAGCGCCGCGACCGGTCCGGCGACGCTCTACGAAGTCAACCTCGCGACCGGCGCGACCGTCTTGCCGCGCGGGCTCACCGCCGACACGGCGCTCGTCGGCGGCGCCTCGGGCCCGGCGCTGCGCGACCTCGCGATCCGCTTCTGAACGGGCGGGGCGGATGCGGGCGTCGACGACGGCTCCACGGCGACAATCGCCGCCGATGCCCACGCCCGCCCCGCCGTTCGACTACGAAGCCGCGCTCGAAGCCTGCGCCCGCGGCGAGCGCTTCGCGCTGCGCATGCTGTGGGACCGCGAGGCGCGCTGGCTGCTCGGCGTCGCCGAACGCATCGTCCGCGAACGCGAGACCGCGCAGGACGTGCTGCAGGACGCCTTCCTGCTCGTCTGGCAACGCGCGGGCAGCTACCAGCGCGCGCTCGGGTCGGCGCGCGGCTGGATCTACACCGTCGTTCGCCATCGGGCGCTCGACGAGGCGCGGCGAGTGCGCCACGACCAGCCCGCGGGCGACGCGATCGAGGGCATCGCCGACGCCCGCCAGTCCGGCACCGAGGCCCACGACCTCGACGCCGACGGCCGTCTCGACGGCTGCCTCGCGCAGCTCGAGGGCAAGCGCCGCGACTGCATCGTCGCCGCCTTCGTCGAGGGCTGCACCCACGACGAGATCGCCCGCCGTGTCGAGGCGCCGGTCGGCACCGTCAAGTCGTGGATCCGCCGCGGCCTGCTCGCGTTGAAGGCCTGCCTCGCATGACGTCCGGCGACGCCGCCGACGCCGAAGAACGCGATGCCCGCGCCGGTGAATTCGTGCTCGGCACGCTCGAGCCTGCCGAGCGCGCTGCGTTCGAGCGTGCACTGGCCGGCGACGCCGGGCTGCAGGCGGCGGTCTACGCCTGGCAGGACCGGCTGCTCGGCCTCGCGGCGCACGCACGACCGGTCGAACCCGCCGCCGACGCCTGGGCCGCGGTCGACGCCCGCCTGCCGCCAGCGGCCGCCGCCAACGACCCGCAATGGCGCCGGCTGCGCCGCTGGCAGTGGGGCAGCGGCGCCGGGCTCGCCGCGTCGCTCGTCCTCGCCGTCGCGCTCGTCGTGCAACTGCGCTCGCCGCCGCAGGTGCGCTTCGTCGCGGTGCTGCAGTCGCCGGTCGACCGCGCCGACGGCTGGGTCGTCGAGGCGACGCCCGGCGGCAGGCTCCGTCTCGTCCCGACCCGGGCCGAGCCGCCGGTGCCGGCCGGCAAGGCGCTGCAGTTCTGGACCAAGGCCGAGGGCGCCGCGGCCCCGACCTCGCTCGGCCTCGTCCGCGCCGGCGAGGCGGTCGAGCTGCCGGTCTCGGCGCTGCCGGCGCTCGGCGCGCGGCAACTGTTCGAGCTGACGCTCGAGCCTGCGGCAGGTTCGCCGCTCGGCCGTCCGACCGGCCCGGTCGTCTACGTCGGCCGGTCGGTGCAGCTGTAGGGACACGGGCGGCAGACCCGGGCGCCGAACGCTAGAGTTCGTGGCTGGACGCCGCGCGCCGCGGCTGGAGCCGCCCCCCCGTGATCTCGTTCCGTCTCCCGCTCGCCGCCGCGGCGCTTGCTTGCTCCTCCCTGATCGGCGCCAGCGCGCAGACCGCGGCCCCGCTCGCGACCGGCCTCGACCGGAGCGGCGCCGATCCGGCCGTCCGCGCGCAGGACGACTTCTTCCGGCACGAGAACGGCCGCTGGCTGCAGCGCACCGAGATCCCGGCCGACAAGGCGCGCATCGGCGCGTTCGAGACGCTTCACGAACGCACGCAGGGCGAACTGCTCGCGCTCGTCGAGGCCGCCGCGGCGTCGGCCGACGACCCCGGCGCTCGCCGGATCGCCGACCTCTACGCGAGCTTCATGGACGAAGCGACCGTCGAGAAGCGCGGCGTGACGCCGCTCGCCACCGAGCTCGCGGCGATCGATGCCGTCGCGGCGCCGAATGCGCTCGCGCCGCTCTTCGCGCATCTCGCGTCGCTCGGCGTCGCGACGCCGATCGGCCAAGACATCGGCCAGGACGCCCGCGACGCGACGCGCTACGTGCCGATCCTGTCGCAGAACGGCCTCGGCCTGCCCGACCGCGACTACTACCTGCAGCCGAACGACGCCCGCTTCGCGAAGGCGCGCGACGCCTACCGGAGCTACGTCGCCGGTCTGCTCGTGCTCGCCGGCGCCGCGCCCGACGCCGCTGCGGCCGACGCCCGCGAAGTGCTCGCACTCGAGACGCAGCTCGCCGCGGCGATGCTCCCGCGCGTCGAGGACCGCGACCCGGTCGCGACGTACCACAAGGTCGCGCTCGGCGACCTGCCGAAGCTCGCGCCGGGGATCGACTGGCCGGCGTACCTCGCCAAAAGCGGCGCCGCCGGCCGCACGCCCGACGTCGTCGTCCGCCAGCCAGACTACCTCGGCGCGCTCGCCCGGCTGCAGCGGAGCGTGCCGCTCGCCACCTGGAAGGCCTACCTGCGGGCGCACCTGCTGAGCGACTACGCACCGTATTTGGCCAAATCCTTCGTCGACGCGCGCTTCGCCTTCGTCGGCACCGCGCTCTCCGGCACGACCGAGAACCGGCCGCGCTGGAAACGCGGCGTCGCCACGGTGCAGAGCGCGCTCGGCGAGCAGCTCGGCCAGCTCTACGTCGCGCGCTACTTTCCGCCGGCGAACAAGGCGCGGGTCGAAACGCTGGTCGCCGACCTGCTCGAGGCCTACCGCCAGCGCATCGACGGGCTCGACTGGATGGGCGCGGCGACGAAGAAGGAGGCGCAGGCGAAGCTCGCGGCCTTCACGCCGAAGATCGGCTATCCGTCGAAGTGGATCGACTACGCGTCGCTCCGCATCGACCGCGCCGATCTCGTCGGCAACGTGCTGCGCGCGAACCTCTTCGCCACGCGGCGCGACCTCGCCAAGCTCGGCCGGCCGATCGACCGCGGCGAGTGGTTCATGACGCCGCAGACCGTCAACGCCTACTACGACCCGCCGATGAACGAGATCGTGTTCCCGGCGGCGGTCCTGCAGCCGCCGTTGTTCGACGCCGGCGCCGACGACGCGGTCAACTACGGTGCGATCGGCGCCATCATCGGTCACGAGATCAGCCACGGCTTCGACGACGAGGGCAGCCAGTACGACGGCAGCGGCAACCTGCGCGACTGGTGGACGGCCGAGGACCGCGCGCGCTTCAAGGCGAAGACCGAAGCGCTCGTCGCGCAGTACGCCGCCTTCGAGCCCGTGCCCGGCTACAAGCTCAACGGCGCACTCACGCTCGGCGAGAACATCGCCGACAACTCGGGCCTCGCGATGGCGTACCGTGCCTACACGCTCTCGCTGCGCGGCAAGCCCGCGCCGGTGATCGACGGCCTGACCGCGGAGCAGCGCTTCTACATCGGCTATGCGCAGGCCTGGCGCAGCAAGATGCGCGACGCGGCGTTGCTGATGCAGATCAAGTCCGACCCGCACTCGCCCGAGGAATTCCGCGTCAACGGCGTGCTGCGCAACCAGGACGGCTTCCATTCGAGCTTCGACGTCGAGCCGGGCGACGGCATGTATCTCGCGCCGGCGGCGCGGGTGTCGATCTGGTGACGCCGGCGGCCGCCGCGGCGCAGTCGTCCGCCACGCTCGAAGCGCGCTTCGGCGCACGCTACCGCTGGTGGGTGCTGCTGACGCTCATGATCGGCACGATGGCGTCGATCATGGCGTCGACGATCATCAACGTCGCGGTGCCCGGCATCAGCCACGTCTTCGCCCTGTCGCAGGCGAGCGCGCAGTGGCTGTCGGCCGGCTTCATGGCGGCGATGACGCTCTCGATGCTGGCGACGCCGTGGCTGCTCGAGCGCTTCGGCTACCGGCATGCCTACGTCGGGGCGGTCGGCCTGCTGATGGTCGGCGGCATCCTCGGCGGCCTGAGCCCGTGGTTCGACCTCGTGATCGCGATGCGCGTCGCCGAGGGCCTGGCCGCGGGCGTGCTGCAGCCGATCCCCGCGATCGTGATCCTGCGCATCTTCGGCGAACAGGAGCGCGGCAAGGCGATGGGCGTGTTCGGCTTCGGCGTCGTCCTCGCGCCGGCGCTCGGCCCGAGCGTCGGCGGCGTGCTGGTCGAGTGGTTCGGCTGGCGCTCGATCTTCTTCGTCGTCGTGCCGTTCTGCATCGTGGCGCTCGCGCTGGCGAGGCGCTACCTGCCTGTGACGACGCCGAGCGGCGCGCACGTGGTGCGGGGCGCCGGCGCCGAACGGCTCGACATCGTCGGCCTCGCGGGCGTCTCGGTCGTCGTGCTCGCGTTGCTGAACGGCATGGTGCAGCTCCGCGGCGCGTCGCCGGCGCTCGGCGCGGCGCTGCTCGCGCTCAGCGCGGCGGCGCTGACCGGGCTCGTCGTCCACCAGCGCCGCGTCGAGCGGCCGTTGATGGCGCTCGAGCTGTTCGGCTTCCACGACTTCTCGCGCGGCGCGGTCGTCGCGTTCATCTACGGCATGGCGCTCTTCGGCTCGACCTACCTCGTGCCGGTGTTCATGCAGATCGCCCTGCACCTGCCGCCGTCGCAGGCCGGCGCGGTGCTGTTGCCGGCGGGGCTGGTGCTCGCGGTCACCATCCCGCTCGCCGGCCGGCTCGTCGACAAGCTGCCGGTGGCGCGCATCGTGTCGACCGGCCTGGCGCTGCTCGCCGCGTCGTTCCTGCTGATGATCACGGTCGGGCCCGCGACCGGCCTGGTCTGGATCACGCTCTGGGCGGTGGTCGGCCGCATCGGGCTCGGCTGCGTGCTGCCGTCGCTCAACCTCGGGGCGATGCGCGGCCTGCCCGACGCGCTGATCTCGCACGGCGCGAGCACGATCAACTTCATGCGCCAGCTGGGCGGCGCGGTCGGCATCAGCCTCGTCGGCATCGTGCTCGACGCGCGGCTGCTCGCCCGGCCGGGCGCGCCGGTCGCGGCGTTCCACGACGCCTTCGCGCTGATCGGCCTGCTGACCGCGAGCGCGACCGTCGCGGCGCTGCAGATGGGGTCGGCGACCCGGCGCACGGCTGCAGCGCAGCGCGACGCCGCGTCCTGAAGCGTCGGCGCCGCGCCCCGCCGTCTAGCGTCGGTCGCGCAGCATGGCCTCCTAGAATGCCCGGTCGCCGCTGTCCGGCGTCGCCCTGCCCACCGTCGTCGCCATGAATCTCGGTCTCGAACACCTGCCCGCCGCCTGCGATGTCCTCGTCGTCGGCGCCGGGCCTGCCGGAAGCGCCGCGGCGCTCACTCTCGCGCGCGCCGGCGTCGACGTGGTGCTCGTCGACAGCCAGGCGTTTCCGCGCGACAAGGTGTGCGGCGACGGCCTGATCCCCGACGCCCACCATGCGCTGCGCCGCCTCGGCGTGCTCGACGAGGTGATGCGCGCGGCGCACCCGGCACGCGTCGTCGGCTGCGTCGGACCGCGCGGCGGCCGCGTCGACGTGCCGGGCACGCTCGCCGTGCTGCCGCGAAAGGAGCTCGACCACATCCTCTGTCGCGCCGCGGTCGCGGCCGGCGCGCGGATGCACGCGCCGCTGCGCTTCGTCGCGCCGCTCGAGGACGGCGGCCGCGTCGTCGGCGCGCGGCTGAAGCAGGGCGAGGCGACCTGCGAGCTCCGCGCCGGCTGGGTCGTGCTCGCCACCGGCGCGGTGCCGCAGGCGCTGATGGCGGCGGGCATGTCGACGCGCCACACGCCGAGCGGCGTCGCGCTGCGAGGCTACGTCAAGAACGACGCGATGGTCGGCAAGGTCACGGCGCTCGAGATCGTCTGGCACCGCGCGCTGACGCCGGGCTACGGCTGGATCTTCCCGTGTCCCGACGGCGTCTTCAACATCGGCGTCGGCGTCGCCGACAGCCACGACGCGCAGCGCGATCCGGACACCGGCGACGCGGGCCTGAGGAAACGCGAGGTCAACCTGCGCGAAGTCATGGACGCGTTCCAGCGCGTCTACGCACCGGCGCGCGCGCTGATGGCCGGCGGCACGCTCGTCGGGCCGCTGAAGGGCGCGCCGCTGCGCTGCACGCTCGGCGGCGCGCGCTTCTCGCGCCCGGGGCTCGTCGTCACCGGCGAGGCCGCGGGCAGCACTTATTCGTTCACCGGCGAGGGCATCGGCAAGGCGCTCGAGACCGGCATCCTCGCCGGCGAGGTGCTGCGCGCGGCACCCGCCGACGACGCCCGCGCCCGTGCCGACTACGAGGCCCGGCTGCTCGCGCTGAAGCCCCGCTTCGAGCTCTACCAGCGCGCCAACATCGTCAACCGCCATCCCTGGCTGACCGACCTGCTGATCTGGCGCGCCAACAAGAGCCCGCGCATCCTCGGCCGGATGAGCGGCGTGCTCAACGAGACCAGCAACCCGGGCAATCTCGTGTCGTTCAAGGGCCTCTACCGCGTGTTCACCGAGTAGCCGCTCGATGTGCCAGCTGCTCGGCCTGAACGCCAACACGCCGACCGACGTCCGCTTTTCGTTCACCGGCTTCGCGACCCGCGCCGAGGAGCACAAGGACGGCTTCGGCATCGCCTTCTTCGAGGGCGCGGGGGTCCGGCTGATGGTCGACGTGCAGAGCGCGCGCACGTCGCCGATCGCCGAGACCGTGCGGCGCTTCCCGATCCGCAGCGACAACATCGTCGCGCACATCCGCAAGGCGACGCAGGGCGGCGTCGCGCTCGAGAACACCCACCCCTTCCTGCGCGAGCTGTGGGGCCGCTACTGGGTCTTCGCGCACAACGGCGACTTGAAGGGGTTCCACCCGCGGCTGCACGGCGCGTTCCGGCCGGTCGGCACGACCGACAGCGAGCGCGCGTTCTGCTGGCTGATGCAGGAGCTCGCGAAGGCGCATGCCTGCGTGCCGTCGGTGCCCGAGTTGACGGCGACGCTGCGCGAGCTCGCCGCGGTGCCGTCGGCGCACGGCACGTTCAACTTCACGCTCAGCAACGGCCAGGCGCTCTGGGCGCATGCGTCGACCGCCCTCTGCCACATCGTCCGCCGGCATCCGTTCACCCGCGCGTCGCTGCGCGACGAAGACGTCACCGTCGACTTCGCCGCCGAGACGACCGCTGCCGACCGTGTCGCCGTGGTCGTCACCGAGCCGCTGACGCGCGACGAGACCTGGCTGCCGTTCGGCGCGGGCGAACTGCGGGTGTTCGTCGACGGGGCGGTGCTGGCGGCCTGATCGCTCTCGACGAGGCACCGGCGTTCGGCGCGCGTCGCCGACGACCGGCCGTCGAGCCGGCTGCGACCGCAACCGGCGGATGCGGTCGGCCCGGCTGAGGCAAACTCGGTCCGTCCGACGTCCGGACGGTTTACCGTGCCTCCACCATGCCCCGCCCGAACCCCCGTTTCGACCTGTTCTACCGCCACGACGCGCTGACCGAGCTGCTGCGTAACTACGCCGAGTCGTATCCCGGCCTCGTCTCGCTCGCCTCGATCGGCAAGAGCTTCGAGGGCCGCGACATCTGGGTCGCGACGGTCACCAACATCGACACCGGCCCCGACACCGACAAGCCCGCGTTCTGGGCCGACGGCAACATCCACGCCGCCGAGCTGACCGCGAGCACCGCGGTGCTCTACTACCTGCACCAGCTCGTCAACGGCTACGGCGTCGATGCGCGCATCACCCAGCTGCTCGACACGCGGGCGATCTACCTCTGCCCGCGCCTGAACCCCGACGGCGCCGAACTCGCGCTCGGCGACCGGCCGCGCCACATCCGCTCGAGCGTGCGCCGCTACCCGTACGACGAGACGCCGGTCGACGGCCTGACGGTCGAGGACGTCGACGGCGACGGCCGCATCCTCTACATGCGCATTCCCGACCCGCACGGCGCCTACAGGAAGAGCGACGCCGACCCGCGGCTGATGGTGCCGCGGCAGCCGGGCGAGTTCGGCGGCGAGTACTTCCGCGTCATCCACGAGGGTCACCTCGCGAACTACGACGGCCTGACGATCAAGGTCAACAAGGACCCCGAGGGCCTCGACCTCAACCGCAACTTCCCGTCGTTCTGGCGCCAGGAGCACGAACAGGTCGGTGCGGGCGACTACCCGACGAGCGAGCCCGAGGTCAAGGCGATGGTCGACTTCGTCATCGGCCACCGCAACATCGGCGCCGCGATCAGCTACCACACGCACGCCGGCGTGATCCTGCGGCCGATGGGCACGATGAGCGACGACGACATGATCCCCGAGGACCTCTGGTCGATCAAGCGCTTCTCGGCGATCGGCGCCGAGACGACCGGCTACCCCGCGATCAGCATCTGGCACGACTTCAAGTACCACCCGAAGGAGACTATCGGCGGCACGCAGGACTGGATCTACGAGCACCTCGGCGCGCTCTTCTGGGTCGTCGAGATCTGGTCGCCGAACCGCGAGGCGGGCATCACCGACTACAAGTGGGTCGACTGGTATCGAGAGCATCCGGAGGCCGACGATCTGAAATTGCTCCAATGGAGCGACGAGCAGTGCGCCGGCCAGGCGCACGCCGAATGGCGGCCGTTCCTGCACCCGCAGCTCGGCCAGGTGGAGATCGGCGGCTGGGACCGCATGAACTACTGGCGCAACCCGCCGCCGCACCTGCGCGAGCGCGAGGCGGCGCGCTTTCCCGCATGGATGACGACGCTGGCGCTGTCGCTGCCCAAGCTCGAGCTGCTGCGTGCCGAAGTCCGCGCGCTCGGCCCCGACACCTGGCGCGTGCGCTTCGCCGTCGCCAACAGCGGCTGGCTGCCGGCCTACATCACCAAGCGGGCGCTGGAACGCAAGACGGTGCGCGGCGTGATCTTCGAGATCCATCTGCCGCCCGGCGACCCTGGGGTGTCGCTCGTCGGCGGGCAGTCGCGCGTCGAAGGCCCGCAGCTCGAAGGCCATGCGCCGAAGGTCTCGCTGCAGTCGTTCCTGCCGAACCGCGAGCCGACCGCCGACCGCGCGGTGGTCGAATGGGTGGTCCGGGCGCCGCAGGGCACGCGCCTCGCGCTCACCGCGCGCGCCGACCGCGCCGGTACCGTCCGCACCGAGGTCAGCCTCGACTGAACATGCACCCGTTCGACGCCGCGGTCCGCCTCGAGCCGCAGGCCGACGGTCGCCTGCTCGGCCGCACGAGTCCGGCCTATGCCAACATGGTCGGGCCGTTCGGCGGCGTGACCGCGGCGTGCATGCTGCAGGCCGTCCGCCAGCACCCGGCGCGCATCGGCGAGCCGATCGCGCTGACCGTCAACTTCGCGGGCGCGCTCGCCGACGGCGAGTTCCTCGTCGCCGCGCGGCCGGCGCGGACCAACCGCTCGACGCAGCACTGGGTCGTCGAAGCGACGCAGCACGACGAGACCGCGGTCACTGCGACGGCGGTGTTCGCCGTCCGTCGCGAGACCTGGGGCGCGCGCGAGGCGGTGCCGCCGGCCGACGTCCCGCCGGCCGAGTCGCTGCTGCCGCGCGCGTCGGCCGCCGATGCGCCGCCGTGGACCCGGCATGTCGAGATGCGTTTCGTCCGCGGCGGCTTGCCCGACGTGTTCGACGGCGTCGAGCAGCCCGAGTCGACGAGCTGTGTCTGGCTGCGCGACGCACCGCCGCGGCCGCTCGACTTCGCCGGTCTCGCCTCGTTGTGCGACAGCTTCTTCCCGCGCGTCTTCCTGCGCCGCCGCAAGCGCGTGCCCATCGGCACCGTCTCGATGACGACCTACTTCCACGCCGACGCGGCGATGCTCGCGGCGCAGGCCGACCGGCCGATCCTCGGCAACGTCCGCGCGGTCAACTTCCGCAATGGCTACTTCGACCAGAGCGCCGAGGTGTGGAGCGATGCGCACGAGTTGCTCGCGACGACGCACCAGGTGGTGTACTTCCGGGCGTGACGGCGAGCGCCCGCCGCACCGGCCCGGCCGCGGCGGGGCTTGCGTGCCGCGACCGGAGCGGCGGGCCGGTGCCGGCGAGCGGGCGTGCGCCCGCATGCCGTCGACGTGCTCGCGTCCCCGGACGCACGGTGCCGCCGCGGCACCGACCCGCGCGGCGGCGCTGCGCTCGCGAGCGGGTCCGGCAGGCCGCTGCCGCCGTCACCCGCGCGGCGCCAGCGCCCGCAGCAGCGTCTGCCGCAAGCGGCCGAGATCGATCGGCTTGGTGAGGAAGTCGTTCATCCCGGCGCGCAGCGCTTCCTCGCGTTCGGACACCAGCGCCGCGGCGGTGAGCGCGACGATCGGCAGCACCTCGGGCGCGAAGTGCCGGCGGAGCTGGCGCGTCGCTTCGTGGCCGCTCATGACCGGCATCTGCACGTCCATCAGCACCGCGTCGTAGGCCTTGTCCTGACGCGCTGCCTCGTGGACCGCGTCGACGGCGGCGCGGCCGTCGGGCGCCTGCGCGACGGCGAGCCCCCAGCGCTCGAGCATCGCGACGACGATCATCATGTTGACCGGGTTGTCCTCGACGACGAGCACGCGCCTGCCGGCGAGGAGTGCGGTGTCGGCGTCGTCGCGCTCCGGCAGCGGCACGGGCGGCTCGGCGGCCGCGGCGAGCGGCAGCTCGGCCCAGAAGGTGCTGCCGGCGCCGCGCTGGCTGACGACGCCGACGCGGCCGCCCATCAGTTGCGCGAGTTCGCGGCAGATCGCGAGCCCGAGGCCGGTGCCGCCGTAGCGCCGGGTCGTCGACGCGTCGCCCTGGCCGAACGGCGTGAAGAGCCGCGCCTGCGTCGCGGCGTCGATGCCCGGGCCGGTGTCGGCGACGGCGATCCGGACCTCGCCCGCGGGCGTCGGGCCGGCGCACACCGTGACGCTGCCGTGCGCGGTGAACTTGAGCGCGTTGCCCACGAGGTTGGCGAGGATCTGCCGCAGCCGCACCGGGTCGCCGCGCAGCGTTCTCGGCAGCGCCGGGTCGACCTCGAACCGCAAGTCGACGCCCTTGGTCTCGGCGAGCTGCCGGTGGCCCTGCTGGACCGCGTGCAGCAGGTCGCGGACGGTGAAGGCGATGTCGTCGAGCGCGATCTGGCCGGCTTCGATCTTCGACACGTCGAGGATGTCCGACATCACGCCGGCCAGGCCACGCGCACTGTCGAGGATCTGCGCCAGGTACTCGCGCCGCTGCGCTTCCGGGATGTCGGGTTCGAGCGCGAGCTGCGCCAGGCCGAGCAGGCCGTTGAGCGGCGTGCGGATCTCGTGGTTGGTGTTGGCGAGGAAGGCGCTCTTGGCGAGATTGGCGGCCTCGGCGGCGTCGCGCGCCGACGCGAGCGCCTGGTCGAGCCGGCGCTGCTCGGTGACGTCTTCGGCGATCCAGATCGTGCCGCTGCCGACCGCATCGGCCGGATCGACCGCCTGGGCGACGAGGCGGCAGGCGAAACGGCTGCCGTCGGCACGGCGGATGTCGCGTTCGATGCGAAACGCCTCGCCGCGGGCCAGTGCGGCGGCGGCCAGTTCGCCGATCGTGCCGCCGTCGTCGGCCTCGGGCCAGACGCCGGTGTCGGGCTCGCCGACGAGATCGGCGCCGCTGCGGAACATCGCCACGAAGTACGGGTTGGCCTGGACGAAGCGGCGGTCGCGGGTGAAGGCGATGCCGACCGACGCTCGCTGCAGGATCGCCGCATGCTCGATGCGCGTGCGCTCGCTCGCGGTGATGTCGCGGGCGTTGACGACCAGATAGTCGCGCTGCGCCATCCGGAAGCGCCCGGCGGCCAGCCGAACCGACATCGAGTGGCCGGTCTTCGCGACGAAGCGGCTGTCGAAGTCGCCGACCGTGCCGTTGCGCTCGCATTCGGCGAAGAAGGCGGCGGCGTCGCGCGCGTCCTCCCACAGGCCGAGCTCGGTCCCGGTGCGGCCGACGGCCTCGTCGGCGTGGTGGCCCGAGAGCCGGCAGAACGCCGGATTGACCATCGCGAAGCGCGTCGACGGCAGCTCGACCATCGCGACGCCGTCGGGGCTCGTCGCGAAGAGGTGCGACAACATCGCCTCGGAGCGGCGCAGCGCCGCCTCGGCGTCCTGGCGCGCGGTGATGTCGAAGAAGATCGAGAGGTTGGCGAGGCCGGTCGCGGTGTCGACGCGCACCGC
The DNA here is from genome assembly GCA_964249855.1 of uncultured Rhizobacter sp. GTDB lineage: Bacteria > Pseudomonadota > Gammaproteobacteria > Burkholderiales > Burkholderiaceae_C > LMDS01. The sequence goes on along the minus strand of CAXUDL010000041.1, from coordinate 28,337 downwards.
CGTCGATTGCAGGCTCAGCAGGCGGCCGTCGATCGCGCGGATCTGCGAGTCCTCGACCGGCAGCGCGCCGCCGAGCGGCAGGCGTTCGAGCCGGTCGAGCCGGTCGAGCTCGCGTTCGCGTTGCTCGCCCGCCGGCCACAGAGCGATGCAGTCGAAGTCGGTCATCTCGGTCGCGCTGCCGAAGCCGAAGAGCCGCGCGGCCGAGTCGTTGGCATCGACGACGACGCCGTGGCGGTGCAGCACGATCGGCGACGGCGACCGCGTGAACAGCTCGCGGTAGCGTTTCTCGCTCGCCTTCAGCGCCCGTTGCGCCCGCAGCTCGGGCGTGACCTCGCGGGCGACGCCCCAGTAGCCGGCGAAGCCGCCGTCGCGGTCGCGCCTCGGCTCGCCGCTCAGGCTGTAGACGCGCCATGCGCCCGATTCGTCCTGCCGCTGCACGAGCAGGCCGTCGAACGGCAGGTGCGACTCGAGGTCGGCGCGGTGGGCATCGAGTTCGGCGTCGGCGATGCGCAGTCCCGGCACCTGCCAGATCGCCCGCCGGTGCCAGCCGACGGTGCCGACGCCCCCGGCCTCGGGGTGCGACTCGACGATCTGGCTGAAGCGAAAGAGCGGGTCCTGCTCCCAATACCAGTCGACGGCGATGCGCAGCAGGGTGTGGAAGCGCTCCTCGCGTTCGGCGGCGGCGCGCAGGTAGTGCCCGAACAGCCGCTGGATCAGCGCGCCGGCGGCGACGCTGCAGCAGACGACCAGCGTCTGGAAGGCGAGCGGCAGCGCGAGCGGCGTCGCGACGGGCGGCGCGCCCTCGCCGAGCCGCGTCTCGGCGAGTCCGAACGCAGCGATCTGCAGCGCCGCCAGCGCGGCGAGCGGCAGGCTGCCGCGCAGGCCGACGATCGCGCCGACGACGCAGATCGCGAGCGCCGCGAAACCGATCAGCGGGCTGCGCAAGCCGGCGCCGAGCGTCCAGTCGATCGCAGCGGTCAGGACCACGCTGGCCCCGGCGACGCCGACGAGCACGGCGGCGACCGGAAAGCGCGGCAGCCGGCTGAACCCGAACGCGACGGCGCAGACGAGCGTGAACAGCGCGACGCCGGCGAGCAGCGCCATCGGCGCGGCCGGGCTGACGGTGAGCAGCACGCCGCCGCCGCACAGCGCGGCGAGCCCGGACGTGCCGAAGAAGAAGCGGCCGATCAGCCGCGTCGGCGTCTCGGCGTTCTTCGTCCAGGCAGGGGGAGGGGCGGAAGCGCGCAAACGGGCGTTCAGCATCGAGGTCGCGGCGACGGTCGGGCGTGGCGTCCGAGGGCCGCTGCCGTCGGTGGCCGCGCCGTGGACCCGAACCCACGATTATCGGTGCCGCCCCGGCGCCGAGGGCCGGGGCGCAAGGACCGCTTTCAGGAGAAGTGCGTCAAGCCGTACGCGCGCGGTGCAGCGCCGCGCGGGCCGTCTCGGCGGCATGCCGTGCCGCCAGAGCAAAGTCGTCGAGCCGCTGGCCGGCATAGAGCACGGCGCGCGACGAGCTGACGATGATCGGCCCGGCGCTGCCGCCGGCGCCGTCGCCGCGCCAGCCGGCGCGCACCGTCGCTTCGGGGTCGCCGCCCTGCGTCCCGATCCCCGGGATCAGCAGCGGCAGCGTCGGTGCGAGCCGGCGCACGCGCTCGATCTCGGCGGGATGCGTCGCGCCGACGACGAGGCCGAGCTCGCCGCCGCGGTTCCAGGCGCCCGCGGCCAGGCGCGCGATGCGTTCGTAGAGCGGCTCGGCCGGCGCGTCGGCGTCGGCGGCGACGGTCTGCATCTGCAGGTCGGCGCCACCGGCGTTCGAGGTGCGGCAGAGCAGGATCGCGCCCTTGCCGGCATAGCCGAGATAGGGTGCGATGGAGTCGAAGCCCATGAACGGCGAAAGCGTTACCGCGTCGGCGCCGTAGCGCTCGAACGCCTCGCGGGCGTACTGCTCGGCGGTGCTGCCGATGTCGCCGCGCTTGGCGTCGAGGATGACCGGGATCTCCGGCGCGACGGCGTGGATGTGGTCGATCAGCCGCTCGAGCTGCGGCTCGGCGCGGTGCGCGGCGAAGTAGGCGATCTGCGGCTTGAAGGCGACGACGAGGTCTTTCGTCGCGTCGACGATCGCGGCGCAGAAGTCGAAGATGCGGGCTGCGTCGCCGCGCCAGGCGCCGGGAAAGCGAGCGGGATCGGGGTCGAGGCCGACGCAGAGCATCGAGCCGTTGCGCCGCTCGGCGACGGCGAGCCGGTCGCGAAAGCCCATCGCGTCGCTCGGTGGCTCAACCGGCGCGGCGGGCGAGCTCGGCCGCGAGCCCGGTGTAGGTCGCCGGCGTCATGGCGAGCAGGCGCTCGCGCTCGGCATCGGGGATCTCGAGCGTGCGGACGAAGTCGGCGATCGCCGCACGGTCGATCGCGTGCCCGCGGGTCAGCGCCTTGAGCCGTTCGTAGGGATTGGCGAGGCCGTAGCGCCGCATCACCGTCTGGATCGGTTCGGCGAGCACCTCCCAGGCGGCCTCGAGATCGGCGTCGAGCGCCCGCGCGTCGAGCAGCAGCTTGTCGAGGCCGCGCAGCAGCGAGTCGTAGCCGAGCAGCGAATAGCCGAGCGCGACGCCCATGTTGCGCAGCACGGTGCTGTCGGTCAGGTCGCGCTGGAAGCGGCTGATCGGCAGCTTCTGCGCCAGGTGCGTCAGCAGCGCGTTGGCCAGGCCGAAGTTGCCCTCGGCGTTCTCGAAGTCGATCGGGTTGACCTTGTGCGGCATCGTCGACGAGCCGACCTCGCCGTGCTTCGTGCGCTGCTTGAAGTAGCCGAGGCTGACGTAGCCCCAGACGTCGCGCGACCAGTCGATCAGGATCGTGTTGAGCCGCGTGAAGGCGTCGAAGAGCTCGGCCATCCAGTCGTGCGGCTCGATCTGGATCGTGTGCGCGTTGAAGACGAGGCCGAGCTTCTCTTCGACGACCTTGCGCGAGAACGCTTCCCAGTCGAAGTCGGGATACGCCGCGAGGTGCGCGTTGTAGTTGCCGACCGCGCCGTTCATCTTCGCGAGCGGCCGCACCGCCGCGGCGCCGGCACGCGCGCGGACCAGCCGCGCGACGACGTTCGCGATCTCCTTGCCGACGGTCGTCGGGCTCGCCGTCTGGCCGTGGGTGCGGGCAAGCATCGGCTGCGCGGCGGCGGCACGCGCCATCGCCGCGAGCCGCTCGATCAGCGCGTCGACCGCCGGCAGCAGCACCTCGTCGCGCGCTGCGCAGAGCATCAGGCCGTGGCTCGTGTTGTTGATGTCCTCGCTCGTGCAGGCGAAGTGGACGAACTCGGCGGCGCGCTGCAGGTCGGGCATCGCGTCGAAGCGGCCCTTCAGCCAGTACTCGACGGCCTTGACGTCGTGGTTGGTCGTCCGCTCGATGTCCTTGATCGCCTGCGCGTCGGCTTCGCAGAAGCGCAGGACCAGGCCGCGCAGCAGGCCGCGCGCGGCTTCCGACAGCGGCGGAAATTCGTCGAAACCGGCGTCCGACAGGGCCACGAACCACTCGACCTCGACCTGCACCCGCCGGTGCATCAAGCCGTACTCGGATAGCAGCGGCCGCAGCGCCGCGACTTTCGCGGCGTAACGGCCGTCGAGCGGCGAGAGGGCGGTGAGCGTGTTGGCGGTCATGGAGCGCGGCCCGTCGTTCCGGGGATTGTAGGATCGCCGTCGATGGGTACTCGGCTTGCTTGCGCCTCCCGTCGTCCCTCGTCTCCGGAGTCCCCATGCTGATCAGGAACGCGACCCTGGTCGACGGCCGCCGCGGCGTCGACCTGCTCGTGCGCGACGGTCGCTTCGCCGCGATCGGCGAGCGTTTGCCGGCGCCGCCGGGCGTCGAGACGGTCGACGCCGACGGCTTCCTCGTCAGCCCGCCGTTCGTCGACGCCCATTTCCACATGGACGCGACGCTCAGCCACGGCCTGCCGCGCGTGAATGCGAGCGGCACCCTGCTCGAGGGCATCGCGCTCTGGGGCGAGCTCAAGCCCGAGCTGACGCAGGAGGCGCTCGTCGATCGTGCGATGGCGTACTGCGACTGGGCGGTCGCGAAGGGCCTGCTCGCGATCCGCAGCCACGTCGACGTCTGCGACGACCGGCTGCTCGCGGTCGACGCGCTGCTCGAGGTCAAGCGTCGCGTCGCGCCCTACCTCGACCTGCAGCTCGTCGCGTTCCCGCAGGACGGCATCCTGCGGTCGCCGACGGCGCTCGCCAACATGAAGCGTGCGCTCGACCGCGGCGTCGACGTCGTCGGCGGCATCCCGCACTTCGAACGCACGTCCGAACAGGGCGCCGAGAGCGTGCGCATCCTCTGCGCGCTCGCCGCCGACCGCGGCCTGCCGGTCGACATGCACTGCGACGAGACCGACGACCCGCTGTCGCGCCACGTCGAGACGCTCGCCGCCGAGACCCACCGGCTCGGGCTGCACGGCCGCGTCACCGGCTCGCACCTGACCTCCATGCACTCGATGGACAACTACTACGTCTCGAAGCTGCTGCCGCTGATGCGCGAGGCCGAACTGCAGGTGGTCTCGAATCCGCTCATCAACATCACGCTGCAGGGCCGGCACGACACCTACCCGAAGCGCCGCGGCATGACGCGCGTGCCCGAGCTGCTCGCCGCCGGCATCAACGTCGGCTTCGGTCACGACTGCGTGATGGACCCGTGGTACTCGCTCGGCTCCGGCGACATGCTCGAGGTGGCGGCGATGGGCCTGCACGTCGCGCAGATGACGTCGCAGGCGCAGATGCGCGCGTGCTTCGACGCGGTCACGGTCAACCCGGCGCGGATCCTCGGTCTCGAAGGCTACGGCGTGGAGGTCGGCCGCCGCGCCGACTTCGTTCTGCTGCAGGCGCGCGATCCGGTCGAGGCGATCCGACTGCGCGCCGCGCGGCTGCTGGTCGTGCGCGGCGGCGCGGTGCTGGCACGCAGCCCACGCGCCGAGGCGAGCCTGGCGCTTCCTGGCCGGCCGGCGGCTGTGGACTGGACGCGACGTCGCTGAAGTCCCGCGCGCGGCCCGCCCCGTAAAATGAGGCGAACAGGGACATCGCATGAAACTCATCGGCTCGTTGACCAGCCCGTACGTGCGCAAGGTGCGCGTCGTGATGGCCGAGAAGAAGCTCGACTATCAGCACGAACTCGAGGACCCCTGGGGCGCCGACAAGATCCTGAAGTCGAATCCGCTCGGCAAGGTGCCCTGCCTGGTGCTGCCGGGCGGCGAGGCGATCTTCGATTCGCGCGTCATCGTCGAATACCTCGACACGCGCTCGCCGGTCAGCCGCCTGATTCCCGAGGGCAGCCGCGAGCGCATCGAGGTGCGCACCTGGGAGGCGCTCGGCGACGGCCTGATGGACGCGGCGATCCTCGCGCGCCTCGAGCAGACCTGGGCGCACCGCACGGCGGAGCAGCGCTCGCAGGCCTGGGTGGACCGGCAGCTCGGCAAGGTCGACTCGGCGCTCGCCGCGATGAGCCGCGGCCTCGCCGAGAAGCCGTGGTGCATGGGCATCCACCTGTCGCTCGCCGACATCGTCGTGGGCTGTTCGGTCGCCTACCTCGACTTCCGCTTCCCCGACATCGCCTGGCGCGCGCGGCACGCCAACCTGGCGCGGCTCGCCGACAAGCTCTTCGCCCGGCAGAGCTTCATCGACACCCGGCCGCCTGCGGCTTGACGGCGACCCGGCTCGCACGCCGCGGCCGGCGCGGCCGCGGATGACGTCGGTCGGCGACGTCACCGCGCAGTCGCTCCGCTTCCGCGAGCCGCTCGCGCTCGCCGGCGGCGCGGCGCTCGACGACTACACGCTGGTCTACGAGACCTACGGCCGGCTCGACGCCGACCGCAGCAACGCGGTGCTCGTCTGCCACGCGCTCAACGCGAGCCACCACGTCGCCGGCACCTACGACGGCCGGCCGCAGAGCGTCGGCTGGTGGGACAACCTCGTCGGCCCCGGCAAGCCGCTCGACACCGACCGCTTCTTCGTGATCGGCGTCAACAACCTCGGCTCGTGCTTCGGCTCGACCGGGCCGATGCACGTCGACCCGGCGACCGGCAGGCCCTGGGGCGCGGCGTTCCCGGTCGTCACCGTCGAGGACTGGGTCGATTCGCAGGCGCGGCTGCTCGACGCGCTCGGCATCGGGCGACTCGCCGCGGTGCTCGGCGGCAGCCTCGGCGGCATGCAGGCGCTGTGCTGGGCGATCCGCCATCCGGCGCGCGTTCGCCATTGCGTCGCGGTCGCGACGGCACCGAACCTCTCGGCGCAGAACATCGCGTTCAACGAGGTCGCGCGCCGCGCGATCGTCACCGACCCGGATTTCCACGGCGGCGACTTCTACGCTCACGGCACGGTGCCGCGCCGCGGCCTGCGCGTGGCGCGCATGATCGGCCACATCACGTATCTGTCCGACGATTCGATGGAGGCCAAGTTCGGCCGCGATCGCCGCGACGGTGCGGTCGGCTTCAGCACGCAGGAGATCGAGTTCGAGATCGAGAGCTACCTGCGCCACCAGGGTGACAAGTTCGCCGAGTACTTCGACGCCAACACCTATCTGCTCATTACCCGCGCGCTCGACTGGTTCGACCCGGCGCGCGGGCACGGCGGCGATCTCTCGGCCGCGTTCGCCGCGGCGACGGCGACGTTCCAGCTCGTCAGCTTCACGACCGACTGGCGCTTCGCGCCGGCCCGCTCGCGCGAGATCGTCAAGGCGCTCGTCGACTGCCGGCGCGACGTCAGCTACGCCGAGATCGACGCGCCGCACGGCCACGACGCCTTCCTGCTCGACGACCCGCGCTACCACGGCGTGCTGCGCGCCTGCTTCGACAACATCGCGAAGGCTTCGGGCGGTGTCTGAGCGCAGCGTGATGCGGCTGATCGCCGAGCTCGTGCCGCACGGTGCACGCGTGCTCGACCTCGGCTGCGGCACCGGCGAACTGCTCGGCCACCTCCGCGACACGCGTGCCTGCAGCGGCTACGGCATCGAGCTCGCCGACGCCAACGTGCTGAGCTGCACCCGGCGCGGCGTCAACGTCATCCAGCTCAACCTCGAGGAAGGCCTCGCGCTCTTCGACGACCAGAGCTTCGACGTCGTGCTGCAGCTCGACACGCTCCAGCACCTGCGCAACACCGAGAAGATGCTGCAGGAGACGGCGCGGGTCGGCCGCATCGGCGTCGTCGCGTTCCCGAACTTCGCGCACTGGCCGAACCGCCTGCAGGTCGCGGCCGGCCGGATGCCGGTGACGCGCGTGCTGCCCTACCAGTGGTACGACACGCCGAACATCCGCGTCGGCACCTTCGCCGACTTCGAGGTGCTGGCACGCAAGAACGGCCTGCGCCTGCTCGACGCCTTCGGCATCCAGGACGGCCGCGCGGTGCGGCGCTGGCCGAACCTGCGCGCGAGCGTCGCGGTGTTCAAGTTCGATCGCGGCTGAGCATCGCCGGGGCCGGCGCGCGCGCAGCCTGGGCGTGCCGCGGATGCGCGGCGCGATCCATGCCGATCGGCTCCCGCGAGCGCGGTCAGCCCGTCGGGCCCGGCGCCAGGTCGGCGAACTCGGCGCTCGACTTGTTCTTCCACGCCGCGATCGCGGTCGCCATCTCGGCGGTGTCGAAGATCGCGCTCTGCAGCAGCGTCATCTGCGCGAGGCTCGCCGCGGTGCCGTGGTCGCGGGCGTGGTTGAGCGCCATCTTGCTGCCGGCGACCGCGAGCGGCGACTTCGCGGCGATGCGCCGCGCCAGATCGAGCGCATGCGCACGCACGGCGTCCGCATCGGGCAGCACGGCGTTGACCAGGCCGACCTGCAGCGCGCGGTCCGCCGGCATCCTGTCGCCGGCGTAGGCCATCTCGCGCGCGACGCCGGGCGGGACGATTTTCGCGAGCCGCTGCAGCACGCCGAGGTCGGCCATCATGCCGATGTGGATCTCCTGCACGGTGAAGAAGGCGTCGGCGCTGCAGACGCGGATGTCGCAGGCGGTCGCGAGGTCGAGCGCGCCGCCGACGCAGCCGCCCTGGATCGCGCAGACGACGGGGAAGCGCGCCTCGTCGAGCGTGCTGAAGCAGTCGATCAGGGCCGTGAGCGAGTCCTGGAACGCGAGGCGTGCGCGGGCGGTGCCGGTGAGCAGGAAGTCGTCGTCGCCCGAGAACACGTCGAGCGCCATGCCGGCGCAGAAGTGGCGGCCGGTCGACGAGACGACGAGCGCCCGGGTGTCGCCGGCCGCCTGCAGGCCGCGCACCGCGTCGCGCAGGGCGGGGAAGAAGGGCGGTGCCATCGTGTTCAGGCGCTCGGGGCGGTTCAGGACGAGGTGGGCGACGTGGCCCTCCCGGCTCAGCTCGAAGAAGTCGTTCGCGTCCATCGTCGTGTCCTCGCGTCGTGTCATCGCGTCGCCCGGCGCAAGCCACTGGTCGGCGACGGATCGATGCCGGACTCTAAACTGCCCGCTCCGCTGCCCCGAGGAGCTCTGCAATGAACGCCCGCGACCCGAATCTTCCGCTGCAACCCGACGACGTCCCGGGCTTGACCGAGTTCGTCGACCGCACCTGGGACGAGGAGATCGTCCCGGCGATCACCCGCTACATCCAGGTGCCGGCGAAGAGCCCGATGTTCGACGCCGACTGGGCCGCCAACGGCTACATCGAGCGCGTGCTGCGCGACGCGGCCGACTGGGTCGAGAGCCGCAAGGTGCCGGGCCTCAAGCTCGAGCTGATCCGCCTCGCGGGCCGCACGCCGGTCATCTTCTTCGACGTGCCGGCGACGGTACCGGGCGGCAACGCGCCCGGCGCCGAGACGGTGCTGCTCTACGGCCACCTCGACAAGCAGCCCGAATTCAACGGCTGGCGCAGCGACCTGGGGCCGTGGACGCCGAAGTACGTCGACGGCCTGCTCTACGGCCGCGGCAGCGCCGACGACGGCTACGCGGTCTACGCCTCGCTGACGGCGATCATGGCGCTCGACGGGCAGAACATCCCGCGGCCGCGCTGCGTCGGCTTGATCGAGACCTGCGAGGAGAGCGGCTCGTTCGACCTGCCCGCCTACATCGATCTGTTGCGGCCTCGGCTCGGGCCGGTCAAGCTCGTCGTCTGCCTCGACAGCGGCGCCGGCAACTACGACCAGCTCTGGCTCACGACGAGCCTGCGCGGCATGGTGAGCGGCGTGCTCAAGGTCGAGATCCTGACGGAGGGCGTGCACTCGGGCGACTCGAGCGGCCTGGTGCCGTCGAGCTTCCGCGTCCTGCGCCAGGTGCTCGACCGGCTCGAGGACAGCGCGACCGGCGAGCTGCTGCCCGAGAGCTTCCATTGCGAGATTCCCGCCGACCGTGTCGCGCAGGCCCGGGCGACCGCGGAAATCCTGGGCGACGAGGTCTGGAAGCGCTTTCCCTGGGCCTGTGGCGCCGACGGCGGCCCGACGCTGCCGACGACGACCGATCCGCTGCAGGCGCTGCTCAACCGCACCTGGAAGCCGACGCTGTCGGTCACCGGCGCCGACGGCTTTCCCGAACTCAAGAACGCCGGCAACGTGCTGCGGCCCTGCACCGCGTTCAAGCTGAGCCTGCGTCTGCCGCCGCTCGTCGACGGCAACGAGGCGGCGCAGCGGCTGAAGACGCTGCTCGAGGACAACGCGCCGTACAACGCCAAGGTCACCTTCGGCGCCGACGGCCGTGCCGGCGCGATGGGCGCGACCGGCTGGAACGCGCCGACGCTCGCGCCGTGGCTCGAGACGGCGCTCAATGCGGCGTCCACCGCCCAGTTCGGCGCGCCCTGCGGCTATGTCGGCCAGGGCGGCACGATTCCCTTGATGAGCCTGTTGCAGGAGAGCTTCCCCGCGGCGCAGATGATGGTCTGCGGCGTGCTCGGCCCGAAAAGCAACGCCCACGGACCGAACGAGTTCCTGCACGTCCCGTACGGCAAGAAGCTCACGGCCGCCGTCGCGCAGGTGATGGCCGCCTGCGCGGCAGCCGGCTGACGAGCCGGCAGTCGGGGCGGCCGCGTGGCGAGCCGCCTCCGCAGCCGGCGCCGTTCGCACGGACGGCTCGCATCGCCAGCGGCGCCGGCCGCGTCCGTCAGCCCTTCTTCAGCGAGCCGGGCTTGTGCGCCGCCTCGGCACCGGTCCGGTCGCTCTTCACGAGCACCTCCGGGTTCTCCTTCGACGCGGCCACGTGGTGGCCCTTGATGTCGGTCGGCTCGGTCAGCGTCTTGACGACCTTGCCCTTGATCTTGCCTTGCGACGACGACCAGGTCACCGCGTCGCCCTTCTTCAATTTTTCGGCCATGACAACTCCTGCATCGACCGACACCGCGTCGGCGCTGCCATGACACACCGCTTCGCGCGCGGCGCCTGTCGGACGTCGCCGCCCCGGTTCCGACGATTCCGGTGAAGCGCATCGCGGACATCGCCGCGCGCAGCGTCAGGGCAGTCCGAGCATCGCCCGCGCGAGCGCCTCGGCGACCTCGATGCCGTCGACGCCGGCCGACATGATTCCACCGGCGTAGCCCGCGCCTTCGCCCGCGGGATAGAGCCCGCGCACGTTGACGCTCTGCAGGTCGGTGCCGCGCGGGATGCGCAGCGGCGACGAGGTGCGCGTCTCGACGCCGGTCAGCATCGCGTCGGGCATCGCGAAGCCCTTGATCTGGCGCTCGAACGCCGGCAACGCCTCGCGGATCGCGGCGATCGCATAGGCCGGCAGGCTCGGGCGGTCCGCCGCGCCGAGGTCGGTCAGGTGCACGCCCGGCTTGTACGACGGTTCGACGCTGCCGAGCACCGTCGAGCGCTGGCCGCGCAGGAAGTCGCCGACGCGCTGGCCCGGCGCGTCGTAGCTGCCGCCGCCGAGCTCGAAGGCGAGCGACTCGAAGTGGCGCTGGAACGCGATGCCGTCGAGCGGCGACACCGGGCCGTCGGCGCGGCCGTCCTGGCGCACGTCGTCGGGTGTCAGGCCGACGACGATGCCGGCGTTGGCGTTGCGTTCGTTGCGCGAGTACTGGCTCATGCCGTTGGTGACGACGCGGCCCGGCTCGGACGTGGCGGCGACGACCGTCCCGCCCGGGCACATGCAGAAGCTGTAGACGGAGCGGCCGTTGCTCGCGTGGTGGACGAGCTTGTAGTCGGCGGCGCCGAGCAGCGGGTGGCCCGCGTTCGGGCCCCAGCGCGCCCGGTCGACCAGCGACTGCGGATGCTCGATCCGGAAGCCGATCGAGAACGGCTTGGCCTCGAGCCGCACGCCGCGGTCGTGCAGCATCGCGAAGGTGTCGCGGGCGCTGTGGCCGAGCGCGAGGACGACGTGGTCGGCATCGATTTCGGTGCCGTCGTCGGTGACGACGCCGCGCAGGCGCCCGGCCTCGATCCGGAGATCGACGACGCGCTGCCGGAAGCGGATTTCGCCGCCGAGCGCCTCGATCTCGGCGCGCATCTTCTCGACGACGCCGACGAGCCGGAACGTGCCGATGTGCGGCTTGGCGACGTAGAGGATCTCCTCCGGCGCGCCGGCCTTGACGAATTCGGTCAGCACCTTGCGCGTCAGGTGCCGCGGGTCGCTGATCTGGCTCCAGAGCTTGCCGTCGGAGAACGTCCCGGCGCCGCCCTCGCCGAACTGCACGTTCGACTCGGGCTCGAGCCGGCGCTGCCGCCAGAGCGCCCAGGTGTCGCGGGTGCGCTCGCGCACCGGCTTGCCGCGCTCGAGCACGATCGGCTTGCAGCCCATCTGCGCCAGCACCAGCGCGGCGAAGAGGCCGCAGGGGCCGAAGCCGACGACGAGCGGTCGGCGGGCGCCACCGCTGCCGGTCGCGAAGTCGGCCGGCGCATGACCCGGCACGTGGTAGCCCGTGTCGGGCGTGGGCTTGACGTGCGGGTCCGCGGCGAAGCGCGCGAGCAGCGCCGCGGCGTCGCGCAGCTCGCAGTCGACGGTGTAGACGAGCAGGACGGCGCTCTTCTTCCGCGCGTCGGCGCTGCGCTTGAAGATGTCGAAGCGGATCAGCGCGTCGTCGGCGATGCCGAGGCGCGCGGCGATGGCCTCGCGCAGCGCGGGCTCCGGGTGGTCCAGCGGCAGGCGCAGTTCGGTGAGGCGCACCAGGCCCCGCCCTGGCCGCGGTCTGTCGTTGACGTCGGGCACGCCACGACTGTACGGCCTCGCGCCCGCTCGTACGGCCCGGCGATCGATGTCAGTGGCCCGGGAACAGGGACGAGCCGATCCGGTCGGTGATCGGGAAGCGGCCGTCGGCGGAAAGCTCCCTCCGTGGTGCCCGAGTGCCATCAGCGGCGCGATGCCGGCGATCCGCCGTCGGTGGAAGCCGGTGAAGAGCGCCGCGCTCGGCGGCGCTGCGGCCGGCGTGATGCTGCGCGGCACCGTGGTCGCGCCGGCCTCGAGGAAGCCGGCCGGCAGACCGACCGCCGCGCGGGCCGCCTGGTGAGCGACGAGTGTTGCCAGGCGGGCCGACCGCGCTTCAGCTCCAGGCCTGCCTGCCGATATCGACGGGATCGCGCGCGCCGCGCCGCACCCGCCGAGGAGGCTGCATGACCCGACTCAAGCTGCTGTCGACGACCATCGCGACGGCGATGCTCCTCTGCCTGCCGCCGGTGCAGCGGCTGCTCGACGCCGGCTCAACGCCTGCCTACGACCTGCGGGCGGCCGGCGCTCGATGAGGCCGGCGTACCGCGCATCGCCGACGGCGGGTCGCATCGCGCGCTGAGGGTGCGCACCGCACGGAGCCGACGCGGCAGCGCGTCGCGTGGCGATGCGGCGATCGGACGGCCGTCGGGCGCCCGGCGGATGCGCCAGCGTCAGCCGGGATCCTGACCCGTCAGCGGAACACTTCGACCCGCGTCGCGCCCATCAGCGGCTCGAGCAGCCGCCCGAGCGGACGCAGCGCGTTGTAGCGCGACGCGACCTTGTGGGCGTAGGCGAAGAAGCGCGGCAGGTCGAGGGCGTATTGCGGCTTGCCGTCGCGGTGCTTCAGCCGGCAGAAGAGGCCGAGCACCTTCAGGTGGCGCTGCAGCCCGATCCATTCGATCTGGCGCCAGAACTCGCCGAAATCGTCCGGCACGGCCAAGCCGGCGGGCCGCGCGGCTTGCCAGTAGCGCACCGCCCAGTCGATCTCCTGCGACTCGTCCCACGACACGAAGGCGTCGCGCAGCAGCGAGGCGAGGTCGTAGGCGAGCGGGCCGCGCACCGCGTCCTGGAAGTCGAGGATGCCCGGGTTGCCGGCCTCGGGTGCGCAGACCATCAGGTTGCGCGGCATGTAGTCGCGGTGCACGAAGGTCGTCGGTTGGGCGAGCGCGCTCGCGACGAGCAGATCGCACGCCGCCTGCCATTGCGCCGACTCGGCGGCGGTCCAGCTCGCGCCGAGTTCGCGCTCCACGCACCACTCGGGAAAGAGCGCCAGTTCGCGCCGCAGCAGCGCCTCGTCGAACGCCGGAAGGCCAGCGGCGTCGGCGCGCGTCTGCAGGCGCACGAGCGCGCCGAGCGCATCCCGCATCAGCGCGTCGCAGGTCTTCTGGTCGTCGGCCTCGAGCGCGGCGACGAGCGCATCGACATACCGCGTCGCGCCGAGGTCGGTGAGGAGCAGGAAGCCGTGGACCGTGTCCTCGGCGACGACGCGCGGCGCGTGCAGGCCCGCGGCGGCGAGCCGGCGGGCGATGTCGACGAAGGGCCGGACGTCCTCGCGCGGGGGCGGCGCGTCCATCACGATCCGGCTCTCGCCCGTGGCGGTCGCGACGCGGAAGTAGCGCCGGAAGCTCGCGTCCACCGACGCCGGCTGCAGGCTCGCGACGACGAGGCCGTGCTCGGCGGCGAGCGGCGCGAGCCAGGCGTCGAAGGCGTCGCGGCGGGCCGGGTCGTGCCGAAAGGGAGGAGTGGTCATCGCGGGAAGAAGCGCTGCGGACCGGGGCGGACGCTCGCGGGCCTCATGGATAATCGATTCTACGAACCCACGGCCGGATGCGCCGGTGGGGCAGCGCGTCGCACGTCGCCGGCGCACCCGGGCCCGCCCGTCCTCCGATTGCGCCCTCCCGCCTTGTCGTCCCTGCGTCCTCGCTCCCGGTCCGCGTCGTCGCGCCCTTGCCACCGCATCGCCGTCCTGACGGCCCTCGTCGCCGGCATCGCGGGCTCGGGCCGCCTGGCCGCGCAAGGCGCGCCGTCCGCGCCGCTGCCGTCGGACGGCCGCGGCGAGCCGCTGCCGCTGCGCACCGCGCCGACCCTGCAACCGCCGCCGCGCGGCGAGCCGGGCAAGAAGACGCCGATCCTGCTGCAGGCCGACACGCTCAACGGCCGCCCCGACCTCGACACCGTCGCCGAGGGCCACGTCGACTTTCGCCGCGACGGCGTGCGCGTCCGCGCCGACCGCCTGATCTACCAGCAGTCCGACGACCTCGCGATCGCCCGCGGCAACGTCACCATCACCCGCGGCGGCGACGTCTACAGCGGCCCCGAGCTGCAGTTGAAGGTGCAGAGCTTCGAGGGCTTCTTCCTGCATCCGGTCTACCGCTTCGCCAAGACCGGCGCCGGCGGTTCGGCCGAGCGCATCGACTTCCTCGACGCCGACCGCGCCGTCGCGACCAAGGCCACCTACACGAGCTGCCGTGTCGACGGCAGCGGCGAGCCGGCCTGGCTGCTGTCGACCGACGAGGTGACGATCGACTTCAACACCAACGAGGGCATCGCCGAAGGCGCGGTGATGCGCTTCTACGGCGTGCCGATCCTCGCGGCGCCGCGCTTCTCGTTCCCGCTGACCGACGAGCGCAAGTCGGGCTGGCTGCCGCCGTCGGTCGGCCTCGACACGAAGAGCGGCGTGCAGCTCTCTGCGCCGTACTACTGGAACATCGCGCCGAACCGCGATGCGACGATCACTCCCGAGATCGCGACACGCCGGGGCGTCGGCGCGGCAGCCGAGTTCCGCTACCTCGAGCCGGGCTACCGCGGCAGCGTCGACCTCAATCTGCTGCCCTTCGACCAGCTGACGAACTCGACGCGCTATCTGCTCGCCGGAAACCACGACCAGGATTTCGCCGACCGGAGCCGCCTCGAGCTGCGCGCGCTGCGCGTGTCCGACGACGACTACTGGAAGGACTTCCCGCGCGACGTGCTGACCCAGATGCCGCGCCTGCTCGCGTCCGACTTCCGCTACACCCGCCCGTTCGGCGACGACTGGACCAGCTACGCGCGCATCCAGAGCTGGCAGGTGCTGCAGACCGCCGACCCGACGACGCGCATCGACGGCCCCTACCAGCGCCTGCCGCAGGTCGGCACGCGCTATGCCGGTCCGTTCGGCGGCGGCTTCCAGGTCGGGCTCGAAGGCGAGTTCAACCACTTCAGCGATCCCGCCAACGCGACGCTGCGGCCGCGCGACACCGGCAGCCGCCTGCACCTGCTCGGCAGCGTCTCGCGGCCGTTCACGGCGCCGGGGTGGAGCATCACGCCGAAGCTGTCGTTCAACGCCGCGGGCTACGCGCTCGACGAGCCCGACGCGTTCGGCCGAAAGAATCCGTCCCGCGTCATCCCCACCTTCAGCATCGACGGCCGCGCGGTCTTCGAGCGCGAGACGCGCTTCTTCGGCCGCGACGTCACGCAGACGCTCGAGCCGCGGCTGCTCTACGTCAACACGCCGTTCCGCGACCAGGCCGGCCTGCCGAACTTCGACTCGGCACCGCTCGACTTCAACTTCGACTCGATCTTCAGCGAGAACGTCTTCACCGGCATCGACCGCGTCGCCGACGCGCACCAGGTCACCGCCGGCCTGACGACGCGCCTGATCGACCCGCGCACCGGCGCGGAGGCCGCGCGCTTCGGCATCGCCCAGCGCTATCTGCTGCGCGACCAGAACGTCACGCCCAACGCCGACGACCCGTACGCCGGCGTCGGCGCGCCGCTCACGCAACGGGTCTCCGACGTGGCGCTGCTCGGCTCGACGAACCTGATCCCGAACTGGACGCTCGACGCGACGCTCCAGTACAGCCCCGAGACCGGCCGCTGGGCGCGCTCGATCATGGGCTTTCGCTATTCGCCCGGCCCCTACCGCACCGTCAACGTCACCTACCGCTACACCCGCGGCTTGAGCGAGCAGGTGGAACTCGGCTGGCAATGGCCGATCTACGGTCCGACGCCGCTCGAGTCGAGCGCCAGGAACGGCGGCAGCGGCGCGAGCTGCGGCGGCAGCTGGTATGCGGTCGGGCGGGTCAACTACAGCACGCTCGAGAAGCGGGTGATCGATTCGGTCGTCGGCTTCGAGTACGACGCCGGCTGCTGGATCGGCCGCGTCGTCGCGAGCCGGCTCTCGACGGGGCTCAGCGAGGCGACGACGCGGCTGTCGCTGCAGCTCGAGTTCGTCGGCCTGTCGCGCCTGAACCTCGGCTCGAACCCGCTGCAGTCGCTCAAGGACAATGTCCCCGGGTTCCGGCTCCTCCGCGACGATCACGCGCCGACCCCCACCACGAACGCCTATGACTGACTTCCTCCTGCCCTTCCGGCTGCGCCGTCTCGGCGCGGTGCTGGCCGCCGCGGTGCCGTTCGCGCTCGGTCCGGCCGCGCCGGCGTCGGCGCAACGTGCCGCGCCCTCGAGCGCGCAACCGAACACCGCCGACTACATCCTCGCCGTCGTCAACCAGGAGCTCGTGACGAACGCCGAGTTGCAGCAGCGCCTCGCGGCGATCCGCGAGGACGCCGCCCGCAGCCGGACGGCGCTGCCGGCGGCGCCCGAACTGCGCCGCCAGGTGCTCGAGGCGCTGATCAGCGAGCGCGTGCAGGTGACGAACGCGCGCGAGAACGGTCCGCGCATCGACGAGGCCGAGCTCGACCGCGCGGTCGAGAGCGTCGCGCAGCAGAACCAGCTGACGATGCCGCTGCTGCGCGAGCGCCTGAAGCAGCAGGGCCTCGATTACGGCAAGTTCCGCAGCAACCTCCGCGACCAGATTCAGGTCGAGCGCGTGCGCGAAAAGGAAGTCAACGCGCGCATCCGCATCAGCAACGACGAGATCGACGACCTGATCGCCAAGCGCCGCGCGGCTGCCGGCAATGTGCCGCAGCTCGACATCGCCCAGATCCTCGTCACCGTGCCGGACGGCGCGAGCGAGGCGCTCGTCGCCGAACGCCAGCAGCGCGCGCAGACGGCGCTCGGCCGCGTGCAGGCCGGCGAGAGCTTCGAGAGCGTCGCGCGCGAGCTCTCCGAAGACGGCAACCGGCAGAACGGCGGCGCGATCGGCCTGAAGCCCGCCGACCGCCTCCCCGACGTGTTCGTCGACGCCGTCCGCACGCTGCGGCCCGGCGATGTCCGGCCGACGCTCCTGCGCAGCGGCGCCGGCTTCCACGTGCTCAAGCTCGTCGCCCGCACCGAGTCGAGCGCCTACCTGATCGACCAGACGCGGGCGCGGCACATCCTGCTGCGGCCGTCCGCCGAACTGACGCAGGAACAGGCCGAGCGCCGGCTCGCCGGCTTCAAGCGGGAGATCGTTTCCGGCAAGAAGACCTTCGAGCAGCTCGCCCGCGAGAATTCCCAGGACGGCTCGGCGGAGCGCGGCGGCGACCTCGGCTGGATGTCGCCCGGCATGCTCGTGCCCGAGTTCGAGGACGCGATGAAGGCGCTGCCGATCAACGGCGTCTCCGACCCGGTCGTCTCGCGCTTCGGCGTCCACCTGATCCAGCTCGTCGACCGGCGCCAGGTCGCGCTCGATCTCAAGCAGCAGCGCGACCAGGCGCGCAACGAATTGCGCGAAGCGAAGTTCGAGGCGGCGTATCTCGACTGGCTGCGCGCCCTGCGCGCCCGCGCCTACGTCGAGATGCGCGAGCCGCCGCAGTCGTCGTAGCACGGCCTCCCGTGTCGAGGCACGTGCCGCGCAAGCGCTTCGGCCAGCACTTCCTGACCGACGGCTCGGTGCTCGACGCGATCGTCGACGCGATCTCGCCCGCCGCCGGCGACGCGATGGTGGAGATCGGCCCGGGGCTCGGCGCACTGACCGATCCGCTCGTCGCGCGCTGCGGCCGGCTCACGGTCGTCGAGCTCGACCGCGATCTCGCGGCGCGACTGCGGCGGCGGCCCGAGCTCGAGGTCATCGAGGCGGACGTGCTCGATGTCGACATCGCGCCGCTCGCCACGGCGGCGGGGCAGCGGCTGCGCATTGTCGGCAACCTGCCGTACAACATCTCGACGCCGATCCTCTTCCACCTGTTGCCGGCGGCGGCGCAGGTCGTCGACCAGCACTTCATGCTGCAGAAGGAGGTCGTCGACCGGATGGTCGCGGCCCCTGGAGGCAAGGACTACGGCCGGTTGTCGGTGATGCTGCAGTGGCGCTATGCGCTCGAGGCGGTGCTCGACGTGCCGCCCGAGGCGTTCGACCCGCCGCCGCGCGTCGACTCGGCGGTCGTGCGGATGACGCCGCGGCCCGTGCCGGCCGCCGTCGACGTGGCGCTGCTCGAAGAGCTCGTCAAGGTCGCGTTCTCGCAGCGCCGCAAGGTGCTGCGGCACACCCTCGGCGCCTGGCTCGATGCGCGCGGGTTCGACGGCGCGTTCGACATGCGGCGGCGCGCCGAGGAAGTGCCGGTCGGCGAGTATCTGGCGCTGGTGCGCCGCGTCGGCGGCGCGGCCGGCGTGCCACCGAGCGTCGATGCGGCGGCGCCGGTCGCGGCCCGCGGCACGCTGCGCGTCACCGCGAGCGAGACGCTGCCGGTCGCCGGCAGCAACACCCCACCGGGCGCCGGCAGCGATACCGACGCGGCCGCTGCTCCCGACGACCCGCCGCGCGGGTGAGGCCGCCGCCGACCGCCGCGGCAGCGGTCGGCCACCGGCGACGGTCCTAGGCGGCGTCGAGCCACATCGACGTGTCGAAGGCGCTCGTCATCTTCGGCATGTTGGTGCCGAAGCTGCTGTTGGCGGCGCTCTTGGACGCCGGTTTGGCCGGCTTCTCCAAGGTCGCGCCGTGCTGGGCCACATCCGTCGCCCGCTCCCATGACCCGAATTCCTGGGAGCGGGCTACTGAAAAGAATAGAAACATCGGAACGGAATCTTGCGCTCCGCCCAGAAGTCGGCGGCGTCGCGGAACACGTCGAGCAGCTGCTCGCGCGCCTCGCGGTCGAAACGCGCGTTGTCGGGCAGCTGCTCGAGCACGACGACGAAGCCCGGCTGCGAGCCGGCCTTGTGGACGAGGTCGGTCATGCAGTCGTAGAGCGCGTCGAGGTTCTTGCCGAAATGCGCCGGGAACGTGAACGCCTGGGCGATCGCCTCGAGCACCTCTTGTTTCGACTGCGACGCCGTCAGATTGGCGTAGAGAAAATGTTGGTCGGCGTTCTGCGCGGCCTGCATCAGGTCCTCGACGCGGAACGCGCGAATCGATTGCACTATGTTTGGACGGACTGACTGCAAGAGCATGGTCGCGTTCCTCCTCTCGATATCCACAAAAGACTCCTGGCCAGTCGCCGCGATCCGCTGCCGTGCCCGCGACAGAGCGGCTCCTCGGACCGCATGGCGCGCAAGCGCGCCCGCGGCGTCGGGCCGGGTGCAGGGCCAGGTCGAATCGGTCACGGCGCGATTTGACGGAAGGTCGCGTAATGGTCCGCGGTGTAGTAGCAGGCTGCCGGGCGGGTGGGCGGCTCGCCGCCGCAGACGATGCGCCGTGCGCCGCGGTTGCTTGCGCCCGGCGTGGCGACCGTGTATTCGCGGTAGTAGCCACGCGGTTGCGCGGGAAGCAGCCGCTCGAGGTTTCCGAAGACGCTGCCGTCCTTGCGGCTGCTGAACGGACCGCCGGCAAGCACGTGCCGGTAGGTGGTCTGCGCCTGTGCCGGCAGTTGCGCCAACGACACCGTGCCGGACAGCGCCGTTGCCGTTGCGCTGCGCGCTGTTGCGTCCGCGAGGCCTGCAAGAACGCCGCAGACCGCCCCCGCCACCGTCAGCACCCGCGCCGTCTTGCGCAGGGCTCGCCACGCGGAGGGCCGAACGGAGAAGACCACGGGAAATCCTGATTTCGGAAAACCGCGATCGTAACGAATCGGCACGAAAACCTCAAGCTTTTGCCTCATTTTGAGGCAGCTGCAGCGGCATTCCGGTCGCGTCGTTCGACGCGCGCCGTGCGCCGCGTCGCGCGGTCGGAACCGATGCCGTCAGCGCGCGGCGTTGGCGTCGGCGACGGTGAGCGCGGTCATGTTGATGATGCGCCGGACGGTCGCCGACGGCGTCAGGATGTGGACCGGACGTGCGGCGCCGAGCAGCACCGGCCCGATCGCGATGCCGCCGCCGGCGGCGATCTTCAGGAGGTTGTAGCTGATGTTCGCGGCGTCGATGTTCGGCAGCACGAGCAGGTTCGCCTCGCCGGACAGCGGGCTCGACGGCATCAGCTTCGCGCGGTAGCCGGCATCGAGCGCCGTGTCGCCGTGCATCTCGCCGTCGACCTCGAGCCAGGGCGCCTGCACCTGCAGCAGCGCGAGCGTCTCGCGCATCTTCACCGCCGACGGCTGGTTGCTCGAGCCGAAGTTGCTGTGCGAGAGCAGCGCCGCCTTCGGCTGCAGACCGAAGCGCATCATCTCCTCGGCCGCCATCACCGTGATCTCGGCGAGCTGCGCGGCGGTCGGGTCGTAGTTGACGTGGGTGTCGACGAGCATCACCTGCCGGCCGGGGAGGATCAGGCTGTTCATGCAGGCGTAGGTCTTCGCGCCTTCGCGCAGGCCGATCACCTGGTCGATGTAGTGCAGGTGCAGCGCGGTCGTGCCCCAGGTGCCGCAGAGCAGACCGTCGACCTCGCCCGACTCGAGCAGCATCGCGCCGATCAAGGTCAGCCGGCGGCGCATCTCGATCTTCGCGAGCTGGGCCGTCACGCCCTTGCGCTCGGTCATCCGGTGGTAGCTCTGCCAGTAGTCGCGGAAGCGGTGGTCGTTCTCGGTGTTGACGAGGTCGTAGTCGACGCCGGCGCGCAGCCGCAGGCCGAATTTGGCGATGCGTTGCACGATGATCTCGGGCCGGCCGATCAGCGTCGGCCGGGCGAGGTTCTCGTCGACCACCACCTGCACGGCACGCAGCACGCGTTCCTCCTCGCCTTCGGAGTACGCCACGCGCTTCTTCTCGGCGCGCTTGGCCATCGTGAAGATCGGCTTCATCGTCGTGCCCGAGGCATAGACGAAGCTCTGCAGCTTGTCGCGGTAGGCGTCGAGGTCGGCGATCGGCCGCGCTGCGACGCCCGAGTCGGCGGCGGCCTGCGCGACGGCCGGCGCGATGCGCATCATCAGCCGCGGGTCGAACGGCTTCGGGATCAGGTACTCGGGCCCGAAGCTGAGCTTGACGCCGGCGTAGGCCGCGGCGACGACCTCGCTCTGCTCGGCCTGCGCCAGGTCGGCGATCGCATGGACCGCCGCGATCTCCATCTCGATCGTGATCGTCGTCGCCCGACAGTCGAGCGCGCCGCGGAAGATGTAGGGGAAGCAGAGGACGTTGTTGACCTGGTTCGGATAGTCGGTGCGGCCGGTCGCGATGATCGCGTCGCCGCGAACCTCGAGCACCAGTTCGGGCAGGATCTCGGGCGTCGGGTTGGCGAGCGCGAAGATCATCGGGTTCGGCCCCATGCTCCGGACCATCTCGGGCTTGAGCACGCCGCCCGCGGAGAGCCCGAGGAAGATGTCGGCGCCGTCGATCACCTCGGCGAGGCTCCTCTTCTCCGTCTTCTGCGCATAGACGATCTTGTCCTCGTCCATCAGCTCGACGCGGCCGTCGTAGACCACGCCGGCAAGGTCGGTGACCCAGATGTTCTCGCGTGGCAGCCCGAGCTTGACGAGCAGGCCGAGGCAGGCGAGCGCGGCGGCGCCGGCGCCCGACGTCACGAGCTTGACCTCGCGGATGTCCTTGCCCGAGACCTTCAGGCCGTTCAGCACGGCCGCGCCGACGACGATCGCCGTGCCGTGCTGGTCGTCGTGGAACACCGGGATCTTCATCCGCGAGCGCAATGCCCGCTCGACGTAGAAGCAGTCGGGCGCCTTGATGTCCTCGAGGTTGATGCCGCCGAAGGTCGGCTCGAGCGCGGCGATCACGTCGATCAGCTTGTCGAGGTTCTTCTCGTCGATCTCGATGTCGAAGACGTCGATGCCGGCGAACTTCTTGAAGAGGACGCCCTTGCCCTCCATCACCGGCTTGGCGGCGAGCGGGCCGATGTCGCCGAGGCCGAGCACGGCCGTGCCGTTGGTGATCACCGCGACGAGGTTGCCGCGCGCGGTGTAGCGAAAGGCGTTGGCCGGGTCGTCGACGATCTCCTCGCAGGCCGCCGCGACGCCCGGGGAATACGCGAGCGACAGGTCGCGCTGGTTGATCATCTGCTTGGTCGCCGCGACGGCGATCTTCCCCGGCGTCGGAAACTCGTGGTACTCGAGCGCGGCGGCGCGGAGTTCCGCGGCCTTCTGTTCGTTCAGTGTCGACATGGCTCTCGTCCCGTGAGGTCTGGCGCCGCGCCCGCGGGTGAGACGGGACGGCCGGCGCGGGTGGACGATTGTAGAGAGGCCGTCCCGGCGGAGCGGCGGCGGCGACGACCCTGGCTGCGCGGGCCAGCGCCGGGCCGAGCCGAGGCGAGAGACGCGGCGCGAGCGTCGCGCGAGCCTCGGGAGCGGCGACGCGGAACCGGTCGCGACGCCTGGGCGGCGGTCGGCAGACGTGACGAGCTCCGACGCGCGGGCATGCAGGTCGGCGTCTCCTGCCCGGGCCCGGCGCCCACGCGTCGTCGCGCCGCTGCTGCAGTGCCGCGCTGCCCATGCGCCGTCGCGCCGGACCGGCGTACCGCGCGCTTCGCGATAATCCCCCCGCGGACACCGCCGCGCCTGCGACCGCCATCCCGTCATCCCGCCATGCCGCTCGGGGAATTCGATCTGATCGCGAAGTTCTTCACCCGCGAAGTCACCCGCGCGGCGCTCGGCGTCGGCGACGACTGCGCGCTCTTCGCGCCGTCGCCCGGCATGCAGCTCGCGGTCTCGTCGGACATGCTCGTCGAGGGGCGGCACTTCCTGCCCACCGTGCCGCCCGAGCGGCTCGGCCACAAGGCGCTCGCGGTCAACCTGAGCGACCTCGCGGCCTGCGGCGCGCGGCCGCTCGCGTTCACGCTCGCGCTCGCGCTGCCGCACGTCGACGAGGTCTTTCTCGCGGGCTTCGCGCGTGGCCTGCTCGCGCTCGCCGACGCGCACGGCTGCGAACTGATCGGCGGCGACACGACGCGCGGGCCGCTCAACCTCTGCATCGCGGTCTTCGGCGAGCTGCCCGCCGGCGAGGCGCTGCTGCGCTCCGGCGCGCGCGTCGGCGATGCGCTGTGGGTCAGCGGCGCGCTCGGCGACGCCCGGCTCGCGCTCGAGGCGTTCCGCGGCCGCGTGACGCTCGACGGCGCGGCGTTCGAGTCGACCCGCCGTGCCATGGAGACGCCCGAGCCGCGCGTCGGCCTCGGCCAGGCGCTGCGGGGCGTCGCGACGAGCGCCATCGACGTCTCCGACGGCCTGCTCGGCGATCTCGGCCATGTGCTGCGCCGCTCGGGCGTCGGCGCACGCGTCGACGTCGACGCCGTGCCGCGCAGCCGCGAGCTCGCTGCGATGCCCGCGGCGCTGCAGCGCGAATGCACGCTGGCCGGCGGCGACGACTACGAGCTCGTCTTCACCGCGCCGCCGTCGGCCGACGACTCGGTGCGCGGCGCCGGCGAGCGCTGCGGCGTCGCCGTGACGCGCATCGGCACGATCGAGCAGGCGGCCGGCACGCGCCTGGTCGATGCCCGCGGTCGAACCGTGCCACGCGACGCCTTCGGTTCCTTCGACCATTTCGCTGCATGAGTCCGACCGGCGCATCGAGGGAGAGCTTCGGTCGCCCGCCGCACGATGCGTCGGTGGTCGACGTCGTCGCCGCCGCCCCGCGTGCCGTCAGCTGGCGCTTCATGCGCTCGCACCCTGCGCACTGGATCGCGCTCGGCTTCGGCAGCGGGCTGTCGCCGATCGCGCCGGGCACCGCCGGCACGCTCTGGGCCTGGGCGGCGTTCGCGCTGCTGCAGCCGCACTTCGGCGATCTTCAGTGGGCGCTCACGATCGGCCTCGGCACGCTCGTCGCCTGGTGGGCGTCCACGACGACCGCGCGGCACCTGCGCATCGCCGACCCCGGCGCCATCGTGTGCGACGAGATCCTCGCGTTCTGGACCGTGCTCTGGCTGGTGACGCCGGCGAGCCTCGGCGGCCAGCTGGTCGCCTTCCTGCTGTTTCGCTTCTTCGACGCCGTCAAGCCCGGTCCGGTTCGCTGGGCCGACGGCTGCTTCAAGCCGCGGCGGGGCGGCGCGATCGGCTGGGCGCAGGGCTTCGGCATCCTGTTCGACGACTTCGTCGCTGCGTTCTGCGTGCTGCTGATCATCGCGCTCTGGCGGTCGGGATGACCGAGTTCGCGCCCGCCGTCCTCGCGCTCGCCGACGCGCTGCGTGCCCGCGGCTGGCGGCTCGCGACCGCCGAGTCGTGCACCGGCGGCCTGATCGCCGCGGCGTGCACCGCCGTCGCCGGCTCGAGCGACTGGTTCGAGCGCGGCTTCGTCACCTATTCGAACGACGCCAAGGCCGAGTCGCTCGGCGTCGATCGGGCGACGATCGCGGCGCACGGCGCGGTCAGTGCCGAGGTCGCACGGGCGATGGCCGATGGCGCGCTCGGCCATTCGCACGCCGACATCGCCGTGGCCGTCACCGGCATCGCCGGGCCCGGCGGTGCGGTCCCGGGCAAGCCGGTCGGCACCGTCTGGCTCGCGATCGCAGCGCGCGGCGCGCCGGCCGAGGCGGTGCTGCTGAGCCTGGCGGGCGACCGTGCAGCGGTGCGCTCGCAGACCGTGGTCACGGCGCTCGAGCGGCTGGTGGCGGCGACCGGGACGGGCGCGGCGCCGGGCGCCTGACCGACGCCGACGCGGGACCCTGCGGCGGGGGTCGGAGCGCCCGAGCGGCGGCTCGTGGCGGTGGCGACTGCGGCGACGGACCGAAGCGGTGGTGCACCCGGCGTCGGTGCTCCGCGACACGGACGGCGCCGCGGGTCAAGGCGCCCCTCGTCGGCACCGCCGCCTTCGGCAGCGGGTCCAACACCAGGCTTCTCGAATTCGAACGACCGAGCGTCGCGCCGATCGGGTCGCATATGCCTTGCCGCTCGCGCTGCGCGATGGGCACGGGGCTGTCGAGACCCGCGTCCGGTCAGCGCAGAACGGCGGGCCGCGACGATGTCGCGCCGGTGCAGGCCAGCACGCCGAGCGCGAGGCGCTTCAGGCCTTCCCACGGATCGGCCGGCCAGTCGGGGTGCTTCAGGCCCTTGACGAGGCCGTCGCAGACGCGTGCCGCCTCGACCCAGCGGGCCGCGTCGGCGTCGGAGACGAAGGGCGCGGCGCGTTCGACCAGCCGCTCCTTCGCGCCCCAGACGCGGGCCTCGCGGAGCGCGAGCGGCAGCGGCTTGCCGTCGCCGAGCGCGTCGCGGACACGGGCGAGGGCGCGGATGTCCTCGGCGAGCGTCCAGTGCACGAGCACCGGCGCGACGCCCTCCGCCTGCAGCGCAGAGAGCATGCGCAGCGCACGCGCCGTCTGCCCGGCGAGCACGGCCTCGCCGAGCTGCGCGGTCTCGAAGCGGGCGACGTCGAGCACCGCGGCCTCGATCTGCGCGAAGCTCAATGCGCCGGCGGGGTACAGCAGGGCGAGCTTCTCGATCTCCTGGTGCGCCGCGAGCAGGTTGCCCTCGACGCGGTCGGCGAAGAACGCGAGCGCCTGCCGGCCCGCCTCGCCGGCCTCGACGCGCTGGCCGGCGCGGGCAAGGCGCTGCGCGATCCACTGCGGCAGCGCCTTGCGGTCGATCGGGTCGACGCGCACAGTGACACCGGCGCGGTCGAGCGCCGTGAACCAGGCCGAGGCCTGC
Organism: uncultured Rhizobacter sp.; assembly: GCA_964249855.1. Lineage (GTDB taxonomy): Bacteria > Pseudomonadota > Gammaproteobacteria > Burkholderiales > Burkholderiaceae_C > LMDS01. The sequence goes on along the minus strand of CAXUDL010000041.1, from coordinate 2,505 downwards.
TGCTGGCGGTCGAGCTTCGGCAGCTGCACCAGCGTCACGACGTCGTCGCTCGTCGCCTGGCAGTAGCGCTGCAACGCCTCGGCGCCGTCCTTGCCGGGCTTGCCCGACGGGATGCGGATCTCGATCAGCTGGCGGTCGGCGAACAGGCTCATCGCCATCGATGCGCCGAGCAGCCCGCTCCAGTCGAAGTGCGCGCCGGCGACGGTGTGCACCTGCCGCTCGGTGCAGCCGGCGGCGCGCGCCGCGGCGCGGACGGCGTCGCCCGCCTCCTGCGCGAGCAGCGGCTCGTCGCCCCAGACGGCGTAGAGCGGGCGCAACCCCTTCTGCAGGTGCGCGGCGAGCTGGTCGGCGCGCACCTGCACCGTCAGGCGGCCTCGACGACGCGCGGCGCGGTCTGCGCCGGACGACGGACGCCGACGGAGCGCCGCCGGGGGCCCCCGGCCGTGTGCCCGGCGCGCTGCATGCAGCCCGAGCGGAGCGGCGCCGGAGCGGCGTCGTCGCCGTGCAGCCACCGCGCCACCGCGCCGAACGCAGGGCCGGCGAGACGAGGAGCGTGGGCGCCAGCGAGGCCGAGGCCGCGAGGCATCGCGTCGGGCGGGCCGGTCATGGCGGCGGGACGGCCGCCAGCCGGCGCACGACCTGGCTCACGATGTCGCTCTGCATCGCGCGATAGAGCAAGCCCTCTTCCTGTTCCTTGCCGAGCGCGGCGCTTTCGGTGTAGCTCATGTCGCGCGCGAGCACGAGCTCGGTCGTCGGGATGAGGACGCGGCCGTCGACGGCGCGCACGCGGAAGCTGAAGCGTTCGCGCAACTGGAACTCGGTCACCTGGCCGGCGGCGCCGCTGCCGACGACGACGCGCTCGCGTGCATCCTGCAGCACCTCGAGCACGACCTGCGCCGCCGCGATGCCGTCGACGGCGCGCGTCGTCGTGCTCGCGTTGATGTTGGCGCGCAGTTCCTGGGCGAGCGGCGAGCGCGGTGCGAAGCCGGTCAGCTGGATCGTCTGGAAGCGCAGCTCGGGCGCCCGGCGCAGCGCGAAACCGCAGCCGGCGAGCGGCAGCAGCGCCATCAGCGCCAGCGCGCCGCGGCGGGTCGACGGTGGACGTGCCCTCACACGACGACGTTCACGAGCCGGCCCGGCACGACGACGATCTTCTTCGGCCGCCTGCCCTCGGCGAAGCGGACGAAGTCGGGGCTTGCCAGCGCCGCGGCCTCGATCGCCTTCGTGTCGGCGTCGGCCGCGACCGTGACCGCGCCGCGCAGCTTGCCGTTGACCTGGAGCATCAGCTCGAGCGCGTCGCGGACGAGCGCGGCAGCGTCGACCTCGGGCCACGGCGCATCGAGCAGGTCGCCGTGCTGCGCGGCGAAGCCGAGCTGCTGCCAGAGCTGCCAGGTGGTGTGCGGGCACGCCGGGTACAGCACGCGCAGCAGCACGCCGAGGCCCTCGCGGACGACGCCCGCGTCGGCGCCCCTGTAGCCCTCGAGCGCATTGAGCAGCTTCATCGCACCGGAGATCACGGTGTTGTATTGCATGCGCTCGTAGTCGTAGCTGATCTGGCGCAGCAGCGTGTGCAGCTCGAAGCGCAGCGCGCGGGCGGCGGCGTCCGGCGCGGCCGGCGTCGGCTCCGCGCCGAGCGAGGCGGCGCGCCGTGCCGCGTACTGCCAGAGCCGGCGCAGGAACCGGCTCGCACCCTCGACGCCGGCGTCGTTCCATTCGAGCGTCTGCTCGGGCGGCGACGCGAACATCACGAAGAGCCGCGCGGTGTCGGCGCCGTAGCGGTCGATCAGGTCCTGCGGATCGATGCCGTTGCGCTCGGTCTTGCCCATCTTGAGCACGCCGCGGTAGTCGACCGGCTGCCCGTCGGTCCAGCGGCCGGCAACGATGCGGCCGGTCGCGTCGTGCGCGGGCGTGACCTCGTCGGGCGGGAAGTAGTCGATGCCCCCCGACGCGCCGGTGCGCGACCAGACGTGGTTGAGCACCATGCCCTGCGTCAGCAGCTTCGTGAACGGCTCGTCGACCGAGACGAGCTTCAGGTCGCGCATCGCCATCGTCCAGAAGCGGGCGTAGAGCAGGTGCAGGATCGCGTGCTCGATGCCGCCGATGTACTGGTCGACCGGCATCCAGTAGGCCGCGCCCGGGCCGACCATCGCCGCCTGCAGCGTCGGGTCGCAGTAGCGCATGTAGTACCAGGCGCTGTCGACGAAGGTGTCCATCGTGTCGGTCTCGCGCCGCGCGGCACGGCCGCAGCGCGGACACGCGACGTCCAGGAACGCGGCCGACCGGTTCAGCGGGTTGCCCGAGCCGTCGGGGATCAGATCGACGGGCAGGACGACGGGCAGATCGCTCTCGGGAACCGGGACGACGCCGCAGCCGGGCGCGGCCGAGCCCGGCCCGGCGCCGTCGCAATGGATGATCGGGATCGGCGTGCCCCAATAGCGCTGCCGGCTGACGCCCCAGTCGCGCAGCCGCCAGGTCGTCTTCTTGCCGCCGAGCCCCTTGTGCTCG
>CAXUDL010000040.1:0-46514 GCA_964249855.1 uncultured Rhizobacter sp. | reverse complement strand
CATGACGGCCCCCGGCCCGGCGGGTACACCGGTCCACCCCCCGAGGGGGTCGGGCCAAGCCTCGCGCAGCCCGGCGCGGCGGCGCGGGTCAAGTCGGCACCCCCGTGCCTGCCGGGCTCGGCCGCCGGAAGCGCCGGCCCAGCCGGTCGAAGCCGAGGTAGATCACCGGCGTGGTGAAGAGCGTCAGCAGCTGGCTGACGATCAGTCCGCCGAAGATCGCGAGGCCGAGCGGGCGGCGCAGTTCGGCGCCCTCGCCGGAGCTCAGCATCAGCGGCACCGCGGCGAACAGCGCGGCGAGCGTCGTCATCAGGATCGGCCGCAGCCGCAGCAGCGCGGCCTGGTGGATCGCCTCGCGCGGCGACTTGCCCTGCTCGCGCTCGGCGTCGATCGCGAAGTCGATCATCATGATCGCGTTCTTCTTCACGATGCCGATGAGAAGGATGATGCCGATGATCCCGATCACGCCCAGGTCGTTGCCGGTGACCATCAGCGCGAGCAGCGCGCCGACGCCCGCCGACGGCAGCGTCGAGAGGATCGTCAGCGGGTGCACGTAGCTTTCGTACAGCACGCCGAGCACGATGTAGACGCAGACCACCGCGGCGAGGATCAGCCACAGCTGGCTCGCGAGCGAGCGCTCGTATGCGCCCGAGGCGCCGAGGAAGGTCATCGTCACGCTCGCCGGCATGGCGATCTCCCTGGCCGCCGCGCGCACCGCGTCGACCGCCTTGCCGAGCGACACGCCCGGCGCGGTGTCGAAGTTCAGCGTGCCGGCGGGGTACTGGGCGACGTGCGTCACCTGCAGCGGCGCGTTGCGCTCCCGGATCGTCGCGAACGACGCGAGCGGCGTCGCCACGCCCGAGCCGGTGATGAGGTTGAGCTGCCCGAGCGAGCCGGCGTCGGTCAGCAGGCCCGGCTTCGCTTCGAGGATCACGCGGTACTGGTTGGTCTCGGTGAAGATCGTCGAGACGATGCGCTGGCCGAAGGCGCTGTAGAGCGCGTCGTCGACCGCGCTCGCGGTGATCGAGAGCCGCGACGCGGTGTCGCGGTCGACGTCGACGTACGCGGCGAGGCCCTGCGCACCGGCGTCGCTGCTGACGTTCCTCACCTGCGGCGACGTCTGCAGCTGCGCGATCAGCCTGCCCATCCACTGCGTCACCGTCGCGCTGTCGACGGCCTCGAGCGAGACGCGGTACTGCGTCGGGCCGGTCTCGGCGTCGATCGTCAGGTCCTGCGTCGGCTGCAGGTAGAGCGTGACGCCCGCCACCTGCCGCGCGCGTTCGCGCAGGCGGTCGATCACTGCCTGCTGGTCGCCGTGGTCGGGCTTGAGGTTGACGAGCATGCTGCCGGTGCTCAGCATGGTGTTGTTGGCCGCGTCGACGCCGACGAAGGACGCGAGGCTCGCGACCGCCGGGTCCTGCTGGATTGCCTCGGCCGCCGCGCGCTGCAGCCCGGCCATGCGGTCGTACGAGACGTCCTGCGCGGCCTGCACGCGGGCCTGCAGCTGGCCCGTGTCCTGCGTCGGGAAGAGGCCCTTCGGGATCGTGAGGTAGAGCAGCACCGTGAACACCAGCGTCGCGAGCGCGACGAGCAGCGTGATCGCCTGGTGGTCGATGACCCAGCCGAGCGAACGGTCGTAGCGCCGCACGACCGCGTCGAAGCCGCGCTGGATGCGCGCGGCGACACCCGCGCCGCCCGACGCGGCGCGCGCCGCATCCGGCGTGCGGGCCACCGGCCTCAACCAGCGCGCCGACATCATCGGCACGAGCGTCAGCGACACCACCGCCGAGATCAGGATCGTGATCGCGAGCGTCACCGCGAACTCGCGGAACAGCCGGCCGACGACGTCGCTCATGAAGAGCAGCGGAATCAGCACCGCGATCAGCGACACCGTCAGCGAGATGATCGTGAAGCCGATCTGCGCCGCGCCCTTCAGCGCCGCGGCCATCGGCGACTCGCCCTCCTCGATGTAGCGGGCGATGTTCTCGATCATCACGATCGCGTCGTCGACGACGAAGCCGGTCGCGATCGTGAGCGACATCAGCGACAGGTTGTTGAGGCTGTAGCCCAGCAGGTACATCAGCCCGCAGGTGCCGATCAGCGAGATCGGCACGGCGATCGACGCGATCACCGTCGCGCGGACGCTGCCGAGGAAGGCGAAGATGACGAGCACGACGAGCACGACGGCGAGGATCAGCTCGTGCTCGACGTTCTCCACCGACGCGCGGATGCCCGTCGTGCGGTCGGACAGCACGTCGAGCGAGACGCTCGCCGGCAGGCTCGCCTGCAGCGCCGGCAGCTGGGCGCGGATCGCGTCGACCGTCGCGATCACATTGGCGCCGGGCTGGCGCTGGACGTTGAGGATGATCGCCGGCACGAGTTGCGCGCCGCCGGCGCGGCAGAGCGACGTGCTCGCCGGCGACGACGCCGCGACCGGCCGCGCCGACTGCACGCAATCGATCCCGGCCCAGGCGCCGAGCTGGTTGTTCTCGGCGCTGTCGACGACGGTCGCGACGTCCTTCAGGCGCACCGGCGCCGCATTCCGGTACGCGACGATCAGGTTCTTGTAGTCGACGGCGGCGACGAGCTGGTCGTTCGAATTGATCGTGTAGGCCCGCCGCGGGCCGTCGAAGCTGCCCTTGGCGCCGTTGGCGTTGGCGGCGGTGATGGCGGTGCGCAGCGTGTCGAGGCCGATGCCGTTGGCGGCGAGCGCCTGGGTGTCGGCCTGGATCCGCACCGCGGGGCGCTGGCCGCCGGAGAGCGACACCAGCCCGACACCCGCGACCTGGCTCATCTTCTGAGCCAGCCGGGTGTTGACGAGGTTCTGCACGTCGGTGAGCGGCAGTGCGTCCGACGTGACCGCGAGCGTCAGCACCGGCGCATCGGCCGGGTTGACCTTGGCGTAGACCGGCGGCGCCGGCAGGTCGGCGGGCAGCAGCGAGCCGCCGGCGTTGATCGCGGCCTGGACTTCCTGCTCGGCGACGTCGAGCGTCTGGCCGAGGCCGAATTGCAGCGTGATGATCGACACGCCCGCGGCGCTCGTCGAGCTCATGCGGTCGAGCCCGGCCATCTGCCCGAACTGGCGCTCGAGCGGCGCGGTCACGGTGTTGCTCATGACCTCGGGGCTGGCGCCGGGGTAGAGCGTCTGCACCTGGATCGTCGGATAGTCGACCTGCGGCAGCGCCGAGAGCGGCAGGAAGCGAAACCCCACGATGCCCGCGAGCACGATCGCGAGCATCAGCAGCGACGTCGCGACCGGCCGCTCGATGAAGGGTCTGGACGGACTCATGGACGACGACGACGCGCGGACCGGCCCGTCATTCGCTCGACGCCGACGCGCCGCGGCGGCGAACGAAGGCGGCGCTGCCGGCACTGGCGGGCGCGCTCGCGCCGAGGCGCGGCCCCGATGCGCCGGCGCCGGCGTCGGCCCCCTGCGCCCGGCGGCCGGACGGCGCCTCCGGCGTGCCGCCGGCGCCCGACGCGCCGGACGCCCCGCTGCCGCCGCGCCGCCCGCGCCCACCCGAGGCCGCGCCCGACGCCGCGCCCGGCGGCCGGTCGACGCTCGTCTGCACGCGTGCCCCGTCCTTTAACCGGTCGCCGCCCTCGGTGACGACCTGCTCGCCGACCGCGAGGCCGCTGGTCACGGCGACGTTGTCGACACTCGCCTCGCCGCGCACGACCGGCCGCAGCGCGACCGTCCTGTCCTCGTTGACGACATAGACGAAGTCCCCGCTCGGACCATGGCGCATCGCGGTCACCGGGATCACGACCGCGGCGCCGATCGTCCGCAGCAGCAGCCGGACGTTGACGAACTGGTTCGGGAACAGCGCGCTCTCGGCATTGGCGAAGCGCGCCTTGGCCTTGACCGTGCCGGTCTGCGTGTCGACGCTGTTGTCGAGCGTCGAGAAGACGCCGGCGTCGAGGCGCTGGGTGCGGTTGCGGTCCCACGCCGCGGTCGGCAGCTGCGCGCCCTGCGCGAGCCGCGCCTGGATCTCGGGGACGCGGTCCTGCGGCAGCGCGAACGCGACGTCGATCGGCGCGAGCTGGGTGATCGTCGCGACGCCGCCGGTGGCGCCGTTCGAGATGTAGTTGCCCGCGTCGACCGGCCGCAGGCCGACGCGCCCCGAGACCGGCGCGACGATGCGGCTGTAGCCGAGGTTGAGCCGCGCCGTGCCCTCGGCGGCGCGGTCGATCGTGACCGTGCCTTCGAGCTGCGCGACGAGCGCGGCCTGGGTGTCGACGTCCTGGCGGGCGATCGAGTCCTGCGTCAGCAGCGTCTGGTAGCGCTGCAGCGTGACGCGCGCGGCCTGCAGCTGCGCCTCGTCGCGGATCCGCGCGCCCTGCGCCTGGGCGAGTGCGATCTCGAACGGCTTCGGATCGATGGTCGCGAGCAGCTCGCCCTTCCTCACCATCTGGCCCTCGCGGTAGAGCACCTGCGTCAGCACGCCCGCGACCTGCGGCTGCACCGTCACGCTCGCGAGCGGCGTGACGGTGCCGAGCGCCTCGAGCAGGATCGGGATGTCGGCCTGGCGGGCAGTCGCGACGCCGACCGTGCTGGGCGCCGCGCCGCCGCGGCCGCCGCCACCACCGCCGCCGCCGGGACCGCGCGGTCCGCCACCGCCGCCACCCGAGCCGCCGAAGCCGGCCGGCGCCGCGGCCGGCGGCTTGTGGGTCAGATACCAGGCGAGCGCCGCGATCGCGGCGAGCGCCAGCACCGCGACGACGCTGCCGAGGATGTGACGCTTCTTCTTCGGCGCCACGGGCGGCGGGAGCGGGTCGGCAGCAGCGATCGGATCCATGCAGGCAGCGAGAGGATGTGTTCCGGGACGGACGGTCGGGCGTCGGGGCGCCGAGCCGCGGCGCGATCGCAGCGTCGACACGCGGACACGGCGGCGCCGAGTGTCGTTGATCGCGCCGGGGCCGAGCGTTCCCGGGCCTTTGCGAGCAGCGCGCGGCGGGCATCTTGCCGCAGCGCCCGCCGCGGCGAAGATTCTTTACGGCAGCTGCACGACCGCGGGTGCATGCGCGCGCCCTGCCGCCGACGCTGCGCGGTCAGCCGGTGAAGTCGTCGTCGGCAACGCGGCGGGCGGTTCGGCGCAGCTCCCGCAGCCAGGGCTTGGCGCGCCTGCGGTCGCCGAGTGCCGCGAGCTCGGCTCTCTGGTGCGCGAGCACCGCGCTCAGCTCGCGAAAGCCCTGGTCGACGACGACGCCGAGCTTCCTCGGATCGACGGCGCGGCCGAGGTCGAGCCCGAAGTCCTGCTCGAAGCGGAGTTGCGCCGATGCGAGCTCGCGCTTGAGTTCGGCGAGCTGCTCGGCGAGCACCTTGTTGTAGTGCCCGAGCCGCTCGACGCTCGCGCCGGCGAGATGGCTCGTGTCGACGAGCTCGATCTCGAGCTGCAGCTCGAGCAGCGCGAGCAGGTCGTTCGCCGCGTAGGCCTGGTTGGCGCGCTGCATCATGGCCGTCTTGGCGTCGCGCAGCGTTGCGTCGAGCTCGCGGTCGGGGTGCAGCGCGCTCGCGAGCTGGCGAAAGACCTGGCGGACCGACTGCGTCGCTTCGCGCGCCTCGTCGTCGTTGCGGCGCTGCGCCGCGGACTTCTTCTTCGTGGCCCGGCGGTCGGCCGCGGCGGCGGCCTCGGCCTCGTGCCGAACGCGCAGGCGCTCGGCGACGTCGTGGGCCGAGCCGATGCCGTCGTCGTCGCCGAGGTCGAGGCCGGTCATCGCCTCCATCGCGTCCTTCATCGCGAGGCTGGCGTCGCGCTGCGCGGTGTCGAAGTCGATGTCGGCGTGCTTGGCGAAGAGCGCGCGCATCTCGGCGTCGAGCGCGGCGTCGTCGCCGCCGATCAGCGCCGCGGCCCGGTCGCAGAGCGTCTCGCTCAGGCTCGCCTGATCGGCGCGGCTCCAGCCGGGTTCGTTGAGCAGTGCGTCGAGTGCCAGCACCGACGCGCGCCGGAGCGCGCGCAGCTGGACGAGCAGCGGCTCGAGCCGCTTCATGTGCGCCTGGTGGTAGAGCGGAATCTCGCGCTGCCAGACGGCGAGCGTCTCGCGTGCCGTGCCGATCTGGCCGATCAGCCGGTTGAAGCGCTTCTGCTCGGGCGTCAGCGCGGCGCTGCCCGTGGAAGGCGCGATCTGCAGCGCGCGCGGTGCGGCGGTCGACGTCATGCGAGGCGCAGGGAGAGCGCCCGGCGGTCGAGCAGCGCCGAGGCGCCGACGACGCCGAGCCCGAGCAGCGCCACCGCGGCGCCGACCAGGGGCAGCCGCGTCAACGGGACGCCCGCGCCGATGATCGCGCCGCCGAGCCAGGCGCCCGCCGCGTTGCCGAGGTTGAAGGCGCCCTGGTTCAGCGTCGACGCGAGATTCGGCGCGCGCTTGGCCTGGTCGATGACGCGCATCTGCACGGCGGGCACGACGGCGAAGCTCGCGGCGCCCCAGGCGAACATCGTGACGAGCGTCGCGACGGCGTCGCGGCTCGCGAACGAGAAGACGATCAGCAGCAGCGCCAGCGTCGCGAACGCGCCGGCCATCGCCGGCAGCACGCGCCAGTCGGCCAACCGCCCGCCGACGAGGCCGCCCAAGGTGATGCCGACGCCGAACAGCAGCAGCACCCAGCTCGTCGCCGGTGCCGAGAAGCCGGTCACGTCGCGCAGGATGTAGGCGATGTAGGTGAAGACGACGAAGAGGCTCACCGACGACAGCGTGCTGATGAGCAGCGCCGCCTGCACGGGCGCCGTCGCGACGGCGCGGAACTCGCGCAGGATGCTGCCGGTGGGCATCGGCAGCTTCGGCGGAAGCCAGGCCGCGAGCGCTGCCATCGCGGCGACGCCGATCGCGGCGACGCACCAGAAGGTCGAACGCCAGCCGGCGAACTGGCCGAGCGCCGTGCCGGCGGGCACGCCGAGCACGTTGGCGACGGTCAGGCCGGTGAACATCAGCGACATCGCCTGCGCCCGCTTGGTGACCGGCACCAGGTCGGCGGCGACGATGGCGCCGATGCCGAAGAACGCCGCGTGGCAGAACGCGGTGACGACGCGCGCGGCCATCAGCAGCGCGTAGGTCGGCGCGAGCGCGCAGAGCGCGTTGCCGACGGTGAAGAGCGCCATCAGCGCGATCAGCGCCCGCTTCCTGGGCCAGCGCGCGGTCAGCACCGCGAGCAGCGGCGCGCCGACGGTCACGCCGAGCGCGTAGCCCGAAATCAGCAGCCCGGCGCGCGGCGCCGAGACGCCGAAGTCGGCGGCGACCTCGGGCAGCAGGCCCATGATGACGAATTCGGTCGTGCCGATGCCGAAGGCGGCGGCGGCGAGCGCGAGCAGGGGCAGCGGAGGCATGGCGGACGGGGCAGCGGCGAAGACGGTCGCCGAAGAGGATTTTCTCCGATCGCCGGTCACGCGGGGCCGCAGGGCCCGAGAGCGGCCCGCCGCCGGCCGGCCGCCGACGTCAGAAGAAGTAGCTCGCGAGCAGCTGCAGCGCGCGGCGGTCCGGAAAGAGCCAGTACTCGGTGGCGACGCGGCCGGTCTGCTGCTGGTACTGCAGCGCGACGTCGACCTTGTCGAAGTGGCGGCGGAGTTCGATCCAGGCGAGGCGGCTGCGGTCGCCAGCGTCCTGGCGCAAGAGTACGGTCAGGTCGAGGTTCTTCGTCAGCAGGTCCTTCTGCGTCGCGTAGACGAGGTAGGCCTTGCGCGAGGCGAGCTCCTGGCGGCGCTGGGCCTCGAGCAGATAGGCGCCGAGCAGCACCGGCTGCGTCGCGGCGACGCGGTTCCAGGCGTCGCGATCGAGCGCGAAGCCGTTGTATTCGTACTCGGCGGTGATCGCGAGCTTGGCCGTCGCCGACCAGGTGCCGCCGGCAGTCAGGCGGTTGCGGCTGGCCGGCTCCTGCGGCGTGCGCGTCGCCCGGGCGAACAGGTCGGGCTCCGTACCGCGCGAGCCTTCGGCGAACAGCACGACCGCGTCGCCGGCCGCCGCGGTCAGGCTCGCGCCGACCTGCGCGCGTGCCGCGCTCTCCTTGTAGACGAGGAACTGCGAGCTGATGCGGTCGGTCCACTGCGTGCCGAGCACGGCGAGGCCGCGGTCGACGTGGTTGGTCGAGCCGAGGTCGAGGCTCGCGCCCGCATCGCTCGGCGCCGACGCGAGCTTCGGCGAGAACGCGATCGCCAGCGAGCCGCCGTTCCAGAGCCGCTGGCCGCGCAGCACGGCGGTGCCGAGGCGGTTCTCGCGCAGCGAGATCGGGTTGGTCGTCGTGACGACGCGCAGCGTGCCTTCGCGGAAGAAGTCGGTCGGGTTGTAGCCGTAGCCGGGGCCATAGCGCAGGTTCATGCGGCCGAGGTCGACCGCGTTCGCGCCGCCCTCGGTCTGCCAGCTGACGTAGGCCTCGCGCAGGCTGTTGACGGTGCCGGAGCTGCCGACGTTCTGCGGATCGCGCGGGCGCACGGCGTCGATCCGGTCGGAGAACACGGCGCGCCAGCCGGGCGCGAAGCTGCCGCTGTGGACGAAGTCGAGCGACGCGCGGTAGAGGCCGTGGCCGGCGCCGCCGTCGCGCAGCGTGCCGAGGCCGGCGGCGCCTTCGACGTAGAGCCGGTTGGTCGCGCCGCCGGGGGTGAGCGGCGGCGCCTCGGCCGGCGCGGCGGTCAGCGAGAGCGCGTCGGCGTCGTCGGGGTCGGCGGCGCGCGCGGGCAGCGCCGTGCCGAGAATGGCCGCCGCGGCGAGCGCGACGAGCGGGCAGCGAAACGGAACCACGGTGGTCGTCACTCCGGTTGGAAGCGGGGCAGGTAGTCGCGCTGCAGCCAGGTGTCGGGCACCGGGCGGGCGACGTAGTCGGAAAAGCGCATGAGCGTCACCGACTGCGGATTGAGGCCGTCGATGATGACGGTCTCGGTCGGCCGCTCGGCGCCGAGCTGCGCCTGGTACTTGCGGTAGTAGGCGGTCTTCAGCAACCGGCCCGACTCGGCGAGGAAGCGCGCCTTGATCGGCCGGTTGCTCTCGGCGTCGATCCAGATCTCGATGCCGGTGTAGGTCACGTCGGGCGCGCTCGCGGTCAGGCCGAGCTTGTAGGCCTTCTTCAGCTTGCCCTCGCCGTCCTTGACCTCTTCCTCGGCGAGCAGCGTCGCCGCGTAGTCCTTGGCGAGGTTGACGGTGACGACGTCGCCGTTGGACGCCTGGCCCATCAAGCGCTGCTGCGGCGACAGGCGCACGCTCGCCTTGGTGCTCGGATCGTAGAACCAGAGGTCGTTGCCGTTCTTCAGCATCAGCTTGCCGGTGTCGCGCGCCGGCAGCACGAAGCGGATCAGGCTCGCGAACTGGCCGCCCTGTGCCTGTGCGCGCGAGTAGGTCACGAGCGTGCTGGAGTCGGTCTGCTTGCCGGCCTCGAACTCGGTCAGCGTGACGGTGACGCCGAACGGCTTGCCCGGGTTGCGGATCGCGTCGCTCGCCGCGAGGATCTGCTGCGGATCGGGGTCGGCGAACGCCGGCAGGCACACGGCGGTCGTGGCGGCGAGCGCCAGCGAGGCGATCAGGGACTTCATGCGGATCTCCGGTGTCAGACGTGGCGCAGCGCGTCGACCACGCCCAGCTTCGCGGCACGCGTCGCCGGCACCCAGGCCGACACGGTCGCGATGACGATCAGGCCGAGCGTGGTGCCGACCATCATCGGCGTCTCGGCCCAGACGCGCACCGTCAGCGGCACCGGCTCGGCGGCGCTCGGCGGCACCCAGGTCAGGCCGAGGCGGTTGATGACGAAGGCGGCGGCGAGCGCGAACAGCAAGCCGACGATCGCGCCCGAGACGCCGAGCAGGAAGCCTTCGACGAGGAACAGCCCGCGGATGCCGGCCTGCCGCAGCCCGATCGCGCGCAGCGTGCCGATCTCGACCGTGCGCTCGACGACCGCGGTGTTCATCGTGTTGCTGACGTTGAAGAGCACGATGCCGCCGATCAGCACGAAGATGAAGCCGAAGATCGTGTCGAAGAGCTGGATGCTCTGCGTGTAGAACGGGTTGAGCGTGCGGAAGTCCATCACCGCCAGCGGCTGCTCGAGCCCGAGCGACGGCAGCAGCGTCGCGAGCCGCGCCTGGGCCCTGGGCATCTGGTCGGTGCGGTGCAGCTGCAGCACGATCGACGTGACGCGCGGCGGCTCCTTGCCGTAGATCAGCCGCTGCGCCTGCGCGAGATGCGTGAGCACGTAAATTTCGTCGAGCTCCTTGAAGCCCTGCGTCTCGGCGCGCACGACCTGCAGCGACGCGACGTTGGGCGTGCCGTTGGCGTTGCTCGCGAGCAGTTCCACCCGCGGGTTGCCGCCGCGTTGCACGGCCGGCGTGCCGGCGGGCGTCTCCTGGGCGCTGAGCGCGGCGATGTCGTCGGGCAGCGCCGCGGCGTCGGCGACGGCGGCCTTCGGCGCGTCGTCGCGCTGCGGGCAGCTCGCGATCTTCAGCTCGGCGCAGAGCTGCAGCACCCGCGCGACGCCGGTGCCGATGACCGCGCCGTCGGCGGGCGACCCGCGCAACGCGAACGGCGGCGGCGGGATCGGCAGGTCGAAGTCGTTCCAGTCCTGCATCGCGGCGAAGTCGTCGGCGACGAGGCCGTTGCCGATCACGGTGCGCGAGACGCCGGCGGCGTAGTTGCCGGCGATGCCGCCGAACTGCAGCGTCGGCGTCGCGACGACGACGAGCGGGCGCAGCGTGTCGTCGGCGCGCACCGCGGCGAGCACTTTCGCGTAGTCGCGCATGCCGTAGGCGGTCGGGTTGCCGCTGCCGTAGAGGTAGAAGTCGCGGTGCTGGATCTGCAGGTGGCCGCCGTTCCTGACGTAGGCCGTCTGCATCGTCGCCTTGATGTTCGACGCGTAGCCGCCGAAGAGCAGGATCGCCGCGGCGCCGATCGCCATCGCGAGCAAGGTCGCGAGCGAGCGCCGGCGGTTGCGCAGCAGGTTGCGCACGGCGAGCCTGAGCGTGGTCATCGCGTCGCCTCGCGCGGCGGCTGCGGCGCCCGGCGGTGCGAGCGGGCGAGCGCGGCCGGCGCCCGTCCGCCGGAACCGCGAGCGGCCCGCGTCATCGCGCCAGCTCCCGCGCCGGCGGCCGGGTCTGCAGGAAGGTTTCGCTGTCGGCGGCGTCGTCGGTCCGCACGTCCGGCGCCTTGCGGGTGACGCCGCGGACGAGCCCGTCCTTGATCGAGATCGTGTCGTCGGCCGCCTTCAGCACGGCGCGGTCATGCGACGAGAAGATGAACGAGATCTGGTAGCGCTCCTGCATGCGGCGCATCAGCGCGAGGATCGCGGCGCCGGTCTGGCTGTCGAGGTTCGCGGTCGGCTCGTCGGCGATGACGAGCCTCGGCCGCCGGGCGAGCGCGCGGGCGATCGCGACGCGCTGGCGCTGGCCGCCCGACAACTGGCCGGGCAGGTTCTTCGCCTTGTCCTGCAGGCCGACCGCGGCGAGCAGCTTCGGCACGCGCGTGCCGCGCTTCTTCGCCGACACGCCGGCGAGCAGCAGCGGGTACTCGATGTTCTCGTACGCCGAGAGCACCGGCAGCAAATTGAAGTTCTGGAAGATGAAGCCGATGTTGCGCGCACGGAAATCGGAGAGCGCGTCGTCGCTCAATTCGTTGACGCGCGTGCCGGCGATGACGACTTCGCCGACGTCGGGCTTGTCGATGCAGCCGATCATGTTGAGCAGCGTCGTCTTGCCGCTGCCCGACGGGCCGAGCAGCACGGTGAAGTGGCCGGGCCGGACGAGCAGGTCGATGCCCCGGATCACCGGCACGTCGACCGCGTCGAGCCGGTAGGTCTTCTGCACCTGGGTGAGCACCGCCACGGGCTGCGTGGGGTCGGTCGGGTCGGCCATGGGTTGCGTGCGGGGCGCGGGGCGTGGATCGGGGGCTGCCGAGCGGATCGGGTCGACCCGAGAAGCATGAGGCAGCGCGCGCCCGGCCGGTCGGTCGAGCAGGCGGGTCGGGCCCGGGCAGTTCTGCCGATGGAGCGCGCGATGCTACGCCTTCGGGCGCGGCTGTCCGTCCGCCGCCGCGGCGGCGTTTCGGCCGGTTGCAGCGCGTGCCGGCGCGAGCGCGAGCGCCGCGCCGCCGAGGATCAGCAGCGTCGCGACGCCGATGCCGGCCGTCGGCAGCCGGCCGGTCGCGGCGAGCAGCAGCATGGTGCTCGCGAGCGGCGTCAGGTAGCCGAGGACGCCGATCGTCCGCGGGTCGCCGGTCTTCAGCGCGCGGTCCCAGAGGTAGAACGCCGCGCCGAGCGGGCCGACGCCCATCGCGGCGATCAGCGCGAGGTCGCGCGCGCCGAGTGCCGCGGCGGGTTCGAGCAGCGCGTGACAGGCGAGCGAGAGCACGCCCGAGACGACGCCGAACAGGCCGACGGCCGCGGTCGGAAACGCCGCGACCCGTCGCGTGCCGAGCGAGTACGTCGCCCAGACGAACGCCGAGCCGGCCGCCGCGACGAAACCCCACTGGAAGCCGCTCGCGTCGGCACCGCGACCGCCGAGGATCGCGAGCGCCGCGCCGGCGAAGCCGAGCAACGCGCCGGCGAGATGGCGAGCCGAGAACCGCAGCCCCGGCAGCAGCGCCGGCGCCAGCACCACGATCAGCAGCGGCCAGAGGTAGTTGACGAGATTCGCCTCGACCGGCGGCGCGTGGCGCAGCGCGACGAAGAGCAGGAAGTGGAAGCCGAAGAGGCCGTAGACGCCGAGCGCGAGCGTCGTCGCCGGCACCCGCCAGGCGCCGCGGTCGCGGACGACCGCAGGCAGCGAGAGCACGCCGCCGACGAGCAGCGCCAGACCGGTCAGCAGGAACGGCGGAACGTGCGTCAGCGCGACGCCGAGCGTCGCGAGCGTGGACCAGAGGGCGATGGCGGCGAGGGCGTGGAGAGTGGACGGTGCCATCCTCCCGAGCGTAGCCGACGCTTACGCCACCTTCACGCGATGAGCCACAGGCCGACGGTCGGTACCCGCCGGAACGACGGGACGCGTCGTGCCAAGCCAAGTAATGGAGCCGGAAACTCTCTCGACATCGCGCTCGGCGCCGGCCGGTGACCCTCGGTCGACTCCGCCGATGTCCGTCGCGGCGCAAGGCCGGCGGCGAAAGGTGGTCGAAAGCCGGCGATGGGTTTCGACGAGGTCACCGCCCCGTCGTCCTCCGCCCGACCAGCACCGCGGCCGCGATCAGCCCGCCGAGCATCGATGCCCAGGTGCTCGGCTCGGGCACGGCGGGAACTGCCGCGACGGTCGTCGCGCCGTCGATCTGGACGCGCCAGAAGCCGCCCTTCTGGTCGCTCTTGTTGACGTCGTAGCTCGGCTGGTTCCAGTCGGCGACCGGAATCGGCGTCGTGCCCTGGAGCGAGAAGCCGTTCGACAGCAGCGGGCCGACGGGGTCGTTGCCGCTCGCGCTCAGCGTCAGCAGATAGCTGCCCGCCGCGAGCGAGGCGAAGTCGAGCGAGCCGTCGTAGCCGCCCTGGCCGGCGTGCAGCCGCGCCGGGTCCGGCGTGTCGTCGCCGGTCGCGACGAGGCGGGACGACGCGGCGTCGAAGACCGAGAGCGTCGGGTCGACGTTGAGACCCGCCTGCCACGAGTCGGTCCAGATCGAGACCGGCGCCGCGGCCGCGAGGCTGAAGGCGACCCGGACGACGTCGGTGTTGAAGACGAACGTGCCGCTGCGCGCGACAGGCACCGCGTGGGCGAGCGCGGCGGCGCCGGCGAGGACGAGCGCCGCGGCGAGGCGCGGAAGACGAAAGCGTGACGACATTGAAGGCTCCTGCGAAGTCATTTGGGCGTTCCGGGCGACGCGATCGGATCGAGGCGCCCCACCGGCGGGTCGGCGCGCACCGAGGCAGGCGCCGGCCGGAGCGGCTCCGCGCGCACGGATCGAGCCGCCGGCACCATCGATCCGGCGCGCACGGTTCAAGGCGCCAGCGCCGGCGGATCGGTGCGCGACGGCGTCTGCACCGAGGCGACGAGATGGTTGGTGCCGTAGCGCACCTCGTAGGCAGTGCCGAAGGTCTGCACCCTGCTCGGGCTGAGCGCCGTGTCGACGTACCACCACTCGCCAACGACGCGCGCCGGCGTGACGTCGATCAGCAGATAGCCGCGCCGCGTCAGCTGCACGTACTTGAAGTGCGGGTTGACCGAGCGCAGCGCGGCCGCGATTCCGCCGGTGGTGTCGGCGTCGATGCCCGGCGAGCTGACCGACGTGCCGACGAACTCGACCGCGCGCGAGCCGGCGCCGCTCGCCGGGTCGTAGCCGCCCGAGGCGAGGTCGGGGTTGTTCGGGTCCTGCGTCAGGTCGGCGGCCCACGAGCTGTGGATGTCGCCGGTGAGCACGACGACGTCGTTCACCGGCGCATGCGTCGCGTCGCCCTTGAAGACGTCGTATAGGCGGTTGCGGGCGGGCTGGTAGCCGTCCCACTGGTCGCTGTTCAGGAAGGTGCCGCCGCCGGCGGCATTGGCGGCGGCCACGCCTTTCAACTGCGCGAACATGACGCCCTGGCCGAGCATCTTCCAGCGCGCGGTGGTGGTCCGCAGGCGGTCGGCGAGCCAGTCCTCCTCGGCGAAGCCGAGCAGGGAGCGCGTCGGGTCCGGGTAGCCGGCATCGGACTGCGCGAAGCCGGCGCCGAACGGCGTCTGCCGGGTGGCACTGAGCAGTTGCTCCGAGCGGCCGTTGAGCCGCTCCTCGAGCAGGATCAGGTCGGCGAGGTCGCCGTAGGCATAGGCACGGTTGTTCTTCCGCGGCTGCGAGACGTCGACCGGGCGCACCGGCATCCATTCGTAGTAGGCCTGCAGCGCGGCGGCGACACGCGCGTCCCAGGAGCCTTCGGTGGCGGGCTGGTGGTTCTCGGCGCCGGTGCGGTTCGAGTTGTTGGCGGTCTCGTGGTCGTCCCAGATCGCGACGAGCGGATGCTGGCGGTGCATCGCCTGCGAGTCGGCGTCGCGCTTGTACTGCGCGTGGCGCTGGCGGTAGTCGGCGAGCGTGACGATCTCGTTCGCCGGCTCGGGCGTGCGCGCCGCGCCGTACTGGCCGGCGCCGTACTCATAGAGGTAGTCGCCGAGGTGCATCACGAGGTCGAGGTCGGCGCGCTCGGCGATCCGGCCGTAGACGTTGAAATAGCCGTAGGCGTGGTTCGAGCAGCTCACGACCGCGAAGCGCAGGCTCGTCGTCGCACCCTGCGGCAGCGTCTTCGTGCGGCCGACCGGGCTCGTCGCGCCTTCGGCGGCGAACTGGTAGTAGTACGTCGTGTTCGGCGCGAGGCCGATCGCGTCGACCTTGACGGTGTTGTCGCGGCCGGGGTTGGTCTTGGCGCTGCCGCGCAGGACGACGCCGGTCAGCGCCGGATCGGTCGCGACGACCCAGGTCACGCCGATCGCCGCCTTGACCGTCGCCGGCGTGACGCGCGTCCAGAGGATCACCCGGTCGACGAGCGGGTCGCCGCTCGCGACGCCGTGCTGGAACACGGTGCTCGTCGTCTGCGCCTGCAGCGGCAGCAGCTCGGTCGCGGCGGCGACGCCGATCGCCGCGGCGCCGGAGCGCTTGAAGAAGGCGCGGCGGCTGGTGCCGGTGCGCGCGGGCTCGACGTGGTCGGGGTGTCCCATCGTGTGCGGTCCTGCGGAAATGCGCCGTGACGGCGCGAGCGAACGAAGTTTCGCGACGGCGCATGACAGCGGCGTGTCGGTCGGCCTCGCGTCGGGTGCGGCGCCGTCACTTCGGCGCCGCGGCGCGGCAGTTGAGCGGCAGGAAGTCGCCCCGCACGTCGGTGCGGTCGACGCCGACGGCGCCCATGTTGACCGGCGGCTCGGCATGGCCGCAGACCCAGGCGATCGGCACCACCGGTGCGCCGGCGACGACGCCCGGCCGCAAGCTCAGCACCCGGCCGCGGATCGCGGCGTTGGCCTGGTTGCCGAAGGTGAGATGGATCGCCCCGCCCTCGACCTGCAGGCTGCTCACGAGATTGCTGACGACGAGCGTCGGCGCCGGCAAGCCCGCCGCGGCGTTGTCGCCCGGCAGCCCGTGGCCGCCCGCCCAGGCGGCGGCGATCGGCGGCTTGGCGATGTCGGCGAGCCGCGTCGCCTCGACGATCTGGCCGCGGACGATGCGGTCCTGCACGCTCGGGATCGCGAGCGTCGCCAGGATCGCGACGACGGCGAGCGCCGCCAGCAGCTCGATCAGCGTGAAGCCGCTCGTCGGTCGGGGTCGAAGACGCACAGGAGACATCGGTCGGGCTGGCGGGATGGGGCCATTCTGCGCGGACACCTGCGGCCGGCGCTGCCGATGGAACAATCCGCGGCTGCCGTCCTCCCCTGCGCCGTGTACAGCCCGCCCCGCACCGCCACCGCCCCGTTCTGCCCGTCCGAGGTCGAGGGCAGCGTCGCGCTCGACACGGCGGCGACGAAGCTGTCGCGGCTATTGCGCTTCGCCGGCCCCGGTCTGCTCGTCTCGGTGGGCTACATGGACCCGGGCAACTGGGCCACCGACATCGCCGCCGGCTCGAAGTACGGCCACGGCCTGCTCTTCGTCGTGCTGTTCTCGAGCCTCGCCGCGATGCTGCTGCAGACGCTCTGCGTGCGCCTCGGCCTCGTCGCCCGCAAGGACCTCGCCCGCGCCTGCCGCGACAACTACGGCCGCCGCGCCAACCTGCTGCTCTGGCTCGGCGCCGAGATCGCGATCATCGCCTGCGACCTCGCCGAGGTGCTCGGCAGCGCACTCGCGCTGCACCTGCTGTTCGGCGTCTCGATTCCGGTCGGCATCGCGATCACGGCGTTCGACACGCTGCTCGTGCTCGGCCTGCAGGGCGCGGGCTTCCGCCGCATCGAGGCGATCGTGCTCGGCCTGGTGCTGACGATCTTCGCCTGCTTCGCCGTCGAGCTCGCCATCAGCGGCCCGGACTGGCGCGGCGTCGCGGCCGGCTTCGTGCCCGACGTGCGGCGCCTCGCGAGCACCGACGCGCTCTACCTCGCGATCGGCATCGTCGGCGCGACCGTGATGCCGCACAACCTGTACCTGCACTCGTCCATCGTGCAGACGCGCGCCGTCTCGCGCACCGACATCGGTCGGCGCGAGGCGATCCGCTACGGCACGCTCGACGCCGTCGTCTCGCTGTCGCTCGCGTTCCTCGTCAACGCCGCGATCCTGATCCTCGCGGCGACCGCGTTCCACGGCAGCGGCCACACCGACGTCGCGCAGATCGACGACGCCTACCACCTGCTCGACCCGGTCGTCGGCAGCTCGGTCGCGGCGCTGGTCTTCGGCATCGCGCTGCTCGCCTCGGGCCAGAGCTCGACCTTCACCGGCACGATCGCCGGGCAGATCGTGATGGAGGGCTTCCTCGACCTGAAGATCCCGTGCTGGCAGCGCCGCCTCATCACCCGCGCGCTGGCGCTGCTGCCGGCGTTCGGCGGCATCTGGTGGCTCGGCGACGACGGGCTCGGCAAGCTGCTCGTGCTGAGCCAGGTCGTGCTGAGCTTCCAGCTGCCCTTCGCGATGTGGCCGCTGCTGCGCTTCACCGGCGACCGCGGCTTGATGGGCGACTTCGCCAACGGCCGCTGGCTGACCTGGAGCGCGTGGCCGCTGTTCGGCGTGATCAGCGCGGCGAACGTCTGGCTCGTCGTGCGGACGCTGGTCGACGGGTGATCGGCGACGCGTTCGTCGCGCCGCTTGCCGACGCTCGCGAGCTGCTGCCCTCGCCGGCGCAGGGGTGCTCCTGCGCGATCTCTGCCGCCGAGGTCGCGACCGGAGCGCTCACGGACAGTCGACCACGAAATCTGACATAACGAAGAGGCGACCCAGGCCACCCGACCGAATCGCGCGACCCGGCACGGCTCGGACCCGGGCATGCGCGGGAATGCCGCGGGCGACGGAACGGCCATCGCCGCATCGGCGCTCGCGTTGATCGGCCGCACGCCGCTTCTTGCCCTGGACCGCGTCCATCCAGGACCGGGCCGCCTCCTGGCGAAGGCGGAATTCATGCAGCCGGGTGGTGAACATGAGCATCGCGGTGACCGACGACGAGGCCGAGACGTGGCGGCACGCGCTCGCCGTGCGCGAGGGGCTCTACGGCGGCTTCTCGGCCGCGACCAACGTCTGTGCCGCGTCGCGGCTGCTCGCCTCGGGCGCGCTGCCGGCCGGCGCCGTCGTCGCCACCGTTCTCTGCGACACCGGCTTGAAGTACTGAGCGAGCGCCCGAGACGTAGATGACCGACCTGGCGAGCGGCGAGAACGCCGATTCGAAGTGCTGTGTGCCGTTGACCACGGGCAGCTTCTTGTCCGCGAATCTCAGGCCGAGACCGGTGAAGGCATCCGTGCCGTACACCTGACAGCGGACCGTGCTCATCACATGGGCCGGCGCCGAGGTGTGGGGCCATCCGGGCTCGACCGGCTCGGTCCGGACGTCCACCTGGATCGATGCCGCGCGACGCGTCGCCGTCGCGACCTGCGTGACCGGCAACGTCGAGCTGCACGGCTCCGACGATCACCTGCGCGATCCGCGCGCCCAGGTCTTCGCCATGGCCCTGAATACCGCCGATGCCTTGCGCGCCGAGCTGTGAGTCGTGCCACGCCGGGCCGACTCGGCCCCGCGGATCCTGCGGCAGATACCGCGTTGGTTGTTCGACCCGCTCGGGGTCACCGACCCCCGACTCAGCCGAGCTGGAACACTGCAACCGATTGCACCAGTTCCTGTGCGCGCTGCTTGAGCGACTCGGCCGCGGCTGTGCTCTGCTCGACCAGCGCGGCGTTCATTTGCGTCGCCTGGTCGATCTGGGTGACGGCGGAGCCGACATGCGCGACGCCGGCACTCTGCTCCTGCGACGAAGCGCTGATGGCCCCCATGCATGCCGACACCTGCTGGATCGAGATCACGACCTGGCCCATCGTTTCGCCGGCCCTCGCGATCAGGACGGTCCCGCGTTCGACGTCGCCCACGCTGGTCGCGATCAAGGTCTTGATCTCCTTCGCGGCAGTCGCGGAGCGTTGCGCGAGCGCTCGTACCTCGGTCGCGACGACGGCGAAGCCGCGCCCCTGCTCGCCGGCGCGTGCGGCTTCGACGGCGGCGTTCAACGCGAGGATGTTGGTCTGGAACGCGATGCCGTCGATCACGCCGATGATGTCGACGATCTTGCGCGCGCTGCCGTCGACAGCCTTCATGGTATCGATGGCCTCGGTCACGACGGAGCTGCCCTGGACCGCCGTCGCGCTGGCGGCCATCGCGAGTGCATTGGCGTCACGCGCGCTCTTGGTACTCTGGTGCACGTTCGTGCCGAGTTCGTCCATGGAAGAAGCGGCTTCCTCGAGGGCGCCGGCCTGCTGCTCGGTGCGATGGCTCAGGTCCGAACTGCCTGCGGCGATCTGGCTCGAGGCCGTCGCGATGTCCTGCGCGTTCGAGCGCACGCGCTCGACCATGACGCACCACTGCCTGCGCATCGCCTCGAGCGCACCCAGGACGCTCTTGGCGTGCACGCCGTCGAGCGGCCAGGCGCCGCGCAGGTCGCCGCGCGAGAGTTCGCCCACCGCATTGCGCAGGACTTCCGGATCTGCGCCGAGTTGACGCCTGACCGAGCGCGTGATCACCCATGCGGCGGCGAGCGCGCCCAGCACCGTCAGTGCAAGCGTGCCTGCCAATGTCAACGCGTTGCGCTGGCCCAGTGCGCTGGCCTCGTCACGCGATGCCTCTGCCTGGCGACGGTTGAGTTCCATGAGCTCGGCAAGGCGGGCGCGCGCCTGCTCGAGGGCGGGCTGTACGACGCCGCCCATCAGCGCCGCCGCCTCCTTGTCCGAGTTCACCTCGGACAACTTGCGCATGTCGGCGACGGCCTTGAAGTAGGCCGTCAGCGCGGTGTCGGCGCGCAGGTTCACCGCTTGTTCATCGGCGTCCATCTCGCTCTCGCGGTAGTGCGCGAGCGTCTTGCCGAGGTCGGCCCACGTCGCGTCCATCTGACGCGCGAGTTCGGCGGATCGGGCGTCGTCCGTGGTGATGACATGCATGGCCGCGATGTTGGAATGCCGGCCGAGCGCAGCGACGGCATCGGAAATCGTCACGATCGGCACGATGTTGGAGTCGTAGATGGTGCTGCTCAGCGCGGCGATCTGGCTGCTGTTGTACAGGCCCAGCCCTCCCGACGTTGCCGCCAGGGCGACCATGAACGAGAAGGTGAGCAGGAGGCGGGCTTGGGGGCGGAGGCGCTGCAACGGAGGGAAGCGCGGCTTCAGCTCAGGCGACCGAGCAGTACGGTGACGCCCGCGAACAGCGTCCAGTCGGGTGTGGCTTTGTTCAGGCCTGCGGCGGCACCTCCATCGAAGACGATGCGGCGCGTGGCCGCATAGCTGGCAGCGCCCAGGAATTGCGCCGTGGAAGGGGCGCCGCCCTGGCGTGTGCCGGAGAGATCGGCCGCCAGGGTCCAGGCATCGCCGACGCCGTGCGACATCGCGGCGGCCCAAGTCCATTGGGTGCGGGCCACCTTGGCAGCCTGCTCGCCCATGCGCGTCGCGACGAGGTTGGTGTCGAGATGGAAGCCGGCCGGCAGGTCGACACCGAAGATGCCCTTGGCGCTGAGGTCGCGCTTGCCGCTGCCGGCGCCCGCGACGGCCGTGGGCAGTTTGACCGTCGCTTCGGCGCCGAGGCTGATGCCTTCCCAGCGGTCGGGCGCGCGGTATTTCAGCGTGACCGTCGTGTCTCCGTAGCCCGAGACCTTCGCGCTACCTTGCGGCGCGAGGCCGACGAAGGCGTCGCCGCCGAGCAATACGGCGAACTCCTCGTCGATCGAATACTTCAACAGGTACGGCAAGCTGTTGCGGGCGTCGGTGGCCCGCCCGCCCTGGCGCTGGCCTCCGAACTCGACCTCCAGCCAACCAGGCAACGACAGGTTGGCTCCGCTCGTGACGGTCGGCCGGAAGGGCGTCGCCGATGGTTCCGCCTCCTCCGCTGCCACGCCGAAGGTGATCAATACCGTCACGGCTCCGATGAAAAGGGAGCGAGCCTGCTGCCAGAAAGCATGGAGAGCCATGGCGTGCCTGTCGAAGTGAGCGGACTCGATGCCCGCTATATCGGCAAGTCATCCTCTCTCCTGAAGACCGGTGATCAAGATGTCAGCGCTTTGCTGCCGCAATGTTGCGTCTGGCCGAACCCCGGCCGACGTGGTCTGTTTCTTCCAGAAAGCCACTACCGCCCTCATTGGTCGCCGCTTCTCGGTCGTTCGCGGACATTCCCGAGCGCCATCGCCATTCGCGTCCAGCGTCGAATCGGCTCCGTCGAAGTTTCGTCGTGGCGGGTTCGAGCGATCCGAGTGGCGGGCCTGTTGCGGTCAACGCCGCGCACAGCACGTCGACAAGACCGCGTCCGGCCCTCTCACATCTTGCACTGTCATGTGATATGAAACGATGTTCTGAGCTGTCCGGCCTCGTCGGAACAGTCGTCGGTGATCCAACGAGGACGAATCGCGGATGGCGACGAATCGACAAGCAACGATTCGGGGATATCCAGCGGTCCCGCATCGCCCTTGAAAGCGAAGCCTGTGTGCTCGCTGCCGAGCAGGCGACATCGGCCGAGATCGCGGCGATCGAACTGGCGCATGCACGTGCGGAACGTACCTGCGAATCCGGCAACCTGGAGAAGTCGCTCGCCGCGAACCAGGAGTTTCACTTCGCCGTCCACCACGCCGCGCACAATCCGCTGCTGCAGTCGTTGATCGAAACGCTCTGGCTCCAGGCGGGGCCTTGTCTCGCGAAAATGGCCGAAGGCGGCACGCCCAAGGTCTGTCGAGCGATCGACCTGACGGCGCACACGCGGCGGGTGTCGGCCTTGGAGGCGCGGGACCTCATCGCCTCGGCGAATACGCCACGCGTCCAGACGATCGTGTCGGGCCGTCGGGTTGTCCGGTCGAAGCAGTGCCCGGGTGAATGGCGGAGTCCGAGGAACGTCGATCCGTCGGCGCCGATGCGATTCATTCAGCGAATCGGCATCGATCCTCGAGCGGACCTCGGGCCGAGCAACTGCACGAAGTGGTCGTTGTGACGAAAGAAGGCATCGGCCAACGGTTCCGCGTCGCCCAGGGTCGCACTCGATCCGGAGAGCCCCACAAGACCCCCGCCGGCGGCGCAGGCGCGCGCCTGCGCGTCGGTGATGTTGCGATCGTGGGCGTACAGCGCGTGAGCGTTCGAATGCGAGCAGATTGACCGGTTGGCGGCTCACCTGCGTCGCCTCCATGACGCACGTTCGCCGGTGTGGCTCAGGTCGAGCAGCATGCCGACCTCGTTCATCCGGTCGATGTAGCGTCGGCCCAAGCGGCTCAGGCCGGCATCGCCCAGGTCGGCGCGACCGCCTGCCGCCGAGTTGTTGCGGTCGAAGGCGAGGTTGCGTGGCGCATGCCCAGCGCATGCATGAGATCGATGGCGTTGGGATCGCGCTCGAGGCACTCGGTGCCCTCCAGATGCAGACCCACCGCAAGCTTGCCGCGTGATGCTCTGTCATGTCGAACGTCCTGCACGACGGTCTTGCACATCGGGTCGCTCGATCATCGCAGTTGACTTGAACACCGATCGTGCGCGGGTACGGGCGGTCGACCAAACCGAATCCGTGGTATGTGCGCGGGCTGCGATTGGTCAGGTTGTCGCTGTAGAGCACGACCGCGACCTTGTCTATCTTCGCTCCGATGCGCGCACTGACCAGCTTGGTCGAGTCGCTCGTGAGGCAGGAGTTGACCTGATTCGTGCCCGACGCATGGCTGTACGACGCCGTGCCGATCACTCTCCAGCCACCACCGACAGAGAGCTCGACGTTGAGTCCGAGCGTTCCGGTGTCGTGTGGCGAGTCAGGCATCCCCGCGCCGTTGCAGAGGCCGTCTGTCGGCCGGCGACGACCCGCGAGCCGTGGTCATCGGAGCGACATCGGCGCATGGCGATGTCGTGGACGTGTTCATCGCGAACGGGCGCATGGTGTCGGCCGCGGTGGCGTCCATGCAGGCAGCGGCGGATGGCATCGAGCCGCTTCTGTCGGCGGCGTGCGCGGGCTCGTGCCTGTTCGACCTCGGCGCCCTCGCTGCGGAGCGGCAGCCGCGTTTGCGGACCCGCCGCGCGGTCTCTGCGGCGAACGACCGTCGACACCGAGGTCGTCGACATCGACCATCGCCGCGCCAGGCACCTCGACGCTCCGCAGCGCCGACTTGCGCGCGCCGCTTGGCCCCTGCGTCGACCGGTCGGCGCGCGGCCCGTATGCTCGTCCACCCACCAAGCACCGTCGAGCCGCCCGACCTTCCCGATGAACGACAACCTCCTCCTGCTCGGCGGCACCGGCTTCGTCGGCCGCTCGGTCTGCGACAAGCTCGTCGAGCACTTCGGCGGCGGCAGCGCCCACATCGTCGTGCCGAGCCGCCGGCCGCAACGCGCCAAGCACCTGCAGCTGATGCCGACGGTGACCGTGCCGCCGGCCGACGTCCACGACGAGGCGACGCTCGTGCGCCTGCTTCGCGGCCGCGATGCGGTGGTCAACCTGGTCGCGGTGCTGCACGGCAGCGACGCCGAGATGCACCGCGTCCACGTCGAGCTGCCGCAGAAGCTCGCGCACGCCTGCGCCGCCGCGGGCGTGCGCCGGCTGATCCACGTGAGCGCGCTCGGCGTCGAGTCCGGCCGGACGCTGCCGAGCCGCTACCTGCGGTCGAAGGCGGCGGGCGAGAAGGTGTTGGCCGACTCGGGCCTCGACGTGACCGTCCTGCGGCCGTCGGTCATCTTCGGCGAACACGACCGCTTCATCAATCTGTTCGCGACGCTCTGCGCACGGTTCCCGTTCATCCCGCTCGCCGGCGCGGACGCGCGCTTCCAGCCGGTGTGGGTGCAGGACGTGGCGTCGGCGGTGCTCAAGTGTCTCGACGACAAGCTGACGATCGGTCACACCTTCGAGTGCGCCGGACCGACCGTCTACACGCTGCGCCAGCTCGTCGAGCTCGCCGGCCGCTGGTCGGGCCACGAGCGGCCGGTGCTGCCGCTGCCCGCGGCGCTCGGCCGCATCCAGGCCGGCATGATGGAGCTGCTGCCGGGCGAGCCGATGATGTCGCGCGACAACCTCGACTCGATGCGCGTCGCCAATGTCTCGGGCGGCAAGCTGCCGGGGCTGCGCGCGCTCGGCATCGTGCCCGCGCCGATGGAGGTCGTCGTGCCCGGGTATCTCGGCCCGGGCCAGGGGCTCGAGCGGCTCGATCGCTGGCGGGCCGGCGCGAGCGAATAGGAGCGAGGGCGGCACCGAGCATCGTCCGCGCCGGATCGATCGACGGTCCGCGGACGCGGGGCGCCGGCGAGGCCCTGTGGACCCGCCACACCGCAAGCCTGCAAGCGACCCGCCAGTGCCACGAACGCCAGCGCCAGCGAGTCCGGCTCCGGGACGTGCGTCGGGTTCACGATCGCTCGCACCTTCGCGTCGATCACGCGCCCGAAGTCGTCCAACGGGTTCACGGCCAGGACCCACGGCGCGCTCGTCATCGGGTCGGGCGGCGAAACGCCGTCCGCCGGCAGCACGCCGCAGTGGTTGCGCGGGCCGGCGATGGGCGAGAACACCAGGCCGCGCAGGACGCGACTTGAGGACCATCGTTCGGCAGCAACGACTGGCGAGCGAACCGGGCATCTTCGGGGGTGAAGAGGTACAGTGAGTCGACGCCTGCGTGCGGCGCCGGCACGGCATTCGCCCCGCGCCGGCGCCGCGCCGGGCTGTCGTCGGGAAGGCTGGCAACCGCGCGGCGCTCACGCCGGCGAAGTCGGCCGCAGAATGCGGTCCAACGCCCCGTGTTTCCTGCCCTTGTCCGGGCAGCGCTGCCATGTCGATCGAACGCGTGTTTGCTGCCCTGGGGATCGCCGTCTGCGCGGTGCTGCTGGTGCGCCTGCTGATCGGCGAGACCCGGCGCTGGCGGTTCGACGCGGCCTTCTGGCGCCACTGGCGGGCGCTCCGCCGGGGGCTGCGCAGGGTGCGGCGCTGGCCGGGCGCGAAGCGCGACGCCGCCAAGGTGGCCGAAGAGGCGATTCGCCGCGCCCGCGAGGCCGCTCGCGACGGCAACGTCTACAAGCCGAAGTCCTTCCGCAAGCCGCCGCGCGACAAGATGCATTGACGGCACTGACGGCGACGCGGTGAACCGACTTCCTCTCTGCGCTCGCCGGCCCGGCGAGCCGTTCGCCATCGCCGCGACCGTCCGCCGCGACGACGCCTCGGGC
This sequence comes from uncultured Rhizobacter sp., assembly GCA_964249855.1. Taxonomy (GTDB): domain Bacteria; phylum Pseudomonadota; class Gammaproteobacteria; order Burkholderiales; family Burkholderiaceae_C; genus LMDS01. Next base: position 21,368 of record CAXUDL010000040.1, on the reverse strand, counting down.
TCGGCGCGGCGGCCCGGGCGGTGCTGCCGCCGGCGGCAACCCGGCCGCGTCCGTTCGCCTTCGCCGCGCCCGACGGAGTGAGCCCGCCACCGTCGTCCGGGCGCCGCGAGGCCGCGCCCGAGCACTGGTCGGCCGACGCCGGCACGCGTGACGTCGTCCGCCTCGACATCCCCGCCGACGCGTCGCGCGAGCGCCGCTTCGAGGTCGACTGCCAGCTGAGCGTCGTCAACCGGGCGGGCCGCGCCGACGCCACGCACGGGCTGCAGGTGCGGGTCGACGGCGCGCTCGAATGGGAGCGCACCGTGCCGACGCAGGTCGACGGCTTCGACTCGCTCGAGCTGCGGCTGGTGCGCACGGTGCCGGTCGGGCGGCCGCTGCGGATCGCCGCCACCTGCGTGCTCCACGGCGCCCAGCGCACCCGGCTGCGCATCACGGCCGACGAAACCTGAAGCCGTATGCGCGCCCGGGACGGCGGAGTGCACCGCGCAGCGCCCGCAGCGACGCGCCGACGCCCGTCACCCGCCTCGTGGCTGCAAGCCGCACGCGGCGCGCCTTCGTCGGCCGTGCACCGAACGCCGCGCGGTCCGATGCGCACGGACGCGCGCGTCGGCGTGACCGAGCACCGCGGTCAGCGCTGCGCCCGGTCGCGCGCGTTCTGCGCCTCGATGCGTTCGCGGGCGTCCTTCCACTGCGCGTCGTTCCACTCGCGCAGCTCGTAGAAGTTGCCGCCGGTCGCGAGCGCATTGCCGCCGTCCATCGCGATCGTCTGGCCGGTCAGCCAGTCGCACTGCCCCGGCGCGAGCAGAAAGGCCGCGAGGTTCTGCAGTTCGCGCAGCTCGCCGGTGCGCGCCATCGGGTTGTGCTGGCGGCTGCGCTCGCCGGGCTGCTCGCCGGGGTTCAGGCGCTTGCTCATGCCCTCGGTCGGGATCTCGCCCGGCGCGACGGCGTTCAGGCGGATGCCGAAGCGCGCCCATTCGGTCGCGAGCGACTTCGTCATCACCTCGACGCCGGCCTTGCTCATCGCCGACGGCACGACGTAGGGCCCGCCGTTCTCGACCCAGGTGACGATGATGCTCATCACGCTGCGGTACGGGTCGCCCTGCGTCCAGCGGCCGTCCTTGGCGTCGGCGACCCAGCGCTTGCCGACCGCCTGCGTGACGTAGAAGCTGCCGTGGAAGACGATGCCGGCGATCGCGTCGAAGGCGCGCGACGACAGGCTCTCGGTCGGCGCGATGAAATTGCCGGCGGCGTTGTTGACGAGTCCGGTGAGGCCGCCGGACTGCCAGAGCGACTCGACCATCTCCTCGACCGCCTGCGCGATCCGGATGTCGACGCCGAAGGTGTCGATGCGGCGTTCGGGAAACTGCGCGCGCCAGGCGGCGGCGGTCTCGTCGCAGACGGCCTGGCGTCGGCCGCAGATGGCGACGTCGGCGCCGAGGCCGAGGAAGCGCTCGGCCATCGCGCGGCCCAGGCCGGTGCCGCCGCCGGTCACGAGAATGCGCTGGCCGGTCATCAGGTCGGGTTGGAACATGGCAGGTCTCCGGATCGAATGAAGGTCGCGTAGCGTACGCCGGTGACCCCGCTCGAGCCTTCCGCCCGCACCGACGGCGCGACCTACGCCGTCGCCGTGCGCACGCTCTGCGACTTCACCGCCAGGACCGGCGACCTCGACCGCCGCTTCACGCCGTCGGCGACCGCGCTCGAAGGCCGGCTCGGCCATGCGACGGTGGCAGCGCGGCGGGGCGCGGCGTCGAAGGCCGAGGTGAGCGTGTCGGGCAGCTACGGCCGGCTCGTCGTCCGCGGCCGCGCCGACGGCTTCGACGCGGCGCGCGGCCGCCTCGAGGAGGTCAAGACCTTCCGCGGCGACCTCGCCCGCATGCCCGCGAACCGGCGCGCGCTGCATTGGGCGCAGGTCAAGGTCTACGGCGCACTGCTCTGCCGGCAGCTCGAGCTGCCGTCGCTCACCCTGGCGCTCGTCTACTTCGACGTCGCGACGCAGACCGAGACAGTGCTCGAGGACGCCGTCGATGCCGTCGCGCTGCAGGCGTTCTTCGAGGACTGCTGCGAACGCTTCGTCGCCTGGGCCGACCAGGAGATCGCCCACCGTGCGGCGCGCGACGCCGCGCTCGCGGCGCTCGGCTTCCCGCATCCTGCGTTCCGCCCCGGCCAGCGCGCGCTCGCCGTCGCCGTCTACCGCGCTGCGACGGCCGGCCGCTGCCTGCTCGCCGAAGCGCCGACCGGCATCGGCAAGACCGTCGCGACGCTCTTTCCGCTGCTCAAGGCGGCGCCCGGCGGCCGCCTCGACAAGCTCTTCTTCCTGTCGGCCAAGACGCCCGGCCGCGGCGTCGCGCTCGACGCGCTCGCGCGCATCGCCGGGCCGGGGCTGCCGCTGCGCACGCTCGAGCTCGTCGCCCGCGACAAGGCCTGCGAGCACCCCGGCAAGGCCTGCCACGCGGACGCCTGCCCGCTCGCCCGCGGCTTCTACGACCGCTTGCCGGCTGCGCGCGCCGACGCCGTCGCCGGCAGCGGGCCGCTCGACCGGGCGCGGCTGCGCGCGGTCGGCCTCGCGCACGGCATCTGCCCGTACCACCTCGGCCAGGACCTGGTGCGCTGGGCCGACGTCGTCGTCGGCGACTACAACCACTGGTTCGACGTGAGCGCGCTCCTGCACGGCATGACGGTCGCGAACGACTGGCGCGTCGGCGTGCTCGTCGACGAGGCGCACAACCTGCTGCCGCGAGGGCGGGCGATGGTGTCGGCCGAGCTCGATGCGGCCGCGCTCGACGCCGCCGCGGCCGTCGCGCCGGCGCCGGTCGCGGCCGCGCTCGCGCGCCTGCGCCGCGCCTGGCAGGCGCTCGTCGGCGCCGAAGACACCCCGCCCTACACGCGCTTGCCCGACCTGCCGGCGCCGGTCGTCGCCGCGCTGCACAGCGTCGCGGCCGCGATGTCCGACACGCTCGCCGCCGCGGCCGCCGAGCTGCCGGCGCCGCCGCTGCTGCGCTTCTATTTCGACGCGCTGCACTTCCTGCGGCTCGCCGACAGCTTCGCCGCGCATTCGATCTGCGACCTGACGCGTCGCGACGGCGCCGGAGTCGCGGCGTCGCCGCCGACGACGACGCTCTGCCTGCGCAACCTCGTCCCGGCGAGCTTTCTGGCGCCGCGCTTCGCCGCCGCGGCGACGACGACGCTCTTCTCGGCGACGCTCTCGCCGATGCAGTTCCACGCCGACCTGCTCGGCGTGCCGGCCGACGCCGACCGCGTCGAGGTCGACTCGCCGTTCGCGCCGGACCAGCTCGCGGTGCGCATCCACGACACCGTCTCGACCCGCTTCGCCGACCGTGACGCGTCGCTCGCGCCGATCGTCGCGCTGATCGCCGCGCAGCTCGCCGCCGCGCCGGGCAACTATCTCGCGTTCTTCAGCAGCTTCGACTACCTGCGCCGGGCGGTGGCGCTCTTCGGCGCCCGCCACCCGGGCATCGCAACGTGGGAGCAGACGCCGCAGATGGACGAGGCCGCGCGCACCGCGTTCCTCGAGCGCTTCGCCGCCGACGGGGCCGGCGGCGTCGGCTTCGCGGTGCTCGGCGGCGCCTTCGCCGAGGGCATCGACCTCGCCGGCACGCGGCTGATCGGCGCGTTCGTCGCGACGCTCGGGATGCCGCAGGTCAACCCGGTCAACGAAGCGCTGCGCGAGCGGCTCGACGCCATGTTCGGCTGCGGCCACGACTACGCATACCTCTATCCCGGCCTGCAGCGCGTGGTGCAGGCCGCGGGCCGGGTGATCCGCACGCTCGACGACCGCGGCAGCCTGCATCTGATCGACCGCCGGTACGCGCGCGCCGACGTGCGGGCGCTGCTGCCGCGCTGGTGGGTGCTGCCTGCGCGGCCCGGCGATCGCACGAGAAAGGTCGACGTTTCCGTTCAATCGAACGCAACGGCAGCCGAAAACGCTGGCATCGGCGGCGCTTTCGCTGCCCGCGAAGGACCCGAGCCATGAGCGCATCCCTGCAACGCGAACGCGACTACTACCTGGCCCACCAGGAAACACTCGAACAGCTCTACGGCGGCAAGGTCGTCGTCATCAAGGGCGACGTCGTGCTCGCCGCCTACGACGAAGCGATCTGGGCCAAGCAGCGCCTGAAGAAGCGCTTCGCCGGTGCCTTCTTCGCGAAGAAGATCGAGGCGCGGCCGACGCAGGGCTGAGCGCGTCGGCTCGTCAGCGCGGCCGCCGCATCTGGAACCGCTGCGCCGGAGCGATCTCGAAATAGTCGGCCGGGCCGCCGGCGCGCAGGATCGGCGCCGCGGCGGCGGTGTCGTAGATCCCGTCCTTCAGGAACGCCCGCGCGATGTGGACGACGACGACCTCGCCGAGGGTGAGCCAGGTCTCGGCCTTCGCGCCGTCGACCCCTTCGAGCTGCACTTGCTGCGTGACCCGGCACTCGAACGACACCGGGCTTTCGGCGACGCGCGGCGCGCCGACCTGCTCCGACGCGACCGGCGTCAGGCCGGCGAGATCGAACTCGTCGACGTCGGGCGGCACCGCGGCGCAGCTCGCGTTCATCGCCTCGGCGAGCGGCCGCGTCGCGAGGTTCCAGACGAACTCGCGCGTCGCCGTGACGTTGCGGACGGTGTCCTTCCAGCCGATGCTCGCGAAGCCGACGATCGGCGGCGTGTAGTTGAAGGCGTTGAAGAAACTGTAGGGCGCGAGGTTGCGGCGGCCGTGGCCGTCGTGGCTCGAGATCCAGCCGATCGGCCGCGGCCCGACGATCGCGTTGAACGGGTCGTGCGGCAGGCCGTGGCCGAGCCGCGGCACGTAGACGTGGCGGTCGGCGGGATCGAAGGGTAGGTTCATCGGAATGCCTCGGCAGATGGTGGTTCCGGGCGCGGTCACTCGCGGCGGTGCGAGCCGCCTCGTCAGTCGAGCGCGTCGATCCGGTCCTCGTGCGGCAGATGGCGTCGCGCGCGCCGCGTCGCCATGAGCACGAGCACCGCGAGCACCGGGATGCTCGCGGCGACGACCAGATCGGGCGACAGCGCCGCGCCCGCGGTCTTCAGGCCCTTCGCGACGTAGCCGACGAGGCCGGCCGCGTAATAGACGATCGCCGCCACCGACAGGCCTTCGACCGTCTGCTGCAGGCGGAGCTGCGCCCTGGCGCGCCGGTCCATCGAGCCGAGCAGCGCCTGGTTCTGCCGCTCGCGGGCGATGTCGACGCGCGTCGAGAGCAGCGCGCTGGCTCGGGCGACGCGTTCCGACAACTCGTGCAGCCGCTGCGACACCGCCGCGCAGGTCGCGACCGCCGGCGTGAAGCGGCGCGCCATGAATTCGCCGATCGGCTGGACGCCGTCCTGCCGGCTTTCGCGCAGCTCGGCGATGCGCGTCGCGACGAGCTCGGCGTACGCCCGGCAGGCACCGAAGCGGAAACGCCCGGCGGAGAGGCAGCTCTCGACCTCGGCGGCGAGCCGCGTCACCTCGTGCAGCAGCGCCTCGTCGTCGGCACGTCCGCCGGCGATGTCGGCGGTGACGGCCGAGAGCGCGCGCTCGATCTCGACCAGCTCCGCCGACTGCGCTTGTGCGACCGGCAGCGCGAGCAGCGCCATCATCCGGTAGGTCTCGATCTCGAACAGGCGCTGCAACATCCGCCCGGCCTGGCGGAGCGTGAACGCGGCGTCGACGAGCACGAAGCGCGAGAAGCCGTCGTCGTGGACGCGGAAGTCGGTGTAGGCCGCGCCGGCGCCCTCGCCGACGCCGCCGCCGACGACGATGGAGTCGCCGAAGCAGGCGCCGAGCCATCCCGCGTCGACGCTGCGGCCCGCCGGCGCGGCGAGCAGCAGCGCATGCGCGGCGACGAGCACCGTGCCCGGGACGCCGGCGAGCCAGTCCGGCGGCAGGAGCGACGCGGCGGTGTCGGCGAACGGCGCGCTGCCGGGGTCGATGTCGGCATGGCTCGCGACGGGCGCCGCGCCGCCGGCCCCGGCTCTGATGCCAGTCCCGGTCCCGGTCCCGGCCGCGATGAAGGTATAGCCGGAGAACTCGCCGTGCCGCTCCCATTTGACCCGCAGCGGGCCGACGGCCGCACTAAAGTGACTGCCCGCCGCCGGCGCGGCGACGCCGTGGCGTGCACAGAGCGCCGCGAGATGCGCGCGCTCGCCGTCGCGGTGCTCGGGTTCGACCATCACTGCGACGAAGCTCGCCCGCGACGGCGTCGAGAGAGACTCCGACGGGCGCGCATGCACCTCTGCGGCGAGCGTGCGCCGCTGCGGGTGCTGGGGACCGAGTCGGGGGGCGGCGGCGTCAGGCATGCGGGCGATGCTCCGGGGGCGGGGTTGCGCTGGCCGGGCGGCCGCGCCGGGTCATCGGCGTCATCGGCGCGAGCCACGGTCGCGGTTCCTGCAAGCGAGGCGGCGATTCTGCGAGCGTCGGCCGCTGCTGAACAGCGCATCGACCCGCGCAACGCACGCGCCGGCCGGCGGTCCAGCGCAAGCCGTGCCCGACCGGGGCGCTCGGCGCGACGGCGCGGATGCTGCTGCGAGGGTGATTCGACCGGCCCCGCACGGCCGGACGCGCATACTGGGTCATGAACTCGCCGTCCCTGCGTGACGCGGTTCGCTCGCAGACGGCTGCCGCCCACCGCGCTCTCGAAGCCCTGCCACTGATGTGCGCGGTGTCGGCGGGCGACCCGAGCAACATCGACTATCTCGACTACCTCGCCGCGCAGCTGGCGCTGCACGCGCCGCTCGAGGCGGCGCTGCGGCCGTGGCTGCCGGTGCGCTGGCAGGAGTCGCGGCTGGAGAAGTCGCAGTGGCTGCGAGGCGACCTGCGCAGCCTGGGCGCGTCCGGCGACGACATCGCGGCGGCGCCCATCGACATCGCCTCCGAGGCAGAGGCGCTCGGCACGCTCTACGTGCTCGAGGGCGCGACACTCGGCCTGCAGACAGTGCGCCGGCGCATCGGCCCGGGGCGTGTCGGTGCCTCGCGCTTCCTGCTCGGCTACGGCGAGGCGACGGGCGCTTCGTGGCGCGAGTTCGTCGCCCATCTCGAAACCTTGCCGCGATCGCGCTGGCCGCAGGCGCAGGACGCGGCGGCCGCGACCTTCGCCGCCTTCCAGCGCCGCTTCGCCGCGCCGCGTGAACGGGCCGCGCCATGACCGCCGCCGCGCCGACGCTCGACGACTGCGAGCGCGAGCCGATCCACATTCCCGGCGCGATCCAGCCGCACGGTGCGCTCGTCGCCTTCGAGCCCGCCGCCGGCACGGTCCTGCACACCTCGACCAACCTGCACCGCTGGCTCGCCGTCGGCGACCTGCCGGCGCGCGGCCGGTCGATGACCGACCTGTTCGGCGCCGACGCCTGCGACCGCATCCTCGAGGGCTTGAAGGGGCAGGCGGGCGCGACCATCCGCCACCAGATCGTCGACCTGCCGGCGCGGCCCGCCGAGCAGCAGCCGAGCGAACTCGAGGTGCTGGTGCACGCGCACCGCGGCGTCTGCTTCGCCGAGCTCGAGACCGCCTGCCCGGTCTCGCAGCGGCGCGACTGGACCCAACTCTTCGGCGACGCGGTCGACGCGCTGCGCAGTGCCGGCGACCTCGACGAGCTGGTCCAGCGCATCGCCCAGCGCGTGAAGCGCCTGAGCGGCTTCGACCGGGTGATGGTCTACCGCTTCGACGACGCCTGGAACGGCGAGGTCGTGGCCGACGCGCACGAGGCCGGCATGGAATCGTTCCATGCGCTGCACTACCCCGCCAGCGACATCCCGGCGCAGGCCCGCGAGCTCTACCGGAGCAACCTCGTGCGCTACATCGCCGACGTCGACTACACGCCGGTGCCGGTGCTGCCCTGGCTCGACAGCCAGCGCCAGCAGCCGCTCGACCTGAGCCACAGCGCCTTGCGCAGCGTCTCGCCGATCCACCTGCGCTACCTGCGCAACATGGGTGTCGGGTCGACGCTGACGCTCTCGCTGCTCGTCGACGGCCGCCTCTGGGGCCTCGTCGCCTGCCACCACCGGACGCCGCACGTCCAGCCGATGCGGCTGCGCCGCGCCGGCCACGCGCTGGCCGTCACGGCCGGCTACATGCTCGGCTGGCACGAACAGCGCCAACGGATCGCGCAGACGCGCCGGGTCGCGCATTCGCAGAGCCGGGTGGTCGAAGCCTTCAACCAGTTGCAGGCACCGCTGGCCGACGTCGTCGAGGACAGCAGCGCGGCGCTGCTGCGCGTCGCGCAGGCACAGGGCGGCGCGTTCTGGCGCGACGGCCAGGTGCTGCCGTTCGGCCAGTGGCCTGCCGGCGCGGCGGGAGCCGCGCTGCTCGGCCTCGCGCGGCGCGAGCTGGAAACCGCGACCGAGGACATCTGGCACACGGAAGCGGCGGTGCCGCGGACCGCCGAAGCGGCGCCCGACGGCATCGCCGAGCCGCAGCCGGTGCGCGGTTTCGGCCTGATCACGGTCCGGCTCGACGCCTTCGCCTCGTCGGGCATCGTCTGGCTGCGCCCGGAGCGCCGGCGCGAGACGGCGTGGGGCGGCGACCCGGACAAGCCGGCGCAGGTCGAGACCGGCGCCGACGGCCGGCCGGTGCTGAACCCGCGCAACTCGTTCGCGCGCTGGCTGACCGTGGTCGCCGGCCGCTGCCAGCCCTGGACCGACTCCGACGTCGAGGCAGTGCGCTCGCTGCGGGCGCTGGCGCCGGTGCTGACGGTGCGCGATTCGCTCGTCCAGCTCGGCCTCAGCGACCGCCGTTTCCGCAGCCTCGTCGCGCTGCAGTCCGACGTCTACTGCAAGCTCGACGCAGAGGGTCGCGTCCTGACTCTCAGCAAAGCCTTGCCGGCCGGCTTCGGACCGGTCGAGGGGCAAACCCTGACGGCGCTGCTCGGCGTGCACTGCGCCGCCGCCGAACTCGCGGCGCTCGAGGACGCGTTGCGCTCCGGGCAGCCGTTTCGCGATGTGCGCCTGCACGGCCGGGTCGCGCCCGACGCGCCGGAATTCTTCCTGAAGATCAGCGGCGAGCCGCTGGTCGATCCGGGCGGCGAGGGCAGCGGCTGGCACGGAACGATCACCGACACCACCCAGGACGTCGCGGCGGAAGCGGCGCTGCGCCTGCGCGACGCGGCCGAGCTCGCCAACCGCACCAAGTCGAAGTTCCTGTCGCGCATGAGCCACGAGCTGCGCACGCCGTTGAACGCGGTGCTCGGCTTCTCGCAGCTGTTGCTGATGGACGGCGGCCTGACGCAATCGCAACGCGACCGGATCCGCCACATCGAGCGCGCCGGCGACTGGCTGCTGGTGATGATCTCCGACCTGATGGACCTGTCGCAGATCGAGAGCGGCAGCGTCTCGGTGACGCTCGAGGCGGTCGACCTCCGTGCGGTCATCGGCGAGACGCTCGACCTGCTCGAAGGCCAGGCCGCCGCCGCCGACATCACGGTCGTCCACGACGCCGCCGGTCCGCCGGCCTGGGTGCGCGCCGACCGGTCACGGCTCAAGCAGGTGCTGCTCAACCTCGGCTCCAATGCCCTCAAGTACAACCATGCCTACGGCGAGATGCAGGTCGCGGTGCGCCTCGACGCGGCGCGCGGCCGCACGCGGGTCGAGGTCCGCGACAGCGGCGCCGGCCTCACGCCCGCACAGATCGCGCAGCTGTTCCAGCCCTTCAACCGCCTCGGCCGCGAGAACGACGGCATCCAGGGCACCGGCATCGGCCTCGTGATCGCCAAGCAGCTCGTCGAGGCGATGGGCGGGCAGATCTCGGTCGACAGCCGGCCGGGCGACGGCAGCACCTTCGCCGTGACGCTCGTCAGCGCCGAGCCGGCGAGCGCGCCTGCAGCGCCGGCGCAGCGGCGTTCGGTCGCGAAGTAGAGCAGCGCGGCGGCGGCGAAGGCGCCGCCGACCGCGGCGACGCCGCCCCAGCCGGCGCGCGCGAAGGTCGCGCTCGCGAGACTCGAGCCGAGCGCGCCGCCGGCGAAGAAGATCGCGAGGAAGAGGCCGCTCAGGCGGCTGCGCACGGCGTCGCCGAGCTCGAAGATCGAGCGCTGGCCGATGACGAGGTTGGCCTGCACGCCGAGGTCGAGCAGCACGGCGCTCGCGACCAGCGCGGCGATCGACTCCCGGCCGGTCCAAGCCAGCGCGAAAGCCGCCCCGAGGAGCCCCATCGCCAGGCCGATGGCGAGCCACGCGTGGCCGCGGTCGGCAAGCCGCCCGGCGACCGGCGCGGCGACCGCACCGGCCGCACCGGCGAGCGCGAAGAGCGCGATGCCGCGCTGCCCGAAGTGGAACGGCGCGCCGGCGAGGTGCAAGGGCACGGCGGTCCAGAAAAGGCTGAAGGCGCCGAACTCCGCCTGGTAGGCGCCGCGGCGGCGCAGCAGCGGCGTTCGGCGCAGCAGCGTGCCGAGCGAGCCGATCAGCGCGGCGTAGCGCTCGGAGCCGGTCGGCTGCCGGACCGGCAACAGCCGCCGCAGCGTCAGCGCAACGGCCGCCATCAGCGCGCACGAGGCGGCGAACAGGCCGCGCCAGCCGACCGCGTCGGCGACGACGCTCGCGATCGGCCGCGACAGCATGATGCCGACGAGCAGGCCCGAGAGCACGTTGCCGACGACCCGGCCGCGTTCGACCGGCGCCGACATGTGCGCGGCGATCGGCACCATCACCTGGATCGCGACCGACATCAGCCCGATGCCGAGCGAGGCGCCGAGGAACGCCGCCGCCGATCGCGCGCCCGCGGCAACCGACAGCGACAGCGCCGCGCCGGCCACCAGCCAGACGACGAGCCGGCGGTTCTCGACCTTGTCGCCGAGCGGCACCAGCAGCACCAGGCCGGCGCAATAGCCGGCCTGCGTCACCGTCACGATCAGGCTCGCGGCGGTCGCGTACAGGCCGATGTCGGGCGCGATCAGCGCGATCAGCGGCTGCGCGTAGTAGACGTTCGCGACGATAAGGCCGCAGGCGGTCGCGAGGAGCCAGGTGAGGCCGGGGGTCATCGAGCAGCGGCGATCGCTCGCTTCGGGCAGCGTTCGCGGCACAAGTGCGATGGACAAGCGGCAAGGGCTCGCTCGCAACATGTCGCAACGGGCGACACGACACTGGCCCGATGTCGTCTTTGTACTGTGAAAATATCCAGGATGCGCCCGATCATTGACTATGATGCGACGCTATGAATCCAACGCCATCGGAAAGCTTCCTGCAGTTCATCAGTGGCCGCAAGTTCGCGACCGTCTTGGCGGATCCACCCTGGCGATTCCAGAACCAGACTGGGAAGGTCGCACCGGAGCATAAGCGCTTGGCCCGATACGCCACGATGGACATCGAGGGCATCAAAGACCTGCCCGTTGCCGCCGCTGCCGCCGACACAGCTCACCTGTATCTTTGGGTGCCAAACGCCTTGTTGCCATCCGGGCTCGAGGTGATGAAAGCTTGGGGCTTTGAGTACAAGTCGAACATCGTCTGGCAAAAAATCCGCAAAGACGGCGGGCCCGATGGGCGTGGAGTCGGTTTTTATTTCCGCAATGTCACCGAGCTACTGCTCTTCGGCGTCCGGGGCCGGAATGCGCGGACCTTGCCGCCGGGTCGGACACAGGTCAATATGATGTCGACGCGCAAACGAGAACATAGCCGCAAGCCGGACGAACAGTATGCGTTGATCACGAGTTGCAGCGCTGGACCGTATCTTGAACTGTTCGCGCGGGGTAGCCGTCCCGGCTGGGCCATCTGGGGAGATCAAGCCCACGACGGGTATAGACCTGACTGGCCCACTTATGCGCACCATTCGCAACAGGAGCGCACGCCGGACCTTTTCCCTGCTTAATCGGGCTCGTCAGAGCCGTCGTTGTTGACGTCGTCTTCTGACAGCTGTTCAACCTCACCATCGTCAAATCTGATGACCGCCGCCGGCAACCCGATGAGCATCAACGGGCACGGATTCCCGACGCCGCGCTCTATGCGATGGATGAGCTTCGACCAATGCGTTGTCGCTTGTCCAAACTTGTTGGCGACAAAGTTCTCAGTCCAAGCCTGAGCAAAGCCGATTGGCTTTTTCGTTCGCTGCACGCGCTTTGTGACGTTGGCGCGCTGTTTCGGCGTGGGAACGTAGCCGTTCCTCGCAAGATCTTCAAAGCCTGCGATTCGGCGGTCCGAAGCGAATCGCGCAACGGATTTCTGCAGGGCGTCTTGAAGCGAAGCACCGCGTGTGATCAGAACGCCGACGCTGATGGCGCCTTCCACATGCAGGCGTTTGAAGTTTTCCAGATCGCGATCGAAAAAGGGATCTTTGTTGTTCCATTCGATCTCCAGGGCGACAGTACCCGAGCTCTCGAACGTCTTGACATGATCCACTTCGTGCGAGGTTGACTCCCGTGTGATGCCGTCGACTGTCCGTCCGATCTGGAAGATGTGCTTTGTCCAGCCAAGTCGCGCCAGCGACCTCCGCAGGCGTTGCGTGAATCTCGTCTCGCCGCCGCCGCTACCAATGATCTCGCTGATTGGAAGCTCGATGGGGACGAGCACTTGGCTTAGTTGCTCGAGCGCAGGGCGGAACTCCGTCGTCAGGATCGATCTTGCATGCGAGACGAAGCGCAACTCGAAACCCTTTTCCTTGAGGGCATCGAGCGGGTCCTTGGTCCTCACTCGACCGCCTTCACCATGTCCTCCACCACCTTCTTCGCGTCGCCGAACACCATCATCGTCTTGTCCATGTAGAAGAGCTCGTTGTCGAGGCCGGCGTAGCCCGACGCCATCGAGCGCTTGTTGACGATGACGGTCTTGGCCTTGTAGGCCTCGAGGATCGGCATGCCGTAGATGGGGCTGCCCTTGACGTGCGCGGCCGGGTTCACGACGTCGTTGGCGCCGAGGATGATCGCGACGTCGGCTTGCCCGAACTCGCCGTTGATGTCCTCCATCTCGAACACCTGGTCGTACGGCACCTCGGCCTCGGCGAGCAGCACGTTCATGTGGCCCGGCATGCGGCCGGCGACCGGGTGGATCGCGTACTTCACGGTGACGCCCTTCGCGGTCAGCTTGGCGGCGAGTTCCTTGACGGCGTGCTGGGCCCGCGCGACGGCGAGGCCGTAGCCCGGCACGATCACCACCGTCTCGGCGTTGCCGAGCACGAAGGCGGCGTCGTCGGCGCTCCCGGACTTCACCGGCCGGGCCTCGGCCTTCGCACCACCGGCGGTGGCCGCCTCGCCGCCGAAGCCGCCCAGGATCACGTTGAAGAACGACCGGTTCATCGCCTTGCACATGATGTAGCTCAGGATCGCGCCCGACGAGCCGACGAGCGAGCCGGCGACGATCAGCATCGCGTTGTTGAGCGAGAAGCCGATGCCCGCCGCCGCCCAGCCCGAGTAGCTGTTGAGCATCGAGACGACGACCGGCATGTCGGCGCCGCCGATCGGGATGATGATGAGCACGCCGAGCACGAAGGCGAGGATCAACAGCAGCGCGAAGTCGAACGCGCTCTCGGTCGCGAAGAAACCGTAGACGAAGCCGACGAGCGCGAGGCCGAGCACGAGGTTCAGGATGTGTTGGCCAGGGAACGACACCGGCGCGCCCTGGAACAGGCGGAACTTGTATTTGCCCGAAAGCTTTCCGAAGGCGATGACCGAGCCGCTGAAGGTGATCGCGCCGATCGCCGCGCCGAGCGCGAGTTCGAGCCGGTTGCCGCGCGGAATCGGCTCGCCGATCGCCGCGATGCCGAACGCGTGCGGCTCGGACACCGCCGCGATCGCGATGAAGACCGCCGCGAGGCCGATCATGCTGTGCATGAAGGCGACGAGCTCGGGCATCTTCGTCATCTCGACGCGCTGCGCCATCAGCGTGCCGGCGGCGCCGCCGACGACGAGGCCGACGAGCACCCAGGCCAGGCCGGCGATGCCGCTCGCCTGCGCCTCGCCGGCGAGCTTGACGATCAGCGCCGCGGTCGTCACGACCGCCAGCGCCATCCCGGCCATGCCGAAGACGTTGCCGCGGATCGACGTCGTCGGATGCGACAGGCCCTTCAGCGCCTGGATGAAGCAGACGCTCGCGACGAGGTAGAGCAGCGTGACGAGGTCGAGGCTCATTTCGGCGCCTCTTGCGCCGGCGCCTTGCGCTCCTTCTTCCGGAACATCTCGAGCATGCGCCGCGTCACGAGGAAGCCGCCGAAGACGTTGACCGCGGCGAGCGCGACCGCGAGCACGCCGAAAATCTTGCCGACCGGGCCGGTGGTGAGCGCCGCCGCCAGCATCGCGCCGACGATGATGATCGCCGAGACGGCGTTGGTGACCGCCATCAGCGGCGTGTGCAGCGCCGGCGTGACGGTCCAGACGACGTGGTAGCCGACGTAGATCGCCAGCACGAAGATGATCAGGTTGGTGACGGTGTGGGAAACGATCTCGTGTTCCATGGCGCTCGGTGTTCCTCTCGATCGCGGCGGGTCAGGCCGGGCGACGGACATCGCCGTCACGGGTCATCAGGCAGGCGGCGACGATGTCGTCGTCCATCGGGACCTGCAAGCCGCCGTCCTTGGGCAGGACGAGCTTCAGGAAGTCGAGCACGTTGCGCGCATAGAGCGCCGACGCATCGGCGGCGACGAGCGCGGCCAGGTTCGTTTCGCCGACGAGCGTCACGCCGTGCTTGACGACGGTCCTGTCGGTCTCGGTCAGCGGGCAGTTGCCGCCGACGCCGCCCTCGCCGCGGCCGGCGGCGAGGTCGACGACGACCGAGCCCGGCTTCATCGCCTTCACCATGTCCTCGGTGACGAGCCTCGGGGCCGCGCGTCCGGGGATCAGCGCGGTCGAGATGACGATGTCGGCCAGCGCGACGCGTTTGGCGACCTCGAGCTGCTGCCGCGCAAGCCAGGACGCGGGCATCGGCCGCGCATAGCCGCCGACGCCTTCGGCCGCGTCCTTCTCCTCGGCGGTCTCGTAGGGCACGTCGATGAACTTGGCGCCGAGCGACTCGACCTGTTCCTTCACGCTCGGCCGCACGTCGCTCGCCTCGATCACCGCGCCGAGGCGCTTGGCGGTCGCGATCGCCTGCAAGCCGGCGACGCCCACGCCGAGGACGACGACGCGCGCCGCCTTCACCGTGCCGGCCGCGGTCATCAGCATCGGGAAGAAGCGCTGGTAGCGGTCGGCGGCGACCATCACCGCCTTGTAGCCGGCGATGTTCGCCTGGCTGGACAGCACGTCCATGCTCTGCGCGCGCGTCGTGCGCGGCGCGGCTTCGAGCGCGAAGCTCGTCAGGCCGGCGGTGGCGAGGCGCTGCAGGCTTTCGCGCTCGAACGGGTTCAGCATGCCGACGAGCGCGGCGCCCGCCTTCATCAGCGGCAGCTCGTCGACGCTCGGCGAGCGCACCTTCAGCACCAGGTCGGCGCCGAGCGCGCCCGCGCGGTCGGTGATCTCGGCGCCCGACGCGACGTACGCCGCATCGGGCGCGCTCGCCCGCAGTCCGGCGCCCGACTCCACCCGCACCGTCTGGCCCTGGGCGACGAGCTTCTTCGCGGTCTCGGGCGTCACCGCCACGCGCGTCTCACCGGCCGCCGTTTCGAGCGGAACGCCGATCAGCATCTTCTCTCCCCGGACTTGTGATCGCCGGATTCTGCCGCAGGGTGGCCGGGCGGCCGACCGACGTCCGATTTCCACGACGAATGCCGCGAAAGCGTTTCAGCCGCCGCCCGACCGTCCGAAAAGCTGGCGTGACCTCCGCCACCGCTTTTCTGCGCCCGCAGACTTCTGCTGCCGCCGAACCCATCGAAGCGGGCGTGCTGGAGTGCGCGCTGATCCGCGGCTGGCACCGGCTGCGGTTCCCGCGAACGCTCGAACGCGCCTACGAAGACGACACGAGCCAGACGCGATCCTGGCGCCACATCGTCTGCAATCTGCTCGGGATCCTGATGTTCGTGCTGCTCAGCGGCCGGGGCGACGTCGATCTCCCGGGCTCTCCGAGCGACCTGCAGACGCTCCGCGTCACGGTCGTCGTCGCGGCGCTCGCCGGCGTGCTGCTCCACTGGCTCGGCAGGCGCCGGATCCGCGACGCGACGCGCGACGCGCTGACGGCGCTCGGCACGCTCGGCATCGCCGGCTACGCCTGCACCGCGCTGCCCTTCGTGTCGGGCACGCCCGCGTTGATGCACACGAGCGGCGTCGTGCTGGTCTTCCTGCACATCGGCATCGGCGCGCGACTGCAGTTCCGCTTCGCGGTCGCCGTCAATCTCTTCGTCTACCTCGCCTATGCGGCCTGCGCGCGCAGCAGCGGCGGGGAATCGGCTCTGGTGCTGCAGAACCACCTGCTGCTGTTCGGCGTCGTGATGGTGTTCGGCACCGCCGGCAACTACCTGCTCGAGCGCAGCGAGCGCCACGGCTACCTGCTCGCCTGCCTGAAGAACCGGCGCCACGCGGCGCTGCTCCGCGACGCCGGCGCGCTGCGCGAGCTGACCGTCCGCGACGGGCTGACGCAGCTCCACAACCGGCGGCATTTCGATGCCGAACTCGGCCGCGCCTGGGCCGAGGCGCAGCGCGCCGGGCGACCGGTCGGGCTGCTGCAGGTCGACGTCGACCACTTCAAGCGCTACAACGACCACTACGGCCACCCCGCCGGCGACCGCTGCCTGACCGACGTCGCCGCCGTGCTGGAGGCCGTCGCCGCACGCCACGACGGCCTCGCCGCGCGCGTCGGCGGCGAGGAGTTCGCGCTCCTCTTCCCCGGTCAAGACGCGAGCCGCGTCGCCGCGGTCGCCGCAGAGACCTGCGACGCCGTGCGCGCACTCGGCGTGGCCCACGCCGGCTCGACCAGTGCGTCGATCGTCACGGTGAGCGTCGGCGCCGCCGCGCTCACGCCGGCGAGCGGGCTCTGGGCGTCGTCGCTCGTCGGTGCCGCCGACGCGGCGCTCTACGCCGCCAAGAGCCAGGGGCGCAA
The DNA here is from genome assembly GCA_964249855.1 of uncultured Rhizobacter sp. Classification (GTDB taxonomy): domain Bacteria; phylum Pseudomonadota; class Gammaproteobacteria; order Burkholderiales; family Burkholderiaceae_C; genus LMDS01. The sequence continues at coordinate 4,495 of CAXUDL010000040.1, read as the reverse complement.
CAGCCACGCGAGCTGCGAGACGCCGCTCGCCGCGGCGGCCTCGCCGCGGCAGCGCAGGGGCAGCGAGTCGCTGTCGCCGGAACCGGATGCGCCGGCCGACGATCTCGCACGCATCGACAGGCTCACCGGCCTGCTCGGCCGCGGCCTGCGCAGCCTGCGCTTCCCGGCCGACATCGAGACCGAGTTCCAGGAGCGCGACGCGACTGCCCGCCGCCGCCAGCTCGCCTTCGCGTCGGCCGGCGGGATGGGCCTGCTGCTGGTCTACGTCGCCCTGTGCCGGCCGATGCTCGCGGACGTCGCCGACACGCTCATGCGCCACCTGCTGGCGCTGACGATCGTCGCGCTGGCGATGGCGACGCTCAACCTGAAACTTGCGTTCGGCTGGCGCGTCCGCGAAGGCATCGTCTCGGCGATGATCACCGTGTTCGGCCTCGCGATCGCGGCGATCGAGTCGCGCAGCACCTCGGCCACCGTCTACAGCGCGACGCTCGGCGTGTGCCTGTTGCCGATGTTCGGCAGCCTCGTCGTGGCCCAGCCCTTGCGCTTTTGCCTCGTGCCGTCGCTCCTCATCTGCGGTGCGGTCGCGACCTGGATGGCGCCGGCCGACCCGGTCGACCGCGACTGCTGGAGCGCGATGCTCGGCGTGCTGGTCAGCGCCACCGTCTACTCGCTGCTCGGCGGCTACCTGCTGGAACGCGCGAAGCGCCGCGCCTATGTGCTCGACCGGTTGCGCGTCGCGCAGCTGAGCGTGCTCCAGCGCAACACCGCGCACCTGACGCGGCTCGCCACGGTCGACTCGCTGACACGGCTGCCCAACCGGCGCCATTTCGAGGCCGAGCTCGAGCGGCTCGCGGCCGCGTGCGCGTCGACACGCATGCCGCTCGGCCTGCTGATCCTCGACATCGACCACTTCAAGAACTTCAACGACGGCTATGGCCATCCGGCCGGCGACGCCTGCCTGCAGCGCGTCGCCGCCGCGCTGCTGCAGTGGGCGCAGGACGGCGCGCAGCGCACCGCGGACGGCGGCGCACCGGTGCCGGCCCGCATCGGCGGCGAGGAGTTCGGCGTGCTGCTGCCGGGCTGCGACGCGTCGGTGACGCTCGCCACGGCGCAGCGCTTGCGCCAGCGGCTGCACGAGCTGCGGATCGATCACGCGCACTCGCCGATCGGTCGCTTCCTGACCGTCAGCATCGGCGCAGCGAGCGTGGTGCTCGACAGCGCCGCCGACTCCCGGCTGCTGCTGAAGGCCGCCGATGCGGCGCTCTACCGCGCCAAGGGCCTGGGCCGCGACCAGGCAGCGGCGTGACCGGCGTCGGCGCCGCTCGCGCCGGACCGCGACGCCGGCGGCCGGCCCGCGCGGTCAGCGCAGTTGCGGCACCGGGCGCGCAGCGCGCCGCGACCTGAGCCGCGCGAGCCCGGCGACGCCGAGCAGGCCGAGCGGCAACATCGCGACCGTCGCCGGCTCGGGCACCGCGGCGACCGTGCCGACGTCGATCACCAGGAACTCGGTCGCGTCGGCGAAGTTGCCGCGCCCGCCGCCGCCGGGGTAGTTGTTGTCGTTGATGACGAGCAGGCGGTTGCCGTCGAGCGGCAGCACGCTCTCGATGGTCACGTAGGGGAAGGTGAACTTGGCACTGCCGTCGCGGTTCAGGTCGTTCGGGTCGGCGATGTTCATCAGGTCGACCAGTTCGGTCTTCGCCACGTAGCCGTCGGCGTCGAGCTTGGCCATGTCGATCTCGAAGATCTTCTTGAACGGCGTGCCGCTGGTGCCGGTGTCGTTGTTGCGTTCGATGACGACGAAGTGCGTGTCGTCGAGCGCGGTCATGTCGCCGATGTTGGTGCCGAGCGGGTCGAGCCTGTAGCGCATCAGCTGGGCCGAAAAGCTCTCGCTCGCGATGTCGAAGGTGTTGATCCGCAGGCTTCCCGCCGGGTCGCCGGTGACCGTGCCTTCGAGGAGCGTGAAGAGCGTCGTTCCCGACTTGTTGATCGCCATGCCCTCGAAGCCGCGCGAACTGCCGAGGTTGGCCGGCGTGTTGCCGCGGAACGGGTTCTCCGGCGCGGCGACGCCGGGCACCGAGACCTCGCCGCGCAGCACCTTGCCGGTGGCGTCGGTCTTGACGAGGAACGGGCCGAATTCGTCGCCGACCCAGAAATTGCCGTTCACGTCCTTGCGGACCGACTCGATGTCGAGGTCGCCGCCGGTCAGCAGCCGGCCGCTCTTGATCTCGGCCGCGACGGGGATCGACGCGCTGCCCGGGCCGCTGCCGGCATAGGGATAGTTGACGCGGTCGGCGACGAGCGGCGAGCCGAGCAGGCGATCGGGATCGCGCAGGCTGATGAAGCTCGACGTGGTGAAGCTCGCGAGCGGCGCGCCGGTCGTGAAGTTGGCCGCGGCGACGGTGCCGCTGCCGCCGGTCGCGGTGCGGAAGTCGGGCGCGACGGCGTAGAGGCGGAGCAGCGCGTCGGGCGAATTCGATTTCGCCCCGAACCCGTTGTCGGGCATGACGAGGTAGGTGCCGGCGGCCGGGCCGGGGAGCACGGCCGAGAAGCCCTGCACCGACTGCGCGTCGACGAGCGGCACCGGATTGGCGGCGAATGCCGAAGCTGCGAACTGGCCGGTCGTCGGGCCGACGGCGGTCGTGTTGGCCGGCATCATCGCCCAGCCGACGAGGGAGTTGACGCCGGCAGCGGTCGACGGGAACGACGCCGTGGCACCGCTCAGCGCAAGGGCGATCGCGAGCGGCAGGCGTGCGGGCGAGAGGGGGCGGGGCATGGTGGCTTCCTTGACATGAGGACGCCGATCTTCACGAAGCAACACGACACCGGCGTGACAAAGCCGTGCGGTGCCGGCGCCCGTCGACGCCGGCCTGCGGTGGACCGGCGGCAGGGTGCCGCCGGTCGCCGGGGACGGCGCGTCTAGACGCGAGCGGCAGCCCGGCCGGCGCGTCGTGCGTCAGCGGCCCTCGCCGCACAGCGCCGGCGCGGACGACGTCTCGCGCCGGTATGCGACGAGCTCGGCGATCGTCAGCTGGGGAAAACCGTGCTGCCGCGAGAAGGCGAGCAGCGCGTCGCCGCGCATCATGCTGCCATCGGCGTTCATCAGTTCGCACAGCACCGCCGCCGGCTGCAGGCCCGCCAGCCGCGCCAGGTCGACCGCACCCTCGGTGTGGCCGCGCCGCTCGAGCACGCCGCCCGGCGCGGCGCGCAGCGGGAACACGTGGCCGGGGCTCACGAGGTCGCCTGCGACGGCGTCGGGCGCGACCGCGGCGCGGATCGTCGTGACCCGGTCGGCGGCGCTGACGCCGGTCGTGACGCCGTCGCGCGCCTCGATCGACACGGTGAACGCCGTGCCGTTGCGGCTGCCGTTGGCGGCGACCATCGGCGGCAGCGCGAGCCGTTCGAGCGCGGCGGCCTCAAGGCACAGGCAGACGATGCCCGAGCACTCGCGGATCAGCGTCGCCATCATCGGCACGGTGATGCGCTCGGCGGCGACGACGAGGTCGGCCTCGTTCTCGCGGTCGTCGTCGTCGAGCAGGACGACGGCGCGGCCGTGGCGCAGCGCGTCGAGCGCGATGCGCAGGCGCGCGGGCAAGGCGCCGCGCGGGAGGGGGTGGGACGGTCGGGACATGGTGGAAACGCTCCTCGCGGAAAAGGCGAAAAACATTCCAGGGCGCGCGAACGCGGTGCGACCGCGCCGCGGATCACCCGAGGCGCGGCCGAGCCGCATCGGCACATCTTCTTTCATCCGGACTGTGACCGTCGGCTCCGGCATCTCACCGGATCTGCTGACCTCGGCACGGGGACGTGCCGAGCGCTCGCGGGCTCGTCGAATGCGCCGAAGCGCTTCGAACCACCGCCGGTGGGGAATTCCGCCCCGCCCTGAAGACGTGTGCCGGTCGGACGACCGGCACGGAGATGGTAGGGCAGGCGCGGCGGCGCTGCAGGTCGTGCGGGCGACAGCCGGCGGCCCATCCGAACGGTTCGCGGGACGCGGACCACGGGCCGACGGCGCTGCTGCCCGAAGCGCTGCCGGGCACTCGCCGAGGGCCGACGGCGAACGGCTCGGAGCGCTCCGCGGCGCTGGCGCGGTCCGCCGGTTCCGTCCGGCGACGACATGCCGGCTGCGGCCCGGCAGCGGCTCCTAAAATGCCTGGATGAACCTCGAGCGCGTCGTCGTCGGCCTGTCGGGCGGCGTCGACTCGGCCGTCAGCGCCTGGCTGCTCAAGCAGGCCGGCCACGAGGTCGTCGGCCTGTTCATGAAGAACTGGGAGGACGACGACCGGCCCGCGGGCCGCGGTGACAACGCCGACCCCGGCCACTGCCCGTCGAACATCGACTTCGTCGACGCCGCCGCGGTCGCCGACGTGATCGGCATCGACCTCGAGCACGTCAATTTCGCCGCCGACTACAAGGACCGCGTCTTCGCCGACTTCCTGCGCGAGTACGCCGCCGGCCGCACGCCCAACCCGGACGTGCTGTGCAACGCCGAGATCAA
>CAXUDL010000039.1:0-46670 GCA_964249855.1 uncultured Rhizobacter sp. | reverse complement strand
CCATGCTCAACCGGCACCGTGAGCGAAATCAATGTGGTCGGACTGGACGCTCACGAACGGCGAACAGCGAACGGGGAACGGCGACCGGCCCACCGCGAGTGGTGTGTGGTGCGCAGTGCGTGGCGTGCGGTGAGCCGTGAGCGGTGAGCGGCGAAGCTCGCTCGTTTCGGCATCAGGGCGGGGGTCGCGGGCTTGCGGACGGTTGTATCGACAAGCCTGTGCTGGTCCGCAGGCGCGGGTCCGTCCCTTGGCTACCGGTCGGCTACCGTTCCGTGTCGATTGCGGTTGAGGCTCGCTGGCTCGCCGGTACCCCGAGGGGTTGATTCCGCATCACCCGTCTCATGGGTCCGATCGTCATGGCCCATCTCGGCAGTTCCATCGCGAGGTCGGCGCTGTCTGTGTCATGTTGCCACGGCGAGGCAGTCGTTTCACATGCATCTTGCAACGGGAGGCGCTGTCATCGATTCGCGCGACGCGACCGGTTCGTCGACGTCGCGATGCAGTGCCCGGGCGACGAGTCCACGGTCGGCGTGCAAGGCAACGTCTTGCGTCGCGGTGCGTGCGGCTCCGAGGCGCCGGTCGATTCGACGTCGCTGCCCGGGATCGGCGAGCGTCGACATCGGCATCGATCGGCGCCGGTCAGCGGACCGGTGGCATCGGAGGCGGATCGTCGTTGCGCTCCGCACGACGTCGACGAGGTGAGGAAGAGGAATGCGATTGCATGGGGGCGGAGGCTCCGAGTTGCGCCGGCGGCGATGGTGCACGGCAGGCCGTGGCGGCATCTTCGACGCACCGGCAGGCCGGTGTCTGCCCACCGGAGGTGTGTCCGAGGCGGGCATCCGTTCGGGGGAGCGACGAGGCTGATGCGCAGGCCACCGGGCGCGGACCGGTCGGCACCGGCCGCGGTATCGAGCCGTCTGTCAAGCGACATCAGGAACTGGCCCCCTGGCGACATGCAGAAGTGACCCCCGGTTGCTGATCAATCGGTTTGGGTTGCGGTGTTCGCGCTGGCCTGGTGAACCAGGCCAGCGCGGCGTTTGGTCCGCAGCCGGTAGCTGTCGCCGCGGATCGTGATGACGTGGCTGTGATGCAGAAGCCGGTCGAGGATCGCGGTGGCGACGACCGTCGCCGAAGACGCCGCCCCACTCGGCGACCGAGCGGTTGCTTGTCACCAGCATCGAGCCGCGCTCGTAGCGGCGGCTGACGAGCTGGAAGAACAGGTGCGCGGCGTTGGCCTCGAACGGCAGGTAGCCGAGTTCGTCGACGACCAGTAGCTTGGGCTTGGTGAAGTGCAGCAGCTTCTCCTCGAGCCGACCCTCCGCGTGCGCCCGCGCAAGTTGCGTCACCAGGCTCGTGGCCGGCACGAAGAGCGTCGAGTAGCCGCGCACAATTGCTTCCCTGCCGAGCACCACCGCCAGATGCGTCTTGCCCACGCCGGGCGGGCCCAGCAGCAGCACGCTGTCGCCGTTGGCCACCCAGCGCGACGTGGCGAGCTCTCGGATCTGCTTCGGGTCCACCGAGGGCTGAGCGTCGTACTCGAAGCCGTCGAGCGTGCGCACGCACGGGAACTTCGCGATCGACATCCCCATCTGGATGCGCCGCTCGTCCTTGCGCGCCACCTCCGCCGCGCACAGCATCGCCAGCGCTTCGCGCAGGTTGAGTTCGGCGCGTCCCGCCTGGTCGAGAAGCGTGTCGAGCTGATCGCGGATCGCCGTCAGCTTCAACCTCGTCAACATCGGCTCGAGGTCATGGGGCATTTCCACCGGTGCGCTCTTCTTGACGGCCGCCATCACCAGCCTCCTCCGAGGGCGGTCTCGTACTCGGTAAGCGGCCGGAGCAACTCGGCCGTGACCTCCGGCAGGGGTGCTGCGGCAGCACTCGGCCGCGCCAGCCAGCTCACGCCCACCAGGTGCGCCCCGACGATGCCCACGAGGTGGCTGCGGTCGATGACGCCGCTGCGCCGGTCGCCGCACTGCGCGTGGCGGGCAACTTCCTGGCCGGCGTACTGCACCCGCACCTGCCGCTCGGCGACGACCACGGTGACGGTCTCACCGATGAGCTTCCACGGCACGCTGTAGCGGTTGGTGTCGAGCTCGATGCAGGCGTCGGTGTGAACGCGGCGACTGAGCTCGCGAACCTGCAGGAACGGCGCCTTGGCCTGCAGCGGCCTCAAGGTCGCCCGCTCGTCGCAATTGAAGCGTTCGATCGGCGGCTCGCCGGTGGTGCCGTGCACCCGCACGTCGGCGACTTCGCGCATCCAACGCGCCAAGTGCGACTGCAGTGCCTCCAGGGATGCGAAGCAGTGGCCGGCGATGGCGTTGCGCTTGACGTAGCCGACGCCGCGCTCGTCCTTGCCCTTGGTCCGGGCACGGTAAGGCGCACACGCCCGTGGCACGACGCCCCAGTACCGGCAGAACGCGTGGAAGCGTTCGTTGAAGGCGACCTCGCGGGTCTGGGCGTCGTGCTCGCTGACGAGCGCACGGGCGTTGTCGACGAGCACTTCGCGCGTCGTGCCGCCGAAGTGCCGGAAGGCTCCTTCGAGACCCTGCAGCCAGGCCGACTGGCGCTCATGCAGGAACATGGCAACGTAGGTCCGGCGCGAGTAGCCGAGCGTCGCCACGAAGAGGTGGACCCTGATCTGCTCGTCGGCGATCGGCACACGGACGGTGCCGAAGTCGATCTGCAACTGGTGCCCCGGCGGCGTCTCAAAGCGCACGGTGGCCGCCGTCTGGGCGAACACTTCGCTGCGCAGGTGCGCCACGGCGCGCTCGACGGTGCGAAGGCTCACGACGACGCCATGCTCGCGCTGCAGTTCCTGGCGCACGACATCGCAGTTGCCGCGGTGCTGACGGAACCGTTCCGCCAGCCAGTCTGCGTGCGGCGTCAGTTTGCCCGGCCGCAGCGGCGATCGATACGGCTGCCAGCCGCCTTGACGCAGGTAGCTGCGCACGGTGTTGCGGCTGCAGCCCATCTCGCGGCTTATGCGCTTGGCCCCCCAGCCCAGCGATGCGAGCTTGATCATCGCCTGAACGTCCTCAGGCGTCTGCATCGCCTGCCTCCCCTCAATCCACTCGGACCGGGGAGCTTGCTCGACCTCTTCTTGCACTTCGACCTCCTTCCACGAAGGGGGTCAGATCCTCGTGTCGTCAGGGGGCCAGTTTGTCGTGTCGCCTGACACCGTCGATCGCGTCGGAAAGGCAGCACATCGGTGAGCGGCCCCCTTCCGATGACGCAGCACGCCCGCGCAAGTCGACGAGGCACGCACAGCAAGCAGCTGCACGAGGCCTCGAAGCAATGAACCTGCGCTGTCTGGCGATCGCGTCTTGGGTAGCCAACTTGCCAACCCCGACTGCAGCTTCCACAGACGGCAATTCCCTCCCAATTGGTGCGCCACTCTGTTCTGTACTTATCCGTGGCTGGTGCCGAGGCGGCTTTTGCCGGGTCACTTTGGTCATGATGTCCTCGGCTTTGGCCGTACAGAAGAACGGTTTGGGATCGATGTTGTGATGGACCACGTACAGATCGATGGCCCGCTCCAGCTCTGTGACATTGGTGAAGCTGTCGCGCCGGATGCGCTTGTCGGTGATGTCCCGAAACAAGCGCTCGATCCTGTTCAGCCACGAGGCGCTGGTCGGGGTGAAGTGCACGACGAAGCGCGGGTAGTGGGTCAACCACTTCTGCACCTTCGGTGGCTGTGGGTGGCGTCGTTGTCCACGATCAGGTGCCGGCTCAGGTTCTCTGGCGTGCTGCGGTCGATCAGCCTCTTCTTTGCGTCGGCCGACAGGAATCCGCGCCGGGCGGGACGTCGCCTTCGAAGCGACCTCGCTGACGCTGGCGTCGACGCCGATGATCCTGGCAATCGTCGAGCACGTGTTCCTGGTGCTGCCGCTGCGGCTGGAAGGCTTGTCGAAATGGAGCCTGAACGCCGAAGGCCGCCGAGAACGCTAGGCGCGCCGCGCGGCGCATCGTGGCCCGGAGTGCAGGCATCATGGGTGCCGCTTTCGACTCTCCCGGTCCTTCCCTTGCTGTACACGGTCTTCAAATTTCTGCATGTGCTCGGCGTCGTGCTGCTGCTCGGCAATGTGACGGCAACGTCGGTCTGGAAGGTGTTTGCCGATCGCACCCGGCAGCCTGTCATCGTCGCCCATGCACAACGGCTGGTGACGGTGACCGACTGGGGCCTCACCGGCATCGGCATCGTGCTGTTGATGGTCGGCGGCTATGGCATGGCCTGGAGCGCGCGGCTTTCGCTCACCGCCTGGCCCTGGCTGCTCTGGAGCCAGTTGCTGTTCCTCGCTTCGGGACTGGTGTGGCTCTGCATCCTGGTGCCGTTGCAGGGCCGGCAGACTGCGTTGGCCGCGCGGTTTCGCAGCGGAGGCGAAGTGCCTCCGCTCTATTGGGCGCTGTCGAGGCGCTGGCTGCTCTGGGGCGTGATCGCCACTGTGCCGCTCGTCGCCGCGCTGTACCTGATGATCGTCAAATGAACACAGATGGCTTCGCCAAACCGAACAGTCCGACGAGGTGGACACTGCTCCCGAGGGTGAGGGCATCGCCCTTGGGAACCGGAGCGAGCATGAGCAAGAGACCCCGCCGCACGCATTCAGCGGCATTCAAGGCCAAGGTCGCGCCGGCCGCCGTACGCGGCGACAAGACGCTGGCCGAGCTTGCGCAACAGCGCGGCGTTGACCCCGACCAGATCACCGACTGGAAGAACCAGCTGCTGGCCAAGGCGGCCGACGTGTTCGGCGGCGAGCCGCGACCAGATGAGGCGACGGTCGACCTCGAGGTGCTGCATGCCAAGATCGGCCGATTGGCCTTGGAAAACGATCCTTTAGAAGGCGCGCTCATCACGGCCGGCATGCTGTGCGCAAAGCCATGATCGACCGCACCCCTTCTCCCTGGACTTCTCCTCTCCCAAGACCAGGTTGCTGACTCGACACCGACAATCTTGGCGCGTCGCGCGCGGTTGAGAGATTTTACGAAGTCCCTTTGTATACCTTCGAGCGGATCCGCTGCGGCAAGGCGCGTGGGGCCCTCAATTCAATTGCGGCCAAACGTACCTCGCCGCGACGGTCCGCTTCATCAAAACGTTCGCCTGACAACAAGCGCTGTGGCACACCAAACATTCAAAAGCCAATCCCTCGGGCTCGCGGGCTGGTTCATGGTTACTTTCGCCGCGGGCAGCGTGGGAGCGATTGCCTCTGCACGTGCAGCTGACTTCTACGGGCAACTGTCTCAGCCGGCTTGGGCTCCGCCTGCATGGCTTTTCGGCCCCGTTTGGGCGGTGCTCTACCTTTTCATGGCAGTCGCAGCCTGGCTGGTTTGGCGCAAGCACGGCTTCCGCACTGCTTCGAGTGCGCTGAGGCTCTTCATCATTCAACTCTTCGCCAACGCACTTTGGACTTGGTTGTTCTTCGGGCTGCACCAAGGCGCGCTGTCGCTGGCGGAGATCGCGCTGCTCTGGCTGCTCATCGCGGCAACGATCGCTGCGTTCTGGCCTCTGCAGCGGCTCGCCGCACTGTTGTTGGTCCCGTATCTCGTATGGGTGAGCTTCGCGTCGGCGCTGACCGTGTCCTTGTGGCAGCTGAATCCTTCGATGCTTGGCTAAGGCAACGCTGAACAATTCATTTCGCACCGAAAAACCGCTTGCTAGCGTCTTTCCAGGCCGCGCCTCCTTCAGCGGCGGTCGGCTCGCGAGCGGCTGTCGCCACCGCGGCCGGGCAGAGATCGTCGGAACGTCGTCACCGGATCTACCAAGAACCCAAGAACGAGTTCCGCAGCCACGGAGCGTGCGAGGACATCCGGCCCCCGCGCCGACCGGCATCTATACTGGAATGGATGCTCCGCTCGTTCGTCGTCTTCCTCGCCTTCCTGTTGCCGCTCCAGTTCGCCTGGTCGTCGGCTGCTGCGTATTGCCAGCACGAAACCGCCGGGCGGCAAAGCGAGCATGTGGGCCATCACGCCCACGTTCACAAGGGAGAGGCGAAGAAGGCGTCCGACAGCAAGCTGATGGCCGACTCCGACTGCGCGTCGTGCCATGCCGGCGCCGTGGTCGCGATCGCGGCCCGGCTCGGCGAGCGCGACATCGAAGCCTCGTTGCGGTCGACCGAAGTCATGTCCGCGCCGCCCTTCTCCTCGGCACTCGCCCGAGCGCCCGACCGCCCTCAATGGCTCCGTCTCGTCTGACCGGCGAGACGTCCACACCAGTCCGACTGTCCTGACGTTTCGCCGAATCCCTGGGATCGACCTTGTGAGATTCGATGCGAAATCACCTGCTGCCGCTCGCTCTGGCGGCGATCGCGTTCAGCCCCTTCCTGCTTTCTCCGGCGCAGGCTCAGCGCATGTCGGTCCTCACCCTCGAAGAGGCGCAGGAACGGGCGGCGTCGAGGAGCTTCGCCGTCGCCGCTGCACAGCGCGGGCTCGACGCCAATGACGGCGCCGTTCGCCAGGCCGCTGCCTGGCCCAATCCCGCGCTGAACGCCTCGGTCGAGGACACCCGGCGCGCGACCCGCACGACCACCGCAACGGTCGACTTCCCCATCGAGCTCGGCGGCAAGCGTGCCGCACGTGTCGGCGCGGCCGAACGTGCACGCGACCTTGCCCAGGCAGAACTCCGCGATGTGCGAGCCGGCTTGCGTGCCGACGTGGTCCGTGCCTTCTTCGGCGTCCTCGTGGCGCAGGAGCGGGTCGCGCTGACCGCCGATTCCGCCGACCTCGCGGTCCGCGGCGCCGCTGCCGTCGGCAAGCGGGTGGCCGCGGGCAAGGTGTCGCCCGTGGACGAAACCCGTGCCCGCGTCGACCAGGCCAACGCGCAGCTGGAAGCGGCCGAGGCGACGGCCGAGCTGCTGAGCGCAAGGCAGGCGCTCTCTGCGCTGTGGGGCGACCCGGAGCCGCAGTTCGACGCCGTGCAAGGCGACATCGAATCGATGCCCGCTCGTGCAACGGCCGTCGAACTCGGGCGACAACTCGACGTTTCGCCCGGATTGCAGGCGAGTCGCATCGAGGTCGACCGGCGCCGGGCGCTCGTCGACGTCGAACGCAGCAAGGGCGTACCGGACCTGACCGTGAGCATCGGCGCGAAGCGCGACAACGACCTCGGCCGCACGCAGGCCGTCGTCGGCATCTCCGTGCCGTTGCCGTTCTTCGACCGCAACCAAGGTGCGACCGCCGAGGCGCTGCAGCGTGCGGAACAGGCCAGCGACGAGCACCAGGCCGCGCGCATCCGCGTCGCGACCGAGCTGCGAGAGGCGTCGAACCGGTTGAGCGTCGCGAGCGCGTCGGCGCGGACGCTGAAGTCGACGGTGCTGCCCGCGGCGCAGCAGGCGTACGACGCCGCGACCAGAGGCTTCGAGGCCGGCAAGTTCGGCGTGCTCGACGTCATCGACGCCCAACGCTCGCTGCTCCAGGCCCGGTCGCGCTATCTGACCGCGCTGTCGACCTCGAACCAGGCCGCCACCACCATCGACCGGCTGCTCGGTCGGTGATCGAACACCGAGAACATCATGGCAATCAGCAACACACAACGCATCGCGATGGCGGTCATCGTGCTCGTCGGCCTGCTGGGCGGCGGGGCCGTGCTCCTGTCGGAGCGCGCGACACCGGGTGGCGAAGAAGCCACGCACGCCGACGCCGGCGACAGCGGCCGGGAGCAGCACGCCGACGACGGTCGAGCTGCCCCGAAGGAAGGCGCGAAGGACGAACGCGGCCACCAGGCCGAAGCCGGAGCGACGGGTGGCCACAACGAAGGCGATCGGGAGGAGCACGCGGAGCGGCAGGTCAAGCTGACAGAGGACCAGCGCAAGGCCTCGGGCATCACGGTGCAGGCCGCTGGCCCGGCGCAGCTCCGGACCGCCGCCCGGTTCCAGGGCGAGATTCGGTTCAACGAAGACCGCACCGCGCACGTCGTGCCGCGCCTCGCCGGCGTCGCCGAGTCGGTGAACGCCGATCTCGGACAACTCGTGCGGAAGGGACAGGTGCTCGCGGTCGTCGCGAGCACGTCGCTGGCCGAGCAGCGCAGCGAGCTGCTGACCGCGCAGAAGCGGCGCGATCTCGCAAGGTCGACCCACGAGCGTGAAAAGAAGCTTTGGGAAGACAAGATCTCCGCCCAGCAGGATTACCAGCAGGCGCAGAGCGCGCTGCAGGAAGCGGAGATCGCGGTGCAGAACGCATCGCAGAAGCTGGCGGCGGTGGGTGCGACGGGGGCGTCCACGGGCCTCAATCGGCTGGACATTCGCGCGCCATTCGCCGGCACCGTCGTCGAGAAGCATCTGAGCCTGGGCGAGGCCGTCAAGGAAGACGCGAGCATCTTCACCGTGTCGGACTTGAGCACGGTCTGGGCCGAGTTCGCGGTGGCGCCGAAAGACCTGGCAACGGTCCGTGTCGGACAGCGGGTCGTCGTGTCCTCGACAGCATTCGACAGCACGGTCGAAGGCGACATCGCGTATGTCGGTGCACTGCTCGGCGAGCAAACCCGCACGGCCCGCGCGCGCGTGACCGTGTCCAACCCGAAAGGCGCATGGCGCCCCGGCCTCTTCGTGACGGTCGCGGTTCTCGGCGAGGACCAGCAGGTGCCACTGACCGTCGTCGCCGAGGCGGTGCAGACCATCGACGCGCAGCCGATGCTCTTCATGGCCGCTCCCGGGGGGTTCGTCGCCAAGCCGGTGCAGGTCGGCCGCTCGGACGGCCGCACGGTCGAGATCCTGAGCGGCGTGAGGCCCGGCGACAGCTACGCCGCGACCAATACCTTCATCCTGAAAGCCGAGCTCGGCAAAGCCGGCGCCGAGCACGGCCACTGAGCAGCGACGGACCATGTTCGAACGCATCGTTCGCCTCTGCATCGCGCAGCGCTGGCTGGTCATGCTCGCAGTGCTCGGCATGGCCGGGCTCGGCGTCTACAACTACGCGCGCCTTCCGATCGACGCCGTCGTCGACATCTCCAACGTCCAGGTCGTCGTCAACACGGAGGCGACGGGCTATTCGCCGCTGGAGACCGAGCAGCGCATTACCTATCCCATCGAGACCGTGATGGCCGGGCTGCCCGGCCTCGAGCAGACACGGTCGCTGTCGCGCTACGGGCTCTCGCAGGTCACCGTCGTCTTCAAGGACGGCACCGACATCCATTTCGCCCGGCAACTGGTGAACCAACGCGTCCAGGAGGCCCGCGAGCGGTTGCCTGCCGGCATCACACCGACCATGGGACCGATGTCGACCGGGCTGGGAGAGATCTACCTCTGGACCGTCGAGGCGAGCGACGCCGCGAGAAAGCCCGACGGCACGCCGTACACGTCCACCGACCTGCGCGAGATCCAGGACTGGGTCATCAAGCCGCAGCTGCGCAATGTCAAGGGCGTCACCGACATCAACTCGATCGGCGGGTTCGAGAAGCAGTACGTCGTCGCACCCGATCTCGAGCGGCTCGGTGCCTACGGCCTGAGCCTGTCCGACGTGGTCGGCGCGCTGCAGAAGAACAACGCGAGCCAGGGCGCCGGCTACATCGAACGGCGCGGCGAGCAGTACCTCGTGCGTGCGCCCGGACAGGTGGCGTCGCTCGGCGACATCGGCGACATCATCATCGGCACCGCTGCCGGTCAGCCGATGCGCATCCGCGACGTCGCCGCCGTCGAACTCGGCCGCGAGCTTCGCACCGGCGCTGCGACCGACAACGGCAAGGAGGTCGTTCTCGGCACGGTGTTCATGCTGATGGGAGAGAACAGCCGCACGGTCTCCCGCGCGGTGGACCAGCAGATGGCGGCCATCAACAGGACGCTCCCGGCGGGTGTCAAGGCCGTCACGGTGTACGACCGCACGGTGCTGGTCGACAAGGCCATCCTCACCGTGCAGAAGAATCTGCTGGAGGGCGCGGTGCTCGTCGTCGTGGTCCTGTTCGCCCTGCTGGGCAACCTCCGCGCGGCACTCATCGTGGCGATGGTCATTCCGCTGGCGATGCTGTTCACGTTCACGGGGATGGTCAGCTACGGCATCAGCGCCAACCTCATGAGTCTCGGCGCGCTGGATTTCGGCGTCATCGCCGACGGCGCGCTGGTGTCGGCCGAGGCCGCCATCCGGCGCCTGGCGCACGCGCAGGCCGATCGCGGTCGACCGCTGACGCGCGCGGAGCGCTTCCACGAGATCGACGTGGCGGCCCGGGAGTCGCGACGGCCGCTTCTGTTCGGGCAGCTCATCATCATGGTCGTGTACATCCCCATCCTCGCGCTGACGGGCGTGGAGGGAAAGATGTTCCACCCGATGGCGTACACCGTGCTCTTGGCATTGTTCGGCGCCATGGTGCTGTCCGTCACGTTCGTGCCCGCCGCGATCGCGCTCTTCATCGGCGGTCGTGTCGCCGAGAAAGAGAACCGGCTGATGGAGTGGGCCGGGCGTCGCTATCGGCCCGTGCTCGAAGGTGCCTTGCGCAATGCGCCCGTCGTCATCACGTTCGCGGTGGTGGCGGTCGTGTTCTCCGCTGCGGTGGCGAGCAGGCTCGGCAGCGAATTCGTTCCGAGCCTTGACGAAGGCGACTTCGCGATCCAGGCGCTGCGCATTCCCGGGACCAGCCTCACCCAGTCCGTCGCGATGCAAAGGCAGCTCGAAGCTCGCCTGAAGGCCAGGTTCCCGGAAATCGAGCGCGTGTTCGCCCGCACCGGCACCGCCGACATCGCGGCCGACCCGATGCCGCCGAACATCTCGGACGGCTACATCATGCTCAAGCCGCTCGACCAGTGGCCGAAGCCGCGCAAGACGCGCGACGCACTGCTCGCGGCCGTCCGCGAGGAGGCGGCTTCGGTGCCCGGCAACAACTACGAGTTCTCGCAACCCATCCAGCTGCGTTTCAACGAGCTGATCTCGGGCGTGCGCTCGGACGTCGCCGTCAAGATCTTCGGCGACGACAACGATGTCCTGAACCAGACCGCCGCAGCGGTCGCCGGGGCACTGGGCAAGGTGCCGGGCGCGACCGAAGTGAAGGTCGAGCAGACGACCGGGCTGCCGATGCTGACGGTCAACGTCGACCGCGCGAAGGCCACGCGCTACGGCCTGAACATGAGCGACGTCCAGGAGACGGTGGCGACGGCCATCGGCGGCCGCGAGGCCGGCACCTTCTATCGGGGCGACCGTCGCTTCGACATCGTCGTCAGGCTCCCCGAGACGGTCCGCCAGGACGTGGAGGCGCTTCGTCGCTTGCCGATCGCCTTGCCCAGAGGCGCCGGAGCCACGGCCTACGTGCCGCTCGGCGAACTCGCGAGCCTCGACACGGCGCCCGGCCCGAACCAAGTGTCGCGCGAGGACGGCAAGCGCAGGGTCGTGGTCAGCGCGAACGTCACCGGGCGCGACCTCGGGTCGTTCGTGAGCGACGCGCAGACGGCTCTTGCAACCGTCTCCGTGCCGAGTGGCTACTGGACGGCCTGGGGTGGAACGTTCGAACAGCTCGAGTCGGCGACGAAGCGCCTGCAGCTCGTGGTGCCGCTCGCCCTGCTGATGGTGTTCGTCCTGTTGTTCACGATGTTCGGCAACATCAAGGATGGCCTCCTGGTGTTCACCGGCATCCCGTTCGCGCTGACGGGCGGCGTGCTCTCGCTGTGGGCGCGGGGCATTCCGCTGTCCATCTCGGCGGCGGTGGGTTTCATCGCGTTGTCGGGCGTCGCCGTGCTCAACGGACTGGTGATGCTGTCGTACATCCGCAGCTTGCGGGATCAGGGCAGCAGCCTCGACGACGCCATCCGGGACGGTGCGCTGACGCGCCTGCGTCCGGTCTTGATGACCGCGCTGGTCGCATCGCTCGGCTTCATCCCGATGGCCATCGCCACCGGCACCGGTGCCGAGGTGCAGCGCCCGCTCGCGACGGTCGTCATCGGTGGCGTCCTGTCGTCCACCGCGCTGACGCTGCTGGTCCTGCCGCTGCTGTACCGATGGGCGCACGGGCGCGACGAGAGCGAGCGTCCCGACGAGGCACCGACCTCGGACGCGAAGGCGGCATGAGCGTCGACGTGGACATCGTGTCCGAGGCGCCCGGCAGTACCGCTCACGAGCGAAGCCATCGACGTTGATCGTCGCCGGTCGGCATGCGAGCCTTCCGGCCACTCGACTCGTCAGTGGACTCGTGGATGGTTTGGCTAGCCTCGTGGTCGTGAGCGAAGTCGTCGCAGGCATACGACGAGTTCAAGGCACGGGTCGTCGCCGCTTGCAGCGAACCGGATGTCGCCGATCGCGGCGGTCTCGATGGCGCACGGCGTCGACGCGAGTCGACAATCGGCGAGATGGATTGAATCGGGCTGCAACTGGCTTCACCATTCGTCCCGCTTGCGCCGTGCAGCGCATTCGTCCAATGGTCGATTGCTTCGAGGGCATGGTCGTCAGCTGGTGGATCGGCACTTGGCGGACGCCGGTCTCGTCAACACGATGCTCGATGCCGCCATCGAGATCGTCATCGCCAGCAGCATCGACCAGCGGTGCATTCGGATCGTGGCCGTCACTACCGGTGGCCCGGATGGCTGTCCCGGTGCGCAGATGCGACGTTCGTCCGCTCGATGTCGCGAAAGGGGTGCTCACCGGACAACGCAGCGTGCGAGGGCATCTTCGGCCGCCTGTAGAACGAGCCGTTCTACGCGCGCGACTGACTGACAGCGGCCATCGACCAACTCGTCGCAGCCCTGGACTCCCAATCCACCGCTACAACGAGGCGCACAGCAGATCTCGCTTGGCTCTCAAAGTCGATCGAGCACCGCGAAGAGCCTCGGGATCTCTACCGAGCCCGTCCAAGTTCTCGACCACATCTCAGGAGGCCGAAACTTGGCCGGCGACGCCAGCGATCGGCGATGTGCACGCAGGCGCTCGACTCGGACCACTCGGATGGACCACCTCGATGCCGACACGCCGCAGATCAGAACGAAGCTCGGTGAAACAAGGACTTGGAAGAAATTGGTGGAGAGGAGGAGGATCGAACTCCCGACCTTCGCATTGCGAACGCGACGCTCTCCCAGCTGAGCTACCCCCCCACACGGTTCGCAGTCTAGCAAACGCCGACCTCGATGCGGCGCGGGGTCCGCGGTGCGCAAGCCAATCGCTCTTGCGACGCACGCGCTGCAGCATGCGACTGCGGAGCCCACCCCAATCGAGTCGTTAGCAAAAAACAATCGATAATCAATGGTCGATAGCTTACGATCCACTCGTCCTGGTTTTATCGTCCACGCTTTTCCACCCGTAGGAGTCGACATGTCCGTCATCAACACCACCGTTCCGCCGTTCAAGGTCCAGGCCTTCAAGACCGGCAAGTTCATCGACGTCACCGAAGAGAGCCTGAAGGGCAAGTGGTCCGTGTTCATCTTCATGCCGGCGGCGTTCACGTTCAACTGCCCGACGGAAGTCGAGGACGCGGCCGACAACTACGCCGAATTCGAGAAGCTCGGCACCGAGGTGTACATCGTGACGACCGACTCGCACTTCGCGCACAAGGTCTGGCACGAAACGTCGCCGGCGGTCGGCAAGGCGAAGTTCCCGCTGATCGGCGACTCGACGCACGCGCTCGCCAAGGCGTTCGACGTCTACATCCCCGAGGAAGGCCGGGCGCTGCGCGGCACCTTCGTGATCAACCCCGACGGCGTCATCAAGACCTCGGAGGTGCATTCCAACGAGATCGCGCGCGACGTCAAGGAGACGCTGCGCAAGCTCAAGGCTGCCCAATACACGGCGGCGCACCCTGGCGAGGTCTGCCCGGCGAAGTGGGACCAGGGCGCAGCCACGCTGACGCCGTCGCTCGACCTCGTCGGCAAGATCTGACGTCGTTTCAACCGCACGCCGCTGCAGCCCACGAGGCTGCGGCAGGCCCGCCCGGCCGCCGGCACACGGTGGCCTGCAAGAAGGCACAGGAGAATCCACGATGCTCGACGCCAACCTCAAAGCGCAATTGAAGGCCTATCTCGAACGGGTGAAGCTGCCGTTCGAAATCGTCGCGTCGCTCGACGACGGCGCGTCGTCGCGCGAGATGCACGGCCTGCTCGAGGACATCGTGAGCCTCACCGACAAGATCACGCTGCGCACCGACGGCAGCGATGCGAGAACGCCCTCGTTCTCGCTCGCACGCATCGGCGAGCCGCCGCGCATCCGCTTCGCGGCCATCCCGCTCGGCCATGAGTTCACATCGCTCGTGCTGGCGCTGCTGCAGGTCGGCGGCCATCCGCCGAAGGTCGAGGCCGAGGTCATCGAGCAGATCAAGAATCTCGACGGCGACTTCCGCTTCGAGACGTTCATGTCGCTCTCGTGCCACAACTGCCCCGACGTCGTCCAGGCGCTCAACCTGATGGCGGTGCTCAACCCGCGCATCCAGAGCGTCGTGATCGACGGCGGCCTGTTCCAGCAGGAGGTCGCCGAGCGCCAGGTGCTCGCCGTGCCGATGGTGTTCCTCAACGGCGAGCACTTCGGCCAGGGCCGGATGGACGTCGAGGAGATCGTCAAGAAGCTCGACACCGGCGCTGCCGCGCGCGATGCCGCGAAGCTGAGCAAGAAGGGCGCGTACGACGTGCTGATCGTCGGCGGCGGCCCGGCAGGTGCTGCCGCCGCGGTCTACGCCGCGCGCAAGGGCATCCGCACCGGCATGCTCGCCGAGCGCCTGGGCGGCCAGACGATGGACACGATGAGCATCGAGAACTTCATCTCGGTGCTCGAAACCGACGGGCCGAAGTTCGCGGCGGCGCTCGAGCAGCATGCCAAGCACTACGACGTCGACATCCTCAATCTGCAGCGCGCGCAGAAGCTCATTCCGCCGGCGCAGAACAACGGCCTCGTTGGCATCGAGCTCGCGAACGGCGCGGTGCTGAACAGCCGCACGGTGATCCTGTCGACCGGCGCGCGCTGGCGCGAGGTCAACGTGCCGGGCGAGAAGGAATATCGCAACAAGGGCGTGGCCTACTGCCCGCATTGCGACGGCCCGCTCTTCAAGGGCAAGCGCGTCGCGGTGATCGGCGGCGGCAATTCGGGCGTCGAAGCGGCGATCGACCTGGCGGGCATCGTCGGCCACGTGACGCTGCTCGAGTTCGGCGACGCGCTGCGTGCCGATGCGGTGCTCGTCTCGAAGTTGAAGAGCCTGCCGAACGTCGCCATTCACACGATGGCGCAGACGACCGAGATCACCGGTGTCGGCGGCAAGGTCGACGGCCTGACCTACGTCGACCGCGCCACCGGCGAGACGAGGCAGGTGCCGCTCGAGGGCGTCTTCGTGCAGATCGGCCTCGTGCCGAACTCCGAGTGGCTGAGGGGCACGCTCGAGCTGACGCGGCATGGCGAGATCATCGTCGACAGCCACGGCCAGACGTCGATCCCCGGCGTCTTCGCCGCGGGCGACGTGACGACCGTGCCCTTCAAGCAGATCATCATCGCGACCGGCGACGGCGCGAAGGCGGCGCTGGGTGCGTTCGACTACCTGATCCGCTCGAGCGCCCCGGTGCCCCACGCCGCGGACGTTGACGCCGACGCCGTGACCGCCTGACGACGGACGCGCCGGCCGGCTGCGGGCTTCGCCTTCGGCCGGGCGGCTGCGGTTCAGTGTGACCGGCTTGCTCGTGGAAGGCCACCGGTCCGGCTTGCCCAGAATCCACCGGTTCGCCTTGGTCGAGCGCCGCGGCTCGCTCTGGTCGAGGGCCGCCGGTCTGCCTGGGTCGAAGCCACCGGTTGCCTTGGTCGAGGGCGACCGGTTCGACCCGCTTCGACCGGGCCGAGGACGACCGGTCCGACTCGTTCGAGAGCGACCGTGCTGCGTGGACCCTGTCCAGCCGCGTCGCGCGGTCGTCCCGGCCGAGGCTTGCCTTTCCTCGAACCGAGCACACGCGCGGCACCTCGTACCCCGGCCGGTTCGCTCGATCGTGCGAATCCCGTGTTCCACCCTTCCCCCGGGGACGAGCCGCCGACCACCCCTGCGCGACTCTTAGCCGGCCAGCATTTCCAGTCGCCAGCGGGCGCCTCTCATTGGGTGTGCGCCTCGGATCGCCTGCGGGCGCATCTCAGCCAGTGCGCACTTCGGATCGCCTGCGGGCGCCTTTCATCCGGCGACCACCTCCAACCACCTGCGGGCGCCCTTCAGCCGGCGAGCACCTCCGGTCGCCTGCGCACCGCGTAGCGCCAGCCTTCGGCACTGTAGAGCGCCAGCGCGATCCAGATGCAGCCGAAGCCGACCGCCTGCGCTGCGGGAAACGGCTCGCCGAAGACGAACAGCGCGACGACGAGCTGGATCGTCGGCCCGATGTACTGCATGAGCCCGAGCGTCGTCATCGACAGGCTCCGCGCCGCGGTGGCGAACAGCAGCAGCGGCACGGCGGTCATCGGCCCGAAGGCGACGAGCCACGCGCTCGTGTGCCAGTCGTCCGACGGAAAGCTGGCGTCGCCGTGCACGGCCCAGAAGACGAGGCCGACCGCGGCGATCGGGGTGAGCAGCAGCGTCTCGAGCGCCAGGCCCTCGAGCGCGCCGAGGGACGCCACCTTGCGCAGCAGTCCGTAGGCACCGAAGCTCGCGGCGAGCGCCAGCGCGATCCACGGCGGATGGCCCGCCTGCCAGGTCAGCCAGGCGACGCCGATGCCGGCGACCGCCAGCGCCGTCCACTGCAACGGCCGCAGCCGCTCGCCGAGCAGCGTCGTCCCGAGCAGCACGTTGACGAGCGGCGTGATGAAGTAGCCGAGGCTCGCGTCGACGACGTGCTGGTGGCCGACCGACCAGATGTAGATCAGCCAGTTGCAGCCGATCAGCAGCGCGCTGCCGGCGAAGGCGCCGAGCGTCTTCGGTTCGTGCAGCACGCGCGGCAGCCAGGCCCACTGCCGCCGCCACGAGAGCACGCCGGCGAGAAACACCAGGCACCAGACGACGCGGTGTGCCAGCACCTCGGCCGCCGGCACGGTCGTGACGATGCGGAAGTAGAGCGGGAACAGCCCCCACCAGACGAAGGCGAGGGCGGCGGAGACGGCGCCGGACGACAAGGGCTCGACCGCAGCGCCGCGTCAGGACGCCGACGACGGCGCGAGCAGGTGCCGCCCGTACTGCTCGCGCAGCCGGTTCTTCAGCATCTTGCCGGTCGCGCCGAGCGGAATCGCATCGACGAAGACGACGTCGTCCGGTGTCCACCACTTGGCGATGCGGCCGTCGAAGAACCGCAGCATCTCGTCGCGACCCAGCTCGGTGCCGGGCTTCCGGACGACGATCAGCAGCGGCCGCTCGTCCCATTTTTCGTGGACCGCGGCGATGCAGGCGGCCATCGCGACCGCCGGATGCGCCATCGCGATGTTCTCGAGATCGATCGAGCCGATCCACTCGCCGCCGGACTTGATCACGTCCTTGCTGCGGTCGGTGATGTGCATGAAGCCGTCGGCGTCGATCGTCGCGACGTCGCCGGTCGGGAACCAGCCATGGCCGGCGGCGTCCGGCATCAGCGGGTCGCTCTCGCCCCTGAAATAGTTGTGCACGATCCACGGGCCGCGGACCTGCAGCTCGCCCGAGGTCTTGTCGTCCCAGGGCAGTTCCTCGCCGCTCCCGCCGACGATTCGCATGTCGACGCCGAACACGGCCCGACCTTGCGTGCTCTGCACCGCGCGCTGCGCTTCGGTGTCGAGCGCGAGGTGCTTGCTCTTCAAGGTGCTGACGGTGCCGACCGGCGACATCTCGGTCATGCCCCAGGCATGCACCACTCGGACGTCGTAGACCTCCTGGAACGTCTTCATCATCGCCGGCGGGCACGCCGAGCCGCCGATGACCGTGCGGCGCATCGTCGAGAACCTGAGCCCGTGCGACTCGACGTAGGCGAGCAACCCCTGCCAGACGGTGGGCACGCCGGCGGAGAGCGTCACGCCCTCGCTCTCGAAGAGCTCGTAGAGCGACTTGCCGTCGAGCCCGGGGCCGGGAAAGACGAGCTTCGAGCCGGTCATGCAGGCCGCGTAGGGCAGGCCCCAGGCGTTGACGTGGAACATCGGCACGACCGGCAGGATCGAGTCGCGCGCCGAACACGACAGCGAGTCGGGCAATGCGATCGCGAAGGTGTGCAGGAGCGTCGAGCGGTGGCTGTAGAGCACGCCCTTCGGATTGCCGGTGGTCCCCGAGGTGTAGCAGAGCGACGAGGCACGGTTCTCGTCGAAGGTCGGCCAGTCGAAGCGGTCGTCCTCGGCGTCGAGCATGTCTTCGAAGCAGCGCAGGTCCGCGATCGTCGTCTCGGCCGGCATGTGCGCCCGGTCGGTCATCGCGACGAAGGTCCGGACCGTCTTCAGGCGGCCGGCGATGGCCTCGACCAGCGGCAGGAAGGTCAGGTCGAAGAACAGGACCCGGTCTTCGGCGTGGTCGGCGATGTAGACGACGTGGTCGGGATGCAGCCGCGGGTTGAGCGTGTGCAGCACCGCACCGGAGCCCGACACGGCGTAGTAGAGCTCGAGATGGCGGTGGCCGTTCCAGGCGAGCGTCGCGAGCCGGTCGCCGGGCTCGATGCCGAGCCGCGCGAGCGCCTTCGCCAGCCGGCGCGAGCGCGACGCGAGTTCGCGATAGGTGATGCGGTGGATGTCGCCTTCGACCCGTCGCGAGACCACCGCCTGGTCGCCGTGGTGGCGTTCGGCGTGGACCAGCAGGGACGAGATCAGCAGCGGCTGCTGCATCATTGAACCGTTCATCCTGTCTCCGTGGGGCGTCGGCGTCGGCGGCGCCGGGCCGTCATTGTGACGCGCCGCGGCGGGACGGGTCGGCGGTCGACTCCCGGCGAGACCGAGGGCGGACCGACGCGGCGCGCTTCAACGCAGGTCGCCGTCGACGTACGTCCAGCGGCCGTCGTCGCGGACGAAGCGGCTCGTTTCGTGAAGGCGCGCGGCCCGGCCGCCTTGCTTGCTGCGGGCGACGAATTCGACCGTCGCCCGGTCGGCGCCGGTCTGCATCCGACGGCGGATCTCGAGCCCGAGCCAGGTCGTCCCCTCGGGTTGCGGCTCGATCACCGCGGGTCGCGTGCTCGGATGCCAGCTGTCGCGGATGTAGCCCACGAGCCGCAGCACGCAGGCGCTGTAGCGCGAGCGCATCAGCGCCTCGGCGTCCGGCGCCTGCAGATGCAGCGGCCCGGCGTGATAGCGCCCGCAGCACGCGTCGTATGCCGGTGAGGCGGCGGGCGACCGGCAGGGGCAGGGAGAGGGCGAAGGCGAAGGCGAAGGCGAGGACGAGGACGAGGACGAGGACGAGGACGAGGGCGAGGACATCGGTGCGATCGGGTCGAAGCGAGACGAGGCATGGTCGGGCGGAGCGGTCCACGGCGTCAAGCGCAGCGGCGCGGCGACCGGAACGGCACCGCATCGGCATCGCCGCGGCGTGGGTCGGACGAGGTTGCGCAAACTACTGGATGAACATACAGTTGTCGCATGAGTGCCCCGCCTGTCGCCACCGCGGCGTTTCCACCGTGCGAGACGGTGGAGCCTCCCGTTGCCGCCGGTGGCGAGCCGTCGCCGGTCCACGGCGTTCAGGCAGCCGTGGCCGCGCACCGGCCGGTCTCTCGCCGCTCCATCGAGCCCGAGTCCCTGCATCCGGCGCTCTGGCGCGCCCACCAGCTCGGCCACCGCGCAGGCGCCACCGTGGCCAGCGGCTTCGCCGCGCTCGACGCGCAACTCCCCGGCGGCGGCTGGCCCCGTGCGACGCTGACCGAGCTGCTGCTGCCGCATCCAGGCGTCGGCGAAATCCGATTGTTGAGCGCATGCCTCGCGGGGCTGCAACGCACCGGCCGGCTCGTGATGCTTTTCGATCCTCCGGCATGCATGTCGGCGGGGGCGCTGGTTCAGCTCGGTCTCGACCTCGAGGAACTGGTGATCGTCAACACCCGGGCCCGCGTGATCCCCGGCACCGACAGCCTCTGGGCGATGGAGCAGGCGCTCAAGAGCGGCCATGTCGGCGCCATCGTGGGCTGGCTTCCGCCGCGGTTGCGGGCCGAGCGGCTGCGCCGGCTGCAGCTCGCCGCCCATGCGCACGACGGGCCGGCCTTCGTGCTGCGCGAGATGGCGGCGGCCCAGCGACCGAGCTCGGCACCGCTGCGGCTCGGCTTGCAGCCGGCCGGTGTCGACGCGTTGGCCGTGCGCGTGCTGAAGCGCCGCGGGCCGCCGCTCGAGGCGCCGATCCGTCTCGCCTTGCCGGCAGTGCTGTCGACGGCAGCGCAGGGCCGTGCGGCCGTCTCGGTTTCCCGGGTGCGCGGCCGGCTCGGTCCGCGCACGCGGGCTGCCGGCGTGGCGAGCGTCGCGTGACGCCGCGGCGACGCGTTCCTGCGGTCCCGCCCATCGTCCGGCCCGTCCATGCTGTGGATCGCCCTGCACCTGCCGTCGCTGTCGCTCGAGACCTTCTCGGCGGCTCTGGCCAACGGCGAGGCCGCCGATCGGCCGCTGGCGCTGCAGAAGGCGCATCGCATCGTCCAGGCCAACGCGGTCGCCCGTGCGCTCGGCGTCCAGCCGGGGCTCAAGCGGACGACGGCGCTGTCGCTCGCGCCGCAACTCACGCTCGGCGAAGCCGATCCGGCGCGCGACGCCGACGCCCTGACCGCGGTCGCCCATGCCGCGCTCGCCTTCACGCCGAACGTGTCGCTCGCACCGGCCAGCACCGCGGCGGACGCCGAACCGCCGCACACCGTGCTGCTCGAGGTCCGGGCGAGCCTGCGCTATTTCGGCGGCCTGACGGCGTTGCGGCGCCGCCTCCACGACGCGGTCGTGCCGTTCGGCCACACCGTGCAGACGGTGAGCGCGCCGACGCCGCTCGCCGCCACGCTCCTCGCGCGGGCCCATCGCGACCTGCACTGCGCCGGTCCTGCCGAATCCCACGCGGCGCTCGATGCGGCGCCGATCTGGCTGCTCGGTCCCGGCCGGCTGCACTGGGACGCGCTGCAGGGCATGGGTCTGCGCACGATCGCCGACCTGCGCCGGCTGCCGCGCTCCGGCCTGGCGAGGCGCTTCGGCGAGGCGGTGCTCGACGAAGTCGATCGCGCCTACGGCCAGGTGCCCGATCCGCGCGAACCGATCGCGTTGCCGCCGGTCTTCGACAGCCGACTCGAGCTCTTCGCCCGCGCCGACACCACGCAGCAAGTGGTCCACGGCGCCGGAATGCTGCTGCCGCGTCTCGTCGCCTGGCTGGCGGCGCAACACGCCGCCACGCGTCGCTACACGCTCGTCATGGCGCACGAGCCGCGCTGGCGCGCCTCGCAGACGCCGGCCGCGACGACGCTCGACGTCGCGCTCGCCGAACCGTCGCGTGATGCAGGTCATCTTCTCGGCCTGCTGCAGGAGCGTCTGGCGCAAATCGACCTCGTCGCGCCGACGCTCGAGTTGCGCCTGCAGTGCGCCGACATCGTCCGCCTCTCGCCGCCCAACACCGAACTCTTCCCGACCTCGCGCGGCGAGCGCGAAGGCCTGACCCGCCTGATCGAACGGTTGCAGGCGCGCCTCGGTCCGGCGCAGGTGCAGTGCTTGCGCGAGGTCGAGGACCACCGTCCCGAGCGGGCGACGGCCGTCGTCCTCGCCGACGCCGCCCGCCGCCCGCCACCGGCCCGCGACCGTTCGTCCCGACCTGCGGTCGCGAGGCCGTCAGCGGCATCTGTCCCGATCCGACCCGTCTGGCTTCTGTCCGACGCCGAGCCGCTGCAGGAAGAGGGTGCCGGCCCGCTGCTGGGCGGCCGGTCGCTGCGCCTGCTGAGCGGCCCCGAGCGGATCGAATCCGGTTGGTGGGACGGCGACCTGGCGCAACGCGACTACTACATCGCGCAGGACACCGACGGCACGCTGCTCTGGATCTACCGCTCGCGGCTGCTGTTCTCGGCCGGGGCGATCGGATGGTTCCTGCAGGGGCGGTTCGGGTGAAGGGGCGGTGGTGTCCACTCGAGCCGTTGTCCCGGCCGGGCACCGAGCAGCGCCTGACTGCAGCGCGGCGTCGCCACCGCAGAGCAGCGCAGCGCCCTTCACCGCAGAGCAGCACCGCTTCGCCACCGCACCGGATCGCAATGCCACCGCAGCGCAGCGCGTCCAATGCATTGCAGCGCACCTTCGCCACCGCAGTGCAGCGCTCGACTGCAGCACAGCGCATCCACTCCTGCGCAGCGCAGGCACCGTAGCGCTTTCACGCACGTCATCGCACCGCACCGCACCGCACCGCACCGCTTCCCCGAACAACGACTTGCAGCCGACTGGTCCCGGGTCGGCCGCTCCGGCAGACTCCGATGACGCACTTCGAATCGTTCGTCGGCCGTGCGTCCTGCCGTCTCCTGCCCAATTCCTCCCTTGCATGTCCTTCGATCAAGCCCTCGTCGACGCTGCGATCGCCCAGGCCCTCGCACGTTTCCCTCCGGCAGCGCTGGCGCGGCGGCGGTGCGGCCCGATGCGGGGATGGTGCTCACCAGCGTTTTGCTTCGATCCGCCCAACGCCGCGGCGGCCCTCTGCCACGAAGCCGGCGCCTTTTGCGAAGCGAACCGGCTGGGCGAACGGGTCCTGGCGTCGGTCTGCGTGTCGAGAAGCGCGCCCGGCCGCCCCTTGCTGATCCTCGCCCCTTGCGGAATCTGTCAGGAACGCCTCGCGGCGTGGGGCGCCCACGTCGAAGTCGCCGTCGCGGTGCCCGGCCAGCCGGGCCGGTGGCAGTCGAAACGCCTTCGAGACCTTCAGCCCTACGACTGGCGCAGCGCGGTCACGGATGCGGGCGAATGATTCCCTGGGCGGACGACGCAGGCCGCGCCGCAGCGAGGTTCACGCAACGGCCTCACGTTTACACGAAAGACCGACGCAACGGGGCAGGGACGCGAGCGAACAATGGGCGTAACCCGAGCGGACAAGCCATGCGGCAGCCGCGTCAAGCCACCCGCCCGAACCACCACACCGACAGCCCTGCCGCCGACACGACCAGCAACGCTCCGAGCGCCGCGAGCAGCGCGCTGATCTCGGTTTCCTTCTTCTCGACGATCAGTCGCGTCGACAGCGACTGGTACACCTTCTTCAGGTCGGCGGCCGTGCCGGCGTAGAAGTACTCGGCGCGCGTCATCTGCGCGATGTTCTTCAAGGTGTCCTCGTCGAGCCGCACGCGCATCGACCAGCCCTCGAAGCCGATCGTCTCGCCGTCCTTGGTGCCGACGCCGACGGTGTAGACGCGCACGCCGCGGTCGGCGGCCATCTTCGCGGCGTCCATCGGGTCGGGGCCGGTGGTGCGCTGGCCATCGGTCAGCATGATGATCGCGGCCGACTGGAACGAGCCCGGCGGCACCGGCGTGAACTCGGGCTTGGGCTTGTCGTTGGGGCCGGGCGGCATGTCGCGCTGGCCGGTGATGTCGGCGAGGTCGATGCCGGCCTCGGGGAAGATGGTCGCAAGCGAGAGCAACAGGCCGCTGCCCGTCGCCGTGCCACGCTGCAGCTGGAAGCGATCGAGCGCCGCGACGACGTCGTCGCGGCTGAGCGTCGGCGGCTGGACGACCGCCGCCGTGCCCGCGAACTGCACGACCGCGATGCGCACGCTCCTCGGCAGGTCGACGACGAAGGCCTTGGCCGCTTCCTTGGCGGCGGTGATCCGGTCGGGCTGCACATCGGCGGCACGCATGCTGCCCGACACGTCGATCGCGAGCACGATGGTCTCTTCCTGCGACGGCAGGCTGATGACCGCCGCCGGCCGTGCCGCCGCGAGCAGCAGCGCGGTGATCGCGGCGAGCATCAGCACCGGCGGCACGTGGCGTCGCCATGCGCTGCGCTTGCCCATCGCCTCCTTGACGAGGCTCAGGCTGGCGTAGCGCAGCGTCGTCTTCTTTCGTCTGCGCATCAGCCAGACGTAGAGCAGCACCAGCAACGGCACGGCGACGAGGCCCCAGAGCAGGGTGGGCCAGAGGAAGGTGAGGCCTTGTGGCGCGGTCATCAAAAGCCTCCGCGGTTCGGTGGGTTCGCGACACCGTGACGCGTGCGTCGACGAGCGACAGCCGCACGCTGATCGGCCGGGCGCAGATCGGCCGGGCGCAGATCGGCCGGTCGCGGGTCGAGCGGTCGATCTTCGACACCTTCATGGCGCGGGTCGCGCAATGTATCGGCGACCCGCGGATCGGACGGCCCGGGGGCGACGACGACCTCGGCCCGGGCGCCGCCACGGGCCTCGGCGTCGCGCGATGGACCGGCGCCCATGCAGCGAGGGGCGACGCCGAAGCGACGGCGATCGACGCCTGATCGGCGCCTTGGGGTGCCGGATCGTCGCTTGTTGGCGCCGAGCCAAGCCCGGCCGTCGCGGCTCCGAGGCGCGACGGCTGCCACGCACGTCGGCTCGACCAGAGCACGCGCCGTCGTGGTCGCGATGCGCGGCACGTGGTCGGCGGTCGACGTCGGCCGCTGCAACGCCGCGCTCATGGGCCCGACCCGTGCGACGACAGATGCGCGGCGGCCGCCCCGGCGCGGCCCGGTCGGCCGCTCCAGTTGGCGAGGCGGCTGCGCTGCTTGCGCATGTCGGCGAAACGAAGGATGGCGGACATCAGGTCGTCGTCGGTCGCGAGCTCGAGCGTGTCGACGCCGGCATGCGCCAGCGCGCCGAGCAGCGCCGTCTCTCGCCGCTCCGCGGCCGCGGCGAAACGCTCGCGGAAGCCGCGTTCGTGGGTGTCGACGACGATCTGCTCGCCGGTCTCTGCGTCGCGCATCGTCAGCAGGCCGAGATCGGGCAGCGACATCTCGAGCGGATCGAAGAGCCGCACGGCAGTCACTTCGTGGCGCATCGCGAGCTGCGACAACGCATGCTCCCAACCCGGCTCGCTGATGAAGTCGGAGACGACGAAGACCGTGCTGCGGCGCTTGACGATGCCGAGCGCCGCCGTCAGCAGGTCGCGCAGCTTGGTCGAGCCGGCGGCCGATTCCGCGGGCCGCGTGGTCATCCGCTGCAGCAGATTGAGCACATGGACACGGCCGCTGCCCGAGGGCACGACGGTGTCGACGCCGACGCCGTAGAGCAGCGCGCCGACGCGGTTGCCGTGGCGCGTCAGCAGCCGCGCGAGCGCGCCGACGAAGTCGCAGGCGACGCGGCGCTTCGTCGATTCGTTCGAGCCGAAGTCGACGCTCGCGCTCAGGTCGACGAGGAACCAGGCGGTGAGCTCGCGGTCTTCGGTGAACTGGCGCACGTAGGGCGTCTGCAGACGCGCGGTCACGTTCCAGTCGATGTGGCGGACGTCGTCGTGGTGCTGGTACTCGCGCAGGTCGGCGAGATCGAGGCCGGCGCCGCGGAACAAGGTGCGGTAGTCGCCCTGCAACAGGCCGTCGAGGCGGCGCAGCACCGTCCACTCGAGGCGCTTCAGGAGCGCTTCGGCGCCCGGACCGTTCGCGGCCGGCTGCTCGACGGGCTTCGACCTGCTCATCGGCGTCAGTCGCCCGTCGATGGCGCGAGCGGCTTGTCGGGCACCGGAATGCGCTTCATCACCTTCTGCACGATCTGGTCGGACGACAGCCCGTCGGCGAGCGCCTCGTACGACAGCACCAGGCGATGGCGGAGCACGTCGCCGACGAGGCCGGTCATGTCCTCGGGCAGCGCATAGGTGCGGCCGCGCATGAAGGCGAGCGCACGGGCGCCCTCGATCAGGCCGATCGTCGCCCGCGGGCTCGCGCCGTAGGTCAGGTACTTGGCGAGCTCGCCCAGGCCGTAGCTGTCGGGCCGGCGCGTCGCGCTCACGAGCCGGACAGCGTACTGCATGAGCGACGGGTCGACATACACCTTGCGACACTCTTGCTGCAATTCGGCCAGCTGTCCCATGCTCGCGACGGCCGCGACCGTCGTCGGCGGACCGGTCACGCGCTGGGCGATCACGAACTCCTCCTCCTCGCTCGGATAGTCCACCAGCACCTTCATCATGAAGCGGTCGACCTGCGCCTCGGGCAGCGGGTAGGTGCCCTCGGTCTCGATCGGATTCTGCGTCGCCATCACCAGAAAAGGCTCGGGCACCTTGTGCGTCTCGCCGGCGATCGTCACCTGCCGCTCCTGCATCACTTCGAGCAGCGCGCTCTGCACCTTGGCCGGCGCGCGGTTGATCTCGTCGGCGAGCAGCAGGTGGGTGAAGACCGGGCCGAGCGACGTCGAGAACTCGCCGGTGCGCGGATTGAAGACGCGCGTGCCGACGAGGTCCGACGGCACCAGGTCCGGCGTGAACTGGATCCGCTTGAAGCTGCCGCGCAGCGTCTGCGCGAGCGTCTTGACGGTCAGCGTCTTCGCGAGCCCCGGCACGCCTTCGACGAGCAGGTGACCTTGCGCCAGCATCGCGACCATCACGCGTTCGAGGAACACGTCCTGGCCGACGACGACGCGCTTGACCTCGTAGAGCACCTGCTCCATCAGGCTCGACGCCTGCGCGTTGACATTCGTTTGCTGCATGGGTGTCGGGGCTCGAAGCGGTCAGAAAGGCGGCATGCCGGCGGCGGCTGCGGCGTTCTCGATCGGTACGGCAAAACCGATGCCGATGAAGACGCGCTGGTGCGACGGATTGAGGATCGCGGTGACGATGCCGACGACCGCACCGTCCATCGTGATCAACGGGCCGCCCGAGTTGCCCGGGTTGGCGGCGGCGTCGAACTGGATCAGGTTGGTGAGCTTCTGCTGGCCCTCGGGCGAGCGGAACTCGCGCTTCAGGCCCGAGACGATGCCCGACGACGCCGAGGGCCCGATGCCGAACGGAAAGCCGATCGCCATCACTTCGTCGCCCGGGCGCAGGTCGGCGGTCGAGCGCATCGTCGCCGCGGCGAGGTCGTCGGGGATGGTCTTGGCGCGCAGCACCGCGAGGTCGTTCTCGGGCTGCGTGTTGACGATCGACGCGTCGGTCTCGGTGCCGTCCATGAACGTCACGCGGATGCGCTTGGCGCCGTTGACGACGTGCAGGTTGGTGAGGATCGTCCCGTTGTCGACGATCACCACGCCGGAGCCGACGCCGCGCTCGACCGGACCGTGCTTGACGGCGTCGTCGACGTCCTTGCCGTCGTCGCCGTCGGTCATCAGGCCCACGATGCGGACGACCGACGGCAGCACGGCGGTGTACGCGCGGGCGGTCGGCGCCGCGAGCGGTTTCTCGCCGATCGACTTGCGCATCGCCTTGTCGATCTGCTCGAGCGTGAGCGGCGGCGTCGCGGCTTTGCGGTCGGCGTTGAGCGCGAGTCCGCAGACCACGAGCAGGACGAAGGCGGTGACCCAGAGCGGCCGTTCGTTGCGGGCGATCCGCGACTTGAGCCGGGACAAGCGGCCGGCACGTGCGGCGGTGCTGGGCTGCGGGGCGGTGTCGGCCGGCGCGGGCGGCGGCGTCGCTTCGGTCGCCGCCGGGGCGGCCGGAGCAGGTCTGCGGGAGCGGCTGTACAGCGCTGCCTTGTTCATCGTCTGCTCCGCGTCATCGTCTGCTCCGCGCGAGGGGCGCACGAGGTGCGCCCGGAAGGCTGCCGGCGTCGCCCGCGTGTGCACGATGCAGTGTCTGCGAGGCGGCGCTGCAACAGTAGCATGCCGGTCCAATCCTGTCAGCGAGGCAGGGTTGCGGCCCCGGCGGCAGTTCGGGATCGGCGTAGGCATGATCGCGCCCATGTGGACCGACACCCATTGCCACCTCGACGCGCGCGAGTTCGAGCCCGACCGCGATGCCGTCGTCGACCGTGCAGCGGCCGCCGGCGTGACGCAGATCGTCATTCCGGCGGTGCTGCCGGGCAACTTCGACGCCGTCCGCACGCTGGCCCACCGCCACGGCTTCGCCTACGCGCTCGGCATCCATCCGCTCTGCGTCGACGGCGCGGGCGACGC
This sequence comes from uncultured Rhizobacter sp., assembly GCA_964249855.1. GTDB lineage: Bacteria > Pseudomonadota > Gammaproteobacteria > Burkholderiales > Burkholderiaceae_C > LMDS01. The sequence goes on along the minus strand of CAXUDL010000039.1, from coordinate 18,942 downwards.
CGACCTGGCGGCCGTGCGCGACGCGCTCGCGGCGCACCGCGGCGACCCGCGGCTCGTCGCGGTCGGCGAGATCGGCATCGACCTGTTCGTGCCCGGCCTCGACCGCGCCAAGCAGGAGCGCTTCCTCGCCGCGCAGCTCGGCCTCGCACGCGAGTTCGACCTGCCCGTCGTCCTGCACGTGCGCCGTTCGGCCGACACCGTCCTCAAGCACTTGCGCCGCCTGCCCGTCGCAGGGGGCATCGGACACGCCTTCAACGGCAGCGAGCAGCAGGCGCTCGGCTTCGTCGGCCTCGGTCTGAAGCTCGGCTTCGGCGGCGCGATGACGTTCGAGCGCGCGCTGCAGATCCGCCGGCTGGCGGCGTCGCTGCCGGAGACGGCGATCGTGCTCGAGACCGATGCGCCCGACATCCCGCCGCAGTGGCTCTATCGCAAGGCCGCCGAGCGCGAGGCCGGCATGCCGGGCGCGCGCAACGAATCGGCCGAGCTGCCACGCATCGCCGAGTCGCTCGCCGCGCTGCGCGGCTGCAGCGTCGCCGATGTCGCCCGGTTCACGTCGGCCAACGCGCGCGCCGCGCTACCGCGGCTGCAGGCGCTCGCCGCGGCATGAAGGGCCCGGCGAAGCCGGCGCCGCTCGCGCCGGCGACGATCTCGGAGTTCGACGGCGTCCGCTTCTTGCATCTCGGCACGCCGTGGGTCCAGGGCGCCATGCGGCTCGCCAGGCCGGCGGCGCTCGAGCTCGAGTACATCCAGCGGATGATGGCGTGGATGCTGATGCGACCGCTCGGCGAGGCGAGCCGCGGCCACGCGGTGCAGCTCGGGCTCGGCGCCGGCGCGATCACGCGGTTCTGCCACGGCACGCTGCGGATGCGCACGACCGCCGTCGAGCTGAACCCGAGCGTGGTCGACGCCTGCCGGCTCTGGTTCCGCCTGCCCGCCGACTCGGCGCGCCTGCAGGTCGTGCAGCAGGACGCGGCCGACTTCGTCGCCGACGCCGCGCGCACGGCGTCCGCGCAGGCGCTCTGCATCGATCTCTACGACCACGACGCCGCCGGGCCGACGCTCGACAGCGAGGCCTTCTACCGCGACTGCCATCGGCTGCTCGATGCCGGTGGCGCGATGAGCGTCAACCTGTTCGGCCGCGACGCGAGCTTCGCGACGAGCGCTGCGCGAATCGCCGCGGCCTTCGGCGCCGAGCGCGTGCGGAGCCTCCGGCCGACCCGTGAAGGCAACACCATCGTCGTCGCCGTGAAGGACGCCGACATTCCCGACCGCGCCGCGCTGGCCGAGCGCGCCGCCGCGATCGAGGCCCGCTGCGGGTTGCCGGCGTCGAAGTGGCTGAAGATGCTGCGACCGCTCGCGGCGGGTTCGCCGGGCAGTTCGGGCGATCTGCCGCACGCGTCCCGCGGTACGCTCGGGCAATGAACGTCGCGACCCGCTCCCGGCCTTCGATGTCGGCGTCCGGCGGCCGGCTCGACATGACGCAGCTCCTCGGCTGGCTGCGCGAGGACGGCGTGCTGAGCGCCGCCGACGCCGACCGCACCTCGCGCCGCTTCGCGGGCGTGCAGAGCGCGCAGCACCCGATCGTCCGCCTCGCCGGCGCGGGCCTGCTGCGCGAACGCGACGGCAAGGTGCTCGACGCCGAGATGCTGACCGAATGGCTCGCCGGCCGGCTCGGCCTCGCCTACCTGCGCATCGATCCGCTGAAGGCCGACGTCGGCCGCGTCGCCGAGGTCATGTCGATCAACTACGCCGAGCGGCGCCGCGCGCTGCCGCTGCTGGTCGGCGCCGCCGAGATCACGATCGCGACGTCCGAGCCGCTCGATCTGGGCTGGGTCGCCGAGATCGAGGGCCACACGCGCAAGACCGTCAGGATCGTCGTCGTCAGCCCGCTCGAGCTGGCGCGCTACATGACCGAGTTCTACACGCTGTCGCGCTCGGTGCGCAACGCGACCAAGACCGGCGAGGCGAACGCGGCCGCGAGCTTCGAGCAGCTCGTCGAGCTCGGCCGCACGAACAAGGCGCTCGACCCGAACGACCAGGGCGTGGTCCAGGTCGTCGACTGGCTGTGGCAGTACGCGATCGACCAGCGCGCGTCCGACATCCACCTCGAGCCGCGCCGCGAACGCAGCGTCATCCGCTTCCGCATCGACGGCGTGATGCAGACCGTCTACCAGCTGCCGCCCGGCGTCCTGAACGCGATGATCGCGCGGGTCAAGCTGCTCGGCCGGATGGACGTGGTCGAGAAGCGCCGGCCGCTCGACGGCCGCATCAAGACGCGCAATCCCTCGGGCGACGAAGTCGAGATGCGGCTCTCGACGATCCCGACCGCCTTCGGCGAGAAGATGGTCATGCGCATCTTCGATCCGCAGACCGCGATCAAGGAACTCGACGGCCTCGGCTTCGGCGCCCACGACGGCAAGCGCTGGAACGACCTGATCGCGCAGCCGCACGGCATCGTGCTCCTGACCGGGCCGACGGGTTCGGGCAAGACGACGACGCTCTACTCGACGCTGCGCAGGCTCGCGACCGACGAGGTCAACGTCTGCACGATCGAGGACCCGATCGAGATGATCCAGCCGGCGCTCAACCAGACGCAGGTGCAGCCGGCGATCGACCTCGGTTTCGCCGAGGGCCTGCGCGCGCTGATGCGCCAGGACCCGGACATCATCATGGTCGGCGAGATCCGCGACCTCGAGACCGCCGAGATGGCGATCCAGGCGGCGCTCACCGGCCACCTCGTCTTCAGCACCCTGCACACCAACGATTCGGCGTCGGCGATCACGCGGCTCGTCGACCTCGGCGTGCCGCCGTACCTGATCGGCTCGACAGTCATCGGCGTGCTCGCGCAGCGCCTGGTGCGCACGCTCTGCAGCGCCTGCAAGGAACCCGACGACGCGTTGACGCGGGAGCGCCTCGACGAGGTCGTGAAGCCGTGGCGGCTCTCGGGCACGGTCAAGCCGTACCGCCCGGTCGGCTGCCTCGACTGCCGCATGACCGGCTACCGCGGCCGCGCCGGGCTCTACGAGCTGCTGACGATCGGCGATGCGGCACGTGCGTTCGTCCACCCGGTGCCCGATGCCGCGAAGCTGCGCCGCCAGTCGCTGCAGGACGGCCTGCGGCCGTTGCGGCTCGCCGGGGCGATGAAGATCGCCGAAGGCGTGACGACGCTCGACGAGGTGCTGCGCGTGACGCCTGCCTGGGAGTGACGACACCGCCCGGGAAAACCTCATCGGGTTTCCCCCGGGCCACTGCCTAGAATCGCGGGCTCGACCGACGCCGGAGCGTTCTTGTGAAAATCAAAAGCCAGCGCGACTTCGCGTCCGGTCTGCTCTTCGTCGCCGCGGGCCTCGTCTTCGCGGTCGGTGCCCTCTACTACCCGCTCGGCACGTCGGCCCGACCCGGTGCCGGCTTCTTCCCGTTGATGCTGAGCGGCCTCATGACGCTGCTCGGCGCGATCGTCCTCTTCAAGTCGCTGACGATCGAGACCGAAGGCGGCGACCCGATCGGTGCGATCGCCTGGCGGCCGCTCGTCGTCATCGTCGTCGCGATCGCGGTCTTCGGGCTCGCGCTGCCGAGGCTCGGGCTGTTCGTCACGCTGCCGCTGCTCGTCGTCATCGCGAGCCTGGCGAGCGATGAGTTCCGCTGGAAGGGCGTGGTCGTCAACGCGGCCGTGCTCACGCTCGGCTCCTGGGCGATCTTCATCCGCGGCCTCAAGCTGACGATTCCGCTGCTGCCGACTTTTCTCGGGCCCTGAACCGCATGGAGCTGCTGCACAACCTCGCGCTCGGCTTCAGCGTCGCGTTCACCGTCCAGAACCTGCTCTATGCCCTCTTCGGCGCGGTGCTCGGCACGCTGATCGGCGTGCTGCCCGGGCTCGGCCCGATCGCGACGATCGCGATGCTGCTGCCGTCGGTCTATGCGCTCGACGCGACGCCGGCGCTGATCATGCTCGCCGGCATCTACTACGGCGCGCAGTACGGCGGCTCGACGACCGCCATCCTGATCAACGTGCCGGGCGAGTCGTCGTCGGTCGTCACCGCGATCGACGGCTACGCCATGGCGCGCTCGGGCCGCGCCGGCCCGGCGCTCGCCGCGGCCGGCCTCGGCTCGTTCTTCGCCGGCTGCGTCGGCACGGTCGTGATCGCCGCGTTCGCGCCGCCATTGACCGAGCTCGCGTTCAAGTTCGGTCCGGCCGAGTACTTCTCGCTGATGGTGCTCGGCCTCGTCGGCGCGGTCGTGCTCGCGTCGGGCTCGCTCGTCAAGGCGATCGCGATGATCGTGCTCGGCCTGTTGCTGGCGCAGATCAACACCGACGTCATCTCGGGCGCCGCGCGCTACAGCTTCGACATTCCCGAGCTCAGCGACGGCATCGGCTTCGTCGTCATCGCGATGGGCCTCTTCGGCTTCGGCGAGATCATCGCCAATCTCGGCCAGCCGGCCGAGAGCCGCCAGGTGTTCACGAAGAGCGTCCGCGGCCTGATGCCGACGCGGCAGGACTTCTCCGACGCCTGGCCCGCGGTGCTGCGCGGCACGGCGCTCGGATCGTTGCTCGGCATCCTGCCGGGCGGTGGTGCGCTGCTCGCGTCGTTCGCCGCCTACACGGTCGAGAAGCGGGTCAAGAGCCGGCCGGGCGAGATCCCTTTCGGCAAAGGCAACATCCGCGGCGTCGCCGGGCCGGAGAGTGCCAACAACGCCGGTGCGCAGACCTCGTTCATCCCGATGCTCACGCTCGGCATCCCGCCCAACGCGGTGATGGCGCTGATGGTCGGCGCGATGACGATCAAGGGCATCCAGCCCGGCCCGCAGGTGATGACGAGCAACCCGCAGCTCTTCTGGGGCCTGATCGCCTCGATGTGGGTCGGCAACGCGATGCTGATCGTGTTGAACCTGCCTCTGATCGGCGTCTGGATCCGGCTGCTCACGGTGCCGTACCGCTACCTCTTTCCGGCGATCACGCTCTTTTGCTGCATCGGTGTCTACACGCTCAACAACAACGTCTTCGACGTCTACCTGACCGCCGTCTTCGCGCTCGTCGGCTACGTCTTCCACAAGCTGAGCTGCGAGTCGGCGCCGTTGCTGCTCGGCTTCATCCTCGGGCCGATGATGGAAGAGAACCTGCGCCGCGCGCTGCTGCTCGCGCGCGGCGACTGGAGCCAATTCGTCAGCCGGCCGATCTCCGCCGGGCTGCTCGGGCTCGCGCTGCTGCTCGTCGTCCTGGTGCTGCTGCCGGCGATCGGCAAGAAGCGCGAGGCGACGTTCCAGGAAGGTTGACCTGCGGCCGGCGCCCACGCGGACGCCTCCATAGAATCGGTCGCGATGCTGCTTCCCTCCGCCGCCGGAACCGCGCCCGGCACGCTCGCGACCGCCCGGTCGACGTGGCCCGGTCTGGCGCTCGCCTCGGCGGGCGCGATCGCGTTCTCGGGCAAGGCGATCATCGTCAAGCTCGCCTACCGCCACGGCGTCGACGCGGTCACGCTCATCGCCTACCGCATGCTCTTCGCGCTGCCGTTGTTCGTCGCACTGGCGGCTTGGGCGGGCCGGGGCAAGCCGGCGCTGACGCGGCGCGACGCGCTCTCGATCCTCGGCCTCGGCTTCACCGGCTACTACCTCGCGAGCTTTCTCGACTTCGCGGGTCTCGCGTACGTGAGCGCGAGCTTCGAGCGGCTGATCCTCTATCTCAACCCGACGCTGGTGCTCGCGATGGGCGTCGTCTTCTTCGGCCGGCGCGCGAGCCGGCGGCAGCTCGTCGCGCTCGCGGTCAGCTACTGCGGCGTGCTGCTCGTCTTCGGGCAGGAGGTGAGCGCCGTGGGCCCCCACGTCGCGCTCGGCGCGGCGCTCGTCTTCGGCAGCGCCGTGAGCTATGCCGTCTACCTGCTCTTCAGCGGCGAGGAGGTCAAGCGGCTCGGCGCCTTGCGCCTCACCGGCTGGGCGACGAGCGTCGCGTGCGTGCTCTGCATCGTGCAGTTCCTCGTCCTGCGGCCGCTCGGCGCACTGGCGGTCGGGCCCGAGGTGATGTGGTTGTCGGTGCTGAACGCGACGCTCTGCACCTTCGCGCCGGTGCTCATGGTGATGATGGCGATCGAACGCATCGGTGCGACGGCGACGGCGCAGACCGGCATGATCGGGCCGCTCTCGACGATCCTGATGGGCGTCGTCGTCCTCGGCGAACCGTTCACCGCCTGGGTCGCGGCGGGCACGGTGCTCGTCCTGACCGGCATCTGGCTGCTCGCTGCGCGCGGCGCGCCGGCGGCCACCCATTCGACTCGGAGCTGACGCGATGGACCTCGGACTGACTGGCAAATGGGCGCTGGTGTGCGCCGCGAGCAAGGGCCTCGGCAGGGGCTGCGCGTCGGCGCTCGTCGACGAAGGCGTCAACGTGGTGGTTACCGCGCGCGGTGCGGAGGCGCTCGAGGCGACCGCCGCCGAGTTGCGTGCGCGCGGTCGTGGCGAAGTGCGTGCCGTCGCGGGCGACATCACGACGCCCGAGGGCCGCGCCGCGGCGCTCGCCGCCTGTCCGCAGGTCGACATCCTCGTCAACAACGCCGGCGGCCCGCCGCCCGGCGACTTCCGCGACTGGGACCGCGCGGCCTGGATCCGCGCGCTCGACGCCAACATGCTGACGCCGATCGAGCTGATCCGCGCGACGGTCGACGCGATGGCGCAACGCGGTTTCGGCCGCATCGTCAACATCACCTCGGGCGCGGTGAAGGCACCGATCGGCGTGCTCGGCCTGTCCAACGGCGCACGCAGCGGGCTCACCGGCTTCGTCGCCGGGCTGGCGCGCAGCGACATCGCGTCGCGTGGCGTGACGGTCAACGGCCTGCTGCCCGGCGCCTTCGACACCGACCGGCTCCGCACGACCGTCGCCGCTGCGGCCGCGAAGGCCGGACACGACCCCGGCAAGGCCTGGTCGGCGCGCGCGCAGACCATTCCCGCGCGCCGTTTCGGCACCGCCGACGAGTTCGGTGCGGTCTGCGCGTTTCTCTGCAGCGTGCAGGCGGGTTACCTGACCGGCCAGAACGTGCTGCTGGACGGCGGCGCCTACGCGGGAACCTTCTGACGTCGGCGCGGCGGCGGCGTGCCGCTGCGGTGTTCGGAGCGAGCCGCTGCGCGCCTCGCGGGCCGGAGCACGCCGCGTGCCCCTACACTCGTCATGGTGCCCATCATCCGGGCGACGACGAGGCGATCGATGAGACGACTGATGCAAGCCCTGGCACTCGGCGCGGTGCTGTGCGGCAACGCCGGAGCGGCGCCGCCGCGGCCGATGAGCCTCGACACGTCGACCGAGTCGCTGATGGACGCGACCGCCGCCGGGAAGATCTGGAAGGACAACCTGCCGGCACGCGTCACCAAGCTCTACCCGTCGACCCGGTTCCGCTTCGTGAGCCAGGTGAGCGGCGGCTTCAACGACGCCCGTGTCTGCGTCGTCACCGCGCGCGCCATGCTGTTGCCAGTGGTGCGGCTGCCGGTGCAGGGTGCCAAGCCGGTCTATGCGCCGATCCGCAGCGCCACGGCGTTCGATGCGGCACCCGACCTGAGCGACGCGAAGTGTCGTGACCTGGCCCATGCGAAGCTGACCGAGGCGGTGCGGTCGGTCGCCGCGTCCTTGGCGCAAAGCTAGGAGCGTGGACGGCGACCGACAGCGTCGCCTGCGCCGGGCCTGCACGTAGCGCCCGGTTTGCGCGAGAGGCGACGCACGGGTCGGGCACCGTGCTGGCGTTGCAGCGCCGCAGCCGCCCCTCTTGCCTCGTCCGTCCGGTCGAGGCGATCGCCGGCCTCGTCCTTCGTTGCCTGCTCGTCGAGCGGGGTGCCGCTCTGCATGGTCCGGCGCCTCGTCCGCGCCTTCGATCGAAGCGGCGCCGGCAACGCTTCCTGTTGCCCGCGCTCATCGCGCGCTTGCGGCTTGCGTAGCGGGGCGGGGCACCCGCTCAGTGCGGCGACGCGGTCGCCCGGCCCGCGTCGGCTCGGGCTTCGGCGGCGGCGAGTTCGCCGTTGAGCCGTATCACGTCGGCCGAGAAGCGCGCGGCGACGAGCTGCACCATCTTGTAGCCGAACGCCGGGTTCTGCAGATACAGCTGTCGCACGGTGTCCTCGTCGATCGAGAGCACGGTGCAGCCGGTTGCGCAACGCGCGGTGAGCCGGCGACGCCGGTCGGGCGAGAAGAACGAGATCTCGCCGAAGATCTGGCCGGGTGCGATGTGCGAGCCGATCTCGACCAGCTCGATCCGGCCGTCGGCGAGCAGATAGAGCCGGTCGCCCACATCGCCTTGCCGGAACAGCACCGTCCCGGCCGCGAGCCGCGCGCTGCGCATGTACGGCTTGAGCCAGACCGCCGAGAGCTCGGCCTCGGCCTGCACCGCCGTGACGCGACGCGCGAGCCGCGTCATCTCGACGAGTCGATAGCAGTTGATCGGCAGCAGCGCTGCATGGAGCAACAGCATCGGGTAGGACGGGTGCAGCGCGCCGTAGGCCACGAAGCCGAGGTTGCTGCCGATCGCGAGCCAGCGCAGCGGGATCATCGTCTTGACGGTGGTGCTCACCAGCACCAGCGCTCCTGCGGCGATCACCGCGAGCGCCGCGAGCATCTCGCTCGGCGACGAGACGGCGTAGCTCAGGTAGCGGCCCGCTTCCGACGTCAACGTGTCAAGCACGACCGGACTCCATCGTTTCGATTGGCGGACTCGGGCGCAGCGCCGGCGATTCAGTCGGCCGCACCCCGAGGCAGGCTCCAGCAAAAACCCCGAAACAGGGAAGGTTTTCACGGCATATTTTCCTACAATGACGGGGTTTGCGGCGGCTGGAGACGCTTTGCCGTCGCTGTCCTTCCTGACCTGGAGCCGAAGATGCCGAACGTCCGCCTGAGCTCGCTGCTCGCCCGCCTGTTGCTGACCTGCGTCGGGCTCGCCTCCGGCGCGTCGCATGCCGCGATCTACACCGGCCACTGGGACCCGAACTACGGCGGCATCTTCCCGGACCTCGGCTGGTCGGCGGACGCGTTCTTCAGCGTGCCCGACACCTGCCTCGCTGCCGGCGACGGCACCTACGCGGCTGGTCCGCAGACCGGCGGACCGTGCGGCGGGTTCTCCTTCGTGTCGGCCAACGTGACGTTCTACAACGCCTTCCAGCAGCCGCGGACGCCGCTGGAGACGTTCCAGGTGAGCGACGTCGCGACGGAGTCCGGCACGATCACGATCGCCGGCAACACGGTGGCGAGCGTCTCGAGCAGCGGCTTCTTCGACGAGTTCCTTCCCACCGCGACCGGCGCGGCGGCCTCGATCGACGGTGGCGGCGCCTATGCGTTCAGCCTGATCATGCTGTCGGACAAGCAGGCGCAGCTCTACTACGGCCCGCCGGGCGGCGTGCCCTCCGACTGCCTCGACCAGTCGAGCAACCGGGTCTGCGGTCGCTCGGCGGCCACCGCGGTCGGCGTGTTCGCGCCGGTCCCCGAGCCCGCCACGACGGGGTTGGTCGTGGCCGGGCTCGCTGCCATCGCATTGATCGTGCGGCGGCGACCCCGTGCCGCCGGACAAGTGGCCGGTCGCTGACGCGTCGGTGCCGGCGCGGCGCGCCGGTGCGTGTCGCCCGCGCACCGCCAGCAACGGGTCGGCGAAGCGTCGGTGCTCGGACCGCGCCGATGCCGCCCGCCACAGCGACTGTGCATCGACGCGCGGCGACCGCACACGCGCGACGCAGACAGAGCCCGCGCCGCGTCCGCTGCCTGCCTGCTCGCCGGCTGGCGCGGCGCTCAGACGGCGGTCGTGACGGTCGGCACGTCGACCGGCGCCGACAGCGCCTCGCGCACCGCGTCCTCGATCTCCAGGACCGCGGCGGCATTTCTGGCGCTGTCGCCGGTGGCGCCGGTGACGACCTCGACGCCTGCCGCCGCGAGTGCCGCCACATGGGCCTGCCAACGCCGTTCATGCCGCGGCGAGCGCGTGAGCGACAGCCGCTCGCGCGAGCGCGCGACCGCCGACGACAGCGCCGACGCGCGCTCCGCGCTGCCGCTGCGCAGTGCGAGCGCCGCGTGGTCCTCGAGACAGCACAGCAGCTCTTCCCGCATTTCGAACGACTTGAACGCGGCCAGCGCGTCGCCGAGCCGGGTCCGCGCTGCGGCGAGGTTGCCGTCGTCCAAGTCGACGCGGCCGAGCCAGTGCAGTGCGTTGGCCTCGCCGCGGCGGTCGCCCGCCTCGCGGCACACGGTGAACGAGCGCTTGAAGCGCAGTGCCGCCTGCGACCGGTCGACGGTCGCGAGAACGAGCTCGCCGAGCAGCAGCTCGCACTCGCCTTCGATCTCCTGATTGCGGATGCGCCGCGCGATCGCGAGCGCTTCGTCGAGCGACGATCCGGCGGCCGCGTCGTCGCCGGTGTGCAGGTGGATCTGGCCGAGGTGCAGCAGCCCGATCGCCTCGCCGCGCGCATCGGCCAGGCGCCGGAAGATCTCGAGCGCCTCGGTTTCGCCGTCGGTCGCGGCGGCGACGTCGCCGGCTTGCAGCCGCGGCAACGACAGCGTCGAGAGCGTCGCCGCGATGTCGATCGGGTGGCCGAGCGTGCGCCGGAGCTCGAGGCAGGTCTCGAGCATCCGGCGCGCTTCGGCATGGTCGCTCTGGCTCTGCGCCAGCGCCGCGCCCACGTAGAGCGCCCAGGCGCGGGCGATCGGCGACTCGGCGATCGGTGGCGCGCCGAGCAGTGCCCCGATCAGCTTGCGGCCTTCGGTCGCATAGCCGCGGAGGATCCAGAAGCCCTGCATCGCGACCGCGAACTTGACGGCGATGAACGGCTCGACGCCGCCGGCGAGCGACAGCGCGATCGCGGCGCGGATGTTGTCGAGCTCGCGCTCGATGCGCCAGATCCACTCCGCCTGGCTCGGGCCCACCAGCTGCATGTTCGCCGTCTTCGCCATCACGAAGTAGTGCTCGCAGTGGCGCGCCGCGACCGTCGCTGCGTCGGCGCGCTGCCCGAGCTTCTCGACGGCGTAGTCGCGGATCGTCTCGAGCAGGCGGTAGCGCGCGCCGTCGTCGCGCTCCTCGAGCAGCACCAGCGACTTCTCGACCAGCGCGCCGAGCAGGTCGAGCACCTCGTCCGCCTCGACCGCCTCGCCGGCGCACACCTGCTCGGCCGAGGCGAGGTCGAAGCCGCCGACGAAGGCGGCGAGGCGCTCGAACACGCGCTGCTCGACCGGCGTCAGGAAGTCGTAGGACCAGTCGACCAGCGAGCGCAGCGTCTGCACGCGCTGCGGCAGGACGCGCGAGCCGCCGGTGAGCAGCTTGTAGCGGTCCTTCAGCCGCGCGTTGATGTCGGCGATCGAGAGCGACCGGACGCGTGCCGCGGCGAGCTCCAGCGCCAGCGGAATGCCTTCGAGCCGCGCGACGAGCTCGCTGACCAGCGGTGCCTCGCGCTCGGTCAGCTCGAAGCCGGGCCGGTGCATCCGCGCGCGGTCGACGAACAGGCGCACGGCGGTCGAGCGCTCGAGCGCCGCGAGGCCGTCGGCGCGCGACGGCACGGGCAGCGGCAGGAGCGCGTAGCCGGTCTCGCCGGGGACGCGCAACGGTTCGCGGCTCGACGCGAGGATCCGCACGTGCGGCGCGGCGCGGAGCACCGCGCTCGCGAGCGTCGCCGTGGCATGGATCAGGTGCTCGCAGTTGTCGAGGATCAGGATCGCGCGCTGGCGGCTCAGGTGATCGCACAGCGTCTGGATCAGCGGCCGGTCGGGCACTTCGCGCAGGCCGAGCACCTGCGCGGTTTCGCCGAGGACCAGCGACGGATCGCTGATCGGCGCCAAGTCGACGAACCAGGTGCCGTCGGGATGGTCGTGCAGCACCCGTGCGGCGAGCTGGAGGCTGAGCCGCGTCTTGCCGAGGCCGCCCATGCCGAGCAGCGTCACCAGCCGGGCGCTGCGCAGCAGCGTCCTGACCTCGTTCAGCTCGCGCTCGCGACCGATGAACGACGTCGTCTGGTACGGCAGGTTGTTCGGGATGTCGCGGACCGGCAGCCACCAGTCGCCCGTCCGGACGACGCGGTACGACTTCTCGCCGTCGGGGGGCAGGCGCGGCGGCGTGCGGCCGTCGTCGATCTCGAACAGCTCGTACGGCTCGTCGACGCCTTTGAGCAGCCAGTGGCCGTGCGACACCGGTTTCGTGACCGTCGCGCCGAGCTGCCGGAGGGCGTCGGCGGAGACGAGCGTCTGGCCGCCGAGCGCGATGCCGGCGAGGCGCGCGACGATCGGCTTCGCGAGGCCCTCGACCTCGACCGGCTTGGCGCCGCGCGCGACGTCGACGGCCGCGTTCTCTCGCAGGATGACCGGCCCGACGTGCAGGCCGGCGCGCGCCTCGAGCTTGAACGGCAGCGTCGCGAGCGCGGCGTGGTAGGCGTGGGCGTAGGCGAGCGCGTCGCCCGCGGTCTCGAACAGCAGCAGCATGCCGTCGGTCTTGTCGATCTCGCGGCCGCGATGCGGCTCGAGCAGCTCGCGCGCGACGCGGTCGTGCGCGAACCAGAGCGCAGCCGTCGCCGCGTCGCCGATCGCCTGCGACAAGCTGGTGCTGTCGACCACGTCGGTCAGCAGCAGCGCCCTGATCTCGCTCATCCTGCGTTCGAGTCCACTGAACCACCGGCATCCGTTGCCGGACCGGCCCCGCGCCTTCGTTGCGAACGTGCCGAGGCGTGCGCCCGTCCGGGCCACGGCCTCTCGGCGATCCGCGGCGAACGGTCGCCGCGCCATGACCCGCGCATCGGCGTGCGGCGGGATCGCGAGGCGCCCGGATCATATGCAAATCCGGGAGCGACGACTGCGGGGTGTGGCCGGAGCTCCCCTACTTGAAGTCGAAGGTCGACAGCGACGCGGGCGGATGGCGTCGATGCCCGGCGACGCGGCGTGTCGCGACGACGCACCGTCATGCGCGGCCGTGGCCGCCGCGAGCGTCCGCGCGGTCGCGACGCCCGGTCGATCGCGCGCGACCGATCACGTGCCGAACGCCGGCATGCCCGCGCCGCAGTTCCAGCACTGTTCGAACGGCCCGTCGATCTGCTCGCGACAGCCGGGACACGCCCAGCGCCGGTGGACCGGATGACGCAGCAGGTGCAGCAGGCTGCGGGCGCGGTCGCAGTCGCGCTCGTCCTGCACCCACAGCTCGGGCAGCGTCTGGTCCGGCGGCAGCTCGCCGGCGATGCTGCTCGCGTACTGGCGCTGCACCGTCGTCGCGACGCCGGCATGGGTGAGCCAGTCGGCCCACAGCGTCGCGAGGGCGAGGTTCGGAGCCGTGATCAGTCGCTTCATCGGTCGTCGTCGACGGGTCGGCCAGGAGTGGCCGCAACAGCTTGCTGGCACGATACCGCACCCTCGATCCGACCCGGAGAACGCCATGACCCAGCTCACCAGCCCGACCGTGCAGGTCCGCCAGCCTGGCGGTCCCGATGAAATGCAGCTCGTCGACCTGCCGGTCGGCGAACCCGGGCCCGGCGAGATCCGCATCCGGCACCACGCCTGCGGACTCAACTACATCGACGTCTACCAGCGCTCGGGCGTCTACACGCTGCCGATGCCGCTCTCGCTCGGGATGGAGGGCGCCGGTATCGTCGAGGCGGTGGGCGAGGGCGTCACGCACCTGGCGGTCGGCGACCGCGCCGCCTACGCCGCCAACCCGCCCGGCAGCTACTGCGGCGTGCGCGTGATGGCCGCGACCCAGGTCTGCCGGCTGCCCGACGGGATCGACTTCGAGACCGGCGCGGCGATGATGCTCAAGGGCCTGACCGCGCAATACCTGCTCAAGAAGACGCTGCCGCAGGCGGGCCTCGAGCCCGGCGACTTCGTGCTCTTCCACGCGGCAGCCGGCGGTGTCGGCCTGATCGCCTGCCAGTGGGCGAAGGCGCTCGGTCTGCAGCTGATCGGCACGGCGGGGTCGGACGAGAAGTGCGCACTCGCGAGATCGTTCGGCGCGGCGCACGCGATCAACTACCGCACCGAGGATTTCGCGGCGCGCGTCAAGGAGCTCACCGGCGGCAAGGGCGTCAAGGTCGTCTACGACTCGGTCGGCAAGGACACCTTCGACAAGTCGCTCGACTGCCTCCGCCCGTTCGGGCTGATGGCGAGTTTCGGCAACGCGTCGGGCCCGGTGCCGCCGTTCGCGCCCGGCGTGCTCGGCGCCAAGGGCTCGCTCTACCTGACCCGCGCCACGCTCTTCACCCACATCGCGACGCGGGAGTCGACGCAGGCGATGGCGGACGACCTGTTCGCGATGGTCACGTCCGGGCAGATCAGGATTCCGGTCGAGCAGCGCTATCCGCTCGCCGACGTGGCGCGCGCGCACCGCGAGCTCGAGGCGCGACAGACGACCGGCTGCAGCGTGCTGTTGCCCTGACGGCCGTGTCCGGTGCAGTCGAGTGCCGGTCGCGACGCGCCCGCGACGTTCAACCCGCGCGCCGCACCCGCCGCAATTCGTCGAGCACCAGCAGGACCGCGCCGACCGTGATCGCACTGTCGGCGACGTTGAACGACGGGAACGCCGCACCGCGGAAATGCACCTGGATGAAATCGACGACATAGCCGTGGAGCAGGCGGTCGATGACGTTGCCGACCGCGCCGCCGAGGATCAGCGCCAGCGCCCAGCTGAACATCCTCTGCCCGCCGTGGCGTTGCAGCATCCAGACGATGAAGAGCGCGGCGACAGCGCCGAGGCCGACGAAGAACCAGCGTTGCCAGCCGCTCCCGCCGCTCAGGAACGAGAACGCGGCACCGGTGTTGTGCCAGCGGACGATGTTGAAGAACGGCGTCACCCGGTGGCTGTCGCCGAGCCGGAACATGCCGAGGATCAAGGTCTTCGTGAACTGATCGGCCAGGACGACGATGACGGCGATGCCGAGCCAGGGCAGGAGCCCGGACGAAGAGGAACTGGCTTTGCGGGTCGGCATCGGATCGGTCGCTGAAAGGGAGAGAGCGTTGGGCGGCGTCGCGCGGTCGTGCCGGGCTCGGAGAGAAGATGTGGACGCGACGCGTCAATGCGCCGGCAACTGGTCGTCGCGAGCGCCGATGTCGCCGGTGACCGCCGGATGCATCCGGGCGTCGGCCCGCTTGCCCCGAACCAGGCGGGCGTCGCGGGGCCGGCTCGCGCGCGGCTCGGCGCCGGCGCCGGGCATGCGGCGCGGCTGGCGGCTGGGCGCGTCCGTCGTCACGCGATCGTCCGCCGCTCGCCCTCGCCGAACAGATTGCTCGTGCAGCGGCCGCAGATCGTCGGGTGCGACACGTCGATCCCGACATCGTCACGGTAATGCCAGCAGCGTTCGCACTTCGGCGAGGCCGACGGGGTGACCGCGACGTGCAGCGAGTCGCCCTCGGCGAGCGTCGCCGCCGAGGTGATCGTGACGAAGCGCAGGTCGCTGCCGAGCGACGCGAGCAGCGCGTGGTCGGCCGGCTCGGCGGCGATGCGCACCGTCGCCTGCAGCGACGCGCCGACCTGGCCGTTGGCGCGCACCGCCTCGATCTCCTTGTTGACCACGTCGCGGATGGCGCGGATGCGCGACCAGCGGGCGAGCAGATCGGGCTTGAGCCAGCCGGTCGTGTCGCTGAAGGTCTCGACGAAGATCGACGCCGAGCCGCCCGGCGCGACGACCTTCCAGGCTTCCTCGGCGGTGAAGCTCAGGAACGGCGCCATCCAGCGCAGCATCGCCTGGGTGATGCGCCAGAGCGCGGTCTGCGCCGAGCGCCGCTCGAGGCTCTTCGGCGCGGCGGTGTAGAGGCGGTCCTTCAGCACGTCGAGGTAGAACGCGCCGAGGTCCTCGCTGCAGAAGACCTGCAGCTTGGCGACGACCGGATGGAATTCGTAGACCTCGTAGTGCGCGAGCACCTCGGCCTGGAATTCGGCGGCGCGTGCCATCGCCCAGCGGTCGATCTCGAGCATCCCGCCGTCGTGGACGGCGTCGACGCGCACGTCGAAGTCGCTGGTGTTGGCGAGCAGGAAGCGCAGCGTGTTGCGGATGCGGCGGTAGGCGTCGACGACGCGGGCGAGGATCTTGTCGTCGATGCCGAGGTCGTTCGAATAGTCGGTCGCCGCGCACCACAGCCGCAGGATCTCGGCGCCGTACTTCTCGGCCGACGCCCGCAGCGGCATGTAGTTGCCAAGGCTCTTGCTCATCTTGCGGCCGGCGCCGTCGACGGTGAAACCGTGGGTGAGCAACCCGCGGTACGGCGCGTGGCCGTTCATCGCGCAGGCGATCAGCAGCGACGAATGAAACCAGCCGCGGTGCTGGTCGTGGCCCTCGAGGTAGAGGTCGGCCTCGGGGCCGTCGTCGCCCGTCGTGCCTGGATGGCTGCCGCGCAGGACGTGGAAGAAGCTCGAGCCGGAATCGAACCAGACGTCGAGGATGTCGTTGCTATTGACGTAGTCGGCCGCGTCGTCGCCGAGCACGTCGGCCGCGGTCAGCCTCGACCACGCCTCGACGCCGCCCGCCTCGACGATCGCCGCCGCGCGGTCGACCAGCGCGAGCGTCTCGGGGTGCAGTTCGCCGGTGTCCCTGTGCAGGAAGAAGGGCAGCGGCACGCCCCAGTTGCGCTGCCGGCTGATGCACCAGTCGGGGCGGTGGGCGATCATGTCGTGCAGCCGCGCGTGGCCGTTTTCCGGGTAGAAGCTGGTCTGCTCGATGGCCTCGAGCGCGATCTCGCGCAGCGAACGTTCCGCGGGCTCGTTCGCGAAGACGCCCTCGGTGCCGGCGCCGGGCGCGTCCATGCGGATGAACCATTGCGCCGCGGCGCGGTAGATGACCGGCGTCTTGTGGCGCCAGCAGTGCGGATAGCTGTGGGTCAGCGGCGCGGTCGCGAAGAGGCGCTCGGAGCCGCGGAGCGCCTCGGCGACGAGCGGCGCCGCCTTCCAGATGTTCTGCCCGCCGAAGAGCGGCAGCCCGGCCTCGTAGCTGCCGCGCGCCTGCACCGGGTTCAGGATGTCGACGACCGCCAGGCCGTGCGCGCGGCAGGAATTGAAGTCCTCGATGCCGTAGGCCGGCGCCGAGTGGACGATGCCGGTGCCGTCGTCGTCGGTGGCGTAGTCGGCGGCGTAGACCGGCGAGAGGCGGTCGTAGCCGGGGTCGCGCTGCGCAAGCGGATGGTGGAAGGCGAGGCCCTCGAGCGTCGCGCCGAGCGTCGTCGCGACGACCGTCCCGGTGAGGTCGTAGCGTGCCAGGCACTTCGCGACGAGCGCGCTCGCGAGCACGAGCAGGCCGCGCTCGGTGTCGACGAGCGAATACTCGATCGCCGGGCCGACGTTGAGCGCCTGGTTGGCGGGGATCGTCCAGGCGGTGGTCGTCCAGATGACGGCGAACGCCGGCTTCCCGAGAGCCTGCAGGCCGAACGCGGCGGCGAGCTTCGCCGGCTCGGCCGCGAGGAAGCCGACGTCGACCGTCTGCGACAGCTTGTCGGCGTATTCGATCTCGAACTCGGCGAGCGACGAACCGCAGTCGAAGCACCAGTAGACCGGCTTCAGGCCGCGGTAGACGAAGCCGCGTTCCATGATCCGCTTGAGCGCGCGGATCTCGTTGGCCTCGTTGCCGAAGTCCATCGTGCGGTACGGCTGTTCCCAGTCGCCGAGCACGCCGAGACGCTTGAAGTCGTCCATCTGCTGGGCGATCTGCTCGCCGGCGTAGGCGCGGGCCTTGGCCTGGACCTCGGCGCGCGGCAGGTTGCGGCCGAACGTCTTCTCGATCTGGTTCTCGATCGGCAGGCCGTGGCAGTCCCAGCCCGGCGTGTAGCGCGCGTCCATGCCCTTCAACTGGCGCGCCTTGACGATCATGTCCTTCAGGATCTTGTTCGCCGCGTGGCCGACATGGAGCTGGCCGTTGGCGTACGGCGGGCCGTCGTGCAGCACGAAGCGCGGCGCGTGCCGGCGGGCGTCGCGCAGCTTTCGGTAGACGCCTGCCTCGTCCCATTCCTCGATCCAGCCGGGCTCGCGCCTGGGCAGGTCGCCGCGCATCGGGAACGATGTGTCGGGCAGGTTGAGGGTCGAGCGGTAGTCGGTCTTGTCGGTGGACATGGTGGGTCAACTTCGGCGTGGACTTCGACGAGCGGGCGGCAGGCTTGCGGACGACGGGCCCGCGAGAGCCGCGGGCGGGGCGGGAGGCACCCTGTCGGCGGCGGAGACACGCCGCCGGCAGGGCGCTCTAAATTCGGTCCCGACTCGTCTGCCGTTGTTCGGCGGCGTGCGCGGCGAGGACGCGCTGCGCGTCGGCGACGTCCTGGCGGATCGCGGCCGTCAGGGCCGGCAGGCCGTCGTAGCGTGCCTCGTCGCGAAGTTTGTGCAGCAGTTCCACCCGAACGAGTCTACCGTAGCCCCCTTCGGGCCCCAGGCCGGGCGGCCAGTCGAGGCAGTAGGTCTCGAGCAGCACCCGGCCGCTGTCGTCGACGGTCGGCCGGCGGCCGAGGCTCGCGACGCCGTCGATCGGTTCGGCGACGAGCCCGTGCACCCTCGCTGCGAAGATGCCGAGCGCCGCCGGCCGCGCGTGATGGAAGCGCAGGTTGAGCGTGCGGAAGCCGTCGTCGGTGCCCGCGCCGCTCGCGCCGAGGCTGCGGCCGAGCTTCTGGCCGTGGATGACGTGGCCGCTGATGCTGTACGGCCGCCCGAGCAGCACGGCGGCCTGCGCCATGTCGCCGGCGGCGAGCGCTTCGCGGACCGCCGAGCTCGAGACGCGCAGGCCGCGGACCTCGTAGCTGTTCATCCGCGCCACGTCGAAGCCCGAGGCGACGCCCGCCGCATCGAGCATCGCGTCGTCGCCGGCGCGCCGTGCGCCGAAGCGGAAGTCGTCGCCGACGAGCACATAGCGGGCGCCGAGCCCGGCGACGAGCACCTCGTCGATGAACGCCTGCGCCGGCTGTGCGGCGAGCCGTGCGTCGAAGCGCAGGACGACGACCTGCGCGATGCCGCAGCGCTCGAGTTCACTCAGCTTGTCGCGCAGCGTCGCGATGCGCGC
>CAXUDL010000038.1:0-48851 GCA_964249855.1 uncultured Rhizobacter sp. | reverse complement strand
GCGAAGGGGCCGGTGGACGGTCGGTCGGAAACGGCTCACTGCGCAGGCTTCGATGTCGCCGGTCGTGTCGCCCGAGGCATCGGCGCTCTCCGGAGCGCTGCTGCGCAGCGACCGCCTGCTGCCTGCTGCCTGCTGCCTGCTGCCTGCTGCCTGCTGCCTGCTGCCTGCAGGCTTTTATAGCAGACCGGGCTCCGCCCCCGACGCCTCATGCAGTGGTGAACTGGGCGCTTCCCATGGCGGCTCGGTCGTTCGACGATCGCCGCTGCTGCCGCGACGCGATGGAACGGAGACAAGTCTCTGCAGGAAGTCGAGCGACGCAAGAACGGCGAGCCAGCCACACGAGTACGGACAAGAACCAATGGAAAACACCGATTCTGGACTGGTTGACCGCCACGACGAGCGAGTCGCAAAATCACGCACCTTGAACAATTGCACAGCCAAAGATACTTTGTTCAGCGTCGAACGCCATGGACGCTGAGGCCAGCCTCTCGATCCGCGCTGCTTGGCTGGCCTACGTCGGCGGCCGAACGCAGGAACAGATCGCCGAGCGCCTCGGGGTGTCCCGCATCAAGGCGCAGCGGCTGATCGCGTCGGCGATGCAAAGCGGTCTGGTCAAGTTCTTCGTCGAAGGCGTACCGGCCGAGTGCATGGCGCTCGAAGACCGGTTGATGGGCGCCTTCTCGCTGAAGCGCTGCGTCGTCGCGCCGACCACCCACGACGAGGCCGACGACTCCACTGCCCCGATTCCCGCGCTCGCCGTCGCAGCGGCACGGCATCTGACCCGCGTGCTCGAATCGGGCGAGCTGCGCACCGTCGGCGTGGGCCATGGCCGCACGCTGGCGGCGATGGTCGAGCGGCTGCCGTCCTCCAACCGGAGGGACACACGCTTCGTCTCGCTGCTGGGCAGCCTGACACGCCGCTCCGCGGCCAACCCGTTCGACGTGATCGCCAAGCTGGCCGAACGAACCGGCGGCGAGTGCTACTTCATGCCCGTGCCGTTCCTCGCGGACAGCCAGGCCGACGCGCGGGTGCTGCGTGCGCAGCGCGGTGTCCAGCAGGTGCTCGAACTCGTTCGTGAGTGCGAGTTGTGCATCGTCGGCATCGGCGACCTCGGCCCCAACACGCACCTGCACCGCACACGTTCGGTCACGAGCGACGAACTGGCCACGCTGCGCCGGGCCGGTGCCGTCGGCGAACTCGCCGGATGTTTCGTCGCGTCCGACGGCAAGCCGGTGACCGGCGAGATGAACGAACGTGCGGTCGGCGCGACGCTCGACGACCTGCGCGGCCGTGACGTGCTCGCGGTCGCGGGCGGCGCCTACAAGGCCGAAGCCATCGCCGCGGCGCTGCACACCGGCGTCATCACCGAGTTGATCATCGACGAAGCGACCGCGCAGATCTGTCTCCGCCACGCACCGGGCCCGACAGCATGATGCCGGCGCCAGAGCATGGGACCAAGCCGACCGCGCGCCGATCCGGCCTGCTGGCGGGGCTGGCGGTCCGTTCGACAAAGTGCCAGCCATGACCGCGCGAGCCGCAACGACCGGCACCCAAGGGCGGCGCTCGCGCCTGACCGCCTACCTCTGGCCCGCCGTCGCGCTGCTGGTGCTGGTGGCGGCAGCGCTCGACACCAAGGTCGTGCGCATCGGCTCGGCGCAAGACCTGCGTGCCAACGTGTTCTCGGCCGACGTCTACGGCAAGAAGGCGTTCCCGCCGATCCGGGCCGAGATCGAGAAGACCGCCGTCGATGCCAAGGCGCTCGCGGCCGCGATCGCAGGGGACAAAGCGGCTGCCGGCGAGAAATACGGCAAACCCGGCAGCGTCGGGCCGATCTTCCCCGTCAAGTTCAGCGGCGTGGTCGGCGAAGGCCGCGCCGGCATCTTCACGGTCGCGGTCGACGGCCTGCCCGAGGGCTTGAACGTCCGCGTCCAGACGGGCCCGGCGATCAACGGCACCGAGGTGCGTGATGCCACGGGCACGATCTCCTTCGGCCAGTTCACCAACCAGATCGAATACCAGGACGCGGGCTCCGCGCTGAACAACGAGATCAAGTCGGCCGTGCTGGCGGCGCTCGACCGCGACAAGCTCACCGGCAAGAAGGTGGAGGTGGTCGGCGTGTTCCAGCTCATCAACCCGGCGAGCTGGCTGGTGACTCCGGTTCGGTTGCACGTGCAATGAGCGCCGCAGCCGACACCGCGCGCAACGACGGCGACATCGTGCTCTCGGCACGCGACATCGCCAAGTCGTACGGCAACGTCCATGCCCTCAAGGGCGTCCACTTCGACATCCACCGCGGCCAGGTCACGACGCTGTTCGGCGAGAACGGCGCGGGCAAGTCGACACTGATGAAGATCCTGTCCGGCGTCGTCACGCCGACATCGGGCGAGATCGTGCTCGACGGCATGCCCGTCGTGTTCGGCTCGGCCGCCGACGCGCGCGACCGCGGCATCTCGATCATCCATCAGGAACTCTGCCTGGCGCCGAACCTGTCGGTGCGCGACAACGTCTTCATGGGCCGCGAGCTGCGCGGGCCGATCGGCGTCGACTTCGCAGAGGAGGCACGCCGCACCGCGGCGCTGATGGCCGAACTGGAAGAAGACATCGATCCGCTGACCCTCGTCGAGGACCTGCGCCTCGGCCAGCAGCAGATCGTCGAGATCGCCCGTGCGCTGTCGGTCAACAGCCGCATCCTGATCATGGACGAGCCGACCTCGGCGCTGTCCGCCTCGGAGGTGGACGCGCTCTTCAAGGTCATCCGCGACCTCACGTCGCGTGGCGTGTCGATCGTCTACATCTCGCACCACCTCGAAGAGGCGCTGCAGATCACCGACCACGCGGTGGTGTTGCGCGACGGCACGATGACCGCGAAGGCGCCGCGTGCGGAGATCGACCTGCACTGGATCGTGCGCAACATGGTCGGCGACAACTTCGACCTCGGCAGCCCGCCGACCGGCTACGACTTCGGCGCCCCTGCGCTCTCGATCGAGGACGCGGTGGTCACCGAGACCTCCGGCGCCGCGGTCGTCGATCGCATGTCGCTCGAAGTCCGGGCCGGC
The DNA here is from genome assembly GCA_964249855.1 of uncultured Rhizobacter sp. Classification (GTDB taxonomy): domain Bacteria; phylum Pseudomonadota; class Gammaproteobacteria; order Burkholderiales; family Burkholderiaceae_C; genus LMDS01. The sequence goes on along the minus strand of CAXUDL010000038.1, from coordinate 45,795 downwards.
GAGATCGTGTGCATCTACGGCCTGATGGGCGCCGGCCGCACCGAACTGCTGGAAGCGGTGGCGGGCCGCGGGGCACTCGACGGCGGGCGGGTGCTGCTCGAGGGGCACGACGTGTCGCACCTGAGCATCGCCGAGCGCATCGCCCGCGGCCTCGCGCTGGTCCCCGAAGACCGCCAACGCGACGGCCTGGTGCAGACGCTGAGCGTCGGGCAGAACCTTTCGCTGGCCAGCATCGGTGCGTTCGTGAGGGGGCTGTTCACATCGCGCGAACGGGAAGACGCACTCGTCGCCGAATCGATCCGCCGGGTCACGGTCAAGACCAGCGGCGGCCACGCGCCCATCGGCTCGCTGTCGGGCGGCAATCAGCAGAAGGTGGTCATCGGCAAGATGCTCGCCACGCACCCGAAGGTGCTGCTGCTCGACGAGCCGAGCCGCGGCATCGACATCGGCGCCAAGGCCGAGGTGTTCCGCCTTCTCGCGGAAAGGGCGCGGCTCGGCCTCGCGGTGGTGTTCTCGACCTCCGAAGTGGGCGAGTGCTTGAGCGTCGCGCACCGGATCATCGTCATGCGGCGCGGCCGGATCTCGGCGGAATTCGGCGCCGACGTCACCAAGGACATGATCATGGCCGCCTCCGGCGAAGCCCTGGTCGCTTGACCTCACCCAGCAGGCGGAGCCCATGAGCGCAGTGAGTCCATCGACCGAGAACCCTCGACCCGCCACCGGCGTGCGCAATGTCGACATCGTGCGGCTGCTGCTCGAAGGGCGCGCCTTCTTCGCGCTGATCGCGATCGTGGTCGTGTTCTCGCTGCTGTCGCCGTTCTACTTCTCGACGAGCAACTTCCTGATCATGGCATCGCACGTCGCCATCTTCGGACTGCTGGCGATCGGCATGCTGGTCGTGATCCTGACCGGCGGCATCGACCTGTCGGTCGGCTCGACGCTCGGCCTGTGCGGCGTCGTCGCCGGCTACCTGATGCAGGGCGTGACGATCGACGCCGTCGGCGCGGTGCTCTATCCGCCGGTGTGGGTGGTCGTGCTGACGACCTGCCTGCTGGGCGGGTTCGTCGGTGCAGTCAACGGCGTGCTGATCGCCTACCTCAAGGTGCCGGCGTTCGTGGCCACGCTCGGTGTGCTGTACGTCGCCCGGGGCGTGGCGCTGCTGATCACGAACGGCCTGACCTTCAACGAACTCGGCGGCCGCGCCGAGCTCGGCAACACCGGCTTCCACTGGCTCGGCTTCAACCGCATCGCCGACGTGCCCATCGGCGTGCTGGTGCTCGCGGTCGTCGCCATCGTCGCCGTCGTGCTGCTCAACCGCACTGCGTTCGGGCGCTGGGTGTACGTGACCGGCGGCAACGCCCGCGCCGCCGAGCTGTCCGGCGTGCCGGTGCGCTTCACGACGATCGTCGTCTACGTGCTCTCCGGCGTCTGCGCCGCGATCGCCGGACTCGTGCTGTCGTCGCAACTCACGTCGGCCGGCCCGACCGCGGGCACCACGTACGAGCTGACGGCCATCGCGGCCGTGGTCGTCGGCGGGGCCGCCCTGACCGGCGGGCGCGGCACCGTGCGCGGCACGCTGCTCGGCGCCTTCGTCATCGGCTTCCTGTCGGACGGGCTCGTGATCATCGGCGTGTCGTCGTACTGGCAGACGGTCTTCACCGGCGCGGTGATCGTGCTCGCCGTGCTCCTCAATTCGATCCAGTACGGCCGCCGGCCCGCGCGTGCCGCGGCCGTGGCCGCCGTCGCTGGCGCACCCCACTCTCCTCGGGCAGGAACGAGACCCTGAACGGCAGCCCGCCCGATGAAAGCCCACCGCCGCACGTTCGGCACGTTGAAATCACAACCTGGAGACGAACTCATGTCGAAGTCCACCCGCCGCAAGCTGATCGCTGCGTTGCTGCTCACGCCCCTGATGGCCGGTTCCGTCTGGGCTCAGGGGAAGGGCCTGATCACGATCATCGTGAACGACCCGGCCAACCCGTACTGGTTCACCGAAGGCGAAGTCGCCAAGGCGACGGCGATCAAGATGGGCTACACCGCCGTCGTCGCCGCGCACACCGGCGACACCAACAACGAAAGCAAGCTGATCGACACGGCGATCACCAACAAGTCGGTCGCGATCATCCTCGACCCTGCGAATGCGAGCGGCTCGGTCGGCGCCGTGCAGAAGGCCATCGCGGCCAAGATCCCGGTGATCCTGGTCAACGCCGAGATCAACAAGGAAGGCCTCGCGAAGGCGCAGCTGGTCTCGAACAACGCACAGGGCGCCGCGCTCGGCGCGCAGCAGTGGGTCGAGGCGATGGGCAACAAGGGCAAGTTCGTCGAGCTCGTCGGTGCGCCGTCCGACAACAACGCCGCGACGCGTTCGAACGGCTTCAAGACCGTCCTGAGCCAGTACCCGGACCTGGGCAAGGCCGGCTCGGAGGTCGCGAACTGGGACCGCACGCAGGGTCACAACAAGATGCAGTCGCTGATGCAGGCGAACCCCGACATCAAGGGCGTGATCAGCGGCAACGACGAGATGGCACTCGGCGCGATCGCGGCGCTGAAGGAAGCGGGCAAGCTCAAGGGTGTGGTCGTGGGCGGCTTCGACGGCTCGCCCGACGCGGTTGCCGCCGTCAAGTCCGGCGAGCTCGCCTACACGGTGCTGCAGCCGGTCGCCGTCTTCTCCGCCGCGGCGGTACAGCAGGCCGACGCGTTCATCCGCACCGGCAAGACCGGCGCGAAGGCCGAGAAGCAGCTCTTCGATTGCCTGCTGATCACGAAGGCCAATACCGCCAAGTATTCGGCTCCCTTCACTCTCGACAAGTGAGGCGTCGGCGCGCCGGGGCCCAGGGATTGCCGGGGGCCACGGCGCGCGTCGTCGCCTGGATGACGACGCCACCGCGACGACCCACCTCCGGCAACTCCGTGGAACACGACCTCATCATCGGCATCGACGCCGGCACCTCGGTCATCAAGGCGGTGGCGTTCGACCTCGACGGCCGCCAGCTCGCGATGGCGAGCACGCCGAATCGCGTTCGACTCGGCGCGGACGGCGCCGCCGAGCAGGACCTCGACGGCACCTGGGCCGACACCGCGGCGACGTTGCGCGCGCTCGGTGAACGCGTGCCAGACCTGGCCGCACGCGCCGTCGCGCTGGCAGCCACCGGCCAGGGCGACGGCACCTGGCTGATCGACGCCGAGGGCCGGCCGGTCGGCCCCGCGATGCTGTGGCTGGACGCGCGCGCCCGCCGCGAAGTGCAGGCGCTGCGCGAGCAGCCCGCCTCGCAGCGGATCGCCGCGCGCACCGGCAACGCGCTGACGCCGTCGATGCAGAGCGGCCAGTTGCTGTGGCTGCTGGCACACCAGCCCGAACGCCTGGCACGCGCGGAATCGGCGATGCACTGCAAGGACTGGATCTACTTCAACGCCACCGGCGTGCGCGCCAGCAGCCCCTGCGAAGGCGTCTACACGTTCGGCGATTTCCGCAGCCTCGCCTACGACGACGAGACGCTCGCGCTGCTCGGCCTGGGCGCCTTGAAGCGCCTGCTGCGGCCGATCGTCGACGGCACGCGCTCGCAGGCCGGCCTGATCCGCGCGGCCGCTGCCGCGACCGGCCTTCGCGAAGGCCTGCCGGTGGTGCTGCCGCTGATGGACGTGCCGCTCTGCGTGCTCGGCGCCGGCGGTGTCGCCTACGACGCCGAAGGCGCGCTGCGGCGCGTCGGCTGCTCGGTGCTCGGCAGCACCGGCATGCACGGCTGGGTCACCGACGACCTCGACGCCATCGTGCCGAGCGCGGAAACCGGCTACACGATCGCGATGCCGTTGCCCGGGCTGCGCGTCCGACTCGTCTCGCACATGGCCGCGACGCTCAACATCGACTGGTTGATCAGCCTGCTCGGCGGCGCCGCCGAACTCGCCGGGGGCACCGCCTTGCCGCGTGCGCGCATGCTCGAGCGGCTCGATGCACTGGTGCTCTCGACCGCGCCCGGCCAGGCCGTGTACCACCCCTACATCGCCGAAAGCGGCGAGCGCGGACCGTTCGTCGACGCCACCGCACGCGCGCAGCTCAGCGGTTTCAGCACGACGCTCGGCGTCGCCGGCGTCGCACGCGCAGTCTTCGAGGGCATCGCGCTCGCCACGCGCGACTGTTACGCGGCGCTCGGCGCGCTGCCCGACGAGATCCGCCTGTCCGGCGGCGCCGCACGCAGTCCCGCGCTGCGGCAGCTGATCGCATCGGTCACCGGCCGGCCGGTGCGCGTCTCGCACCGCGAGGAATGCGGCGCCGCGGGCGCAGCCATCACCGCCGCCGTCTCGATCGGCTGTTTCCCCGGCGTGCGCGAGACGCTTCCGACGTGGGTCGATGCGTACCTCGACGACGGCGTCACCGCGCCCGACCCGCGCGAGACCACGCTCTACGACCAGATCTACCGGCAGTACCGCGACATGTCGCAACAGGCACGGGCGCCCTGGGCCGCTCTGTCCGAGGCGCGGCGCGCCCATCTGGCGGCCGCCGCCCCACAGGAGATCCGATGAGCGACTTCGCCCCGTCCGCCGCTTCGGCGCGCGTCCTCGAACCGGCCGACGCGACCTGGCTTCATTCGGGTCAGCGCCGGCGCGACCTCGCCGAGGCCGCGCGAAGCGTTGCCGACGTGCTCGTCATCGGCGCCGGAGTCACCGGTGCGGGCGTCGCGCTCGACGCCGCGGCGCGCGGCCTGTCGGTCGTGCTGATCGACGCCGGCGACATCGCCGTCGGCACGTCGTCGCGTTCGGGCAAGACGTTCCACGGCGGCCTGCGCTACCTGGAGCAGCTCAACTTCAAGCTCGTCGCGCACGCCATCGCGGAACGCGACCTGATGGTCAAGGTGCTGTGCCCCCACATCGCGCGCCCCGAATCCTTCCTCTATCCGCTCACGCACGCCTGGTGGGAGCGGCCCTACGTCGCCGCCGGCATCCTGCTCTACGACATCTTCGGCCTGAAGGGCGGCGCGGTGCCGCGGCAGCGCCACTTCGGCCGCTCGGCGCTGAAGCGGCACGTGCCGTCGATCGACGCGCGGCGCGTCGTCGGCGGCATCGAGTTCCACGACGCCCTGATGGACGACGCACGCCACACGCTCGCCGTCGTGCGCACGGCGGCCGGCCGCGGTGCCAAGGTCATCACGCGGGCGCCGCTGATCGACTTCATCAAGGACGGCGAGCGGGTCGCCGGTGTCGTGGTGCGGGACACCGCCACCGGCACGCAGCACCGCCTGGCCGCCCGCGCCGTGGTCAGCGCCACCGGCATCTGGGCCGACGAGATCCAGCAGCTCGCCGGCGCCAAGACCTTCGCCGTGCAACCCGCCAAGGGCGTGCACGTGCTCTTGCGGCCGGAGGCGCTGCAGTCGGACACCGGCATCCTGGCGCGTGCGACCGACTCCGTCATCATCGCGCGGCGCTGGTACGGCTACTGGCTGGTGGGCACCACCGACACGCCGTGGAACGGCGATAAGTCGCGCCCCGTCGCCGACGCAGCCGACATCGACTACCTGCTCGACAACCTCAACGCCTACCTCGAACGCAAGGTCAGCCGCGCCGACGTGCTCGGCACGTTCGCCGGCCTGCGCCCGCTGTTGAAGTCGGTCGGCGCCACCGACTCGACCTCGGCGCTGCTGCGCGACCACGCCGTCGTCGACGGCCCGCCGGGGCTGACCACCATCGTGGGCGGCAAGTACACGACCTACCGCCGCATGGCCGCGGACGCGGTCGACGCGGCGCTGCGGCCGCTCGAGATCACGACGCCGTCGTCCACCGCCACGCTGCCGCTGATCGGTGCGCCGCAGTGGCTCTCGGTCCGCGGCAGTGCAGCCGATCTGGCCCGGCGCTTCGGCATGACGCTCGCGGACGCGAACCGGCTGCTGCAGCGTCACGGCGACCGCGTGCGCGACTTGATCGCCATCGCCGCGGCCGATCCCGCGCTCGGTGCTCCGGTGCCCGGCGCTCCGCAATACCTGCTCGCCGAGATCGTGCACGCGGTGGTCGCCGAAGGGGCGCAGACGCTCGCCGACGTGATGACGCGGCGCACCCACCTGTCGATCGAGCTCGCCGACGGAGCACTCGCCGTGGCGCCGCTCGTCGCCGCGCTCATCGCGCCGCATCTCGGCTGGGCCGACGACGAGACGCGACGGCAGCTCGCGGCGTACGGCGACCTCGTTCACGCCGAACGCGCGGCCTTACGCCCGTCGGCCGTCGCGGCGGCGCCGCCGGGTGCCAGGGCGGCGACCGCCGTTCCACCTTGACACGAGCCGCCCGCCGCCTGCTGCCCGGCGAGACGGTCGCCGCCCCCGCTGGCGCCGCGGAGCTGCCCATGCGCGGCGACCGGGCCCGCACCGACGCCTTCATCCTCTCGCACCTCGCAAGCGCCGGCCAGCTCGCCGCGGCGCCGACCCGACCACCGAACCGCCCGTCAACGTGAAGGAACCAGCCATGAGCCACATCCAAGCCGTCGTCTTCGACATGGACGGCATCCTCATCGACTCGGAGGTGCTGTGGCGCCTGACACGCGAGGAATTCGCGGCCGACCACGGCATGACCTGGAGCGCCGAGGACCAGGAGTCGACGATGGGTTGCAACACGCGCACGTGGTCGCGCATCATGGTCGAGCGGCTCGATCTGCGCGCGAAGCTCGGCATGGACGAAGCCGCCATCGCCCGCGAGATCAAGACCCGCCTGCTGGCGAAATACCGGGCCCACCTGCCCGAACGCGAAGGCGCGATGGCCGCGGTGCGGCTGGCCGCGACGAAGTACAAGGTCGCACTGGCCTCGGGCTCGCCCAACGAACTGGCCGGACACGTGATGAAGGCGACCGGTCTCGACCAGGTGTTCCTTGCCTGCACCTACGGCGACGACGTGGCCCACGGCAAGCCGGCACCCGACATCTACCTCGACGTGCTGAAGAAGATCGGCGTGAGCCCCGATCGGGCCGTCGGCATCGAGGATTCGGGCAACGGCATCCGTTCGCTGCATGCCGCCGGCATGGGGATCGTCGCGGCGCCGGGGCCCGAGTTCCCGCTCGGCGCCGACGTGCTCGCGCTCGCCGACGTGCGGATCACGGAGATGACCGACTTCACGCTCGATCTGGTCGAGCGTGCCGGCGCGGCGCAGCGCGCTCGCCGTTCGGGCTGACGTCGTCGTCCTCGGCGAGACGGAGCGCGTCCGGCACCCTTCACGTGCCGCGTGACCGGCCCGGGCGGCATCAACTGCATTCCGGCCGCTCGGGTCGGACAATCCGAGCCACGGCTCCACGACCTTCGCCCGCTTTCCCGCCGACAATCCGCCGATGAAGCCCCCTGCCCGACTCCAGTCGCTCATCGACGAAGGCCTGATCGACTCGGTCGCGCGCCAGCTGATGAGCGGCAAGGAAGCGACGGTGTTCGTCGTCCGGTGCGGCGGCGAGACGCGCTGTGCGAAGGTCTACAAGGAAGCGACGAACCGGAGCTTCCGCCAGGCGGTCGACTACACCGAGAACCGCAAGGTCAAGAACACGCGCCAGGCACGCGCGATGGCCAAGGGCACGCGATTCGGCCGCGAGTCGCAGGAGGCGGCGTGGCAGAGCGCCGAGGTCGATGCGCTGCACCGGCTCGCCGCTGCCGGCGTGCGCGTGCCGGTGCCCTACAACTTCTTCGAGGGCGTGCTGCTCATGGAGCTCGTCGTCGGCGCCGACGGCGACGCAGCGCCACGGCTCAACGACGTCGTGCTCGGCGCCGACGAGGCCGTCCGCCACCATGCGACGCTGATCGGCGAAGTGGTCCGGATGCTGCGCGCCGGCATCGTCCACGGCGATCTGTCCGAGTTCAACATCCTGATGGCCGCCGACGGCCCGGTCGTCATCGACCTGCCGCAGGCGGTCGATGCCGCGGGCAACAACCACGCGCAGCGGATGCTGTTGCGCGACGTCGACAACCTCGCCAATTTCTTCGGCCGCTTCGCGCCCGAGCTGCTGGCGAGCCGCTACGGCGCCGAGATCTGGGACCGCTTCGAGCGCGGCACGCTCGATGCCGACGTCCCGCTCACCGGCCGCTTCGAGGCGGCGGCCCGAGCGGTCGACGTCGGCGGCGTCATGCGCGAGATCGACGATGCCCGTGCCGAAGAGGCGGCGCGGCGGCTGCGGTTGCCGGCGGCGGGCTGAACGCGGAGCGGTGCGGATGCGAAGCCTCGTCGTCGCCGCAACGGTGCTCTGGGCGGGCGCCACGACCGGCGCGCAGGCGCTCGACCTGCCGGAGCAGCGGCTCGCGCCCGGCGGCGTCGCGACGGTGCGGCTCGGGCCGTCGATCGTCGCGCCGAGCGTCAGCCTCGGCGGCGTGCCGGTGCTCGTGGTCGCGGCGGGCGGCGAATGGACGGCGGTGGTCGGCGTTCCCCTGTCGCAGGCGCCGGGGCGGCTGCGCCTCGCGGTGAGCCGGGACGGCGCGCCGGCCGCGGGCATCGAGCTCGCGGTCGGGCCCTACCGGTACGCCATCCAGCGTCTGACGGTCGCGCCCGGCCAGGTCGAACTCGCGCCGGCCGACCTCGCGCGCTACGAGACCGAGAGGGCGCATCTGGCGCAGGTCGTCGCCAAGAGCGACGACGCGCCGCCCGAGACGCTGCGGTTGCGGCAGCCGGTGCCCGGCGTGCGCTCGAGTTCGTTCGGCCTGCGCCGCGTCTTCAACGGGCAGCCGCGCGCCGCCCATGCGGGCATGGACATCGCGGCGCCGACCGGCACGCCGGTCGCGGCCGCGGCAGCCGGCCGCGTCGTCGACACCGGCGACTACTTCTTCAACGGCAACACCGTCTGGCTCGACCACGGCGGCGGGCTGTTGACGATGTACTGCCATCTGTCGGCCATCGACGTGAAGGTGGGCGATGCGGTCGTGGCCGGGCAGGCGATCGGCGCCGTCGGCGCGACCGGACGCGTCACCGGGCCGCACCTGCACTGGTCGGTCAGCCTCAACCGGACGATGGTCGATCCCGCGCTGTTCCTGGAGGCCGGCCAGCGCGAACGGCGCCGCGGCGCGGCGCCAACCGGAACCTAGCCAGCGGTCGCGTCGGCCGTGCAGCGGACGACGCTCGGGCCCACGGTGCGGCCGCCACCTCACCCGCCCGGCGCCGCATCGCGACGGAAACGGTGCACGGTGCTGCTGCGAAACGTCTCGCCGGGCCGCAGCGTGATCGACGGCACGTCGGGCCGGTTGGGCGAATCCGGCGCGTGCTGCGTCTCGAGGCACAAACCATCGCCCTGCCGGAACGCGAGGCCGCCGGCGCCGACGAGGCTGCCGTCGAGGAAGTTGCCGGAATAGAACTGGATTCCGGGCTCGGTGGTCGAGATCTCGACGGCCCGACCCGACGCGGGATGCTCGAGGCGGGCCGCGAACGCCGGCACGCCGTCGTGCCCCGGCGCATCGAGCCACCAGTGGTGGTCGTAGCCGCGCGGCCGCAGCAGCTGCGGGTGGGCGTGGCGGATGCGCTCGCCGATGCGGGTCGACCGACGAAAGTCGAACGGCGTGCCGTCGACCGGCACGGCGGCTTGCGGAATCAGCCGTGCGTCGACCGCGTCGAAGCGGCTCGCCACGAGCTGCAGCCGGTGGTCGAGCACGCTGCCGCCGCCGGCGAGGTTGAAGTAGCCGTGATGCGTCAGGTTCACGATCGTCGGCCGGTCGGTCGTCGCGCGGTAGTCGATGCGCCACTCGTCGCGCGCGGTCACGGTGTAGCGCACGGTCGCCTCGAGCCGACCGGGATAGCCCTGGTCGCCGTCGTCGCTGACCAGGTGGAGCTCGATCGCGACGCTGCCGTCGACGGCCGGCGCCTGCGGCGCGATCGTCCAGCGCCGGCGCCCGAAGCCGTCGACGCCGCCGTGCAGCGAATGCGGCGGGCTGTTGAGCGAGAGTTGGTGGACGTCGCCGTCGAGCCGGAAGCGGCCACCGTCGATGCGATTGGCGCAGCGGCCGACGAGCGCGCCGATGCTCGGGTTCGGCGCCTCGTAGGCCGCGAGGTCGGGCAGCGCGAGCACGATGTTGTCGACGCGGCCGTCGCGGTCGGGCCACTCGATCGCCGTCACGATGCCGCCCCACTCGATCGCCCGCACGACCAGGCCGCGCCCGTTGTCGAGCGCGTATTCGTGCACCTCGCGGCCATCCTCCAGCCGGCCGAACGGACGCCGCGTGACCGTGGCTGGCGACGGGTCGGGCGTGCTTGGGTGATGGGTCATCGACAGCCCGGGAAGGTTCGGATCGTCATCCTAGAAACCGGAGACCGGCCCGCAACTGCGGCAAACCACGAGCCGAGAGTGCAAAAGCATGACTACCCTCGGCGCCTTCCATCCGCCGACGCAGTCGACCCCGCCGATGCCCCGCCCCATCCCCCCGCTGCGCTCGGCCGCCTGGTTCGGCACCGAGGACAGGAACGGCTTCATGTCCGCCGCGATCCCGGCGGTCGACGCGCGCCGCTACATGCTCGCGCACCTGTCGGGCATGCGCATCGTCGAGATGCTGCGGCCTCGTCGGCTGCCGCGGCGCCGACGTGCCGAGCCACTCGCCCCGACGACGATGACGACTCCCGGCCCGCTGCATGCGTCGTCCTGCGCGCAGGCGCGTCGGTTCCTTGGTCGACAGGCGGCTGCACGCACCTGACATGCCCCACACCACGACCTACCGCGGCGTCTTCCCGGTCGTGCCGACGACCTTCACCGAGACCGGCACGCTCGACCTCGCGAGCCAGAAGCGCGCCGTCGACTTCATGATCGACGCGGGCTCGAACGGCCTGTGCATCCTCGCGAACTTCTCCGAGCAGTTCGCGCTGTCGGATGCCGAGCGCGAGCTGCTGGCGCGAACCATCCTCGAGCACGTCGCCGGCCGCGTGCCGGTCGTCGTGACGACGACGCACTACGGCACCGCCGTCTGCGCCGAACGCTCGCGCCAGGCCGACGCGCTCGGCGCGTCGATGCTGATGGTGATGCCGCCCTACCACGGCGCCACGATCCGCGTGCCCGAAGCCGGCATCTTCGACTTCTTCGCCCGCATCTCCGACGCGGTCGGCATCCCGATCATGGTCCAGGACGCGCCGGTCAGCGGCACGGTGCTGTCGGCGGCGTTCCTCGCCCGCATGGCACGCGAGATCGAGCACATCGCCTACTTCAAGATCGAGACGCCGGGCGCGGCCGCGAAGCTGCGCGAGCTGATCCGCCTCGGCGGCGCCGCGGTCGAAGGCCCGTGGGACGGCGAGGAAGGCATCACGCTGCTGCCCGACCTCGAGGCCGGTGCCACCGGCGCGATGACCGGCGGCGGCTTCCCCGACGGCATCCGGCAGATCGTCGATGCCTTCGTCGCCGGCCGCGTCGACGAGGCGACCGACGCCTACGGCCGCTGGCTGCCGCTCATCAATCTCGAGAACCGCCAGGCCGGCCTGCTCGCGGCCAAGGCGCTGATGAAGGACGGCGGCGTCATCGACTGCGACCTGCCGCGACCGCCGTTCCCGCCGCTGCACCCCGCCACCCGAAGCGGCCTGCTCGCGGCCGCGCGCCGGCTCGATCCGCTGGTGCTGCGCTGGGGCCGATGATTCTTTGCTCGCCGACAAAAGGAGACTCTCTTGCATTCGATCCGCACCCTCATCGCCCTCACGGCCGCAGCCACGTTCGGCATCGCGGCCCACGCCCAGGACAAGGGCACCATCGGCGTCGCGATGCCGACCAAATCGTCGGCGCGCTGGATCGCCGACGGCGACGGCATGGTCAAGTCGCTCAAGGACAAGGGCTACAAGGCCGACCTGCAGTACGCCGACGACGACATCCCGAACCAGCTCGCGCAGGTCGAGAACATGATCACCAAGAAGGTCAAGGTGCTCGTGATCGCGTCGATCGACGGCACGACGCTGACCAACGCGCTGCAGAAGGCGGCGGACGCCGGCATCAAGGTCGTCGCCTACGACCGGCTGATCAAGGGCTCGAAGAATGTCGACTACTACGCGACCTTCGACAACTTCCAGGTCGGCGTGCTGCAGGCGCAGTCGATCGAGACGAGCCTGAAACTGAAGGAGGGCAAGGGCCCGTTCAACATCGAGCTCTTCGGCGGCTCGCCCGACGACAACAACGCCTTCTTCTTCTACAACGGCGCGATGTCGGTGCTCGAGCCCTACGTCAAGTCGGGCAAGCTCGTCGTCCGCAGCAAGCAGACGGGCATGGACAAGGTCGGCACCTTGCGCTGGGACGGCGCCGTCGCGCAGTCGCGCATGGACAACCTGCTCTCGGCCTACTACGGCAACGCCCGCGTCGACGCGGTGCTGTCGCCCTACGACGGCCTCTCGATCGGCATCCTGTCGTCGCTGAAGGGCGTGGGCTACGGCACGCCCAAGCAGCCGATGCCCATCATCACCGGCCAGGACGCCGAAGTGCCGTCGGTCAAGGCGATCCTGCGCGGTGATCAGACCTCGACGATCTTCAAGGACACGCGCGAGCTCGCCAAGGTGACGGTGAACATGGTCGACGCGCTGCTCTCAAGCAAGCAGCCCGAAGTCAACGACACGAAGACCTACAACAACGGTGTCAAGGTCGTGCCGTCGTACCTGCTCAAGCCCGTACTGGTCGATGTCGCCAACTGGCAGAACGTGCTCGTCGGCAGCGGCTACTACAAGGAAAGCCAGGTCAGGTAGGCGATGGAAACCTTGCTCGAGATGCGCGGCATCACGAAGACGTTTCCCGGTGTCGTCGCGCTCGACGACGTCCGGCTCGCGGTGCGACCGGGCGAGATCCACGCGGTCGTCGGCGAGAACGGCGCCGGCAAGTCGACGCTGATGAAGGTGCTCTCGGGCGTCTATCCGCACGGCAGCTACAGCGGCGAGATCCGCTTCGCGGGGCAGGAGCGGCGCTTCCGCGGCATCGCCGACAGCGAGGCGCTCGGCATCATCATCATCCACCAGGAGCTCGCGCTGGTGCCGCTGCTGTCGATCGCCGAGAACGTCTTCCTCGGCCACGAGCGGGCGCGCTTCGGCGTCGTCGACGTCTATGCCGCGCATCGCGAGACGCAGGCGCTGCTGCAGAAGGTCGGGCTGCGGCAATCGCCGGCGACGCTCGTCGGCGACATCGGCGTCGGCCAGCAGCAACTGGTCGAGATCGCCAAGGCGCTCGCCAAGAACGTGCGCCTGCTGATCCTCGACGAGCCGACGGCGAGCCTCAACGAGACCGACAGCGACGCGCTGCTCGCGCTGCTGGTCGAACTGCGCGCGCAGGGCATCGCCTGCATCCTGATCTCGCACAAGTTGAACGAGGTGTCGAAGGTCGCCGACGCGATCACCGTGCTGCGCGACGGCGCCACCGTCTGCACGCTCGACTGCCGCGACGGCCCGGTCAGCGAGGACCGCGTGATCCAGCACATGGTCGGCCGGACGATGGACGACCGGTACCCGAAGCGCTCGCCAGCGATCGGCGAGGTCGTCTTCGAGATCCGCGACTGGCGCGTCCACCACCCCGTCCACCGCGACCGGCTCGTCGTCAAGGGCGTGAGCCTCGAAGCCCGGCGCGGCGAGATCGTCGGCATCGCCGGGCTGATGGGCGCCGGCCGCACCGAGCTCGCGATGAGCGTCTTCGGCCACTCCTACGGCCACGGGATCAGCGGCGAAGTGCGCCTGCACGGCAAGGTCGTGGACACGCGCACCGTCGGCCGCGCGATCGCGAGCGGCATCGCCTACCTGACCGAGGACCGCAAGGGGCTCGGTCTGGTGCTCGACGAGCCGATCGACCGCAACATCACGCTCGCCAATCTCGGCGGCGTCTCGCGTGCCGCGGTGCTCGACGTCGGTGCCGAATACGCGGTCGCGACCGACTACCGCAAGAAGCTGCGCATCCGCTGCCGCGACGTCGCCCAGTCGGTCGTCGACCTGTCGGGCGGCAACCAGCAGAAGGTCGTGCTGGCGAAGTGGCTCTTCGCCGGGCCCGAGGTGTTGATCCTCGACGAACCGACGCGCGGCATCGACGTCGGCGCGAAGTTCGAGATCTACACGCTGATCGCCGAGCTCGCGGCCGCCGGCAAGACGGTCGTGATGATCTCGTCCGAGCTGCCCGAGCTGCTCGGCATGTGCGACCGGATCTGCGTGATGAACGAAGGCCGCGTCATCGCCGAATTCAGTGCGGCCGAAGCGACGCAGGAGAAGATCGTGCGGTCGATCGTGACCGCCGGGAGCGGGACATGAGCGCGAACCTGATGGACAAGCCGGCGGCGCCGGTGCCGGTCGCCCGCCACGAGGGCTTCCTGCAGTCGAACCTGCGCGAGTACGGCATGCTGCTGTCGCTCGTCGCGATCATGGGCTTCTTCCAGTGGGCCACCGACGGCACGCTGATGCAGCCGCTGAACCTCACGAACCTGGTGCTGCAGAACAGCTACATCGTGATCATGGCGCTCGGCATGCTGCTCGTGATCGTCGCCGGCCACATCGATCTCTCGGTCGGCTCGGTGGTCGGCTTCATCGGCGCGCTGGCGGCGGTGCTGATGGTCGAGTGGCACGTCAACGTCGTGCTGGCGACGCTCGTCTGCCTTGCCGCCGGCGCCGCGATCGGCGCGGCCCAGGGGTGGTTCGTCGCCTACTTCCGGATCCCGTCGTTCATCGTCACCCTGGCCGGCATGCTCGTCTTCAAGGGCCTGTCGCTCGCGCTGCTGCAGGGCCAGTCGGTCGGGCCGTTCCCGGGCTCGTTCCAGCTGCTGAGTTCGGGCTTCATCCCCGACGTGCTCGGCGGCGAGCACCTGCGCACCACATCGCTGCTGCTCGGCATCGTCGCCGCGGTGCTGATGGTGGCGCTCAAGTGGCGCGAACGCACCCGCCAGACACAGCACGGCATCGATGCCGAACCGACCGTCTTCTTCGCGGCCAAGCTCGCCGTCTTCGTCGCGCTGATCGTCGGCTTCAGCTATCTGCTCGCGTCGTACAAGGGCCTGCCCAACGTGCTGATCGTGATGACGGTGCTGATGCTCTTCTACGACTTCGTCACCTTGCGCACGACGATCGGCAGACGCATCTACGCGCTAGGCGGCAACGAGAAGGCGGCACGGCTGTCGGGCGTCAAGACGCAGGCGCTCGCCTTCCAGACCTTCGTCAACATGGGCGTGCTCGCGGCGGTCGCGGGCCTCGTCTTCGCGGCCCGGCTCAACACCGCGACGCCGAAAGCCGGCACCGGCTTCGAGCTCGACGTGATCGCCGCGTGCTTCATCGGCGGCGCGTCGGCCTCTGGCGGCGTCGGCAAGGTGCTCGGCGCGGTCATCGGCGCACTCGTGATGGGCGTGATGAACAACGGCATGTCGATCCTCGGCATCGGCATCGACTACCAGCAGGTCATCAAGGGACTGGTGCTGCTCGCCGCCGTCTCGGTCGACGTCTACAACCGCAGCAAGGCGTGAACGGCGCTCCGGCCCACCACGACGACCGCGATGCCACAGTACAGTCCGCACTCGACGGCGAACGGCGCGGGCTGAACTTCCGGCGCGCGCGGCGCTCTGAATCCGGCGCACGCGGTCGACATGGCGCGCGGCGCACCGACTCCAGCCCACCGGAACCTCCATGAACCTGAACCGTCGAGACTTCTCCCTCGCCCTGGCCGGCACCGGCCTGGCGGCCGCCGGCCTGCCCGCCGTGGCGCAACAGCCGGCCGAAGGCGCGCAGTACCTCCGCGTCAAGCCGGCCGTGCCGACGACCGTGCCGGCCGGCAAGATCGAGGTGATCGAGTTCTTCTCGTACGCCTGCCCGCACTGCAGCGCCTTCGAGCCCGCGCTCGAGGCCTGGGCCAGGACGCTGCCGCCCGACGTCGCGTTCCACCGCGTGCCGGCGCCGTTCCTCTTCAATGCCGAGGGCTTCCAGCGCACCTACTTCGCGCTCGAGACGCTCGGCAAGGTCGAGCAGGTGCAGATGAAGATCTTCTCGGCCGTCCACGTCGACCGTCAGCGGCTCGACAAGCCGGCCGACGTCGCCGCGCTGGTCGCCAAGAACGGCGTCGACAGTGCCAGGTTCCTCGACGCCTACAACTCGTTCTCGGTCGCCAACAGCGTCAACAAGGCGAAGAAGCTGTCCGAAGATTACAAGATCGACGGCGTGCCGACGCTCGCGATCAACGGCCGCTTCCTGACCTCGCCGTCGCAGGCGGGCAGCGCCGAGGCGGCGCTCTCGACGGCGAACTTCCTGATCGCCCAGTCGCGCAGAGGCTGAGCGCGGTCGGCCGAGCGCAGACGTTGAACGCCGCCGGCCCAGCGCAGGGGCTGAACGCGACCGGCTCAGCGCCGGCTCTTCGCCTTGCGGCTGTCGAGCTCGGCGAGTTGCGCCTTCAGCAGCAGCACGAGCACGCGCGCCGTCTCCTCGGTCAGCGACAGGATGGTCGCCGGCTCGGCGCCGTCGTCGTCGCCACGTGCCGGCGAAGGCCGCACGTCGGCTTCGACGTGGGCGCGGATCAGCCCGCCGCCGTTGGCCATCGCCCTGACCTTCTGCAGCTCGATCCGGTAGGTCTTCTTCGTCATGCGGGCAGCGGCTCCTGGATGTCGTGCCGCGCGCAGCTCGCGGCGCCGAGGCCGAGGCGCGCGAGCACGAGCGCCGGGTCGTTGACGGTGCGCACGGCAGCGTAGGCGGCGTCCGCCTCGGGATAGCGGCGGCGCAGATAGCCGAGCCACTGCTTGAGCCGCCCCGCGCGCGCCCGCGGCTCGACGCGCGCCGAGACCAGGCGCCAGAACTCGGCGAGCAGCGGCAGCAGCTCCGGCCACGCGAGCAGCGGCGCGGCGCCGTCGCCGACGTCGTGCCGGATCGCGAGCGCGAGGCCGGGATCGCTCACCATGCCGCGGCCGAGCATCAGGTCGTCGCAGTGCGAGCGCTCGCGGCAGCGGCGCGCGTCGGCAACGCTCCAGATCTCGCCGTTGGCGATCACCGGCACGCCGACCGCCGCGCGAATCCCGGCGATATGCTCCCAGTACGCCGGCGGCCGGTAGCCGTCAGCGCGCGTCCGTGCGTGGACGACGAGCTCGCTCGCGCCGCCGCCGGCGAGCGCCTGCGCGCAATCGATCGCGCGGCTCGCGTCGGCGAAGCCGAGCCGCATCTTCGCCGACACCGGCACCGCCGCGGGCACGGCGCGCCGCACCGCGCCGACGATGCGGCCGAGGAGCGCCGGGTCGACCAGCAGCGCCGCGCCGCCGCCGTGGCGGTTGACGACCTTCGCCGGGCAGCCGAAATTGAGGTCGATGCCCGGCGAGCCGAGCCGCGCGAGGCTCGCCGCGTTGTCTGCGAGGCAGGCCGGGTCGGAGCCCATCAGCTGCGCGCGCACCGGCACGCCCGCGCGGGTGCGGCCGCCGTGCGCGAGCTCGGGGACGATGCGCAGGAAGACGCGGTCGGGCAGCAGCGTGCCGGTCACGCGGATGAATTCGGAGACGCAGCGGTCGACGCCGCCGACGCGCGTCAGCACGTCGCGCAAGGTCGCGTCGAGCAGCCCTTCCATCGGGGCGAGCAGGAGTGTCATTGGCAGGAAGCTGTCATGGTCCCGGGCTACAGTCGGCGGCGCCTCGCGCCCCGACGGACCGGCATCATCGTCGATGCCGCCGTCGCAACCCCCGGAGATGCTGTCGATGACCCTCGCCCCGAAGCCCGCAGCCGCGGTCCATGCCGTCGCCGTCGCCTCGCTCGCCCTGTGGCTCGCCATGCCGGCCGCGTTCGCCCAGACCGATCCGTTCCTCGTCGCCGCCGCCAAGGAGAGCGGCGCGACGACGACGCCGAGCGGGCTCGTGTTCCGCGCGCTCAAGGACGGCACCGGCGAGCAGCCGAAGCCGACCGACCGCGTCAAGGTGCACTACCGCGGCACGCTGCCCGACGGCCGCGAGTTCGACAGCTCCTACAAGCGCGGCGAGCCGGCCGAATTCCCGCTCGACGGCGTGATCAAGTGCTGGACCGAGGGCGTGCAGCGCATGAAGGTCGGCGGCAAGGCGAAGCTCACCTGCCCGGCGCAGATCGCCTACGGACCGCGCGGCGCCGGCGGTGGCCTGATCCCGCCGAACGCGACGCTGCAGTTCGAGGTCGAGCTGCTCGGCGTCGCGCACTGACCGGCATCGGGCTCGAGGCCGAAGACTGCGCGACACCGATCGGTGGTGGGCCGAAGCGCCGTGGCGTCACGCGACCCGGCAAATCGGTCGAACGAGGAGTGGAGGCTTCGGACCGCGTGGATGTGGTCACCGGAAGCGCCGGCGCCCGCCCGCGTGGCGGCCGGGCGCGAGCGGCGCGCCGACTTGCGTGCCGCTCAGTGCGGCGCGGCCGCGCGCACGCAGGGATGCGCGAATTCGCGGCCGACCACCGCGCGGGCGTAGAGGTAGTTGTCTCGCGCCCGCGAGCTGAGCGCATCGAGCTGCACCCGGCCGTCGGCATCGCACGGGAACGCGAGCGCGCGGCCCTCGTCGAACAGCGACTGGAAGCGGATCTCGTGGGACG
The DNA here is from genome assembly GCA_964249855.1 of uncultured Rhizobacter sp. Classification (GTDB taxonomy): domain Bacteria; phylum Pseudomonadota; class Gammaproteobacteria; order Burkholderiales; family Burkholderiaceae_C; genus LMDS01. The sequence goes on along the minus strand of CAXUDL010000038.1, from coordinate 27,375 downwards.
CGGTCTGCGGACGGTTCATGTCGTTGCGCCTTGGCTGGACGACCGCGCGGCAGCGGGAATGTGCTGCGGTCACAGGCAGTATCGGCAGCCGTTTCCGATCGCGAAGCCGGATCGGCGCCGTGCGCCGTGTCGGGCAACTTCCATCACGCCGGTCGGGGATCGACACGCCGCGGCAGGACAATCGGCCATGACCGACCTCCCCGCGTTCGACACGCTCGATTTGCCGCCCGGCCAGCGCGAGGCGCTCGCGCGGCTCGGCCACGTCACGATGACGCCGATCCAGGCTGCCAGCCTGCCGGCGGCGCTCGCCGGCCGCGACCTGATCGCGCAGGCGGCCACGGGCAGCGGCAAGACCGCCGCCTTCGCGCTGGCGCTGCTCGCGCGGCTCGACCCGGCAGCGGCGCCGGGCGTCCAGGCGCTCGTGCTCTGCCCGACGCGCGAACTGGCCGAGCAGGTCGCCGAGGCGACGCGCCGGCTGGCGCCCGTCGGCGCCAACCTGCGGGTCGCGACGCTCTGCGGCGGCGTCGCGCCGGCGGCGCAGCGCGCCGCGCTCGCCCAGGGCGTTCCGGTGGTCGTCGGCACGCCCGGCCGCATCGTCGACCACCTCGAGCGCGGCGATCTCGTCCTCGGCGCACTGCGCACGCTGGTGCTCGACGAGGCCGACCGCCTGCTCGAGATGGGTTTCGCCGACGCGATCGACACGATCGTCCGGCCCTGTCCGGCGTCGCGCCAGACGCTGCTCTTCTCCGCGACGTACCCCGACGGCATCGCCGGGCTGGCGAAGCGGCTGCTGCGCGATCCGGTCGAGGTGCGCCTGCGCGCGCCGCATCCGGCCACGACGATCGCGCAGCGCTTCTACGAGGTCGACGACGGCGCGCGGCTGCACACGGTCTCGCGGCTGCTGAACCATTTCCGCCCGGTCGGCACGCTCGCCTTCTGCAACACGCGCCAGCAGTGCCGCGACCTCGCCGACGTGCTGCGCGCGCAGGGTGTCGACGCGCTGGCGCTGCACGGCGAGCTCGAGCAGCGCGAGCGCGACCAGGTGCTGATCCGCTTCGCGAACCAGAGCTGCTCGGTGCTCGTCGCGACCGACGTCGCGGCGCGCGGTCTCGACATCGCCGGGCTCGACGCGGTGGTCAACGTCGACATCCCGGCCGATCCGCCGGTCCATCTGCACCGCATCGGCCGCACCGGTCGCGCCGGCGCGACCGGCCTGGCGCTGAGCCTCGCGAGCCTCGACGAGATGGGCGCGGTCGGGCGCATCGAGGAGGCGCAGGGCGCGCCGAGCGTCTGGCACCGGCTCGACGAGCTCGTGCCCGCGCCCGGCGGGCCGCTGCGGCCGCCGCGGACGACGCTGCAGCTCGCCGGCGGCCGCAAGGAGAAGATCCGCCGCGGCGACCTGCTCGGCGCGCTGACGGGCGAAGCAGGCTTCGACGCCGCGCAGATCGGCCGCATCGACATCAACGACTTCTCGACCTATGTCGCGGTCGACCGGGCGATCGCCGCCGAGGCCGTCGCGCGGCTCAACGCCGGCCGGGTGAAGGGACGAAAGGTCAAGGTGCGCCTGCTCGGCGAGTGAGAGCCGGGACGGCGATACTGCGGCGAACGCCGAGGAGTCGTCCTTCATGTCCGATGCCCGTGGCGATCATTCGCCCTTCGCGCTGCTGTCCGGCCTCGCTGCGGGCATCGCGCTCGCCGGCTGCGGCGGCATGGCGCGGCTGCCGGTCGAGGCCGGCAGCGGGCCGTCGCCCGAGCTGCCGCCGCCGGTGACATCGCTGGTGCCGACGGTCCACATCGCGCCGGCCGTCGGTTGGACCGACGGCGCGAGCCCGCACCCGGCCGCGGGCACGCGCGTCGTGCGCTTCGCGGGCGACCTCGAGCATCCGCGCTGGCTCTGCGTGCTGCCGAACGGCGACGTGCTCGTCGCCGAAACCAACGCCCCGCCCAAGCCCGAGGACGGCAAGGGCTTGCGCGGCTGGGTGATGCGCCTGGTGATGAAGCGTGCCGGCGCCGGCGTGCCGAGCGCCGACCGGATCACGCTGCTGCGCGACACGACGGGCAGCGGCGTCGCCGACGTGCGCAGCGTGTTCGTCGACGGGCTCTCCTCGCCGTTCGGCATGGCGCTCGTCGGCGACAGCCTCTACGTCGCCAACAGCGACGGCATCGTCCGCTTTCCGTACCGTACCGGCGCGACGCGGCTCGACGGCCCCGGCACGAAGGTCACAGACCTGCCCGGCGGCCCGATCAACCACCACTGGACCAAGAACATCGTCGCGAGCCGCGACGGCAGGACGCTCTACGCGACGGTCGGCTCGAACAGCAACGTCGGCGAGAACGGCCTCGCCGCCGAGGACGGCCGCGCGGCGATCTGGGAGGTCGACCTCGCGACCGGAACCAAGCGGCCCTACGCGACCGGCATCCGCAATCCGAACGGCATGGCGTGGGAACCGACCACCGGCAAGCTCTGGACGGTCGCCAACGAGCGCGACGAGATCGGCAGCGACCTCGTCCCCGACTACCTCACCTCGGTCCGGCAGGGCGGCTTCTACGGCTGGCCGTGGAGCTACTACGGCGCGCACGTCGACGTGCGGGTGCAGCCGGCGCGGCCCGACCGCGTCGCCGAAGCGATCGCACCCGACTACGCGCTCGGCCCGCACACCGCGTCGCTCGGCCTTGCCTGGTCGGCCGGCAACGCACTGCCGCCGGCCTTCGCCGAAGGCATGTTCGTCGGCCAGCACGGCTCGTGGAACCGCGACCCGTTCAGCGGCTACAAGGTGATCTTCGTGCCGTTCGAGGCTGGCAGGCCGGCCGGTGCACCGGTCGACGTGCTGACCGGCTTTCTCACCGACGACGGCCGGGCGCAGGGCCGGCCGGTCGGCGTCGCGGTCGACGCGCGCGGCGGGCTGCTGGTCGCCGACGACGTCGGCAATGCGGTCTGGCGCGTCACCGCCGCGCCGCGCTGAGCCTCAGCGCCGCAGCGCGAACCACCAGCCGGTGCCGCCGGCGAGCGCCGTCGCGACCGTGCCGTAGACGAGGTCGATGACGGCGAGCGAGGCGCTGAAGTTGCGGACCACCGCGAGGTTCGTCAGGTCGTAGGTGCCGTAGGCGAGCAGGCCGACGACCGCGCTGCGCAGCAGCGCGTCGGCGAGCGTCGCCGGCGCGCCGCCGAGCGCGAGGAAGACGACGCCGAGCGGGTAGGCGAGATAGAAGATCGCCGCCGGCGGGATGCGGATCGGGCTCGCCATCAGGTCGCCCATCTCGCGCTGGTAGAGCCCCTTGGCCAGCCAGCCGAGCCAGAGCCCGTCGCAGACGCCCATGACGACGAGCACGGCCAGGTAGGCGACGAGGAACTGGGCGAGGCTGAGGCGGAGGTCGGTCATGGGGGCGGTGCAGGTCGGATCGCCGAGCATATCGGCAAGAGCCGGTCGGCCCGCCGACGCGGGCGAATCGCACCGGCGCGTGCGGCGGTCCGGGGGCCCGGCCAAAAGCTAGCATCGGCCATGGAACTCACTCCCCGTTCGATCGGCGGCCTGCGGGTCGTCGCCGTGTTCGAGGCGGTCAAGGGCGTGATCGTCGTCGGCGCCGGCTTCGGGATGCTGACGCTGCTGCACCGCGACGTCCGCCGGATCGCCGTCTCGCTCGTCACCCGGCTGCACTTCGATCCGGACCACCGGCTGACCGGCATCTTCCTCGACGCCGCGTCGCGCGTCACCGACGCGCGGCTCTGGACGCTCGCCGGGCTCGCCGCCGCGTACGCCGCGGTGCGGCTCGCCGAAGCGTACGGACTCTGGTTCGAGCGGCCCTGGGGCGCATGGCTCGGCGCGGGGAGCGGCGCGATCTACCTGCCGATCGAGGTCTGGGAACTCGCCCACCGGCCGAGCTGGATCAAGGCCGCCACGCTGCTGCTCAATCTCGGCGTCGTCGTCTACCTGCTCTGGACGCTGCGGCGCTCGATGACGACGCACGATGTCAAGGCGCTGGATTGAAGGACGCTCCGGGGGCGGTGCGCGCAGGCGGCAGCGCGTCGCGGCATCACGGCGCCCGGTGCGCCGGTCACGCGGACGGCGCGACGGCCAGCCAGTCCGATTCGTCGACCGTCTCGCCCAGGAAGCCGCCGCTCTGGTGCGCCCAGAGCCGCGCGTAGAGCCCGCCGCGGGCGAGCAGCGCGGCGTGCGGGCCCTGCTCGACGATGCGGCCGGCGTCGAGCACGATCAGCCGGTCCATCGCCATGATGGTCGACAAGCGGTGCGCGATCGCGACGACGGTCTTGCCTTCCATCAATCGGTCGAGACTCGCCTGGATCGCCGCCTCGACCTCCGAGTCGAGCGCGCTCGTCGCCTCGTCGAGCAGCAGGATCGGCGCGTCCTTGAGCATGACCCGCGCGATCGCGATGCGCTGGCGCTGCCCGCCCGAGAGCTTCACGCCGCGCTCGCCGACATGCGCGTCGTAGCCGCGCCGGCCCGCGGCGTCGGCGAGCGTCTGGATGAAGTCGTGCGCCTCGGCGCGGTGCGCGGCGCGCAGCATGTCGGCCTCGGTCGCGTCGGGGCGGCCGTAGAGGATGTTGTCGCGCACCGAGCGGTGGAGCAGCGACGTGTCCTGCGTGACGACGCCGACCTGCCGGCGGAGGCTCTCCTGCGTCACCCGCGAAACGTCCTGGCCGTCGATCAGCACGCGGCCGGACTCGACGTCGTAGAAGCGCAGCAGCAGATTCGTCAGCGTCGACTTGCCGGCGCCCGAGCGGCCGACGAGGCCGATCTTCTCGCCGGGCGCGATGGTGATCTGCAGGTGATCGATGACGCGCCGTGCCGATGCGCCGGTCGCGCCGTAGGCGAACGAGACGTCGTCGAAGCGGATCTCGCCGGCGTGCACCGCGAGATCGGCCGCGCCCGGCGCGTCGAGCAGCGCATGCGGCCGCGACAGCGTCGCCAGGCCGTCCTGCACCGTGCCGACATGCTCGAACAGCGAGATCATCTCCCACATGATCCAGTGCGAGATGCCGTTGAGGCGCAACGCCATCGCGCCCGCGGCGGCGAGCGCGCCGACGCCGAGGCTGCCCTGGCGCCAGAAGACGAGCGTCAGGCCGACGGTCGACGCGACGAGCGCCATGTTGAGCGTGTGGTTCGCGATCTCGAAGCCGGTCGAGAGCCGCATCTGCTGGCGCGCGGTCACCATGAAGTCCTCCATCGACGCGCGTGCATAGCCGGCCTCGCGGCGGGCGTGCGAGAAGAGCTTGACGGTCGCGATGTTGGTGTAGGCGTCGGTGATCCGGCCGGTCATGATCGAACGCGCATCGGCCTGCGCCTGCGAGACGCGGCCCATCCGCGGCACGAAAAACCAGAGCGCGGCGACGTAGAGCAGCAGCCAGCCGGCGAACGGCAGGATCAGCCACGGCTCGAAGCCGGCGGCGACGCCCGCCATCGTCAGGAAGTAGATGACGCCGAACACGACGATGTCGCCGACGATCAGCACCGCGAAGCGCACCGCGAGCGCGGTCTGCATCACCTTCGCGGCGACGCGGCCGGCGAACTCGTCCTGGTAGAAGCTCATGCTCTGCCGCAGCATCAGCCGGTGAAAGTTCCAGCGCAGCCGCATCGAGAGATTGGCCGCGAGCACCTGGTTGCGCAGCAGCCCCTGCAGGCCGACCACGCCGACGCTCGCGACGAGCACGGCGACGAAGGCGAAAAGCGCCATGCGCCGCTCTGCGAAGAACGTCTCGGGCCGCGCCGACGCCAGCCAGTCGACGATGTGGCCGAGCATGCTGAACAACAGTGCTTCGAAGGCGCCGGTGACGGCGGTCAGCACGACCATCGCGCCGATGAAGCCGCGCGCGCCGTCGAGGCAGTGCCAGACGAAGGCGAAGAAGCGCTTCGGCGGCACCGCGGGCTCGGCGCCCGGGTACGGGTCGAGCAGGCGTTCAAAGTAGGCGAGCAACACGACTCCCGGCGTCAACAGTCCAAGTTGGTGAATTCCGCACGCATTCGGTGCTCCGGCGGGCTTGGCCGCCCTGATCCGGTGTCGGAATAAGGGTAATCCCGTAGAATCAGAGCATTCCAGAACAACAACGGATCACTGCCATGCTCACGCTCCTGTACCACGCCTATCTGTCGGTCCGACATCTGCTGGACGTCTGGACGATGCCCCAGCAAGACCGCGACGAGCGCTACCTCGCCGAATCGGCCGACATCCACGACCTCGAACGCCGCCTGCGCGAAGTCGACTTGGGCCGCAGCGGCCACTACGGCGTTGGCGCCACGGGCATCTTCACCCGCTGACGCCGACGTTTCGACGGCCGCGTCAGCGCGCGCTGACCGCCGCGGGGACCGGCGGCTTCGCCGGCGCCTTCGTCCGACCCCAGTCGCGCAGCGCCGCCAGCGTGTTGCTGACGTGCTTGCTCGGGTCGAGGCTCTGGTAGCTGTAGACGACCCGGCTGTCCGGCGCGATGACATAGGAGATGCGGTTCGCGTACGCGGGCATCACCATCATCGCCGCGTCGTACGACTTGATGACGGTCTTGCCTTCGTCGGCGGCGACCGGGAACTTGCCGGCGCACGCCTGCGTCGAGAACTTCGTCTGCGTCGCGATGTCGTCGGTCGAGACCCCGATCACCGTTGCGCCGAGCGCCTTGAATTGATCGATCGCCTCGGCGAACTCGTGCGCCTCGGCCGAGCATCCCGAGGTGAACGCAGCCGGGAAGAAGTAGAGGACGACCGGGCCCTTCGCCAGGGTTTCGGTGAGCGAGAAGCGGAACTGCTGGCCGGCCAGCGCTGCAGGGAGCGCGAAGTCGGGCGCCTTCTCGCCGATGTCGAGTGCGGCATGCGCCGGGGCGGCGAGCAGCGCCGACAGCGCGACGGCCAGGGCAGAAATCTTGAGTTTCATGGTGTCTTTCGGTGCGGAGGGCGCCGTGCGGGCCCGACGCCCGATGGTACGGAAGCGTAGCCGTTCCGGATGCCGGACGCGTCGACACGCGCCGTTCCCCTGCCCGCCACCGAGGCGCCCGCGTCCGGCGCGGCACCGCCGATGTGCGACAGAATGACCATCACGTCCGCACTCTCACATCCCACATGAAAACCAAAGCCGCGGTCGCGTGGCAAGCCGGCGCCCCGCTCACCGTCGAGACCGTCGACCTCGACGGCCCGCGTGCAGGCGAGGTGCTGATCGAGGTCAAGGCGACCGGCATCTGCCACACCGACCAGTACACGCTGTCGGGCGCCGACCCCGAGGGCCTCTTCCCCGCGATCCTGGGCCATGAAGGCGCGGGCGTCGTCGTCGACGTCGGTCCGGGCGTGACGTCGGTGCGCCGCGACGACCACGTCATCCCGCTCTACACGCCGGAATGCCGGCAGTGCAAGTTCTGCCTGTCGCGCAAGACGAACCTCTGCCAGGCGATCCGCGGCACGCAGGGCAAGGGTCTGATGCCCGACGCCACCTCGCGCTTCTCGATCGACGGCAAGCCGCTGCTGCACTACATGGGCACGTCGACCTTCAGCAACTACATCGTCGTGCCCGAGATCGCGGTCGCGAAGGTGCGCGCCGACGCGCCGTTCGACACCATCTGCTACATCGGCTGCGGCGTGACGACCGGCATCGGCGCGGTGCTCTTCAGCGCGAAGGTCGAGGCGGGCGCGAGCGTCGTCGTCTTCGGGCTCGGCGGCATCGGCCTGAACGTCATCCAGGGCGCGAGGCTCGTCGGCGCAGACAGGATCATCGGCGTCGACATCAACCCGGACCGCGAGGCGATGGCGCGGCGCTTCGGCATGACGCACTTCGTCGATCCGAAGGCCTTGCCGAGCGGCGTGAAGGATGTCGTCGACGCCATCGTGCAGTTGACCGACGGCGGTGCCGACTACAGCTTCGAGTGCGTCGGCAACACGACGCTGATGCGCCAGGCGCTCGAATGCACGCACAAAGGCTGGGGCCGCAGCATCGTCATCGGCGTGGCGGAAGCCGGCGCCGAGATCTCGACCCGCCCGTTCCAGCTCGTGACAGGGCGCAAATGGGAAGGCTCGGCGTTCGGCGGCGCCCGCGGCCGCACCGACGTGCCGAAGATCGTCGACTGGTACATGGAGAAGAAGATCGACATCGACGCCCTGATCACGCACCGGCTGCCGCTCGAGCGGATCAACGACGGCTTCGAGCTGATGCAGCGCGGCGAGTCGATCCGCTCGGTCGTGATCTACTGACCGGACGCTCGCGGCTGCATGGGCGCGAAGGTCCTGTCGACGGGCTCGCTGCTGCCGCCCTCCGATGCGCGGCGCGACCGCTTCGGCGCGCGCAGCGTCGGCCCTGCCGGCGCGGCCCTCGCGCTGCCACCCTGACCGACCGGACGGAGCGCCGATGACCGACCACCTCAAGACACTGTCCGAACACGCTTGCCACGGCGGCATCCAGGGCTTCTACGAACACCCGTCGGCGGCGATCGGCCTGCCGATGCGCTTCGGCGTCTTCGTGCCGCCGCAGGCGCGGACCGGCCCGGTGCCGGTGCCGGTGCTGTTCTATCTCGCCGGCCTGACCTGCAACGAGGAAACCTTCGCGATCAAGGCCGGCGCCCAGCGCCTCGCGGCCGAGCACGGCCTGATGCTCGTCACGCCCGACACCAGCCCGCGCAATACCGGCGTGGCCGGTGCCGCCGCGGCCTGGGACTTCGGCGACGCCGCCGGCTTCTATCTCGATGCGACCGAAGCGCCGTGGCGCGCGCACTGGCGCATGGAGACCTATCTCGTCGACGACCTGCGCCGACTCGTCCTCGACCGGTTCGCGGGCCGCCCCGACCGCGTCGGCATCTTCGGTCATTCGATGGGCGGGCACGGCGCGCTGACCTTGGCGCTCCGCCATCCCGAGCTTTTCCAAAGTGTCTCGGCAATCGCGCCGATCGCCGCGCCGATGCAGGTACCGTGGGGCGTCAAGGCGTTCGGCGGCTATCTCGGCGACGACCGCGCGGAGTGGGCGCGGCACGACGCGACCGAGCTCGTCACGTCGGGCGCTCGCGTGCCGCCGCTGCTCATCGACCAGGGCCTCGCCGACAAGTTCCTGGGCGAACAACTGCGGCCGGAACTCTTCGAGGCGGCGTGCGCGGCTGCCGGCCAGCCGCTGACCCTGCGCCGGCACGCCGGCTACGACCACGGCTACTACTTCGTCTCGACGGTCGTCGCCGACCACATCGCGCACCACGCACGAACCCTGGCCGCCGCATGACCGATCCGGCGCCGACGCCGCAGGCGCGCAACCCGTTGCACGGCATGACGCTCGAGGCGTTGGTGACCGAGCTCGTCGAGCACTACGGCTGGGCCGAGCTCGGCGCGCGGGTCCGCATCAACAGCTTCACGAGCGACCCGAGCATCGCCTCGAGCCTGAAGTTCCTTCGCCGCACGCCGTGGGCACGCGAAAAGGTCGAAAGCCTCTATCTGTTCATGAAGCGCGAGCAGGCCCGCGCCCGACCCCGGTGACCTCGATCGACAATACGAAAGATATATCTTAAGATATGTTTTTCACGACAACGGAGTCGACCGTGCATCCACGTCACACCCCATTCTTCCAAGGCCTCCATGACCGGCTGCGCGCCGCCCATCGCCGCGCCGCTGGCCGCGGTTTCGCCGGATTCGGCGGCCGCCACGGGCTGCCCGGCGATCCTGCGCGCGCTGCGTTCGACGGCCTCGACGGCCTGGCGCGCGGCCGCAAGCTCGGCGCGGCCGACCTGCAACTGCTGCTGCTCGCGCTGCTCGCCGAGCGACCGAGCCACGGTTACGAGCTCATCAAGGCGCTCGACGAGCGCTCGAAGGGCTACTACAGCCCGAGCCCAGGAATGGTCTATCCGGCGCTCACCTACCTCGAGGAGATCGGTTTCGCGTCGGTCGAGGCACAGGGCACGAAGAAGCTCTACCGCCTGACCGACGTCGGTCTCGGCCACCTCGAGTCGCAGCGCGAGCATGTCGACGCGATGCTCCGCCAGCTCGCGCGCATCGGCGAGCGCATGGAGCAGATGCGGGCCGCGCTCGGCGACGGCGCCGCGGCCGATCCGGCCGCCGACTTCGACGCCCCCGGCGCGTTTCGCGGCCGCGGCCGCCACGATGCCGGCGCGCCCGAGGTCCGCAGCGCGCGCCGCAGCCTCAAGTCGGCGCTGATCGAGAAGTCGGGCGCGCCGGTCGCCGAACAGCGCCGCATCGCCGCCATCCTCGAGCGTGCCGCGGCGGAGATCCGCTCCGGTGGCTGACGCCGGCGCCCCGGCCGCCGCAGCGCCGGTGCGCTTCGCGGCGCTGCGCCATCCGGGCTTCCGGATGTTCCTCGTGACCTACATGCTGTCGATGATGGCCGACAACATCGAGCACGTGATCAGCTACTGGATGATGTGGCAGAAGTTCCACTCGCCGGCGCTCGGCGGCTTCGCCGTGGTCTCGCACTGGCTGCCGTTCCTCGCCTTCTCGATCCCGGCCGGCGCGCTCGCCGACCGCATCGACCCGCGCCGGCTGATCCAGGCCGGCATGCTGCTCTTCATCGCGGCCTCGCTCGGCTGGGGCTGGTGCTTCCTCGCCGAGTCGCTCGAGATGTGGATGGCGATGGTGCTGCTCGTCGTCCACGGCTGCGCCGGCGTGCTCTGGCAGACGTCGAGCCAGCTGCTGCTCCACGACATCGTGCCCGCCGGTCAGCTGCAGAGCGCCGTCCGGCTCAACGCCACGGCGCGGTCGCTCGGCGTGCTGGTCGGCCCCGCGGTCGGCGGCCTCATCATGCTGCAGCTCGGCCCGACCGGCGGCATCTTCCTCAACGCGGCGTTCTACCTGCCGCTGCTGCTCTGGCTGTGGCGCGCGCCGTACCGGCCGAAGTTCCGCGGCGAAGCGCCGCCGCGACGCGCGGTCCGCGGCATCGCCGACATCGTCCAGACCTTCCGCGACGTCGCCGGCCGGCCGGTGATCGTCTCGATGACGCTGCTCGCCGGCGCCGCGTCGTTCTTCATCGGCAACGGCTACCAGGCGCAGATGCCGGGCTTCGCGCAGGACCTGGGCCACGGCGACCCGGGCGTCGCCTACAGCATGCTGCTCGCGGCCGATGCCGGCGGCGCGCTGGTCGCCGGCATCGTGCTCGAGAGCTCCGGCCTGCTGCGCGCGAGCCCGCGCACCGCGCTCGTTCTCGCCATCGTCTGGTGCACCGCGCTCGCGAGCTTCGCCCTGGCGACGAGCTATCCGCTCGCGCTGGTGCTGCTGTTTCTCGCCGGCTTCTTCGAACTCGCCTTCGGCAGCATGGCGCAGACGCTGGTGCAGCTCGACGCGCCCGCGGCGATCCGCGGCCGGGTGATCGGCCTCTTCAACATGTCGGCGCTCGGCCTGCGCACCTTCAGCGGCATCACCGTCGGCATCGTCGGCACCTGGATCGGCGTGCACGGCTCGCTCGCCGGCGCCGCGCTCGTGCTGCTCGTGCTCGTCGCGGTGCTGCTGCAGCGGGTGCTCCGGGTCGACACCGTCGCGCCGCGGGCTTAGCCTCGCGCGCATGGACACTCCGCGCATCCTGCCGTTCGGCAGCTGGCCCTCTGCCCTCACGCCCGAACGCCTGGCCGGCGCGACGATCCGTCTCGGCCAGGTGGCGATCGACGGCGACGCCGTCCTCTGGACCGAAGGCCGGCCGCAGGAGCGCGGCCGCAACGTGCTCGTGCGCTGCGCCGGCGGCACCGCGCCCGTCGACCTTGTTCCCGCGCCGTTCGACGTCCGCACCCGCGTCCACGAATACGGCGGCGGCGCGTTCGTGGCGCTCGGCGACGGTGGGGTCGCGTTCAGCCACGATGCGGACCAGCAGCTCTACCGGCTCGACGCGACCGCCGGCGCGGTGCCGGCACGCCTCACCGACGCGCCCTCGCGGCGCTTCGCCGACGCGGCGCTCGACCTTCGCCGCCGCCGGTTGATCGCCGTCTGCGAGGACCACGGCACCGGCGCCCGCGAGGCGGTGGCGAGCCTCGTCGCGATCCCGCTCGACGGCACGGCCGGAACGGCGCTTCGCCTCGTCGACGGCCACGACTTCTTCTCGACGCCGCGCGTGTCGCCCGACGGGCGCCGGCTCGCCTGGCTGGCCTGGGACCATCCGAACATGCCGTGGGACGGCACCGAACTCTGGCTCGCCGACCTCGACGCCGACGGACTGCCGCGGTCGCCGCGCCGCGTTGCCGGCGGCCCGGACGAATCGATCTTCCAGCCCGCCTGGTCGCCCGCCGGCGCGTTGCACTTCGTCTCCGACCGCAGCGGCTGGTGGAACCTCTACCGGCTCGGCGACGACGGCGCGCTGCCCCTGCACCCGATGGCGGCCGACTTCGGCGAGCCGCAGTGGGCGTTCGGCATGGCGACCTACGGCTTCGCCGGCGACGGGCGCATCGTCTGCGTCCACCGACAGGACGGCCGGCCGCAGCTGGCGCGGCTCGATCCGGCGAACGGCGCCTTCGAGCCGATCGAGACGCCCTTCCTCGGCATCGGCGAGCTGAAGGTGGCGGGCGACACCGCGGTCTTCGTCGGCGCGACGGCGCGCGACGCGGCCGCCATCGTTCGGCTCGACCTGCGCTCGAACGACTGGACGGTGCTGCGGTCGTCGGCCGCCACGGCGCTCGACCCGGCGTCGGTCTCGGTCGCCGAGCCGATCCGTTTCGCGAGCGACGACGGCGTCGACGCGCACGCCTTCTTCTACCCGCCGACGAACCCGGCGGCCGTCGGCCCGCCCGGCGACAAGCCGCCGCTGATCGTGGTCAGCCACGGTGGGCCGACCGGCGCCGCCGACGCCGGCTTCAAGGCATCGCACCAGTTCTGGACCAGCCGCGGCTTCGCGGTCGTCGACGTCAACTACGGCGGCAGCACGGGCTTCGGCCGCGCCTACCGCGACCGCTTGCGCGGCCGCTGGGGCATCGTCGACGTCGACGACTCGATCGCCGCGGCGCGCTTCCTCGTCGACCGGGGCGATGTCGACGGCGAGCGCGTGATCGTGCGCGGCGCCAGCGCCGGCGGCTACACCACGCTCGCGGCACTGACCTTCCGCCGCTTCTTCAAGGCCGGCGCGAGCCACTACGGCATCGGCGACCTCGAGGCGCTGGTCCGCGACACCCACAAGTTCGAGTCGCGCTATCTCGACCGGCTGGTCGGTCCGTATCCGGCGGCGCAGGCGACTTACCGCGAGCGCTCGCCGATCCATCACGTCGACGGTCTGGCGAGCCCGATGATCCTGTTCCAGGGTGCCGAGGACAAGGCCGTCCCGCCGGCACAGGCGCAGGCGATGTTCGACGCGGTGGCGGCCAAGGGTCTGCCGGTCGCGCTGCTGATATTCGCCGGCGAACAGCACGGCTTCCGGCGCGAGGAAACGATTCGCAAGGTGTTCGCCGCGGAGCTGGCGTTCTACGCCAGGGTGTTCGGCTTCGTGCCGGCGGACGGGCTCGAGCCGATCGACATCCGCAACCTGTGAGCGGCGCGCGCGACGGCTGCCCGCCGGGCTGCGACGCGCAGGCGACCACGATCGCGTCGGCACGGGGTGCGCCGGCGCTGCGCGCTTCCATCGCGTCGGGGCGGCTGGGACCGTCGGCGGCATGCCCTGGCCGAGCGGCACGCCGATCCTCCGATCCACCACGCTTCCAACGCTTGCGCGCACGGCTGTCGAGAGCACGCGCAACGACTGCTTGCAACTTGTCGCGACTCTTCACAGCCGGCGCGCTGCCGCTGCGGGTAGCGTCGGTGTGCTGGCGCCGGGCTGGTGTGCCGCACGACATCCAGCGGCTGGCGCGTCGCCTGTGCTGTTCACTCCGGCAGATCGTGAAGCTGACGCGGCTCCCGGAATATCGCCGCGGCTGCGGGCCGCACGGCAGCTCGTGCCGGGCGGACCATCGATCGTCCGGACCAGCGCGGCGAATTGCAACGCATGCGCGACCCGACGCTGGTCGCGGGACATCGTGCAGAGGTCCGCTCATGGATCCGGTCGTTGGAGCGATGAGAGATGAAAAGCACATGGCGGACCGCCTGGCAGGGCCAGGACATCGTCGTCTACCGGAACGACCGCGAGGTCGACCGTGTCGCGTCTTCGGCGATCGACCGCGTCGTCCTGGTGCACCGCCGGTCGGGCGACTCGCCGGGCGACCTCGTCCGCACCGTCGTCGAAGCGGGCGGCGACCTGCTCGTCTTTCCGTCCGACACCGGCTTCGCCGGCCGCGTCAACTTCGAGCGCGAAGCGTTCTGGGAGCAGCGCGCGTGCGTCTACTGGGTGGCGGACGCGAAGGCGCCGCTGCCGTGGCGGCTGCGGCGCGGCACTTCGTGGCTCGGCTTGCGCGATCCGACGTTCCGCCGCGCCTCGGGCGCCGACCATCCCGGTCTGCTCGACCGCTGGCCGCTCGAGGGACCGCAGACCTGGGCGCAACGCAAGTGGCGCCGGATCGCACGAAGCCGGCCCTTCACGGCGGCGAAAAAGCCGAGCCTGCGGACTTGAGGCGCGCGGGCGATCGCATGCGTGCAGCGAACCCTGCGCGGAGGGCGGCGAGACGCCGGGCGTTGCAAATGCCGGGCTTTCCCGTCGAGGGGACCTGCGGAATTCGACCGACGCGTCGCGACCGCGGCCGGCGAGGCCAGGGCACGCTTCGTCGCTCGAGCGCTTGTTGCAGCGACACCGCGCGCTGCCCCGCCGGCGTCGTGCTCTGATCGACCGACGTCGGCTTGCAAGCCTCGACCGCCGCGTCGGGGCCGCGGCCGGAAAGGCCAGTGCCTGATTCGTCGCACGAACGCGGCCGGAAGGGGCACCGCACCGCCCTGCCGTTGCCCCACCCGAACCGTGACGCTCCCGGGCGCAGCCACGTGTCTCGGACATGTGCGCTCCGTCCGGGCAGGAACAGGCAGGCGCCCGATGGAACGTCGGGACGACGCACCTGCCGCGGCAGTCACGCGGGCATCCGGACAGGCGCCGACGAGACGGACCCGATGGACATCGGCGGCTTGCCACGATCGTTCCCGCCGCCGAACGGCCGACGCGGAAGCGCTGCGCTCCTCGGGGCGACGCGAGCGTCAGGTGAAGCGGCCCTCGCGCAGCCACTTCGTCGCGACCCATTTCTCGCCGACGAGGACCGGGGCGCCGCCGTGCAGCGAGCGGGTCGCCGGATGCGGTCGGTCGTAGCTGAAGAAGACCGCGTGCCCCTTGACCGGCGCGACCTCGAGGCCGATGTCGGGAAACGTCGTCGCTCCGCCCTGCGCCGGCGTGTTGAGGTAGCACACCAGCGAGGCGACGCGTTGGCCGCCGCGCGCGAGGATCGCCGGCGTGCCGGAGTGCGCGGGGTCGAAGTAATCGTAGTGCGGCTTGTATTCGGCGCCCGGGCCGTAGCGCAGCACCTGCAGGCCCTCGCCGTTCTCGACCGGCCAGCCGGTCAGGGCCGCGATCCGCTCCTCGAGCCGCGCGCAGACCGCATGTTCGCCGCGCTCGAAGAACATGCCCTGGCTGGTGCGCGCCTCGTTGACCTCGCTCGACCCGGTGTCGACCTGGACGGTCTCCGAGCGCGCCAGCCGCAGGCGCGCGAGGGCGATGATCTCGTCGCACTCGTCGGCCGACAAGAGCTCGGCGAAGACGATGACGCGCGGCTTCTGCAGGCTGGCGACGACCTTGACCTCGCGATCGACCGCCCGGAGCGTCGTCCGGGTGCCTTCGGGCAGCGGCTCGGGCACCGGCACCGCCGGCGGCAGCGCGACGACACGGGCGCGGTCGGCGAGATGCTCGCGCAGCGTGTCCTCGAGCGCCTGCAGCGCGACGTCCTCGTCCCAGCCACTCGCGAGCATCGCGCTCAGCACCGTCTCGGGCGGCTGGCCGGCGACCGCCTGCTCGACGATCCATTGCCGGAGTTCGGGCGTGACGGTCTGGACGGTCATCGGCTGCTCTTCGCGGTGGGCGGCGCCTCGCGGCGAAAGACGAGCCGGTCGGCGCTCGACGCCTTGCGCTCGTACGCATAGCCCTCGGCGTGGAAGGTCTTCAGGCCGGCGACGCTGCGCACGCGCCGCTGGATCGCATGGCGCGCCATCAGGCCACGGGCGCGCTTGGCATAGAAGCCGATCGTCCTGTATCGACCGTCCTTCCAGTCCTCGAAGACGCAGTCGACGACAGGCGCACGCAAGCCGTCGCGGCGCACGGCGCGGAAGTACTCTTGCGAGGCCAGGTTGACGAGACACGGCGCGCCGTCGGCGTCGGCGTCGAGCCGCCGGTCGAGCTCGCCGGCGAGCTCGTCGCCCCAGAAGGCGTAGAGGTCCCTGCCCGCGGCAGTCTCGAGCGCGACGCCCATCTCGAGGCGGTAGGGTTGCAGCAGGTCGAGCGGCCTCAGCAGGCCGTACAGACCGCTCAGGATCACGAGATGCCGTTGCGCCCAGACGAGGTCGCCACGGGTGAGGCTGGCCGCCCCGAGCCCGCCGTAGACGTCACCGGCGAAGGCGAGCACCGCCGGCTTGCTGTTGGCCGGCGTGAACTCGGGCGACCAGGCGCGGTAGCGGTCGACGTTGAGCGTCGAGAGCGCGGTCGACAGGTCCATCAGCGCCGCGATGTCGTCGGTGGTCTTGCGCCGAAGCACGTCGATCAGCTGTGCCGATCGCTCGCGGTACGCCGGCAGCGTGGCGAGACGGGCGATGCCGGCAGGCGTGGGCGTGACTTCATCGAGCGTCTTGGCCGGCGAGATCAGGAAGAGCATCGGAACATTATCGCGAGAGCGGCGGTCGGATCGACGAGCCGGGCCGCACGCCACCGGCCTCGTCAACAGCGCGACATCGACCGGCCGCCGAGACCGAGGGCGGCGCACGGTGCTGTCTGCGGCAGCACGTTCGGGCGGACTTCGAGTGCGCAGATCCCGAGCCGACGCGATCGATGACGCCACGGAGGTCAGTCTGCTGGCGAAGTCGATCGACGACGGCGTCGCCCGGGCCACGCGGGGACGATCCGCACGTCAGGCTTCGGACCGACTTGCGCCGGGCCGGACACGATCGACGGCCACGACCGATTCGGCAGCCGCGCGCTGATGTTCGGACTCGCGGCGTTCTTGTTCGCCACCTGAGCGGTGGCCACGGAGCGAGTTCCGACGTCACCGGCTCCGGCGGTGAGACGCCGGGCGCGCCGCGGTCCCAGACATCGCATCTTCGGCAACCGAACGTCGGCGCGACGCATTGGCGACTTCATGCCATGCGGCATCCTGGCACCCGGTACGGCAAGAGCGGGACTTCAGAGGTGCATCGTCCGAACGCTCGAGATCGGCGACATGGCATCGTCGTCGGCGGGGCACTGCGCGTAGGGGAATCCGCCACCGCAGTCCGTCGTGAATGACAGGGTGCTCGGGATTGCGCGATCGGCGAGATCGCGTCAGCGGGCGCCCGACGCTCGAGATCGCGCGATCGGCCGCTTCAGTTCATCCATCAGCGATCACTCGAAGTCGGGCGAGATCGGCCGCTTCGCGTCAGTGGCCGAACACGAGAAGGCGAGCGATCGGCAACGTCTCGTTGTCGATCGCCGAACACTCGCATGCGTCACGTCGTCGCTCGCCGAATCGTCGGGTGCGGACAGTCGGCCGGTTCACGTCCCCGACGGTAGAACACCTGGAGTTGTACGGTCGACTGTCCATGTCCTCGGCGGCCGAAGACCTGTGTCGGGATCGCGGCTCAGGACGTCGAAAGACGACACCGATGGCGGTGCGGTCGCTGACGCACGTGTGTCCAGGCCGGAACCGAACGTGGCGTGATCGCAGGCGTCACGTCTTCACCAGCCGGGCGCCGGGCGCGGCGCGGTCGGCCGGTCGTTCGACGCTCCGTTCGTCGACACGCTTGCGATCCCCATGCGTCGCACCCGGCGCTGCGGCGAAGTCCGACGCGGCGTCGGGTTGCAACACGGAGAGGGCGATGGCGCCGACGGCGACGGCAATGCAGGCTGCGTGGCGAAAGGTTCGCACGGTGTCTCCGGAACTGCGTTTGAACGACGTTGGGACTGTATCGATCGAGCGGCATTCAGCCATCCGGCGGGAGCCGCCGGAGCGCGTGCGCACTGTCCTACATTTCGCGCGAGGCCCATCGTCTCAGCGGAAATCCCGGCTCGTGGCGGCGAGGCCCTGCAGCAAGTCGGTGTGGTCGAGCAGCCTGATCGCGACGAGGTGCATCACCGCCGTGTCGCCCTCGCCTTGCCGCTGCCAGCGGCCGAACACCGTCAACAGCCGCGCCGCCAGAAGCGGCCGGCGCTGGGCATCGACGAGCGCCGGCCAAACGATCACGTTGACCGCACCGCTCTCGTCCTCGAGCGTCACGAACATCGTCCCCTTCGCCGTCTCGGGCCGCTGGCGATGCGTCACCAGGCCGCTGGCCCGAGCGAGCCGGCCGTCGGGATACGTGCGCAGCACCCTCGCCGGCTCGATGCGGAAGGCGCCGAGCCGGTCGCGCAGCAGGGCGAGCGGATGGCGGTTCAACGTGAGGCCGAGGGCGCGGTAGTCGGCGAGCAGCCCGTCGGCCTCGGTCGGCGTCTCGAGCACCACCGGGGCTTCGTCGCTGCGGGTGTCGCGCAGCATCGCGGTCGGCCGGGTATCGACGCCGGCGACGGCCCACGCGGCCTGATGACGGTGGCCGCTGATCGGCTTCAACGCGTCGGCCTGCGCGAGCGATCGAAGGTCGTGCACGTCGAGCCCGGCACGCCGCGTCAGGTCCTCGACGCTCACGAACGGCCCGCCCTGGCGACGCGACTCGACGATGCGTGTCGCGACCTCGACCGAAAGGCCGCTGACGCGGTCGAGCCCCAGGCGGACGCGGCGCAACGACGGGACGGACGTGGACGTGGACGTGGACGTGGACGTGGACGTGGACGGCAATGGCGATGGCGACTTTCGGATCCCGGTCGAGGCGGTCGTTCTCGTCGCAGTTCGCTTCGCCGTGTCGATGGCCGCCCTGGCGACGATCGCCGTCGCGGTCGAGGCCCACATCGCTGCGTCGGTATCGTACTTGGAGTCGGAGTCGTTATCGTAATTAGAACGGGAGTCGGAGTCGGAGTCGGAGTCGGAGTCGGAGTCGGAGTCGGAGTCGGAGTCGGAGCCGGAGCCGGTATCGATATCGGAATCATGGCCGGTGAAATGACGGGTGTCGAAGCGGTTGTCGGTGCCGCAGTCGGCGCTGTCGTTCCAGTCGAAGCGGTTGCTCAAGCCGATGGCGGGATCGACGTCGGCGGCGGGATCCGAGGTGGCACCGGCACGCGAGCCGGCGTCGACCATGACGTCGACCTCGTCTCCATCGTCCGCGAACTCGCTGTCGGCCTCGCTGCGTGACGCGACGCCGACGCCTGCGATCGCTGCGGCCTCGTGTCCGTGCTCCGGCTCGAGCCCGCTCTGCACGCCGCTCGCGTGCACGTCGACGGGCAAGACCTCGACGCCATGCTCGCGCGCGTCGCGGACGAGCTGCGCCGGCGCGTAGAAGCCCATCGGCTGGCTGTTGAGCAGGCCGGCGAGAAAGGCGTCGGGGTGATGGCACTTGATCCAGCTGCTGAAGTAGGCGAGCTGGGCGAAACCGGCGGCATGGCTCTCGGGGAAGCCGTATTCGCCGAAGCCCTGGATCTGCTTGAAGATGTCCTCGGCGAACTTCGGGTCGTAGCCTTTCTCGATCATCCGGCCGACGAGCTTGGCGTGGAACGGCGTCAGGCCGCCGCGGCGCTTCCAGGCCGCCATCGCGCGGCGCAGGCCGTCGGCTTCGCCGGGGGTGAAGTCGGCCGCGAGGATCGCGATCTGCATCACCTGCTCCTGGAAGATCGGCACGCCGAGCGTGCGTTCGAGCGCCTCCTTGATCTCGTCGCTCGGATAGGTGATCTCGTCCGGCGGCAGGTCGCGGCGTTCGAGATACGGATGGACCATGCCGCCCTGGATCGGCCCGGGCCGGACGATCGCGACTTCGACCACTAGGTCATAGAGACGTCGAGGCCGCAACCGCGGCAGCATGCTCATCTGCGCCCGGCTCTCGATCTGGAACACGCCGACGGTGTCGGCGCGGCAGATCATGTCGTAGGTCGGGACGTCGTTCGGCGGGATGTCCTGCAGCCGCAGCGGCCGGCCGAGCTTCTCGGCGATGAACTCGAGCGATCGCCGCAGCGCGCTCAGCATGCCGAGCGCGAGGATGTCGACCTTGATCAGGCCGAGCGCGTCGAGGTCGTCCTTGTCCCACTGCACGACGCTGCGCTTCTCCATCGCCGCGTTCTCGACCGGCACCAGCTCGGCGATCCGGTCGCGGGCGATGACGAAGCCACCCGGATGCTGGCTCAGGTGGCGCGGAAAGCCGATCAACTGCTGCGCGAGCTCGACCCAGAGCCGCGTCATCGGCGCCGCCGGGTCGAGCCCGCCATCGCGCAGGCGGTCGTCGGTGATCGCCCGGCCGTCGAACCAGTGCAGGCTCTTGCAGACGCTCTCGATCTGCTGCAGGTCGAAGCCGAGCGCGCGGCCGACATCGCGCAGCGCCGAACGCGGCCGGTAGCTGCTGACGACCGCGGTGAGCGCGGCGCGGTGCCTGCCGTAACGGGCGTAGATGTACTGGATCACCTCCTCGCGCCGCTGGTGCTCGAAGTCGATGTCGATGTCGGGCGGCTCGTTGCGCTCGACGCTGATGAAGCGCTCGAACAGCAGCGTCGCGTCGTCGGGGCTGACCTCGGTCACCTCGAGGCAGAAGCAGACGACCGAATTGGCGGCGCTGCCGCGGCCCTGGCAGAGGATGCCGCGGGCGCGTGCCCAGGCGACGACATCGGCGACGGTGAGGAAGTACGCCTCGTAGCCGAGCTGCCGGACGAGCGCGAGTTCGTGCTCGATCCGGCCGCGCCAGCGTTCGCCGCAGCCGTCCGGATAGCGCTTCGCGAGACCGGCGTCGACGAGCGCCCGCAGGTGGCTCGTCGGCGTTTGGCCATCGGGCACGATCTCGCGCGGGTACTCGTACTTCAGCTCGTCGAGCGAGAACGCGCAGCACCCGGCGAAGCGCAGCGTCTGGTGCAACCACTCGGGCTCGAACAGATTGGCGAGCCGTGACCGCGGCCGCAGATGCTGCTCGGCGTTGGCCGCCAGCGCGAGACCGCAATCGGCCACCGGCCTCTTCAGCCGGGTCGCGGTCAGCGTGTCCTGGAGCGGCTTGCGCGAGCGCAGGTGCATGAGCACGTCGCCGGTCGCGACCACCGGCAAGCCGGTCACGGCGGCCACCTCGACGACCCGGTCGGCGAGCGACTCGTCGTCGGCACCGCACAGCATGCTGACGGCGAGGCCGGCGCGGTCGTCGAACCAGCTCTTGAGCCACATCGCGTGCGCGAACACCGTCTCGAAGGGTTGCGACACGTCGGGCACGAGCAGGGCGAGACAGTCGGGAAGCCCGGCGAGCGTGGGCGCGGTCGGCTCGCGCCCTTCGAGATCGGCGGGATGGGCGAGATAGCTGCCCTTCGGGGCGCGCCGGCGCGCGAGCGTGATCCAGTGCGCCAGGTTGCCGTAGCCGCGCCGCGTCTGGGCGAGCAGCACGAGGCGGGCGTGCGGTGCCTGTTGCGGGCCGGGCACGGTGAGCCGCATCTCGGCGCCGACGATGAGGTGCAGCCCGACGTCCCGTGCGGCGACATGCGCACGGACGACGCCCGCCACCGAGCACTCGTCGGTCAGGGCGAGCGCGCTGTAGCCGAGTTCCGCCGCGCGCTCGACCAGTTCCTGCGGATGCGAAGCACCGGTCAGGAAGCTGAAATTGCTGCGGCAGTGCAGTTCGGCGTAGGCGGGAAGCGGTTCCATGCGGTCTGACAAGCCGACGTCACGGACAACTGGATGAACATACAGTACCACGCGGCGTGCAATCTGTCTCCTTTTCGCCGCTTTCCGTCCCTCTTCCGAGGGGTCGGTGCCTGTTCGAGGGGGTCGCTTCGTCGGTCGCCGCGACCAACATTCCCCCCGTGCTTTCCATCCGGCACGACATGCACTCGTCGCGCCGTTCGTCATCTCTACAAGGATCTCCATGAAGTCGCAATATCCGAAGCTCCGCGCCGCGGTCACCCGCTCGCTCGTCGCCGCCGCCGCTGCCGCCGCATGCAGCGCGGCCTCGGCCCTGCCCGCGTTCACCCTGGCTCCGTCCGCCGTCGGCCTCGCCGGCACCGCGTTCACCGCCGACAACCTCCTCGTGTCCGATTTCGCGACCGTCACCTACACGCCGAACGGCTTCAAGGAGTCGGGCTTCCTCGCGATCACCGGCGCACAGTTCGGCGGCTCGCAGATCGACACCGCCGGCCTCGGCAGCACCTACGGCCTGTACATCGCCTTCGACGCGACGGCGACGACGGTCGTGAACACCGGCGCCTTCCAGGCCGGCAACTTCGACACGCTCACCTACACGCTCTACGGCTACAACGGCCCCGGCACCTTCTCGCCGACGTCGGCCCCGGCGCCGTCGATCAAGCTCGGCTCGGGCGAACTGGTGACCGGCACCTTCTCGGGCAGCGCGTCCGGCACGACGGTCACGAGCGCGTCGGCCACGACCACCCTCACCTTCGCCCAGGAAGCCGCGGCGTCGGCCTTCTTCGCGTCGCCGTCGCCCTTCTACGCGATCTCGCAAGCCGCGTTCACCAACACCAGCCAGCAGATCTCGTCGAACGCGTCGGGTTTCGTCGTGACGCAAGGCGGCGGCTCGGTCAACTTCGTCGCGGCGCCGGTGCCCGAACCCGAAACCTACGCCCTGATGCTCGGCGGCCTGGGCGCACTCGGCTTCCTGGCACGTCGCCGCAAGATCGACTGAACGACCGTTCGACCCGACATCCGTTTTCCCTTCCTCGACCAGCCCCGGAGCGATCCGGGGCTTTTTTTCGTGTGCGCGACGCGGCGCCCGCGCACTGCGGCGCCGTCCGATGCGACGGTGGTGCGGCATGCTGCCGCGGCGTCGACGCGACGCGCGGACGGCGGGCACGGCGGTGGCCCCGCGGACACACCCGGCATCGCGTCCGATCAAGGCAGAGGCCGCACCTCGGCAGCCTCGCCTCGGCGCAGCAGCCGGGCGGAGGAGTCGGAAAGCGTCTCGGTGCCGGTCGACGGCGTCGCGGAGCCCCGGTGACGGTGCGTCAAAGCCGCCCCTGCACGAAGACCATGAAGGACCGCGGACTGCTGCCGTAGACCGCGTCGAGCCGCGACGGCGCATCGAAGATGCCGACCACGCCGCCGACACCCCAGCGGACCGGCCCGGTCCGTGCGACGTCGACGACGGCGCCGACCGACAGCTTCCGGACCCGGAACACCTGGTCGTGCAACGGCTGGCCCGGAGCGAACAGCTCGCCGTTGTCGACCTGTTCGGCGCGTGCGAACACGGTGTGCGTGCCGGCGTGCACGTAGGTCGACTCGAGCAGCCAGCCGGGCTCGGCTGCGTGGCCCTCGGGGCCCGACTTCCGGTTCAGCCCCCACGCGAGCGTCGTCGCCCAGTCGTCGCCGCCGAGCCGGCGGTGGTGCGTGACCGAGGCCGTCGTCCGGCGCACGCGGGTGTCGGGTTCGAGCTGCTCGGGACTCTTGAGCGCACCGTGGCTGACCTGCATCGACCACTCGGGCGCCGGGTTGTACGACAGCCGTGCCGACCAGGAGTCGAAACCGCGCGTCTCGATGTTCCAGCGCGCCGGATCGGGTTCGCGGCCGTTGAACCACGACGCCTCGACCTGCACGGGGCCGCGGCTCGCGCCGAGCGTCGCGACGCCGAAGGTGATGTGCGTCGAGTCGAGCCAGTGGTGGGTGAGCGGCGCCTCCGGGTTGCGCATGCCCGAGAAGCGGTGCATGAAGGCCGTCGGCCCGAGCGCCGGCTCGCCCGGCAGGCCGACATAGCCGAACACCGCACCGTCGTCGCCGAGTGCGAGGCTATAGGACGTCGACAGCTCCATGAACAGGTCGTGCGGGTGCTGCCGGTCGACGAGCGGCGTCCTGCCGTCGGCGGTCTCGCCGGTCTGGAACAGCAGCGGATAGCCGGACGGGCCGATCGCCGGGTCGAGCGAGACCATGGCGCGCACGCCGAGCGTGCCGGCGCCGACCTCGCGGTGGCCCATCCACATCGCCATGCTTTCCGTGAAGGTCTGGCGGTCGCCGCGGGGGCCGGTCTGCCGGTCGGCGACGAGGTTGACGAAGCCGTGGGTCATCGTCGTCCATCCGCCGGTGGCGCCGTGCAGCCCGGTCATCGGCGTGGCGTCGGGTTGCCACGAGGTGCCCGAGCCGTCGCGCGTCATCGCGTACGGGCCGAACGCGCTGCGCATCGCCGGGCCTGCCGTGGACGTGCCGCTGCGCATCGACGCCATGTCGTGGCCGGGCGGCGCAGCGGCGTCGAGGCCCGGACCGTGGGGCGGCGTCGGGGTCGTGTCGCGTCCTGGCATCGACGTCGTGTCGGTGCCGGGCATCGCGCCGCTCCCGTGGTGGTCGTCGTGCTGATCGTGTGCCTGGTCCTGGTCCTGGTCGTCGTTTCGGCGAGCCTGGTGGTGGTTGTCGGCGTGGTCGTGGTCGCTCGCGCGAGCGTGGTCATGAGCGCTGGATGGCAATGCCGGTGCGGACGCGGCGACTGCGGCGCCCGCGGCCGCTGGCGCCGCCGCGAGCGCTTGCGCATGGGCCGAAAGCGCGACGACGGCGCCGGCGAGAAGAGTGGATGTGCTGGTGTCGAACCGCATGGTGGGATGTTCCTCGAGCCTGGGCGATGGCAGGCGGAGACACGCACGGCGTCGAACGCCGGCGCGGCAGCGCTGCCTGCGACGGAAGTTGCCGGCAAGCCCGCGGCGGTGCGCCGGGGCGCCGGGCGGCGCGTCAAGCGAGGAAGGGTTTGGGCGGACGCTCGAGGCCGTCGCCGACGAACGCGTTCGGACGCGGCGCGAGGAACGGCGGCAGCTCGCTGCCGAGCGGCGACGACCCGATCGAGACCGGGAGCGGCGGCACGGCGGCACCGACGCAGCACGAGGCGCACACGCTGCAGGCATGGCCCGTGGCCGGATGCGGTTTCGACGACACGTCGCCGTGGCCGTGGCCGTGCGCGTGCGCCTCGGGATGCGCAGCCGGCGTCGAATGCGCGTGTGGCACGGTGCCGCACGCGAGCATCGTTGCCGCGGAAACGCCCTGCAGTGGCAGCGCGACGGCGAGCAGCCATGCGAGCGTCCAGCGAAGCAGTCGGGCCATCGAGGCAGTCTACGTCACCGCGGCGGCGGCACGGTGGCCTCAGCGGTGCGACGGGAGCCGCGGTCGTCTTACCCGGCAGACACGATGCAGCGCGCACCGCGGGCACCGCGGGCACCGCGGCGCCCGCGCAACCGAACGCCGGCGCCGGCCGCGGCGCACGCGGCGCGGACCCCGGGGGCCGCGCGGAGCAGCGCCCCGTGCCGGCTCAGGCCCGCGACGCGCGCATCGCCCGGCCGACCCGCGACGCGTTCTCGCGCCCGATCTCCGCCGAGATCCACGCGCCGCAGTCGACGAGCGCGTCGAGGTCGATGCCGGTCTCGGCGCCGAGGCCCCGCAGCAGGTAGACCAGGTCCTCGGTCGCGACGTTGCCGGTCGCGCCCCTGGCGTACGGGCAGCCGCCGAGTCCGGCGACCGAGCTGTCGAAGACGCGCAGGCCGAATTCGTACGACGCCTGCACGTTCGCGACCGCCATGCCGTAGGTGTCGTGGAAGTGGCCCGCGAGCCGCTCGACCGGCACCTGGGCGGCGACGGCCTCGAGCATCCTCCGCACCGAAGCCGGCGTGCCGACGCCGATGGTGTCGCCGAGCGAGACCTCGTGGCAGCCGAGCGCGGCGAGCCGCGAGGCGACGCGCGCGACCTGCGCGGGCGGCGTCGGGCCGTCGTAGGGGCAGGCGACGACGCACGAGACGTAGCCGCGGACGGCGATCCGCCGCTCCCCCGCGGCGTCGAGCACCGGCGCGAAGCGGTCGATCGACTCGTCGATCGAGCAGTTGATGTTGCGCCGCGAGAAGCCTTCCGAGGCCGCGGCGAAGACGGCCACCTCGGTCGCGCCGGCGGCCACCGCGGCCTCGAAGCCCTTGAGGTTCGGCGTCAGCACCGGATACGCGACGCCCGGCCGCCGGACGAGCCCGCGCATCACCTCGGCCTGGTCGGCCATCTGCGGCACCCACTTCGGCGACACGAAGGCCGTCGCCTCGATCTCGCGCAGGCCGGCGGCGCCGAGGCGGTCGATCAGCGCGAGCTTGGTCGCCGTCGACACGCCCGCCGTCTCGTTCTGCAGCCCGTCGCGCGGGCCGACCTCGACGATGCGGACGGCGGTCACGGCTCGACCCCCTCGAAGTCGAGCAGCTCCGCGCCGTCGGTCACCTGGTCGCCCACGGCGAAACGGAACGCCCTGAGCACGCCGCGCCGCGGCGCGCTGATCGTGTGCTCCATCTTCATCGCCTCGAGCACCATCAGCGCCGTGCCCTTCTCGACCGTCGCGCCCGGTGCGACCGACAGCGCGACGACCTTGCCGGGCATCGGCGCGCGCAGGCCGCCCTCGTGCGTGTCGGCGGTCGGAGCGTGGAGCATGGGGACGAGCGACACCGGCCAGCTGCGGCCGTCGAGGAACACCACGCGGCGGTCGCCGTGGGCGACGACCGTCGCACGCAGGCGCCGGTCGCCGAGCTGCGCACGCAGCTCGCCGTCGGCGTCGAGCGTGCCGCGGACGACCGTGTCGGTCGCACCGACGCTCAGCCGCCAGCCGTCGGGCAGCGCAACGGCGCCGACGTGCTGCAGCGAGTCGCCGAGGCGGAAGTCGAGCCGTCGCGACGCGCTGCCGTTGAGTCGCCAGCCGTCGAGCGCGCGCCACGGCGAAGCGGGCTCGGCGGAGCGTGCCGCGTCGGCGGCGGCCGAGCGTTGCTCGCGCAGCAGTTCGGCCAGCGCGGCAAGCTGCCAGACCTCGGTCGGCACCGTCTCGCCGGCCGCCGGGAACAGCAGCGCGTGCTCGCGCTCGATCAGCCCGGTGTCGAGCCGCGCGTCGGCGAACGACGGCACGGCCATCAGCCGGCCGAGGAAATCGACGTTGTTCGCGACGCCGACGATCCGGTACTGCGCCAACGCCTGCCGCATCCGCGCCAGCGCCTGACGACGGTCGGCGCCCCGGACGATCAGCTTCGCGATCATCGGGTCGTAATGCGGCGTGATCTCGTCGCCCTGGTCGACGCCGGAATCGATGCGGACGTGTTCGCTCGCCGCCGGCGGCGTCAGGCGCACGAGGCGGCCGGTCGACGGCAGGAAGCCGCGGTCCGGGTCCTCGGCATAGATGCGGGCCTCGAGCGCATGGCCGCGGATCGCGAGCTGCTCCTGGCGCAGCGGCAGCGGCTCGCCCGCGGCGACGCGGAGCTGCCATTCGACGAGGTCGAGGCCGGTGATCATCTCGGTCACCGGGTGCTCGACCTGCAGCCGCGTGTTCATCTCCATGAAGTAGAACTCGCCGCCCTGCG
>CAXUDL010000037.1:44794-53269 GCA_964249855.1 uncultured Rhizobacter sp. | reverse complement strand
AAAAAGCCCCAGGGTCCACGCGGACCACTGGGGCTGGCAGTTGGTAGGCGGTAAAGGACTCGAACCTTCGACCCCCACCATGTCAAGGTGGTGCTCTAACCAGCTGAGCTAACCGCCTACAGAACTCGACGATCGAACAACGACCGAGACCCAATCGACGCTTCCGGCGCAAGCCCGGCAAGCTAACCAACAGCCAGCGGGTTCGGGCTGTGTCCGACAGAACAACACGCTTGGGTCAACCCTGGACTATAGCAGAGCGCTGCGCCGCTACTTCCGGCGGATGCTCCGAACGCCGTCGATCCGGGCCGCCAGGCCGAGCACGCGCGCGAGCCGGCCGGCGTCCGTCACCTCGACCGTGAAGTGCATCCACGCCGTGCCGCCGCCGCTGTCGCGAACCGAGCGCGTGCGCACGCCGGTGACGTTCATGCGCTCCTTGGCGAACAGTTCGGACAGGTCGCGCAGCAGGCCCTGCCGATCGCTCGCCTCGACCCGCACGTCGACCGGATAGACGGCCGGCCGGTCGCCGCGCGTCGCGCCCCATTCCACGGGAATCGCGCGTTCGGGCGAACGCACGGCCATCTCGCGGTAGTTGTTGCAATCGAGGCGATGGACGGCGACGCCGCGGCCGCGGGTGACGTAGCCGCCGATCGCGTCGGGCGGCGCCGGCCGGCAGCAGTGGGCGAGGCTCGTCATCAGCGATTCGACGCCGACGACGAGCACGCCGCCCTTGCCGCCCGCCGCGTCGGCGCTCGGCCGGCGCAGCGCGATGCCGGCATCGGGCGGCGGCGGGGGCTCGGCCGGGCGCAGCAGCGTCTCGATCGTGCGGAGCGAGAACTCGTCCTTGCCGACGACCTCGAACAGCGCGTCGGCGCCGCGAAAGCCGAGCCGAGCCGCCAGGTCGTCGAGCTTCACCGCCGTCTTGCCTTCGCGCTGCAGCAGCTTCTCGACCGCCTCGCGGCCGCGGGCGATGGTCGCGTTCTGCGCCTGGACGTTGAACCAGGCGCGCACCTTCGCCTTCGAGCGCGGGCTCCTCAGGTAGCCGAGGTCGGCGTTGAGCCAGTCGAGCGACGGCCCGCCCTCCTTCGCCGCGATCACTTCGACGGTCTGCCCGCTCTGCAGCTTCGTTCCCAGCGGCACGACGCGGCCGTCGACGCGTGCGCCGCGGCAGCGGTGGCCGAGCGCGGTGTGGACGCTGTAGGCGAAGTCGATCGGCGTCGCGCCTTCCGGCAGCTCGACGACCGCGGCCTGCGGCGTGAAGACGTAGATGCGGCCATCTCGCGCCGCGCCATCCGCAGCGGGCGCCTCGGCTTCGATGTCGCGCTCCCAGGCGAGCAACTGGCGCAAGACCGCCTTGCGCGCCTCGGCGACGCGTGCGCTCTGCAGCGGGTCGGCGCTCGCGCCTGCATAGCCCTTGACGCCCGCGTCCTTGTAGGCCCAGTGCGCTGCGACGCCGTGCTCGGCATGCTCGTGCATCGCCGCGGTCCGGATCTGCACCTCGACCGCGCGGCCGGCGTCGTCCTCGACGACGGTGTGCAGCGACTGGTAGCCGTTGGGCTTCGGCCGCTCGATGTAGTCGTCGAACTCGCCCGAGACCGGGCGGAAGAGTTCGTGGACGCGGCCGAGCGCCGCATAGCAGCCGGCGACGTCGGCGACGATGATGCGCACCGCTCGCACGTCGAGCACCCGTGCGAAGTCGAGCCCCTTGCCCTCCATCTTCTTCCAGATGCTGTAGAGGTGCTTCGGCCGGCCGTTGACCTCGGCGTGGAGGCCGGCGGCGGCGAGGTCGTCGGCGAGCCGGCGGCGAAACGCCTCGACGCGCTGCTCGCGCTCGAGCCGCCGCTCGTCGAGCAGCCGCGCGACGTGCCGGTAGGCGTCGGGCTCGAGGAAGCGGAACGCCAGGTCCTCGAGCTCCCACTTGATCTGCCAGATGCCGAGCCGGTTCGCGAGCGGCGCGAACACCTGCAGCGATTCGGTCGCGATGTCGTCGGGGCACGGGCGCCTGATCGCCGCATGCCAGCGCAGCGTCTGCAGCCGCGACGCGAGCCGCATCAGCACGACGCGCAGGTCGCGCGAGAAGGCGAGCAGCATGTTGCGCACGCGCTCGGTCTGCAGCGCACCGGGCGCGGCGCCCCGCGCCGCGCGCTGCAGTTGCAGCAGCTTGCGCACGTTGGCGACGAGCGCCGCCTGCGACGGCCCGAACGCCTTTTGGATGACGTCGTCGGGGCGGGTCAGGACGTCGGCGGCGTGGGCGAGGTAGACCGCGGCGCGCAACGACGGCGCGGCACCGATCGCCTCGAGGATCGCGCTCACCGATGCGGCATGGTCGAGCGCGGGCTCGCCGGTCGCGAGGCGGCGGTCGGCGAGCAGCGGCTCGGCGAACGCGCGCGCCCGCGTCAGCAGGCCGACCTCGGCCGCCTCGCCCGAGGCGTCGTCGAGCAGGCGGACGATCGCCGGGGCGGCGCTCGGGTCGGCGAGGCCGGTCTTCATGGGGCGACGCGGGCGAGCGACCTACGCGAGCAGGAACTCCCGCACCACGGCGACCTGGTCCGCGGCGACGAGCGTCGGCGCATGGCCGACGCCCGCGAATTCGACCAGCCGCGCGCGCGGGCCGCGCTCGGTCATCGCCTGGGCCGTCGCCGGCGACAGCAGGTCGGACTCGGCGCCGCGCAGCACGAGCGTCGGGCAGCGCAGCGCGTCGTAGGCGCGCCAGAGCGCGGCTTCGCCGGCAGCAGCCGTCTCGGCGCTCGCCGACTTGAAGGGCACGGCGATCGCCGGGTCGTAGTGCGGCGTCCAGCCGCCCTCGCCGTCCGGCCGCAGCATCGGCCGGGTGAGCGCGAGCCACTCCTCGGTCGTGTGCGGGCCGAAGCCCGTCGAGATGCCCTGCAGGTACGCGGCCGCCGCCTCGACGCTCGGCCAGCGCACCGGCGCGCCGAGATAGCTGCCGATGCGCGCGAGCGCCGCCGGCTCGATCGCCGGGCCGACGTCGTTGAGCACGAGCCGCGCGACCGGCGAACGGGCGAGGCTCGCGACGCCGAGGCCGATCAGCCCGCCCATCGACGTGCCGACCCAGTGCAGCGTCGTCGCGTTCAAGCGCGCGAGCAAGGTCACCATGTCGGCGACGTAGGCCGGCACGGCGTAGCCCGTCGGGTCGGCGAGGCGGTCGGACTCGCCGCGGCCGACGACGTCCGGGCAGACGACGCGGTACGCGCCGCGCATCGCCCGGGCGAGCACGTCGAAGTCGCGTCCCTGCCGCGACAGGCCGTGCACGCAGACGAGCACGCGCGGATTGGCCGCGTCGCCCCACTCCCAGTACGCCATGCGGTGCAGGCCGCGGCTGCCGAGGCATTGCACGTGCTCGAGGCGCGGGGCGTCGTCGGTCATGGCGGGTCCTTGAGGGTGGCCGACGATCCTACGGCAAGCGGTCCGGCCCTTCAGCGCACGAGCTGCACCGCGCCGCTGACGTTCACGGTGATCGTCGCGCGGCCCGCTTCGACCGGCAGCGGCGCGTCGTCGGCGACGGCGTCGAGCCGCTTCATCGCCATCGCCGCGACCGGCCGCGGCGGGCTGGCGTCGGCCGCGTTGACCGACACCTCGCGCAGCGTGTAGCCGGCGTAGCCGAAGAGCCGCGCGGCGTCGGCGGCGCGGGCCTGGAACTGCGCGATCGCCTGCGCCGTCGCCTCGCCCTCGTTGCGCGCCCTCGCGTCGCGCGACAGGTCGTAGCCGACCCGCGCGACGGTCATCGTCCGCAGCCGGCCGGCGAGCTGGCCGATGGCCGCCATGTCGCGGCCCTCGAGCACCAGCTCGGCGTTGCCTTGCCAACCCGTCGGCACACCCTTGTCGCCATAGCGCAGGCCGACATTGAACGCGCCGGTGCGCACGTCGACCTGGCCGGGGCGAGCCGCCTTGCGCGCTTCGGCGAGCGCGGCGTCGAGCGCCTGCTTGAGCTGCTGCTGGACGGTGCCGGCGTCGGCCGCCTCGCGGTGGGCGGCGAGCGTCAGGCCGATCAGGTCCTGCGGCACCTCGACGCTCGCGCTCGCGCCGAGGTTGACGACGCCGTGCGGCCCGGGCAGGTTCTGCGGGATGGCGACGCCCTGCGGCGACGGCGGCGTCTCGGCGTTTACGCCGCCGACGAGCGCTGCGCCGACCGCGAGCACCGCGACGCGGACGAGACGCCGGAACGACCGGCGGACGAGCGGGCGAGACGGCATCGGAAGCTCCATCGCAAAGCCCGGCTTATACCCGCCCGAGCGAGGTGTAACAGAGGGTCTTGCGGCCGGAAAGCCCGTGGATCGTCTGCAGAATCGCCGCTGTTACAAGTCGGAGATCTCCATGAACCAGACCGCCAACGCTCGCCCGGACCGGGTCGCCGTCGTCGACGACGATGCCCGCATCCGCGACCTGTTGCGCCGCTACCTGACGCAGGAAGGCTTCGAAGTCCTGCTCGCCGAAGACGCCAAGGCGCTCAACCGACTGCTGACCCGCGAGACCGTGCATCTGATCGTCCTCGACCTGATGCTGCCCGGCGAGGACGGCCTCTCGATCTGCCGGCGGCTGCGCGCCGCCAACGACACGACGCCGATCATCATGCTGACCGCGAAGGTCGAGGACGTCGACCGGATCGTCGGCCTCGAGGTCGGCGCCGACGACTACCTGCCCAAACCGTTCAACCCGCGCGAGCTGCTGGCGCGCATCCACGCCGTGCTGCGCCGCCGGCCGACGCGCGAGGCGCCCGGCGCGCCGGCGCTCGACGCGCAGACCGTCACCTTCGGCCCGTTCGAGTTCGATCTCGCGTTGCGCAGGCTCTCGAAGGAGGGCGAGCAGATCGCGCTGACGACGGGCGAGTTCTCGATGCTGAAGGCGCTGGTGCGGCATCCGCGCCAGCCGCTGTCGCGCGACAAGCTCGCCCAGCTCGCCCGCGGCCGCGAGTTCGAGCCGTTCGACCGCAGCCTCGACGTGCAGATCTCGCGGCTGCGCAAGATGCTCGAGCCCGATCCGGCGCAGCCGCGCTACATCCAGACGGTCTGGGGCGTGGGTTACGTGTTCGTGCCGGACGGGGCGTCCTGAGCCGGGAGCGCGGACTCCGAGATGCCCCGCCAGCAGGTCGCGCTCAGCCTCTTCTGGCGCACCTTCTTCCTGATCGCGCTGCTGCTCGCGATCGGCGTCGTCGCCTGGACGCTGACCTTCCGCGCGCTCGAGACCGAGCCGCGCGCGGTGCAGTCGGCGCGGCAGATCGCGAGCCTCGTCAAGCTCACCCGTGCCGCGCTGCGCTCGACCGACGGCATCAACCGCATCGCGCTGATCAAGGGCCTGTCGAACCAGGAGTCGCTCAAGCTCGCGCCGCGCGAACCGACCGACAAGTGGGAGCCGGCGGAAACCGACCGCGTCTCGCGCACCATCGCCGCCGAGCTCGTCGCGCAGCTCGGCTTCGACACGCTGGTCGCGAGCTCGGTCAACGGCGCGCCGGGCGTCTGGGTCGGCTTCTCGATCGAGCGCGATCCGTACTGGCTGCAGACCGACCCGATCGGCGTCGGGCCGACGGCGTGGAGCACGCTCACGCTCTGGGGCAGCTTCGCGCTGCTCGCGACGGTGTTCGGCTCGGCGCTGATCGCGCGGCTCATCAACCAGCCGCTGCGCGAGCTCTCCTTCGCCGCGAGCCGCATCCGCGAGGGCGAGTACGACTCGCACCTCGACGAGAACACGATGACGAGCGAGGTCCGTCAGGTCAACATCGGCTTCAACCGAATGGCGCGCGAGCTCGCCAAGGTCGAGCAGGACCGCGCGGTGATGCTCGCCGGCATCTCGCACGACCTGCGCACGCCGCTCGCGCGGTTGCGGCTCGAGGCCGAGATGAGCGTGCAGGACGAGGAGGCCAAGCGCAACATGGCGCTCGACATCGACCAGCTCGACGCGACGATCGACAAGTTCCTCGACTACGCGCGGCCCGGCGACAGCAAGCTGATGCCGGTGCACCTCTCGAGCGTCGTCGACCGCGAGATGGCGGCGTTCCGCGACACCTCGCAGATCGTCATCACCTCGCGCGTCGCGATCGACACCCACGTGATGGCCGACGACACCGAGCTCGGCCGCGTGCTGCAGAACCTGTTCGAGAACGCGCGGCGCTACGGCCGCTCGGCGGCGAGCGGCATCGCAGAGGTCGAGGTCACCTACGCGCGCGCCGGGCTCTGGGTGGTGCTCGCGGTGCGCGACCGCGGGCCCGGCGTCGACCCGAAGAAGCTCGGCCAGCTCACGACCCCCTTCTTCCGCGGCGACGCCGCCCGCACGGCCGCTGCCGGCGCCGGGCTCGGCCTCGCGATCGTCGACAAGGCGGTGCAGCGCATGGGCGGCAGCTTCGAGCTCAGCAATGCGCCGGAGGGCGGGCTGATGGCGCGGATCCGGCTGAAGCGGGCGCCGTGAGCATCCCGCACGCACCAGCGTCCCTCGCAGGCGGGCCGGCGGCTCATCTGCGCGACCCCGCTCCTCCCGGTCGCGGCAATGCCGCGTACGCCGCCACGCCGAGCACGAGCGAGCCGGCGACCGTCAGCAGCACGGCCGCGTAGATTTCGATCCCGCGCTCGTGCGCGGCCGACGCGACCCAGCCGGTGGCCGCCTGCATCGCCGCGACGCCGAGGAACATCGCCATCGTGAAGAGCGCGAGCGCCCGGCCGACGAGCGCGGCCGGGTAGGCGACGCGGACCTCGGCGTACTGCAGGACCATGTAGCCCGACGCGAGGCCGACGGCCAGGCTCGCGCCGATGTCGAAGGCGGCACCGCGCACCAGCGCCAGCGCGACGAAGAGCGCCGCGACCGCGAGCGTCCAGCCGACCAGCCACGGTCGACGCTTGCCGTCGCCCGGATCGAAGCGGCCGAACAGCGCCGGGCTCAGCAACGAGATCGCCGACACCGCGAGCGCGACGTTGCCGCTCTGCACCAGCGACAGGCCGTGCCGCTCGATCATCATCGGCCCGAGCCAGAGGCCGCGCAGCGCCATGAACGACGCATAGCAGACGAAGGCGAGCGCCACGATGCCCGCGGTGAACGGCAGGCGCAGCAGCGACAGGAAGGTCAGCGCGGCGCGGCCGACCGACTCGCGCGGCGCGCTCGCCGCCGAGGGCGGCAGCGCCGGCTCGTGCAGCGTCCACGCGATCAGCGCCCAGGCCGCGACCGACCCGGCCGCGAGCACCCAGAACCCCATCCGCCACGACGTCGCCTCGACCAGCCAGGCGAGCGGCGTGCCGGTCGCGAGCATGCCGACGCCGCCGAGCCCCATCACCGCGCCCGACACCGCCGCGAAGCGCTCCGCCGGAAACTGCCGGGCGATGAAGACGGTGCAGGCGAGGAACGCCGGCGCGCACCCGATGCCGATCAGCACCTGGCCGGCGACGAGCGTCGCGTAGTCCGGCGCGAGCGCCGACAGCGCCGCGCCGACGACCGCGAGCGGAAAGCCCGCCAGCACGGTGCGCCGCACGCCGTGCAGGTCGATGCCGATGCCGACGACGAGCTGCATCGCGCCGAACGCGAAATGGAACGCGCCGGCGAAGCCGCCGAGCTGTTGCGGCGACAGGTGCAGGTCGGCCCGCAGCGGCGTCGCGAGCACCGCGGCGGTGGTGCGGAACGCCTGGCTCATCGCGAACGCCGCGGTCAGGGCGAGGAGCATCGTCCACGACCCGGCAGGCGCCCGCGCCGGGATCGCTACGCCTTGACCAGCAGGCATGCGGCGCGCGCCTCCATCGACTCGCCGCGGCCGACGGGGCCGAGGCCCTCGGCCGTCTTCGCCTTGACGCTCACCTGGTCGACGCCGACGATCAGCGCGCCGGCGATGCGCTGGCGCATCAGGAGGATGTGCGGCGCCATCTTCGGCGCCTGCGCGATGACGGTCGCGTCGACGTTGCCGATCAGCCAGCCCGCGCCGCGGATGCGCCGCGCGGCTTCGGCGAGCAGCGCGAGCGAGTCGGCGCCGCGGTACTGCGCGTCGGTGTCGGGGAAGTGGAAGCCGATGTCGCCCATCGCGGCGGCACCGAAGAGCGCGTCGGTGATCGCGTGGCAGAGCGCGTCGGCGTCCGAATGGCCCATCAGGCCGTGGGTGTGGGCGATCTCGACACCGCCCAGCACGAGCCGGCGGCCGGCGACGAGGGCATGGGAATCCCAGCCTTCGCCGATGCGCCAGAGCGGCGCCTTGATGCGCGTGTTCACGACGGCCTCCTGTGTGACGGGTCGATCGGCGCACGGGTCGAAGGCCGGCTGCGGACGGGCCGCGGCCGGCGAGCGCGACACGTCGGCGCGCGGCCGTGCGCGGCGTGCGCGGCGTGCGCGGCGTGCGCGGCGTGCCCGGCGTGCCCGGCGTGCCCGGCGTGCCCGGCGTGCCCGGCTTGCCCGGCTTGCCCGGCGTGCCCGGCTTGCCCGGCGTGCTCGGCGTGCTCGGCGTGCTCGGCTTGCCCGGCATGCCCGGCATGCCCGGCGTGCTCGGCGTGCTCGGCG
>CAXUDL010000037.1:0-44784 GCA_964249855.1 uncultured Rhizobacter sp. | reverse complement strand
GGCGAGCGCGACACGTCGGCGCGCGGCCGTGCGCGGCGTGCGCGGCGTGGCCGGGCGCGGCGGCGCCGCGAAGCAGACGCTTCGTCATCGCTGCCGGTCGTTCCCGTGAACCGCCGACCGCGTCGAGAGCATCCGCTCGGCGAGCGCGAAATCGGCCGGGTAGGTGACCTTGAAGTTCTCGAGCGCCCCGGGCACGAGCCGTGGCGCTCCGCCGGCGGCCTCGATCGCGCTCGCCTCGTCGGTGACCGCGTCGCCGGCGCGATCGAGCGCCCGCCGGAGCGGCCCGAGGCGGAACATCTGCGGCGTCTGCGCCTGCCAGAGCGCGCGCCGGTCGGTCGTGCCGGCGACCCGGCCGTCGCGCTCGGACTTGAGCGTGTCGGCGACCGGCAGCGCGAGCAGGCCGCCGTGCGCGTCGTCGAGACAGGCGTCGATCAGCGCGTCGATCCATTCGGGGCGGACCAGGCAGCGCGCGGCGTCGTGCACCAGCACCCAGTCGCCCGGGTCGATGCGCGCCGCTTCCATCTCGGCGAGGCCGTTGGCGACGCTCCGCGCCCGCGTCGTGCCGCCGCAGCGAAGCAGGTGGCCGGTGAAGCCGGGCACGGCGGCATCGAAGCCGCGGTCGGCGGGGGTCACCACGACCCAGATCGACGCCAGGCGCGACACCGCGCCGAGCGCAGCGAGCGTGTGTGAGACGACGCTGCGGCCCGCGAGCCGCGCGTACTGCTTCGGGCCGCCACTGCCTGCGCGTTCGCCGGTGCCGGCACACGGCACGAGCGCATGCAGCCGGGGGCGGGCCGCGTGGAAGGGGCTGTCGGCGGCGTCGGCAAGCGGCATGAAGGGGCGAATTCTATAATTCGGGCAGTCCCGACTCCACGTTCCCCGACCGCCCCCGCCGACCGCCGCCGCCCTGCACGGGTACGCAGCGGACCGCGGGGCGATTCTTTTTCGGGGTGCTCCCGCGCATGCAACTGCCTTCGCTCGCTTCCGGAAAACGCTTCGCGCTGCCGCGCCCCACGGGCTCGGGCGACGCGCTGCTGCTCGCCCGGTTCGCCGAAGCCGAGCTCGCCCGCGGTCGTCTCACGGCGATCGTCACCGCCGAGCCCGCCGACACGCAGCGGCTCGAAGTCGAGCTGCCGTTCTTCGCGCCGGGCCTGCGCATCGCCGTCTTTCCCGACTGGGAAACGCTGCCCTACGACACCTTTTCGCCGCACCAGGACCTGATCTCCGAGCGCCTCGCGACGCTCTGGCGCATCCGCCAGGGCGAGGTCGACGTGGTGCTCATGCCGGCGTCGACGGCGCTCGTGCGCCTCGCGCCACCGAGCTTCATGGCCGGCTACACATTCCACTTCAAGCAGAAACAGCGGCTCGACGAAGCCGCGCTCAAGGCGCAGCTCGTGCTCGCCGGCTACACCCACGTCAGCCAGGTCGTGTCGCCCGGCGAATACGCGGTGCGCGGCGGGCTGATCGATCTCTTCCCGATGGGCTCGGCCGTGCCGTACCGCGTCGACCTGTTCGGCGACGAGATCGACTCGATCCGCACCTTCGACCCCGACACCCAGCGCAGCCTCTATCCCGTGCCCGAGGTGCGCCTGCTCCCGGGCCGCGAGTTCCCGATGGACGAGGACGCGCGCACCGCGTTCCGCGCCCGCTGGCGCGAGAAGATGGACGGCGACCCGACGAAGGTGCGGCTCTACAAGGACATTGGCACCGGCATCGCGACCGCCGGCATCGAGTACTACCTGCCGCTGTTCTTCGACGCGACCGCGACGATCTTCGACTACCTGGGCAGCGACGCCACGCTCGTCCTGCACGGCACGGTCGACGAGGCGCTGAAGCGCTTCTGGGCCGACACCCGCGAGCGCCACCGCTTCCTGCAGCACGATCGCGAGCGGCCGATCCTGCCGCCCGAGGACCTGTTCCTCAAGTCCGACGACTTCTTCACGCTCTGCAACGCGCATCCGCAGTTGGCGCTTCGCGGCAGCGAGCACACCTCCTGGGCGAGGCCGCTGCCCGACCTGTCGGTCGACCGCGGCGCGCCCGAGCCGCTCCGGAAATTGCAGCTGCACGTCGGCACGACGCCGCACCGCGTGCTGATCGTCGCCGAGAGCGACGGCCGTCGCGAAAGCCTGCTCGAGCTGCTGCGCGACAGCCGCATCGAGCCGCCGACGGTCGCGTCGCTCGCCGACTTCTGCGCCGGCGACGCGCGCTTCGCGATCGCCGTCGCGCCGCTCGCCGAGGGCTTCTTCTGGCACGAGCCCGACGCGAACGTCGCGATCCAGTTCATCACCGAGACCGAGCTCTTCGCGACCTCGCCGACCGCCCGCCGCAGGCGCAAGCAGGAGCAGGTCAGCGACGTCAACGCGCTCATCAAGGACCTCGCCGAACTCAAGCCCGGCGACCCGGTCGTGCATGCCAACCACGGCATCGGCCGGTATGTCGGCCTGCGCCACATCGACCTCGCGGGCGACGGCGAGGCATCCGAATTCCTGCACCTGGAATACGCCGACAAGGCGACGCTCTACGTGCCCGTCGCGCAGCTGCACCTGATCGCGCGCTACACCGGCGTGAGCGCCGAGGAAGCGCCGCTGCATCGGCTCGGCTCGGGGCAGTGGGACAAGGCCAGGCGCCGGGCCGCCGAGCAGGTTCGCGACACGGCTGCCGAGCTGCTCAACCTCTACGCCCGCCGCGCCGCGCGCGAGGGCTTCGCGTTCCGCTTCCAGCCGCACGACTACGAAGCCTTCGCCGCCAGCTTCGGCTTCGAGGAGACACCGGACCAGCAGGCCGCGATCCACGCCGTCATCCAGGACATGGTCTCGCCGCAGCCGATGGACCGGCTGGTCTGCGGCGACGTCGGCTTCGGCAAGACCGAGGTGGCGCTGCGCGCCGCGTTCGTCGCGGTCACCGGCGGCAAGCAGGTCGCGATCCTCGCGCCGACGACGCTGCTCGCCGAGCAACATTTCCAGTCGATCTCCGACCGCTTCGGCAAGTGGCCGGTGAAGGTCGCCGAGATCTCGCGCTTCCGGTCCAGCAAGGAAGTCAAGCAGACCCTGGAAGGGCTGGCCGACGGCACGGTCGACATCGTCGTCGGCACCCACGCGCTGATTTCCGACAAGGTCAAGTTCAAGCGCCTGGGCCTGCTCGTGATCGACGAGGAGCACCGCTTCGGCGTGCGCCACAAGGAGGCGATCAAGGCGATGCGCGCCGAGGTCGACGTGCTGACGCTGACCGCCACGCCGATTCCTCGAACCTTGGGAATGGCATTGGAAGGCCTGCGCGACCTGAGCGTCATCGCGACCGCGCCGCAGCGCCGCCTCGCGATCAAGACCTTCGTCCGCACCGAGACCAGCGGCACGATCCGCGAAGCCGTGCTGCGCGAGTTGAAGCGCGGCGGGCAGGTCTACTTCCTGCACAACGAGGTCGAAACGATCAACGCGCGCCGCGACAAGCTGCAGGAGCTGATCCCCGAGGCGCGCATCGCCGTCGCGCACGGCCAGATGCCCGAACGCGAGCTCGAATCGGTGATGCGCGACTTCGTCGCCCAGCGCCACAACCTGCTGCTGTGCTCGACGATCATCGAGACCGGCATCGACGTGCCGACCGCGAACACGATCGTCATGAGCCGCGCCGACAAGTTCGGCCTGGCGCAATTGCACCAGCTGCGCGGCCGCGTCGGCCGCTCGCACCACCAGGCCTACGCCTACCTGCTCGTGCCCGACGTCGAGGCATTGACCAAGCAGGCCGCGCAGCGGCTCGACGCGATCCAGAACATGGAGGAGCTCGGCGCCGGCTTCTAC
Source organism: uncultured Rhizobacter sp. (assembly GCA_964249855.1). Classification (GTDB taxonomy): domain Bacteria; phylum Pseudomonadota; class Gammaproteobacteria; order Burkholderiales; family Burkholderiaceae_C; genus LMDS01. The sequence goes on along the minus strand of CAXUDL010000037.1, from coordinate 40,990 downwards.
CTCGCGATGCACGACCTCGAGATCCGCGGCGCCGGCGAGGTGCTCGGCGAGAACCAGAGCGGCAACATGATGGAGGTCGGCTTCCAGCTCTACAACGAGATGCTGTCCGAGGCGGTGCGCTCGCTCAAGGCCGGCCGCGAGCCCGATCTGCTCTCGCCGCTGTCGGCGACGACCGAGATCAACCTGCACGCGCCGGCGCTGCTGCCCGATGCGTACTGCGGCGACGTCCACACCCGGCTCTCGCTCTACAAGCGCCTGGCGACGGCGTCCAAGCCCGCGCAGATCGACGCGATGCTCGAGGAGATCACCGACCGCTTCGGCAAGCTGCCGCCGCAGGGCCAGACGCTCTTCGACGTGCACCGCCTGCGCGTGCTCGCCAAGCCCTTCGGCGTGACCAAGATCGACGCCGCGCCCGGCCTGATGGTCATCCACTTCCGCCCGAACCCGCCGGTCGACGCGATGAAGATCATCGAGCTCGTGCAGAAGAACCGCCACATCAAGCTCGCCGGCAACGACAAGCTGCGCATCGAGCGGCAGACGCCCGAGGTCAAGGACCGCGCGCAGATGATCCGCGACGTGCTGCGGGCGTTGGGCGCGCCGAAGGAGGCGCCGGAAGCGGCGATCGCGTGAGAACCTGTGAACCGGCGCGACGCGCCCGCTCCGCGGCCTGAAACGACGCGCCGCTGTCGACGAGACGACGTCTGCGCCGTGTGCGCCGATCGGCGCGGTCGCCGGCCGCCGCTCGGCCACGCCGCGGCGACCGTTGAGCCGGGCAGACCGACCATGAACATCGCCGCGAAGCCAACGACCTGTCCCTGCCGCCCATGACGACGCCCTCGCCCGCCCCCGGCCTCGACCTCCGCGGCTTCACGCCGCCGCTCGCGCTCGCCGACTTCCGCCTCGCCGCCTTCGACATGGACTCGACGCTCATCACGATCGAGTGCATCGACGAGCTCGCCGACGCGGTCGGCAAGAAGGCCGAGGTCGCGGCGATCACCGAGGCGGCGATGCGCGGCGAGATCGCCGACTTCCGCGAGAGCCTCTCGCGCCGGCTCGCGCTGCTCGCCGGGACGCCGGCGTCGGCACTCGACACGGTCTATGCCGAACGCCTGCGGCTCAATCCGGGCGTCGAGCGCTTCGTCGGCGCCTGCCGCGACGCCGGGCTCAAGACGCTGCTCGTCTCCGGCGGCTTCACGTTCTTCAGCGACCGCGTCCGCGAGCGCCTCGGCATCGACTTCGCCCGCGCCAACGTCCTCGAGCTCGAGGACGGCCGGCTCACCGGGCGCCTCGTCCGCCAGCCCTGGGGCGACGTCGTCGACGGCGCCGAGAAGTGCCGCACGCTGCTCGAGACCTGCGAGCGGCTCGGCATCCCGCCGCGGCAGGCGATCGCCGTCGGAGACGGCGCCAACGACCTGCCGATGATGGACGCGGCCGGCCTCAGCATCGCCTTCCACGCCAAGCCGGCGGTGCGCGCGCGGGCGATGGTCTCGATCACCGCCGGCGGCCTCGACCGCGCGCTCGAGGTCTTCACCGTCTGACACACGGCGCGGAAAGCGACGGTCTCTCCCCGTCGGAGTCCGTCTCCCCGCGGCTGCCGATGAGGCGTGCCCGGCAGCGAGCGTCGCCCGCGAGGCGTCACTCCGGCCGCGGCATGACGACGATGCCGTCGGCGTCGGCGACGAGCCATTCGCCAGGCAGGACGACGACGCCGCGGACCGCGATCCCGACGTCGCGCTCGCCGTGGCCGCGGCGCTCGGTCGGCATCGGGACCAGCGCCAGCGCACGGATGCCGACATCGCACGCCGCGAGCTCCGCCGCATCGCGCACGCAGCCGTCGACGACGACGCCGGCCCAGCCGTTGCGCGCTGCGGCCGCCGCGATGGTGCCGCCGACGAGCGCCCGGCGCAGCGAGCCGCCGCCGTCGACGACGAGCACCCGGCCGTGGCCCGGCGACTCGAGCGCGGCCTTGACGAAGGAATTGTCCTCGTGGCACCGCACGGTCGAGACGAGGCCGGCGAACGCGCGCCGGCCGCCATAGTCGAGGAACACCGGCGGCAGGACGCGGAACGCGCCGTCGGTGTCGCCCTTGTGGGCGTCGCAGAGATCGCCGGTGACGAGGCAGGGCGACATCGGTGCGGTCATGGCGTGTGGTCGCGGCCCGACGCCTGCCGCGCCGCGGCGATCCGCCGGATCGCGGTCAGCGTCGAGCGCGAGGTGCTGACATCGACCGACAGGCGCAGGTGCAGCAGGCTCGGGCCGTCGGCTGCGAGCGCCGCGGCGAACGCCGGCTCGAACGCGGCGGTCGTCTCGACGAACGCGGCGTGCCAGCCGTGCGCGCGCGCCAGCGCCGCGAAGTCGGGATTGAACAGGTCGCTGCCGCTGACCCTGCCCGGATAGTCGCGCTCCTGGTGCATGCGGATCGTGCCGTAGCTGCCGTTGTCGACGACGATCACGACGAGCCGCCCGGCGCCAGTGCCGGCGCGGTAGCCGCTGGCCGTCGCCAGTTCCTGGCCGGTCATCAGGAAGTCGCCGTCGCCGGCGAAGGCGACGACGCAGCGCTCCGGCGCGAGCAGCGACGCGGCGATCGCAGCCGGCACGCCGTAGCCCATCGCACCCGATGTCGGCGCGAGCTGCGTCCGCCCGACGTGCGCGAGGCCCGGATGGCGGTAGAAGCGGTGCAGCCAGCCCGCGAAGTTGCCGGCGCCGTTGGTGACGACGGTCGTCGGCGGCGCGAGGCGCTGGACGGTCGCGACGACCGCGGCGAGGTCCATCGGCTCGATCGGCGTCGCGACCTGGTTGGCCTCGAAGTCGGCGTGCGCGGCGGCGGTCCAGGCCGCCCAGCGCGCGGTCGGCGGCGCGGCGAGCGATTCGAGCGCCTTGCCGGCGACCGCGAGCGAGGCCTGCAGCAGCAGGTCGGCAGCGTAGACGCGGCCGAGTTCCTCGGCGCCCGGATGCAGGTGGACGAGCGTCTGCGCGGGCCGCGGCACTTTGATCCGGACGTAGCCGCCGGTCGTCATCTCGCCGAGCCGCGGGCCGACCGCGAGCACCAGGTCGGCATCGTCGATGCGCTGCGCGAGCCGCGGATCGATGCCGATGCCGACGTCGCCGGCGTAGTTCGGATGGCGGTTGTCGAACACGTCCTGGTTGCGGAACGCGGTGCCGACCGGAAGCTGCCAGTTCTCGGCGAAGCGCTGCAGCGCCGCGGCCGACGCCGCGTCCCAGCCGCTGCCGCCGACGATCACGAACGGCCGCTCGGCGGAGACGAGCATCGCCCGCAGGTCGCGCAGCGCACCGGGCGCGGGCCAGGCGAGCGCCGGCTCGGCACGCGGCAGCACGGCGGCGGCGCTCGGCGTCGTCAGCACGTCCTCGGGCAGCACGACGACGACCGGCCCGGGGCGGCCCTGCAGCGCGGTGTGGAACGCCCGCGCGACGTACTCGGGCAGGCGGTCGGCGTCGTGGCACTCGCCGACCCACTTGGCCAGGCCGAGCGTGCCGGGACCGAACATCTGCCGGTAGTCGAGCTCCTGGAAGGCTTCGCGGTCGCGCTGGTCGCTCGCGACCTGGCCGACGAAGAGGACCATCGGCGTGCTGTCCTGGAACGCGGTGTGCACGCCGATCGCGGCGTTGGTCGCGCCCGGTCCGCGGGTGACGAAGCAGACGCCGGGCCGGCCGGTCAGCTTGCCCTGCGCCTCGGCCATGAAGGCGGCGCCGCCCTCCTGCCGGCAGGCGACGAAGCGGATCCGGTCGCGGTGCTCGTGGAAGCCGTCGAGCACGGCGAGATAGCTTTCGCCGGGCACGCCGAACGCGGTGTCGACGCCCTGCGCGATCAGCGCCTCGACGAGCAGGTGGCCGGCGGGCCGGGCGCGATCGGAGGGTGACGCCATGTGAGTCGGGTCTGCGGACGGGACCCGAAGTGTCGCACCGCTCAAGCCGGCGCGACGCCTGCCGAAATCAGGCCGAACCACGAGGGGCGTCCATGCATCCGGAATTCCAGCTGATCCACAACCACCACGAGCGTGCGGTGTTCGCGGCGGTCAAGCGCCTGGCGGGGTCGCGGCCGGCGTTCAAGGACCCGGGGCTGCTCGCCGACGCCGCCTGCGTCGCGCTGAATCGGCTGCCGCCGCGCTACATCCGTCACGACGTCGACTTCGTCTTCTATCTCAGCGACAAGGAACGCGCCGAGACGCAGGTCGCGATCGAGGAAGCGGCGACCTCGGCGGTCGCCTTCGTCGAGAGCCGCGTCGCGCTGAACGCCCACTGAGCGCACGCTGCGCCGGCGCCGGCGCCGTCAGCGCGCCAGCGCGCAGCCCTTGTTGGCCAGCAGGTCGGCGCGCTCGTTGCCGGCGTCGCCCGAATGGCCCTTGACCCAGCGCCACTCGACGGCGTGGAGCTGGCGCAGCGCGTCGAGCCGCTGCCAGAGCTCGGCGTTCTTCACCGGCTTCTTGTCGGCCGTTTTCCAGCCGCGCTGCTTCCAGCCGTGGATCCATTCGGTGATGCCCTTGCGGACGTATTCGCTGTCGGTGTGGACCGTGACGTCGCAGGTGCGCTTGAGCGAGCCGAGCGCCTCGATGACGGCGGTCAGCTCCATGCGGTTGTTGGTCGTCATCGACTCGCCGCCATAGAGCTCCTTCTCGTGCTCGCCCGTGCGCAGCCAGGCGCCCCAGCCACCCGGGCCCGGATTGCCCTTGCAGGCGCCGTCGGTGTAGATCGTGACCTGCGGGCGACGGATCTGCGGTGCTTCGGTGCTCATCGGCTCGTGTGTCCTTCGGAGGGCTCCTCCAGGCGGTCGATCGTCGCATGCTGCGGCGTCGCGACGACCGGGGCCGGCGCATGCGATGGCCGCCGCGCGTCGCGCACCAGGCCGACGAGCCGCATGCCGCGCACCCGCTTGACCGCGACGACGAAGTAGACGGCGCCGAAGACCGGCCACCAGCGTTCGCCGGACCGCTCGGTCCACGCGAAGCGGTCGAGCCACTGCTGGCTGCGCACCGGCGGCCGGTAGCAGCCGAAGCGGCCGTCCTCGACCTCGAAGCTCAGCAGCCGCAACCAGTCGCGCAGCCGCCGATACCGAAAGAACTCGCCGTCACCGGGCAGGAACGGGCCGCCGTGGCCGCCCGTGCCGATCGACCGGCGGACGCCGCCGAACCGCTGGCGCAGGCCCCAGAGACTCGCCGGATTGAAGCCGACGATGACGACACGGCCCTCCGGCACCAGCACCCGCTCGACCTCGCGCAGCGCGAGATGCGGATCGCGGGCGCGCTCGAGCGTGTGCGGCAGCACGACGAGATCGAGGCTCGCCGCGTCGAACGGCAGGGCGTCGAAATCGCAGTGCAGCGACAGCGCGGCGCGCGGCACCGGCGACTGCCCGGTGCCGGGCATCGGCTCCGCGACCGGCAGCGTCTCGGTCGACAGCCACCGGTGCGGCATGCGGTTGGCGCGCAGCGCGTCGAGCTCAGGAAGGCCGAGCTGCAGCGCGTGGAAGCCGAACAGGTCGGCGACGGCGGCGTCGAGGTAGTGCTGCTCCCACGCGAGCACGTAGCGGCCGGCGGGCGTGGTCAGCCAATCGCTCAAACCTATAATCGCGCCTTTCGCCATGAACCTGACCGCCCTGCCCGCTTTCAGCGACAACTACATCTGGCTGTTTGAGGAAAGCCGGGCGACTGCCGCCGTCGGCCGCGAAGATGGCCGCCCGGCTCGTGCCGCCCGCCACGAGCAGGCCCGATCTGCCGGCGCCTCGGACCGCGGTGACGAGCGGTCCGCGCCCACCGGCGACGCGGGTCGCCAGGCGCTCGACGGCCTGCGCCAGCCACTGGGCGCTGGCGGCGCCGATCGGCGCCGACGGGCCGTCGTCGTCGACCCGGGCGACGCGGCGCCGGTGCGTGCGGCGCTGCAGGCACGCGACCTCGAGCTCGCGGCGATTCTAGTGACCCACCACCACGCCGACCACGTCGGCGGCGTCGACGCGCTGCGGCCGCTGCTGCGGGGCCCCGTCTACGGACCGAAGCACGAGCGCATCCCCGGGCCCTACGTGCCGCTCGAGGGCGGCGACCGGATCGACGTGCTGGGCCGCAGCTTCGAGGTCATCGACGTGCCGGGCCACACCGCCGGCCACATCGCCTACTTCAGCGCCGCGCCCGAGCCGTGGCTCTTCTGCGGCGATACGCTCTTTTCCGGCGGCTGCGGTCGGCTGTTCGAGGGCACGCCGGCGCAGATGGCGGCGTCGCTCACGCGGCTCGCCGCGCTGCCCGGCGCGACGCGCGTCTGCTGTGCCCACGAGTACACGCTCGCGAACCTGCATTTTGCGCAAGCCGTCGAGCCGGGCAACGCCGCGCTCGCCGACTACGCGGCCTGGTGCCGCGAGCAGCGTTCGGCGGGTCGGCCGACGCTGCCGTCGTCGATCGCCAGGGAACGCGAGGTCAACCCGTTCCTGCGCTGCGAGATCCCGGGCGTCGCGGCGAGCGCCCGCGCCCACGGCGCGACCAGCGCCGATCCAGTGGCGGTTCTCGCCACGCTTCGCGAATGGAAGAACGGTTTCCGATGACGACCCTGCCGCAGCACGCATCCACGCCGGCCCGCGCCGACCTCCCGGCCCGCGCCCGATCGATGCGGTTGCGGCCACTGCTGCTGCAGCTGCTGATGCCGGTCGTGCTGCTCGCCGGCTGTGCGGTCGCGCCGGGCGGGCCGACGAGCCCGGTCGACGACGGCGCTCCGTCGCGCGCCGCCGCAGCGCCTGCCCCGGTCGCGACGCCCGCACCGCCCCCCGCCCCGACGACCGAATCGGCGCCCGCGCCGGTGCCCGTCGACCCGCTGCGGCCCGACGAGCATCCCGACCTCGACGACCGCACTGCGCAGACCGACCTCTGGGCGCGCGTGCGCCGCGGCTTCGCGATGCCCGATCTCGACGGCGAGCTGGTCCGCGACCGCGAGCAGTGGTACGCCACGCGGCCCGACTACGTCGAGCGCATGACGCGGCGCGGCAGCCGCTACCTCTTCTACATCGTCGACGAGCTCGAGCGCCGCGGCATGCCGACCGAGATCGCGCTGCTGCCCTTCGTCGAGAGCGCCTTCAACCCGCAGGCGATCTCGACCGCGAAGGCGTCGGGCATGTGGCAGTTCATGTCGGAGACGGGCAAGGACTTCGACCTGAAGCAGAACATCTTCCGTGACGACCGCCGCGACGTGCTCCAGTCGACGCGCGCCGCGCTCGACTACCTGCAGCGCCTCGACCAGCTCTTCGGCGACTGGCATCTCGCGCTCGCCGCCTACAACTGGGGCGAGGGCAACGTCCAGAAGGCGATCGCGCGCAACCAGAAGCTCGGCCTGCCGACCGACTACGCGAGCCTGAAGATGCCGACCGAGACGGCCTACTACGTGCCGAAGCTGCAGGCGGTCAAGAACATCGTCGCGCGACCGGCCGACTTCTCGATCGAGCTGATCCCGCTGCTCAACCATCCGTACTTCCTCAGCGTGCCGATCGAGCGCGACATGGACGTCGCAGTCGCGGTCAAGCTGGCCGGCATGCCGCTGGACGAGTTCAAGACGCTCAATCCGCAGATGAACAAGCCGGTAATCCTCGCCGCCGGCACGCCGCAGGTGCTGCTGCCCTACGACAACGCGAACAACTTCGTCCGCGGCCTGCCGCAGCACCGCGGTCCGCTCGCCACATGGACGGCATGGACGGTGCCGAAGAACGTCCGCACCGCCGACGTCGCCAAGGAAGTGGGCATGAGCGAGGCCGAGCTGCGCGACGTCAACCGCATTCCGCCGCGGATGCTGGTCAAGGCCGGCTCGACGCTGCTCGTGCGGCGCGGCGCGCAGCGCGAGCAGGACGTGCCCGGCGAGGTCGCCGACAACGCGACGATGGCGCTGACGCCCGACGTTCCGCCGCTGCAGCGAACGACAGTGCGGGCGGGCAAGCGCGAGACCGTCGCGACCGTCGCGCGCCGGCTGCGCGTGAGCCCGGCGCAGGTCGCCGAGTGGAACCATGTGGCACCGGGCGCGGCGTTCAGGCCCGGGCAGACCGTGATCGTCTTCGTCCCGGCGAGGGCGGCGACGCGCGTGACGCGGCACGAGGACAGCGGCCCGCCGTCGAACCGTGCGGTCGTCCGCTCGCTGCCGGCGCCCGTGCGCACCGCGGACACGCCGCGCAAGGCCGCGGTGCCGCATCCGCGAACGTCGTCGCTGCGGTCGTCGTCGTCCATGCGGGTGGCGGGCGACTGAGCGCCGCCGGCGCGCGGCGACGCGTCACCGCGCCGGCATGCGCCGTGTCGGCCACCGGCGGCGCCACCAGAGCCAGAGACCGCTCGCGCCCAGCAGGAACAGCGTCGTTCCGCTGACGAACGCGACAGGCTGGAGCCAGCCGCCGCCGAGCACACCGGTGTGGAGCGGGTAGATGACCGCCACCCAGCGCGCGCCCGTGTCGAGCTCGTTCCAGCGGTCGACCCGCAGCACGGCGCCGTTTCGCGGATCGATCCAGACCGAGCTCAGTCCGTTCGGATGCGGGTCGTCGGGCAGGCGCAGGCGCACCCGTGCCGGCCGGTCGGGTCGAGCCGGCAGCTGGACGTAGCCGACGACGCCGTCGGGCAGCTGCGACCGCGCGGCCGCGACCAGTGCATCGAGCGGCACCGCGGCGGCTGCGGGCGGACGCGGCGATGTCGGCAGCGCGGGTGGCTTCAGCGGCCGGCCGCCGGCGACCCGGGTGACGACGTCGCCGAGCGGGCGCCAGGCCATGTAGGCGCCGCTCGCGACCGAGACGGCGATCACGAGGCCGAGCACCGCGCCGCCGCTGCGGTGCAGGTCGGCGAGCGCCCGCGGCAGCCCGTTGCGCAGCTCGATCCGCAGCGACGGCGGCCAGCGCCGCGGCCACCAGAGCAGCGCGCCGGTGGCCAGCAGCGCGAGCGCGACCAGCGCGATGCCGGCGAGCAACGCCTTGCCGGTCTCGTGCAGGAACAGCGAGCTGTGCAGCGCGAAGAGGACGTTGACAAAGCCCTCGTCGTCGCCCCGACGGCCGCGCTCGGTGCCGGTGGCGGGGTCGAGATAGACCGTGCCGGCCCAGGGACCGCGCACCAGCACCCAGAGCGTGTCGGCGGGCTCGCGCGGCGGCCGGAAGGTGAGCGTGGCAGCGGCGCCGAATTCGTGCGCGAGCCGTGCCCGCATCGGCTCCAGGGCCGCCGGCCGAGCGCCGTCCGCGTCGGCGCGGAACCAGTCGGCATGGACGGCGCGATCGACCGGCTGTGCGACGACCAGCACGGCGCCGGCCAGCCCGACGAGCGCGAGCAGCCAGCCGGCACCGAGCGCCAGCCAACGGTGCAGCCGCAGCCAGAGCGAGCGCAGGCGCGCCATCGCGGACGGGCGTTCGGCGCGGCGGCGGGTCAGAACGTCACACGCCCCTGCACGTAGGCCGTCCGCGGCGGGCCGACCATGCGCCCGAGATTGGCGTCGATGTTGCGCGTGTAGTAGCGCGTGTCGACGATGTTGTTGATGCCGACCAGCACGTCGACCGACCGGCTGCCCGGCATCTTCCAGCGCACCTGCGCGTTCCAGAGCCGGAACGCCGGGATGCGGCCCACGCCGCCGTTCGCGGTCTCGGCGACGGTGTTGGCGTTGTCCGAGAACTGGCCGCTCTGGTGGGTGGTGTTGAGGTCGACGGCCCAGGCGCCGAGCGCGTAGCGCCCGCCGAGCGTATCGGTGTCGCGCGAGTAGAACGGCAGGTCGAGGTCGGCGGTCGGCCCCGACTTCTGCAGCGCGCGGGTGTGGGTGTAGTTCGCGTACAGGTTCAGTCCGGCGAGCGGCCCGGCCTTGTCGAAGGCGTAGTCGATCGCGGTCTCGATGCCGTCGTGCCGGGTCGCGCCGACATTCTGGAACAGCGTCGGCGTGACCCCGGCGATCTGCTGGATCTGGTTGTCGAAGCGGATCCGGAAGAGCGTCGCTTCGGCTTTCAGCCCGGGCGTCGCCCAGCGTGCGCCGAGCTCGTTCGTGCGGGCGAGTTCCGGTTGCAGCGGGTTGGCCGCCGACTGCGAATTGAGCTGCAGGTTCTGCACCGGCCCGAACGAGGTGCCGTAGTTCGTAAACAGCGTCAACGCGGGCGTGAGCAGGTAGGCGACGTTGACCGACGGCAGGAACTTGTCGTCGCGCGTCTCGAAGCGCTGGCCGGCGGCGGGGTCGACGCGGTTCGAGGCGATGTGTTCGAAGCGCACGCCGGGCGTGATGCGCCACGCGCCGATCGCGACGCGGTCGTCGACGTAGACGGCATGGGCATCGGTGGCGTTGACGAAGCTCGTCGTCGCGCCGACCGCGCCGGTCGCGATCGTCTGGCTGTAGAGGTTGTCGTCGCCGCGCTCGCGGATGTAGCGGTAGCCGACGGTCACGTCGTGCGCCGTCGGGCCGACCACGACGCGCGTGGTGAACCTCGGCTCGATGCCGAGGACGGTGTAGTTGCGCGGCTGGATGGTCACTTGCGTGCCGGCGGCGTTGATGAGCGAACTCTCGCGCGAGCTGTCGGTGTAGTAGGTCCGGAGCTCGAACTCCTGGTTCGCGGACGGCGTGTTGACATAGCCGAGTTCGATGCTCTTGCGCTCGCCGCTCCAGAAGTCGGTCGGTCGGGTGTTCTGGAACGGGTCGGCGTCGTACTGCGCGACCGTCAGGCCGCCCGGCGTCTTCGACTTCGCCCGGTAGTAGGCGACCTTGCCGAAGACCTCTGAGCCCGGCGTGAGCTCGGCGCGGGCCTTCAGCGCGAGGTCGTCGAAGCGGTCGTCGCTGCCGACGCGCCAGTCGCTGCCCGTCATGCCCGAGTACAGGAGCGCGACGCCGACGCCGCCCTCGAGCTGGGTGCCGAGGTAGGCGGTGTACTCGGTGTTGTCGCCGCCGCCCCTCGCGTACTCTGTCTGGCGCAGGCTCACGTCGCCGGAAAAACCGGGCGTGCTCGGCACCGGCCGTGTCCGGAAGTTGATCACGCCGCCGACGTTCTGCGGTCCGTAGCGCACCGCGCCGCCGCCGCGCACCACATCGATCGACTCGATGTTGGCGAGGCTGATCGGTGCGAACGAGAGCTGCGGCTGGCCGTAGGGCGCCACGGCGAGCGGCACGCCGTCGAGCAGCACGGTGGCACGCGGCGTGTAGCGACCGGTCAGGCCGCGCACGCCGATGTTGAGCGAGATCCGGCTGCCGGCAGTGCCCGAATTCTCGGTCGCCTGCACGCCCGGGATGCGGCGCATCGCCTCGTCGATGCTGCCCGCGCCGCTGGCCTCGATCTGCGCCTTGTCGACGACCGTGCGGGCACCGGGAAAGGTCTTGACGCTGTTCTGCAGGCCGCTGCCGAGCCAGTCGCCGGTCACCTGGATGGTCTCGAGCGTGGTCACCGCAGCGCCGTCGCCGGCGGCCTGCTGGGCGTGGAGCAGCGCGGGCAGCGTGAGCAGGCCGGCGGCGCCGGCGGTCAGGGTCGTGCGGAATGCGGACATCGGGTCGGGTCGGCGGGAGTTTCGGGGCGGCCGTGACCGCCGCCCTCGCAGGCCGCAGTGGATGGCATCAGGGAATGATAATCATTCTCATGAACCGGTCAACCACGTCCCGCCGCGCTCCGCGAAGCGACCTGCCTGCGCTCCCGCTCGATCAGCGCCGGTCGCCCAGCGCGTAGGCGATCGTGCCCAGGTCGACGTACTCGAGTTCGCTGCCGATCGGCACGCCGCGTGCGAGCCGCGTCACGCGCAGGCCGCGCGCGCGCAGCGCCTCGCCGAGGACGTGGGCCGTCGCCTCGCCCTCGGCGGTGAAGTTGGTCGCGACGATGACCTCCTCGACCGAGCCGTCGCTCGCGCGCTCGAGGAGTTCGTGGGCGCCGACGTCGGCCGGGCCGACGCCGTCGAGCGGACTGAGCCGCCCCATCAGCACGAAGTAGCAGCCGCGATAGCTGCCGGTGCGCTCGAGCGCAGCCTGATCGGCGGGCGTCTCGACGACGCAGAGGAGCCGGGCGTCGCGTGTGCCGTCGCGGCAGATGCTGCAGAGCGCCGACTCGGTGAAGGTGTGGCAGCGCTCGCAGTGGCGCACGTTCGCGACGGCCGCGCGCAGGCTCGCCGCGAGCCGCTCGGCGCCGGCGCGGTCGTGTTGCAGCAGATGCATCGCCATGCGCTGCGCCGACTTGGCGCCGACGCCCGGCAGGCGGCGCAACGCCTCGATCAGCGCCTCGAGCGACGGTTCGGCCATCAGCGCGCCGCTGCGGCCGGCGCGCCGACCGTGACGACGGTCGGGCACAGCCGCCGGCGGCCGGCGCGGCGCTGCGTCATCAGAACGGGAACTTCATCCCCGGCGGCATCGGCATGCCGGCGGTCAGCTTGCCCATCTTCTCGGCACTGACCTCCTCGGCGCGGCGCACGCCGTCGTTGAAGGCCGCGGCCACCAGGTCCTCGAGCATGTCCTTGTCGTCGGCGAGCAGACTCGGGTCGATCACGATGCGCCTGACGTCGTGCTTGCAGGTCATCGTGACCTTGACCAAGCCCGCACCCGACTGGCCCTCGACCTCGATCGAGGCGAGCTCGTCCTGCGCCTTCTTGAGGTTGTCCTGCATCGCCTGGGCCTGCTTCATCAGCCCGGCCAACTGGTTCTTCATCATGGGGTCTGGCTCCTTGAAAACGTCGGTCCGTCGGACGGTCCCTGCGGCCTGACCGAGCCGGGAACGATGCGCGCCGTCGCGTACTGCGCCATCAGCGCCCGTACCAGCGGGTCGTCGTGGATGATCGTCTCGGCCTCCTGCTGGCGGCGTTCGCGCTCGGCGGCGTCCCGGCGTGCAGGCGAGTCGACGGCCGCACCGGCCTCGGTCTCGATGCGCACGCCGCGGCCGAGCGCGGCGGCGAGCGCCGAGCCGAGCTTCTCGACGAGCGCCGCGGCGCGCAGCGTTTCGCGCTCGACGCGCAGCCGGAACACCGCGTCGCCGGCGGCGGGCTCGTCGACCGCAATGCACTCGGCCTGCATGGCGAGCTCCCGCACCATCGCGCCGATGCCGCCGGCATCGACCATGCCCTGGACGAGCTCGGCCCACCGGCTGCCGGTCTCGGTGCGCTGCAGCGCGGTCGTCGTCGTCGCCGGTGGCCGGCCGACCCTGGCAGCGGCCGCCGGCGAGGGGCGCGACGCGACGATGGCGACCGCCGGCGATGCCGAGCGCGCCGCGCCGGCCGCCGGCACCGAGCGCGCCGGAGCGGCCGCCGCCTGCCCCGCCGCCCGGCGGAGCGCGGTGGCCTCCTGCGCGGCGGCCACCTCGTCCTCGTCCGGAACGTCGAGCCAGGGCGGCGGCTCGCCGAGCTCGACCTCGGCGCGCACCCAAGACGTGACCTCGTCCGCGCGGACGAGGATCGCGGCCCCGGCGGCGGGTTGCAGCGCCTCGGCTTCGATCGTCGGCGCTGCGGTCGGCGTGAGGGCAGACCGCAGCGCTGCGGCGACTGGCGCGGAAGGCGACGCCGCTGAAGCGCCGGGCACGGCCGGTCGCGGGGCGACCGACAGCGCGATGAGCGCCGGCGCGATGACCGCCGGGGTATGAGACGCACCGGTGTTCGAAGCTCCGGTATTCGACACGACGGTCTCCGACGCACCGGCGTCCGACGGCCCGGAATCCGACCGGCCGGCGTCGGATGCCCCGGCGCCCGGTGACCCGGCGCCCGGTGACCCGGCGCCCGATGCCTCGACGTCCGATGCCTCGACGTCCGATGCCCCGACCCCCGGCGCCTCGACGCCCCGTGCCGCGACCGGCAACGGCGCGGCGACGGCCAGCGGCGCGTCGGCGCGCGGCGTCGACGCGGCGGCCGTCGGCGACGCGCGTGCGGTCGGCGCACCCGCCGGCCGGAACGCCAGCATCCGCAGGAGCACCATCACGAGGCCGCTGTATTCGTCCGGCGCCAGCCCGAGCTCGGCGCGGCCGTGCAGGACGATGCTGTAGAGCAGCTGCGTCTCGTCGGCCTCGAGCAGCAGGGCGAGCCGCTGCGCCGTCGGCGCGTCGGGATCGGTCGGATCGGCCGCGTCGGGCACCGCCTGCAGCACGGCCATCTGCTGCAGCAGCGCGGCCATCTCCTCGAGCGTGCCCGCCGCCGAGAGCCCGAGCGCGCGCAAGGCGTCGACGCCCGCGACGAGCGCGGCACCGTCGCCTGCCGCGAGCGCCTCGACCAGCCGCACCGCATGCCCGCGGTCGACCGCGCCGAGCATGCGCCGCACGCCGTCTTCGGCGAGCGTGCCGGCACCGAACGCGATCGCCTGGTCGGTGAGCGAGAGCGCGTCCCGCATCGAGCCGCGCGCAGCCCGGGCGATGAGGCGAAGCGCGCCCGGCTCGGCGGCGAGCGCCTCGTGCTCGAGCACGGCGGCGAGATGCGCCTGCACCGTCTGCGGCGCGATCGGCCGCAGGTTGAACTGCAGGCAGCGCGACAGCACCGTCGGCGGCACCTTCTGCGGATCGGTCGTCGCGAGGACGAACTTCAAGTAGTCGGGCGGCTCCTCGAGCGTCTTCAGCATCGCGTTGAATGCATGCGTCGACAGCATGTGCACCTCGTCGACCATGTAGACCTTGAAGCGGCCGACGACCGGCTTGTAGACCGCCTGGTCGAGCAGCTGCGTGATCTCGTCGACGCCGCGGTTCGACGCAGCGTCGAGCTCGACGTAGTCGATGAAGCGGCCGGCGTCGATCTCGCGGCATGCGTCGCACACGCCGCAGGGCTGCGCCGTGATGCCGCCCTGGCCGTCGACGCCGGTGCAGTTGAGCGACTTGGCGAGGATGCGCGAGACCGTCGTCTTGCCGACGCCGCGGGTGCCGGTGAAGAGGTAGGCGTGGTGCAGCCGCTGCTGCGTCAGCGCGTTGGCGAGCGCCTGGACGACGTGCTCCTGCCCGACCAGCGCATCGAAATCGCGCGGCCGGTACTTGCGGGCGAGAACGAGGGTCGACATCGCCTCATTCTACGGGCCGACCCTCGGCCGACCTGCGCGGCCAGGCTTCGGCAGGCCGTCATCGAACGACTCGATAATCGCCGCCGACCGACGCGCCGACCGCCCCATGAACGCCACGCCCTCCGCCCCTGCCACGCCGGCGCCGCTCCGCTACGGCGAGACGGGCGTCGACTACGGCATGATCGATCCGCTCAAGGTGCGGGCGCAACAGGCCGCGGCGGCGACGGCGGGCAACCTGGCCGCGCACGGCTTCGGCGAAGTGGCGGCGTCGCGCGGCGAGTCGGCCTACGTCGTCGACGTCGGGCCGTTCTATCTTGCGAGCATCGTCGAGTGCCTCGGCTCGAAGGCGCTCGTCGCCGACGAGATGCAGCGGCTGACCGGCCGCAGCTTCTACGCCTCGATCGCGCAGGACACCATCGCGATGGCCGTCAACGACCTGATCACCGTCGGCGCCACGCCGCTCGTCGTGCAGGCGTACTGGGCCGCCGGCGGCTCGGACTGGTTCGCCGACCGCGAGCGCGCCGACGCCCTCGTCGCCGGCTGGCGGCAGGCATGCGATATCTGCGGCGTCGCCTGGGGCGGCGGCGAGACACCGGCGCTCGCCGGCATCGTCGCCGACGGCCGCATCGATCTGGCCGCCGCGTGCACCGGCCTCGTCCACCCGAAGCAGCGGCTGTCGCTCGGCGACCGGCTCGCGCCCGGCGACGCGATCGTGCTGCTCGACGCGAGCGGCATCCACGCCAACGGCCTGAGCCTCGCGCGCGCGCTGGCGTCGCGGCTGCCCGAGGGCTATCTCACGCCGATCGGCCACGGCGCCGATCCGCGGCTCGGCTTCGGCGAGGCGCTGCTCGTGCCGACGCCCCTCTATTCGCCGGTCACCGAAGCGCTGTGGCGGGCCGGTATCGCGCCGCACTATTGCGCCAACATCACCGGACACGGCTGGCGCAAGCTGCTGCGCCATCCGGCCGAGCTGACCTACCGCATCGACACGCTGCCGCCGGTGCCGCCGGTGCTGCAGTTCGTTCGCCACCACGCCGGCCACGACGACCGCGAGGCCTATGGCACGTTCAACATGGGCGCCGGCTTCGCACTCTTCGTCGCGGCGGCGGACGCCGAGCGCACGGTGCAGGTCGCGCGGGCCGGCGGCTGCGGCGCGCGCATCGCCGGCTACGTCGAGGCCGGGCCGAAGCAGGTGCTGATCGAGCCGCTCGGCGTCCGGTTCGGCAGCGATGACCTGCAGCTTCGCTGATCGGGGCGCAGCCGGCGCCGCGCGGCGCCGGCCGCTGCTGCGCATGCTGCTCGCCGTGCTGATGACCGCGGTGCTCGCCGGCTGCGCCACGCAGCGCATGCCGCAGGTCGTGCATCCGCCGAGCCACGTGCTCGTCGCCGGCGCCGACGCGCCGCTCGCCGCGATCGCCGGGGCGCTGCAGCTCGCGCCGGACGAGTCGGGCGTCTGGCCGCTCGTGCAGGCCACGTTCGCGCTCGACGCCCGCGTCACCGCGATCCGCAACGCCAGGACGTCGATCGACATCCAGTCCTACCTGATCGGCGACGACTCGGTCGGCCGGCTGATCCTGCGCGAGCTCCGCGACGCCGCGGCGCGCGGCGTGCGCGTGCGACTGCTCGTCGACGACCTCTACACGAGCGACCTCGACCGCCTGCTGCTCGGCCTCGCCGCGACGCCGAACGCCGAGGTGCGGCTGTTCAACCCGTTCGTCACGTCGCGCGATTCGTCGTTCCGGCGGCTGCTGGCGCTCGCGTTCGACTTTCGGCGGCTGAACCACCGGATGCACAACAAGCTGCTGATCGCCGACGGGTCGCTGGTGCTCGTCGGCGGGCGCAACCTCGCCGACGAGTATTTCCTCCGCGGCGCGACGGGCAATTTCATCGACTTCGACCTGATGGTGGTCGGCGCCGCGGTGAAGGACCTCGGCGACTGGTTCGACCTCTACTGGAACAGCCGGCATGTCTACGCGGTCGAAGACGTCGTTCGTGCCGTCGACAAGAACTTGCCGACGCGCGATGCGCTGCAGGACACCTTCGACCGCGTGACCCGCGACGCCCGGCCCGCGACGCACGATGCGCTGACGCCGACCGACTTCTTCGGCCAGCCGCCGTTCAGCGTCTGGATGGCCGGACAGCGCTTTCCGTTCCTCAAGGCACGTGTGGTCTCGTATGCCGACTCGCCGAACAAGATCGATCCGGCCAACTTCAGCGTGCCCGTCAGCGACACGCTGACCCACCGGTTCCTCGGCATGCTCGGCGAGGCGAAGAAGGAAGTGCTGCTCTATTCGCCCTACTTCATCCCGGGCGACGAGGCGATGGCGCGGCTGCGGCAGCTGCGCAGCGACGGCGTGCGCGTCGTCGCGGTCACCAACTCGCTCGCAGTGAGCGACGAGCCGCTCGTCAGCATCCGCTTCGAACGGCACCAGGTCGAGCTGCTGCGGCTGGGTGTCGAGCTGCTCGAGCTGAGTTCGACCCGGCTCAAGCTCGACAACAGCCTGCGCGAGCTGTTCGGGGCGTCGACGGGCCGGCTGCACGCGAAGCTCGCGTTCGTCGATCGCTCGTCGGTCTTCGTCGGATCGATGAATCTCGATCCGCGGTCGTCGACGATCAACACCGAGACCGGCGTGCGCGTGGAAAGCCCGATGCTTGCCAAGATGATCATCGGCGCCTACCGCGTCGACGAGATGGTCGGCGTCTACCAGGTCAAGCTCGGCAGCGACGGCCAGAGCGTGCGCTGGACCGCGGTCGCCGATGGCAGCACCGAGGAGATCGACGTCGAGCCCGACATCAGCCTGCTGCAGCGCCTGCGCCTGATCGTGCTCGGACTCTTTGTGCCCGAGAAGCAGCTGTGACGCCGCCTGCCCGGATCGACCCGAACCGGTAGAATCAGTCGGGACGGGCCTCCTCGCATGGAAGCGCGGCCAACCGGGTCAGGTCGGGAACGAAGCAGCCCCAACCGTTGCGACCAGTGCCGAGATCAGGCTCGTCACCCTCCCCCGCACCGATCGACGTCGGCCTGTCACTGGCTCGACTTGCCCTTGAGCTTGTCGCCGGCATGGTCGATGGCCTCGCCCGTCTTGCTGAGGCCGGTGCCGACCGCATGGCCGGCCTTCTTGGCGCCGCGCTTGACGGCGCTGCCCGCGTCGCTCGCGCCGCGCTTCACCGACGACTCGGCGCGGGCCACGGGGCCGGGCGACGGATTGCGTTTGTCGTTGTAGCGACGGTCGCCGCCGGACTTGCTGCCCTTGTGGAAATTGTCGAGCGCAGCCTGCATCCGCTGCTCGCGGGTGCCGCTGTAGTCGGCGAACGCAGCACCGGAAACGCTGGCCAGCGCTGCGACGAGGACGAGATGGGTGGTTTTCATGTGGGACTCCCGGAATCAAGACGAGGCTGAAGTTAGCGCGCGGACCCTCGCTTTCAACCTGCCGGCGTCCTCTTCCGGCGTCGTCCGACTCCTACGCGGGCCCGCCTGGCATAGCCACCGGCTTCGGCGCGGCGTTCGGCAGGCGCTGCTGCGCCCAATGAAGGAACGGCCGCTCGACGAACCGATGCAGGCCCCAGCCGGCGACGACGGCCGACAGCATCAGGAGCACGAGAAGCAGCGCCGAGCCCGCGGGCGTCGCGCCCGCGGCGCCGAGCAGGTTCGACACCGGCTTGACCGCGCCGAACGACGCCCAGTGGATCAGGTAGATCGCGTACGACGCCGCGCCGAGCCGCTCCCACGTCGGCAGCCGGGCGCCGGCGAACGCACCAAAGCTGCCCCAGACGATCAGGACCGCGGGCACGCCCTGGAACAGGCTGCGCGGCGCGTGGCCGTGGCCCAGCGCGAGCAGCGCGAAGCCCGCGACCATCACGGCGAGCCCGGGCGACGCCGGCAGCGCCGGCAGCGCGCCGCGCGCGACGAGCTGCTGCAGCATCACACCGAAGCCGAACTCGAGCAGGATGTCGTCGGTGTAGAAACGCAGCGCGACGCCGCGCCAGTCCTCCGAGCTTGCATCGACGCCGACCGCCGCGGTCATCGCGCCGAGCGCGGCGAACCCGGCGAGAACGGCGCCGACCGCGATCAGGCGACGCCGCCCGAACAGCAGCGCGCCGGCGAAGAGCGCGTAGAAGAACATCTCGTAGTTCAGCGTCCAGCCCTGGATCATCGTCGGCCACAGCCGGTCGGGGTACACGGCGTTCGGGTGCGGCACGAAGGCGAAGTCCTTCAGCAGGTCGATGCCGAAGCGGCCGGCGGCAAGATCCCGCCGGTTGGTCCAGAGCAGCACGAGCCAGTACAGCGGAACGACGCGGAGCAGGCGCTTGGCGATGAAGTCGCGCGCGACCGCGAGGCGCTGCGCCGGCACCGGCCCGACGCGCAGATGGCGCGTCGTGTGCGCCATGACGAAGCCGCTGATGACGAAGAAGACGTCGACGCCCGCTTCGCCGACGGCCGGCCAGCGGTCGCCGCCCGGGATCGAGTGGCGCGCGTGGTGGAAGACGACCATCAGCGCCGCGACCGCGCGCAGGATCTGCAGGCCTTCGATCGTTCCGGAGCGGGGTTCCTGCAAAGGCATGCGGCGTGTTCCGGCGTTCGACCGACGAAGGGTCAGCGAGTCTGCCTGAACGCCATCACCGCCTGGTTGCGCAGGGTGCGCAGCAGCGACAGTTCCTTCTCGCCGAGTTCGATCGCGCCCGGCGCCGCCTTGTCGGCGTAGATCAGCGCGAACGGCGCGCCCTTGAGCATCATCGGCAACAGCAGGAAGGTCGGCGCGGCGACGCCCGTCCGGTACCAGGCCGGCAACCGCGTCTGCAGCGTGCCGGCGGCCGCGTCGGCGATGACGGTGTCGGCGCCCTTCAGGCAGACGGCGGTGAAGAGGTCCGGCGGACCCTTCAGCGCGACCAGGAAGCTGGCGGCGACGGCATCGGCGCCGTCGCCGATGCCGAAGCGGCCGGTGAGCGCGTCGCGCTTCGCGTCGCGCAGGCAGAACACGACCCGCCGGAAGCCGAGTCCGCGGTACATCGTCTCGAGGACCATCCGCAGCACCTCGTTGAGGCGGCATTCCTCGACCATCGACGTCGTGATGTCCTGGACGCCGGCGGCGAGCACGTCGACCGCGTCGTGCGGCGTCGTCCGGACGGTCGGCGCGTCGATCGCGGTGATCGTCGCCTGCAGGTGATGCGGCGTCAGCGAGTCGGGCGACGGTTCGGCGAGCGTCGTCTCCGGGCCGACGGTCGCGAGCAGCCGCCGGGATACCGACTGCGGGCCGAACGACAGGTTCATCGCCCGCGCCAATTGCACCAGGCGTTGCTGCGCGACCTCGGTCGCGGCCTCGATCTGCGCGACGCTCGTGCCGAGCGGCCGGGCGAACACGCGTGCGATCTCGGCGGTGCGCGCCCGGGCGTGCTGCGGCTCGGCCTGCAGGATCGCGTCGGTGATCCGGTTCGCCGCCCCGCAGGCCCAGCGCAGGCGTTCGGCGCCGTCCTTCAGCTCGCGTGCCGGCGGGTCGCCGACCGGCCGGCGCATGCTGTGCTGGAGGCTCTCGGGCAGGCCCCAGCGCTTCGCGACGCCGAGCCCCAGGTCCTCGTAGCCGAGGCCGAGCACGTCGAACGCCGCGGCGTCCTCGGTCGCCACGGCCGGCCGTGCGGCGAGGCGGCCGCGGACCTGCATCGCCTCCTCCGGAAAGTAGAACTCGGCGAGCAGCCGGCCGAGGTTCTGGAACATCGCGCCGATGAACGCCTCTTCGCGGCCGCCCTGCGCCTCGCCGAGCTCGCCGGCGAGCATGCCGGCCATCAGCGAGCGCAGGAAGTCTTCCTTCAGCCGGTTGGCGTGCGCCTTGTCGTGCATGTGCTCGAGCAGCACGAGGCTGATCGCGAGATTGCGCACGCCGGCGAAGCCGATCAGCGAGATCGCCCGTGACACCGTGCTGACCTTGCCGCCGGCACTCGAATAGTGCGCGGTGTTGACGAGGCGCAGCAGCTTGTTGGTGAGCGCGACGTCCTTCAGGATCTCGCCGGCGAGGTGACCGACGCTTTCGTTGTCCGAAGTCGTCACCCGCTGGATCCGCGCGACCGAGTCCGACAGCGCCGGGAAGTCGCTCTTGTGGCGCATGCGCCGCAGCAGGAAGTCGAGCGTGCCGGCGACGGCGGCGGGGTCGGCCGGCGCGGCCGGCGGCGCGAGCCACGCCTGCAATGCCGTGCGGAACGCGGCGGCATCGGGCCAGCGGCGCGCCGGATCGCGCTCGATCGCCCGGCGGAGCACGGCGCGCAGCGCGTCGTCGACTTCGGCGGGCAGCGTCTCCGGCAGCGCGAGGTCGGCGTCGACGACGCGCGCGATCGCACGGTACGGATCGCGCTCGGCGACGACGCGGTGGCCGCACATCATCTCGACCAGCACCAGGCCGGCGGCGAAGACGTCCATCGCCGCCGACGGCGCGCCGCCCGCCGCCGCCTCGGGCGACATGTAGCCCGGCGTGCCGACGACCTGGTCGGCGATGTCCGTGTCGCTCAGTCGCGCGGCGATGCCGAAGTCCATGACCCGTGCGCGCCCGGCGGCGTCGACGAGCACGTTCGACGGCTTCAGGTCGCGGTGGACGATGCCCGCGGCGTGCGCGGCGCCGAGGCCCTCGAGCACGCCGACCATCATCGCGACCGCCTCGTGCGCCGGCATCGCGCCGCGCGCCGCCAGGTGCTGCGCCAGGGTCGGCCCGGCGACGTACTCGAACACCAGGTAGGGCTGCCGGCCGTGCAGGTCGGCCTCGAAGACCGGGACGATGTGCGGATGCGCGAGCCGGCTGCTGTTGCGCGCCTCCTGCAGCCAGTGGCCGACGGCGACCGGATCGATCGCCGCGTCGGGGTGCATGAGCTTGACCGCGACCTCGCGCTCGAGCCGGGCGTCGAAGCCGAGCCAGACGGTCGCCTGCGCGCCGCGGCCGAGCTCGCGGCGGAGCTCGAAGCGGCCGACGCGCGCGGCGGCGCCGGGCGCAGCCGCGTCGCGCTGCCCGTCGCCGGGGCCGCCGGGCGCGCTCACGCGGCGACCTTCAAGCCTGCTGTCGGTGCCATCGCGCGGACACGTGCCGTATCGGACGATCGGGCGGCGCTCATGTCGCGGCGCCGGCGGTCGCCGCCGGCACGGCGGTCTGCCCGCGGCGCATCGCCTCGCGCGCTGCCTGGATCGCCTCGCCGAGCACCCGGGCATCGACGCCGAGCGCGCGGGCATGGCGCTGCGCGACCCGGGCGAGCGCGGCGCCGGCCTGCGCGGCCGGATGCGAGGTGACCGCGTCGACGGCCTCGTTCGCGACATTGGCGGTGAGGCGCAGGACGTCGCCGTCGTCGTCCGCGCGGCGCACCGGAGCGTCGGTCGGCAACCGACGGATCATGTGCAGCACCTCGTCGTCGAGCCGCCAATGGCGCGCCACCGCGACACCGAGCGATTCGACGTCGACACCGAGCACGGCGAACGCCGCCGCGGCTTCGCCGAGGCCGGGCTGCTCGGGCGTGCGCGTGGCCGGGTCGGCCGGGATCGGCTTCATGAGCTGCTGGATCTGCTCGGCCTCGTCGGCAAAGTGGTAGCGGAGCATCAGGCGGCCCAGGTTCTGCAGCACGGTGATCAGGTAGACGACCTGGGCGTCGTAGCCGGGCGGCTGCAGAGCCTGAGCGGCGAACGCGGCGAGGCGCACCCGCGCCAGTGCCAGCTTGAGCTGCGTGGCGTGGACGTCGGAGAGCGGGCCGGGCCAGGGCCGCAGGCTGTTGGCCGCGAGCCGCACGCCGTCGACGCCGATCAGCGCGATCACGCGCCGCAGCGTCAGCACCGGCCCGTTGCCCTGGACCTGCGTGCCCTGCACCGACGCCGAATGCAGCGTGCGCAGCAGCTCGAAGCTGAGCGCCAGGTCTTCGAGCACCTGGTCGGCGATCTGGTGCGTCCGCTGCTGCTCGTGCCGCGTGATGTCGGCAACGCGCGCGCCGAGCCCCGGCAGCGCCGGCAGGTGGCCGACGCTCTGCAGGCGGTCGAGCAGCAGCGCGACCGGGCCGCCGCCGTCCAGCGCGTTGGCGGCACGCCAGCCGTCGAGCGCGCCGACGAAGGTGCGGGCGGCGTGATAGCGCAGCCGCGGCTGCGCCTGGGTGCTGCGGTTGACGATGGCGCGCAGCGCCTCGTCGACCGGCGTCGGCGTCGTCCACGGCAGCCGCACGGTGTCGCGGCCGAGCGGCGCCATGCGCGCCGCGGCGAGCGCGGTGTCGGGCTCGTCGAGCGGCGGCGTGCCGGCGAGCAGGCGGTGCAACAGCAGGCCGCAGGCGAGCACGTCGGCGGTCGCGGCCTCGCGCTGGGCGCGGAGCCGGCGCGCATCCATGGCCGACGCGGCGGCGACGGCGCGCGCCGCCTCGCCGGCCGGGCCGTCGCCGTCGGCGGCCGGCGTTCCGCGTGCGCCGAGCGCCGTCACGCGGATGTCGCCGCGTTCGCCGACCAGCACGGCGTGGAGCTGCAGGTCGTGGTGCGCGAGGCCGGCGTCGTGCGCGTAGGCGAGGCCGTGCAGGACGTCGCCGATCCAGCGTGCCGCCTCGTCCGGCGCGACGCTCGCCGCGTCGGCGAGCCGTTCGGCGAGCGTGACGCCGTGCTCGCGGCCGGTCGCGACGTACGGCCAGTGGTCCTGGACGCCGACCTCGAGCACCGGCGCGAGGTTGGGGTGGACGAGCCGGGCGGCGGCGCGCACGCCGTCGTTCCACCGCTCGAGCGCCGCGGCGTCGGGCGGCTGGACGCGCGGCATCGTCAGCATCACCTCCGCCCCGAGCGACGGATCGAACGCGAGCCAGGCCATGCTGCCCACGCTGCGCCCGAGCAGCCTGCGCAGCGCGAAGCGTCCGAACGCACGCGTCGGATGGCTGGCAGGGTGGGCGAGAGGTACGGTCGCGTCGCGCATGGGAAGGCAGTCGGAACGGTCATTGGACGCCCGCGCCCTCTGTCGAAAAGCGCCGATGAGGCGCGCCAAGGCCGGCCTGTTCCGGCGCCGCGGCCGGCCTGCTAGCCGACCTCGACGACGGCGCCCGCCCCGGTGACGAAGGCACAGCGGACCGCCGCACCCGGCTGGCTGCGCTGCACCGCGCGGCGGTAGCGCAGCATCTGCTCGCGGTAGGCGGCGAGTTCGCCCGGCGCGTGCGCGAGCTTGTAGTCGAGCACCCACCACACCGGGCCGCCGCCGTCGTCGAGCCGGACGAGGCGGTCGATGCGCAGCGCCTCGCCGGCCTCGCCGACGGGAACCTCGTTGCCGGCCCAACGCAATGCCGGCCCGCCGAAGAAGCGCGCGCAGTCGGGACTCTCGAGGATCGTGCGCCCGAGGCGCAGCACCGCCGCGGGCGGCGCGCCCTGCTCGAGCGCAGCTGCCTCGGCGAAGCGATCGAGGTCGCCATCGCCCGCGGTCGACGCCCATTCGAGCAGCCGGTGGACGGCCTTGCCGAGGCGTGTCGCCGGCGTGTCCGGGGCGCCGTTCGTTCTTGCGGGCGACGCGGCCGTGAGCGGCAGCGGCGGACTGAAGCGCAGCACGGCCGGCGGCACCGGGGGGCTCGACGCGCCCGGCCCGGCGGCGGCCGCATCCCACGGCGTCGCGAGCGGCTCGACACGGTGCCACCACGCGACGCCGCCGTCACGGTGCGGCTCGGTTGCGCTGAACACCAGCCGCTCGCGGGCCCGCGACATCGCGACATAGAGCCCGTTGAGCTCCTCGCGGCGACGCGCCTCGCGTTCGTCGGCGAGCGCCGGCTCGAGCGAGGGCGGACAGCCCGACTCGGCGTAGAGGAAGGCGCAGCGCCGCGGCGCGGCCGTCTCGACCGGCCAGTCGACGAGCAGCGTGGCGGTCTCGGCAGGCTTCGGCTCGGGTTCGGCGTCGAGCACGAAGACGGCGCGCGCCTCCAGGCCCTTGGCGCCGTGGACGGTGAGCAGGCGGACCGCGTCGTCGCGCTGCGGCGCGGCGACGCGCAGCAGCCGGCGCTTCAGCGCCCGGACGAAGTTGTACGGCGTCGCGTAACGCGCGCCGTCGAGCGTCAGTGCCTGCTCGAGCACGGCGTCGAGCGTCCCGAGCGCCGCGCGGCGCCGCTCCGGCGCGACGGTCGCCGCGACGCGCTCGCACAGCTCGCCCTCGTGGACGATGCGGTCGAGCAGGTCGTGCGGCGGCAGCCGCGGTACCTCGGCATGCCAGTCGCGCAGCAGGCGCGCGGCGCGCTCGAGCCGCGGCGAGGTCTGGGGCGCGGCGACGAGCGCGCGCCACCAGTCGTCGTGGAGGGCGGCGCCGGCGAGCGCGACGAGGTCGTCGTCGGTGGCGCCGAAGAGCGGGCTGCGCAGCGCACGGGCGAGCGACAGGCGGTGCGAGGTCGACGCCAGCACGTCGAGCACCGCGACGAGGTCGCCGGCCTCGGGCGCGTCCATCAGGTCGACGTCCTCGACATCGGCGTGGGCGACAGGCAGCCGCCGAAGCGCTTCGGCGGCGAGCCGCAGCGATTCGCGCTTGCGGCAGAGGATCATGACGTCGCCCGGCGCGAAGCCGTCGTCGTCGATCAGCGTGCGCACGGCGTGGGCGACGGTGGCGGCTTCGCGCTCGCGCAGCACCTCGTCCTCGGTGTGGCGAGGCACCGAGAGGGTGTCGCGCCAGACCGGCGCGGCGGGGGCCTCGGTCTTCCGGGCTTCGGGCCGCGACACGCGCGGGAGCGCCCGGACCGGCGCGCCCTCTCCAGGGTCGACCTCGGTCGTGTGTCGCCTGAAGCCGGCGAATTCACCTCGCTCGGCCGCCGCCTCGAAGACGGCATTGAGCGCCGACAGGACGCCGGGCGCGTTGCGGCGAGTGTGGTCGCAGGCGAGCAGCCGGCCGTCGAGCGCCTCGACGACGAAGCGCTGCGCCGCGGCGAACACGCGCGGCTCGGCGCGGCGAAAGCGGTAGATGCTCTGCTTCGGGTCGCCGACGATGAAGACGCCGGGCGGCCGCTGCCCGCTCGCGCCGCCACCGGCGCCCGCGTAGCCCGACCACCAGGCGAGCAGCGCGTGCCACTGCAGCGGGCTCGTGTCCTGGAACTCGTCGATCAGCACGTGGCGGATGCGCGCGTCGAGCCGCTCCTGCACCCAGCCGGCGAGGCTCGCGTCGCGCAGCAGCGCCAGGCCGCAGCGCTCGAGGTCCTGCATGTCGACGAGGCCGCGCGAGCGCTTGTAGCGCGCGAGTTCGGCAAGCAGCACCCGGCTCAGGTCGACCATCCGGCGGTGCTCGCGGTGCGCGTCGTGCTGGCGCACCTGGCGCGCGAGCGACTCGAGCTCGGCCTGCAAGCCGGCCAGCGACGCAGCGGCAGCGCCGAGGTTCTTGCGCGGCGCGCCCTGCTCGTTGAAGAGCGCGTGCCGGACGCCGGCGAACGCCGTCGCCGGCTCGGTCCCGGCGAGCGCGTCGAGCAGCCGGCCCGCCGCCTGCCGTGCGTTCGCGCCGCCCTGCCCGAGCGCCGCGGCTGCGTCGGCGAGCGCCGAGCGCCAGGGCGCACCGAGCAGCACGGCCGCGGGATGGCCGGTCGTCGCAGCGGGCGGAACGCTGTCCGCGAGCACGCCGGCCGCGTCGGCGAGTTCGAGCTCGACGCGCTGGCCGATCGCCGCCGTGAGCCACTTGCGCACCGCGCTGCGGCCGCGCTCGGCGACGAGCGCGCGGTGGGTGTGGCGCAGGGCGTCGTCGCGCAGCAGCGCCGCGTGGAAGCGGCGGAAGACGGCGGGGAGGTGATCGTCGATCGACTCGACGAGCTGCATGTCGGGTTGCAGGCCGAGCTCGTCGAGCAGTTCGAGCGGCGCGGCGCGCAGCAGCTGCGCGAACCAGGCGTGGAAGGTCCGGATCTCGACCGGCCGGCCTTCGGCGAGGATGTCCTCGTGAAGCGCCTCGAGCCGCGGCGCGAGGCGCTCGGCGTCCTCCGGCGACAGGCCGCGCTCGCGCAGTGCCCGGACCCGCGTCGCGTGCGCGGTCGTCGGCGCGGCGTACTCCGACAGCCAGGCATCGAGCCGCTCGCGCATCTCGCCCGCGGCCTTCTTGGTGAAGGTGATCGCGAGGATTTCCTGCGGCCGGGCACCGTCGAGGAGCGCCCGCAGGATGCGCGACACGAGCATCCAGGTCTTGCCGGCGCCGGCGCAGGCCTCGACGACGGCGCTGCGCGAGGGATCGCAGGCGGCGGCGTAGAACGTGTCGCGTTCGACGGGCCGGCCGTCGACGCTGTAGGCGGGTCGGTCCGTCATGCCGGTGGCGGTCGTGCCGGCGCGGCGCCGGCCGTCGACCAGTGGTCGCGACGGCAGAGACCGCGGGCGTCGCAGTGGCGGCAGGCCTCGCCGGCGCCGAGCGCGGCGAGGCCCGCGCCGGCGCGGATGCGCGTCAGGTCGTCGAGCAGGCCGGCGCGGAGCGCCTCGGCGCTGACCGAAGGGTCGCGGTGCACGACGCTCGGCAGGCGGCGGGCGTCGTCGAGCGCCAGGTACATCGCGCGGACGGGGTGGTCGTCGCCGACGAGCGCGGCGTAGAACGCGAGCTGGGTGTCCTCGAAGGGCTGCGCGACCTTCTCCGCGAGCGCCTTCGACGAGCCGGTCTTGTAGTCGATCAGCTCGGTCACCGTCTCGCCGCCGTCCGGACCGACATCGATGCGGTCGACGATGCCGCGCAGCGAGATGCCGTCGCCGCCGGGCAGCGCGACGACGAATTCCCGCTCGCCGGCCACCCAGCGCCAGCCGGCGGCGTCGCGGGCGTGCAGCCACGCGACGTAGCGCGGCGCGAGGCTGTCGAACGACGCGAGGAACGGCAGCAGGTCGGCCTCGGGCAGCGCGTGGTGCAGCCGGCTCGCGTCGGCGAGCTCCATCAGGCGGCGGACCTCGTCGGCCGCGGGACGCGGAGCCGTCCGCTCGGCGTGGAAGGCGTGCAGCACCCAGTGCAGCCAGGTGCCGTAGTCGCGTTTCTCGACCTCGCCGTCGAGCTCGTCGGCGTCGCCGAGCCGAAGCAGCCGCAGCGCGAAGAAACGATAGGGGCAGCTGCGGAGCGCGTCGTATGCCGACGCCGACACGCTGCTCGGCAGGAGCGCGCCGACGCCGCCGGGCGCGGGCCGGACGATCGGCGTCGGCGCGACGACACGCTCGGCGCGCGGATCGCGCCAGCGGCCGAGGCGGCTGCCGCGGCGCGCGAGCGCGAGCGCGAGGCGGGCGACGAGCGGACTGTCGGCGAGGAGTTCGCCGCCCTCGGCACGGCGCCGCAGCAGCGTCAGCGCCGGCGTGCGCAGCAGCTGCGCGAAGGCGAGCGTCTCGTCGCGGCGGCGGTCCTCGCGGTCGGGCACGCCGAGCGCACGCGCCTGCGCCGCGCTCAAAAGCGATTCCGCGGCAGCCGGCGCGCCGAGATGGCGGTCGTCGGCGCCCGGAAGCACGATCGCGGCGAACGGCCGCAGCATCGCGCGCGCCATCGGCGTCACGACGACCTGCGGCGCGACGCCGGCGTCGGCGGCGGGCCGGAATGTCTCGGTCTCGAGCGCGCTGTCGACCCAATCGGTGAAGCCGGCGAGCGAGAGCGCGGTGCCGTGCCAGTGCGCGTCGAGCACCGCGTCGTCGGCGAGGCGCAAGGCGGCAGCGACCCGGACGCCGGCGGCGTCCGCGGCGAGCGCGCTCCAGGTCTGCGCCTCGACGAGCGCGTCGCGCAACGCTCGCAGCCACTCGGCGAGCGGCCGGCGACCGGTCGCGCCCAGGCGGCCGCGCCAGGCGACGACCTCGGCCCAGAGGCGCGACTCGGGCGAGGCGTCGGGCTCGGCGGCGAAATGGCGGTCGACGGCGTCGGCACCGGCGAGGCCGTGGCGGCGGAGGCGGCGCTCGAGGGCGTCGAGCGCGGCCCGGAACGCCGCGTCGCGGTCGGGGAGCATCTTTAACCAGTCGAGGACCGCGTCGGACGGCGCGTCGGCGGGCACGGCGCGCAGCGCGCCCATGACGAGCGCGGCGGCGCGCGTTGTCGACAGGCGCCAGCCGGTCTCGTCGAGCAGCGCCACCGCGTGGCGTTGCAGCAGCGCGCGGACGCGGCGCACCAGCACGCGGTCCTGCGCGATCAGCGCCACCGGGACCTGGCCCGCGCGCAGGTGCTCGACGACCTGCGCGGCGGTCGCCTGCGCCTCGTGCTCGAAGCCGCCGCAGACGGCGAGCACCGGTGGCGATGCCGGATCGGCGTTGCCGAACGGCGCGAGCGGATCGGTGTCGGTGTCCACGACGAGCGCCGGCGCGGCCGACGCGGCGAGCAGCCGTTCGGCGAGCGCCTGGGCGCCGCCCGCGCGGACGACGATCCACGCCGCCGGCCGCAGGTCGAACAACCGGTCGGTGGACGGCGCCGGCGCGAGCACCGCCCATTCGAGCGCGAGGCGGGCGAGCGAGCGCTCGAGGCCGCCCGGGCCGACGGCGGGCACGAGCGTCTGCCGCGCGAGCGCCCAGTGCGCGTCGCGGAGCACCGGCGGCACCGCTGCGGCGGCGCGCAGCAGCGCGTGCGCGGTGACGACGACATCGCGCGTCGCCCGCTCGAAGCCGCGCCGGTCGCGGCGCTCCCACGCCCCGCCCTCGCGCTGCGAGCGCAGCAACCGCGCCGCGCAGAGGCGGTCGTGGACGACGTCGAAGCTCGGGCCCTCGCCGGCCGGTGCGGCGGGGCCGAGACTCGCCGCCATCGTCTCGGTGGTCTCGATGCGCGGCATCCAGCCCGAACGGACCGCGAAGGCGCGGCGCGCGTGCGGCAGCAGCGATGCGAACGGCAGCAGCACGATCGCCTCGCGCGGCTCGACGCCGACTTCGTCGAGCCAGACCGACGCGGTCGCAGCGAGCCCGGGCCATGGGTCGACGGCCGCGGGCGCAAGAGACTGCTCGTCCGGAACTCGACGCACTATCGCAGCCATAGTCAGGAACGGGGCGCCAGTGTTTTGCCGGAACGTCTCGCCGAGGGGCCGTGTGTCAAAATCCTCGATCACCAGCGCCCGTTCGCGGCAGCTGCACGGAGAGAAGGACCATGAGCTCTGAACTGATCAAACACACCTCGGATGCGACGTTCGATGCCGACGTGTTGAAGGCTGAGAAGCCGGTGCTGGTCGACTACTGGGCCGAGTGGTGCGGCCCGTGCAAGCAGATCGCCCCGATTCTGGACGAAGTCTCGAAGACCTACGACGGCCGGGTGCAGATCACGAAGATGAACGTCGACGAGAACCGCGACGTGCCGGCGAAGTTCGGCATCCGCGGCATCCCGACCTTGATGCTGTTCAAGGGCGGGCAGCTCGCCGCGACGAAGGTCGGCGCGCTCAACAAGACGCAGTTGACGGCCTTCCTCGACGGCCATCTATAATTCGACGAAACGTGTCACGGCCGGCCGGTCTCTGACCCCGGCCTGACCCGCAGGCAAGCGATCCTCGCCGCGCCTCACGGTGCCGCCCACGGCCGGCTGAATGCAGCGGCCGACGCTCGACACGGCTCGGGCACGCGGTCGGAAGCGCCTCCACTCCACAACATTGTTCCAGGCACGACCGATCCGTCGTCCCTGCCCCGAGGCGGCTCCTCGCCGCCCGACCTCTCGAGCCGTACCGGTTCGATTCGGCCCAAGCGCGTGCGTGCCTTCGCGCCGCCTTTCCTCCAGGGTGTCCACCCATGCATCTCTCAGAACTCAAACTGATCCACGTCTCGGAGCTCATCAAGATGGGCGAGGCGCTGGAGATCGAGAACGTCGCTCGCATGCGCAAGCAGGAGCTGATGTTCGCGATCATGAAGAAGCGCGCCAAGACCGGCGAGCAGGTGTTCGGCGACGGCGTGCTCGAGGTGCTGCCCGACGGCTTCGGCTTCCTGCGCTCGCCGGACGCGAGCTACATGGCGTCGACCGACGACATCTACCTGTCGCCGAGCCAGATCCGCCGCTTCAACCTCCACACCGGCGACGCCATCGAGGGCGAGGTGCGCGTGCCGAAGGACGGCGAGCGGTACTTCGCGCTGGTGAAGGTCGACCGTGTCAACGGCCAGACGCCGGAGGAGAGCAAGCACAAGATCATGTTCGAGAACCTGACGCCGCTCTTCCCGAAAGAGCAGTTCAAGCTCGAGCGCGACACCAAGGCCGAAGAGAACATCACCAGCCGCATCGTCGACCTGATCGCGCCGCTCGGCAAAGGCCAGCGGGCGCTCCTTGTCTCGGCGCCGAAGAGCGGCAAGACGGTGATGATGCAGAACCTGGCGCATTCGATCGTCGCCAACTATCCCGAGGTCTACCTGATCGTGCTGCTCGTCGACGAGCGGCCCGAGGAAGTGACCGAGATGCAGCGCACGGTGCGCGGCGAGGTCATCAGCTCGACCTTCGATGAACCCGCCGCGCGCCACGTGCAGGTCGCCGAGATGGTGATCGAGCGCGCCAAGCGGCTCGTCGAGATGAGGAAGGACGTGGTGATCCTGCTCGACTCGATCACCCGCCTCGCGCGGGCCTACAACAACGTGCTGCCGTCGTCGGGCAAGGTGCTGACGGGCGGCATGGACTCGAACGCGCTGCAGCGGCCGAAGCGTTTCTTCGGCGCCGCGCGCAACGTCGAGGAAGGCGGCTCGCTGACGATCATCGGCACGGCGCTCGTCGACACCGGCTCGCGCATGGACGAGGTGATCTACGAGGAGTTCAAGGGCACGGGAAATTGCGAGATCCACCTCGACCGGCGGATGTCGGAGAAGCGTGTCTACCCGTCGATCCTGCTGAACAAGTCGGGCACGCGGCGCGAGGAGTTGCTGCTCAAGCCCGAAATCTTGCAGAAGACGTGGATCCTTCGAAAGCTGCTCTATCCGATGGACGAGATCGAGGCGATGGAATTCATCCTCGAGAAGATGAAGGCGACGAAGAACAACCTCGATTTCTTCGACATGATGCGTCGGGGCGGTTGACCGGAGACGGGCAACAGTGCCTGCGCACCGGTCCGTGCCTCGGTCGCGGGTCAGGCCTGGGAGCCGGATCGCGGCCACGCTGCACGTGCCGCACTTGTTCGTCAGTTCGACAAACAGTCTGGGCGCCAACGACAAGTTTCATATACTCGGAGGCTTCGCTTCCGGCAAGTGCGTCGAACGGTTCGACGTGGCTCCCTGCATCGGCGAACGAGGTCACGCACATGAAAGAAGGCATCCACCCCCAATACCGCGAAGTTTGCTTCGTGGACCTCTCGAACGGTTTCAAGTTCGTGACGCGCTCGTGCGCGACGAGCCGCGAATCGGTCAAGATGGACGACGGCCGCGAGCTGCCGCTGATCAAGCTCGAGACGACGAGCGAGTCGCATCCGTTCTACACCGGCACGCAAAAGAGCGTCGACTCGCTCGGCGGTCGGGTCGAGAAGTTCCGCAACAAGTTCGCTCACCTCGGCGCGAAGAAGTAGAAGCCGCGGCGCTCGGCCGCCGGTGCGCGCCGGCGACGCGCCGTGCGCAACGACAGGCAGCTCCGGCCGCCGTGTGACGACAGGCAGCTCCGGCTGCCTTTTTTGTGCCCGCGTTCGGCCCCGATCGGACCGTCGACGCGTTGCTGCATCATTCGGAGCCCCGCGCCGATTCGCCTTGAACTCGCCGAACCCTGCTCTCGTCACCCGGCGCGCCGCGCAGCGCATGCCCCGCATCGCGCTGCTGCTGTTCTGCGCCGCGTACGTGCTGCCGGGGCTCTTCGGCCGGGACCCCTGGAAGAGCGCCGACATCACCGCGTTCGGCTACATGCTGAACATCGCGCAGGGGAAGACATCGTGGTTCGCGCCGACGGTCGGCGGCCTGGCCGCCGACGCGGCGCTCCTGCCCTACTGGCTCGGTGCCGGTTCCATCCGCTTGTTCGGTTCGGTGGTCGATCCGGCGGTCGCGGCACGCTTTCCGTTCGCGGTGCTGCTGGTGCTGACGCTCATGCTGACCTGGCGGGCGGCGTATCACCTTGCGCGCACCGAAGCCGCGCAGCCGCTGGCCTTCGCGTTCGGCGGCGAAGCCGAGCCGGTCGACTACGCGCGAGCGATCGCCGACGGTGGCCTGCTGGCGCTGATCGCCTCGCTCGGCCTGCTGCAGCTCGGCCACGAGACGACGCCCGAGCTGGCGCAGCTCGCGAGCGTCGCGCTGTTCGTCTATGCGCTCGCCGCGAGCCCGTTCCGGCGGTTGCGCTCCCGCGTCGCCGTGCTCGCCGCACTGCCTGCCATCGCCGCGAGCGGTGCGCCGAGCATCGCCGCGGCGCTCGGCGCTGCCGGCACGATCATCTGCGCCCGGTCGAGCTATGAGCCGGTCCGCCGCTTCGTGCCCTGGGTGGCGGCCGCGCTGGTCCTCGCGCTCGCGCTCGCGACGCTGCTCGACGCCTGGGCCTGGCGGCTGCCGCCGGGCGGCGTCGATCTGCAGCAGGCGGTCGGCGTGCTGCGCCTCGTCGGCTGGTTCACCTGGCCGGCCTGGCCGATGGCGATCTGGACGGTCTGGCGCTGGCGCCATCACCTGACCGACCGCCACATCGCGATCCCGCTCGGCAGCTTTCTGGTCTGCCTGGGTGCATGCGCCGTCACGGGCGGCTCGGACCGGGCGCTGCTCCTCGGCCTCCCGCCGCTGGCAGTGCTCGCGACGTTCGCCCTGCCGACGCTGCAGCGAGGCACCGCCGCCGCGATCGACTGGTTCTCGGTGTGCTTCTTCACTGTCGTGGCGATCACGATCTGGGTCGTCTACGTCTCGATGCAGACCGGCGTTCCGGCCAAGCCGGCGGCGAACATCGCGCGCCTGTCGCCCGGGTACGTCGGCGGCTTCTCGCTCGCGACGCTCGGGATCGCGCTCGTCGGCACGGTCGCCTGGCTGTGGCTCGTGCGATGGCGCACGCGGCGCAGCCGCCACGCGCTGTGGAAGAGCCTCGTGCTGCCGGCCGGCGGCGTCGCGCTCGCCTGGCTGCTCGTCATGACGCTGCTGCTGCCGCCGCTCGACCATGCGCGCAGCTACCGCTCGCTGATCCAACGTGTCGCGCAGCAGGTTCCGCGCGGCGCGTGCCTCGCGACGCCGGGCATGTCACGGGGCCAGGTCGCGGCGCTCGAGTATCTCGGCGGCTACCGCGTCGACGCGGTCACGCCGATCGACCGCTCGACCTGCAATTCGCTGCTGATGCTCGAGACACCGCAGCGGCCGAGTTCGCCGGGTGCGGCCTGGACGCTGGTCGGCCGCGAGCGGCGCAACACCAATCAGGAAGAGATCACCGCGATCTACAAGCGCCGGCGGCCGCTCGCCGGCGGCTGACGCGATCGATCGGGGGCTCAGGCTGCGCTCGTCGCGAGCAGCTCGGTCGCGGCGCGCACGCGCACCGCCGGGAACACGAGCCGGAAGCTCGAGCCCTTGCCGACCGTGCTGTGCACGACCAGCTCGCCGCCGTGGCGTTGCACCACGTGCTTGACGATCGACAGGCCGAGGCCGGTGCCGCCGGTGTCGCGCGACCGGCTGCCGTCGACGCGGTAGAAGCGTTCGGTCAGCCGCGGGATGTGCTCGCGCGCGATGCCCGGCCCGGTGTCGTCGACGCACAACTGGCCGCTGCCGTCGGCGAGGATCTTCCAGGCGACGTCGATGCTGCCGCCGGCCGGCGTGTAGCGGATGGCGTTGGTGACCAGATTGCCGACGGCGCTGAGCAGCTCCGACTGCGAGCCGGCGAGCTGGGTGTCGCGGACGTCGGCGAAGGCGAACGCGTGCGCGCCGTCCGACAGCAGCCTTGCGTCGATCTCGACCTGCGCGAGCAGCGGCTTCAGCGGCACCCAGCGGTCGGCGTTCGGACGCGGGCTGCCCTCGAGCTGCGCCAAGGTGAGCAGGTCGCTCACCAATGTGCCCATGCGGCGCGCCTGCTGGCCCATCATCTCGAGCACGCGGCGGCGCTCGGCATCGCTCAGCGGCAGGCTCGACATGGTCTCGATGAAGCCGCTCAGCACCGTGAGCGGCGTGCGGATCTCGTGCGAAACATTGGCGACGAAGTCGCGCCGCATGCCGTCGGAGCGCTCGCGCTCGGTGATGTCCTGCGACAGCACGAGCTTGTGGTCGTCGCCGTAGGGCCGCACCAGCACCGACAGCAGCCCCTGGCCGCCCCGCGGCTCCGGAATCTGCACCGCCTCGTCGTAGCGCGCCGCCTGCAGGTAGGCGACGAAGGCCGGCGCGCGCAGCAGGTTGGTCACCCGCTGGCGGCGGTCGCGCACGGGATCGAGGCCGAAATGGTTGGCGGCGATCGAATTGCACCATTCGATCTGGTCGCCCTCGTCGAGCAGCATCACGCCGTTCGGCGAGGCCTCGATCGCCGACAAAAACTGCGTCAGCCGCGTGCGCTCGAGCTGCGCCTCGCGCTCGCGCAGCTTCAACGCCTTTTCGACGCGGTAGCCGAGCTCGCCCCAGAGGCCGGTGTCGCGCGGCGCCGGTCCGTCCTGCGGCCCGCGCAGCCACTCGAGCAGACGGTACCCGCGCAAGGTGTCGCGCACCGCGATCATCGTGACGGCGAATGCGCCGCCGAGCAGCGCGCCGACGACGAACGCGTCCGAGCGTTCGGTCAGCTCACCGAGCAGGCCGCCGGCCGTGATCGCGAGCAGGACCGCGAGAAGACGCGGCAGCAGCCAGGTCATCGAACCGGCGCGCGCTGTCGAGCGTCAGGCTTGCAACGTCGCCGGCGTCGTCATGCCGGCTGCAGGGGCGTTGACCGCCGCGTGCTGCGTCAGCCGGTAGCCGGCGCCGCGCACCGTCTCGATCATCGCGGCGCATTGCACCGGCGCGAGCGCCTCGCGCAGGCGCTTGACGTGCACATCGACCGTCCGCTCCTCGATGAACACATGGTCGCCCCAGACCCGGTCGAGCAGCTGGGCGCGGCTGTGCACGCGCTCGGGATGCGCCATGAAGAAGTGCAGCAGCCGGAATTCGGTGGCACCGAGCTTGACGTCGCGCGGACCGTCGTCCATCAGGCGGCTCACGCGCCGCGTCGCCGGGTCGATCTTCAACGACCCGACGAGGACCGCCGCATCGAGCGCCTCGGGCGCACGGCGGCGCAACACCGCGCGGATCCGCGCCATCAGCTCCTTGATCGAGAACGGCTTCGTCAGGTAGTCGTCGGCGCCGGCGTCGAGACCGTTGACCTTGTCGGTCTCGTCGGAGCGCGCGGTCAGCATGACGATCGGCAACTCGCGGGTGCGCGTTTCGCTGCGCCAGCGCTTCGCCAGCGTCACGCCCGACTGCCCCGGCAGCATCCAGTCCAGGACGACGAGGTCGGGCAACTGGGCATCGACCGCAGCCTGCGCCGCGTCGGCATCGCCGGCGGTCGCGACCTCGAAGCCGGCGTGACGGAGATTGATGGAAATCAGCTCGGCGATCGAGGATTCGTCTTCGACGACGAGGATCAGGCTCATGGAAGGACTCCTGCGCGCGACGCCGTCAGCGCACCAGCGACTCGACCGTTCCGATCGAGTTGTGGCGCACGTCCGTGCCCTTGACGATGTAGATGATCTGCTCGGCGAGATTCTTCGCGTGGTCGCCGACGCGCTCGATCGCCTTGGCGACGAAGACGAGGTCGATGCTCGACGAGATCGTTCGCGCGTCTTCCATCATGAAGGTGATGAGCTTGCGCATCAGGCCCTCGAACTCCTGGTCGATGAGGTCGTCCTGCTTCAGCACCTCGATGGCCTTCTCGACGTCGAGCCGCGCGAACGCGTCGAGCGCCTTGCGCAGCAGCGACACGGCGAGTTCGGCCTCGTAGGCGAGGTCTTTCACCGGCAGCCGCAACCGGCTGGAGACGCCGGAATTGACCAGCCGCTGGACCGTGCGCGCGATCCGAGCCGCCTCGTCGCCGACGCGCTCGAGGTTCTGGATCGTCTTCGAGATCGCGATCAGCAGGCGCAGGTCGCGGGCCGTCGGCTGGCGCCTCGCGATGATGGTCGAGAGATCGCGGTCGATCTCGACCTCGGTCGCATTGACGCGCTCTTCGGTGGCGAGCACCTCGGAGGCGATCTCGGCGCTGAAGTTGGTGAGCGCGTAGACCGACCGCGCGACCTGAGATTCGACCATGCCGCCCATTTCGAGCACGCGGGTCGAGATGCCGCTCAGTTCGGCGTCGAATTGCGTGGACAGATGCTTCTCGCTCATCGCGCTCTCCTCTGGGTCGGCCGGTTCAACCGAAGCGGCCGGTGATGTAGTCCTCGGTCTCCTTGCGCGTCGGCTTCATGAAAAGCTCCGCGGTCGGGCCGAACTCGATCAGGTCGCCGAGGTACATGTAGGTCGTGTAGTCGGAGCAGCGTGCGGCCTGCTGCATGTTGTGGGTGACGATCATCACCGTGTAGTCGCTCTTCAGTTCGCCGATCAGCTCCTCGATCTTGCCGGTCGAGATCGGATCGAGCGCCGAGCACGGCTCGTCGAGCAGCAGGACTTCGGGCTTGATCGCGATGCCGCGGGCGATGCAGAGCCGCTGCTGCTGGCCGCCCGACAGGCCCGAGCCGCTCTGGTGGAGCTTGTCGCGCACTTCGTTCCAGAGCGCC
Organism: uncultured Rhizobacter sp.; assembly: GCA_964249855.1. Taxonomy (GTDB): domain Bacteria; phylum Pseudomonadota; class Gammaproteobacteria; order Burkholderiales; family Burkholderiaceae_C; genus LMDS01. The sequence goes on along the minus strand of CAXUDL010000037.1, from coordinate 3,610 downwards.
GCCTTCTTGAGCGCCCACTCGACGCGCTCGTCCATCTCCACGCGCGGCAGTTGCTCGAAGAGTTTCACGCCGAAGGCAATGTTGTCGTAGATCGACATCGGGAACGGCGTCGGCTTCTGGAACACCATGCCGACCTTGGCGCGGAGCAGCGAGACGTCTTCCTTCGAGGTCAGGACGTTCTCGCCGTCGAGGATGATGCTGCCCTCGGCGCGTTGATCGGGGTAGAGCTCGTACATGCGGTTGAAGGTCCGCAGCAGCGTCGATTTGCCACAGCCGGACGGACCGATGAACGCGGTGACCTTCTTCTCCGGGATGTCCATGCTGATGTTTTTCAGCGCATGGAACTTGCCGTAGTAGAAATTCAGGTTCCGCACCGAGAGCTTCGGCTTCTCGGTCACGGGCAGTGAGACTTTGGTGTCCATGATTCAGTGCTTGTTGCGGAACAGGATCCGGGCCGCGATGTTCAGCAGCAGCACGCCGATCGTGATGATGAACACCCCTGCCCAGGCGAGCTTCTGCCAGTTCTCGTAGGGGCTCATCGCGAACTTGAAGATCGTCACGGGCAGGCTCGCCATCGGCGAGCCGAGGTCGCTGGTCCAGAACTGGTTGGAGAGTGCGGTGAAGAGCAGCGGCGCGGTTTCGCCCGACACGCGCGCCAGCGCCAGCAGGATGCCGGTCATGACGCCGGCGAGCGCGGCCTTCAGGGTGATCGTCATGATCACGCGCCATTTCGGCGTGCCGAGCGCGTAGGCGGCCTCGCGCAGCGCGTTCGGGATCAAGCTCAGCATGTTCTCGGTCGTGCGGATCACGACCGGGATCACGATGAGCGCGAGCGCGAGCGCGCCGGCGAACCCGGAGAACGACTTCGTGCGCGCCACCACCGCCGAATAGATGAAGAGGCCGATCACGATGCTGGGCGCGGACAGGAGGATGTCGTTGACGAAGCGCGTCGAAGTGCCGAGCCAGCCTCGCTGTCCGTACTCGGCCAGGTAGATGCCGGCCAGCACGCCGATCGGCGTGCCGATCAACGTCGCGATGCCGACCATCGCGAGCGAGCCGAAGATGGCGTTGGCGAGCCCGCCGGTGTCGGCCTGGGGTGGCGGCGTCAGCTCGGTGAAGGTCGCGAGCGTCAGGCCGCCGATGCCGAGACGGACCGTCTCGAACAGGATCCAGAGCAGCCAGAACACGCCGAACGCCATCGCGGCGAGCGACAGCATCAGCGCGACCGCGTTGACGCGCTTGCGGCTGCGGTGACGCGCCAGCCGGTCGGCGCCCGAGGTCTTCACCTGGATCTCACCGGGCGCCCTCGGCTGGGCCGGCGCGGCGCTGCGCATCGCCGCCACGTCGAGCGCGAGCGGCCGGCCGCCCGCTCCGGCGGGGCCGTCGATCGACACCGGGTCGCCGCTCACGAGCGGCCCCCTTCGTTGCGCTTCAGCCGGACGAGCAGCACCTTGGAGATCGACAGCACCACGAAGGTGATGAAGAACAGGACCAGCGCGAGGTAGATCAGCGATGCCTGGTGCAGGCCCGCGCCAGCCTCGGCGAACTCGTTCGCGAGCGCCGACGTGATGCTGTTGGCCGCTTCGAACACCGACGGGGAATTGAGCTGATTCATGTTGCCGATGACGAAGGTGACCGCCATGGTCTCGCCGAGCGCCCGCCCGAGGCCGAGCATCACGCCGCCGATCACGCCGGTCTTGGTGTAGGGCAGGACGATCTTGTAGACGACCTCCCAGGTCGTCGAGCCGAGACCGTAGGCCGACTCCTTCAGCATCGGCGGCGTCACCTCGAACACGTCGCGCATCACCGACGCGATGAACGGGATGATCATGATCGCGAGGATGATGCCCGCCGAGAGGATGCCGATGCCGACCGGCGGCCCGGACACGAGCGAGCCGAGATACGGCACGCCGCCGAGCAACGCCTGCAACGGCGCCTGGACATAGGTGGCGAGGATCGGGCCGAACACGAGCAGCCCCCACATGCCGTAGACGATCGACGGCACGGCCGCGAGCAGCTCGACCGCGATCCCGAGCGGCCGCTTCAGCCAGCCGGGAGACAGTTCGGTGAGGAAGAGCGCGATGCCGAAGCTGACCGGGACGGCGACGAGCAAGGCGATCGCCGAAGTCATCAGCGTGCCGTAGATCATCACCAGGCCGCCGTAGCTCTCCTTGACAGGATCCCAGTCGCTGCGCCAGAGGAAGCTCAGGCCGTATTCGCGGATCGCCGGCATGGCGCCGAAGACCAGCGAGACGATGATGCCGATCAGGATCGCGAGCGTCAGCACCGCTGCGGCGTGCGCCAGCAGGGAGAACACGGCATCGGCCCAGGGCGCGCTGCGACGCGGGGCGGGGGGCCCGGAGCGGTCCATCGGGTGATCGGTCCCCTCGTAACGGCTGGCGGGAAGTGTAGCGGCCATGTGCGCTCCCTCGGACCTCAGCGGTGCCGCGTCACTTGAACGCGAGCGCCTTGCCCGATTCGTCCTTGACCTCGGCCCACTGCTTGCGCACGAGCTCCTTGACCGCGTCGGGCAGCGGCACGTACTCGAGGTCGGCAGCCATCTTGTCGCCGCTTCCATAGGCCCAGTCGAAAAACTTCAGGACGTTGGAACCGTTGACCGGCTTGTCCTGGGCCTTGTGCATCATGATGAAGGTCGCCGCGGTGATCGGCCACGAGTCCTTGCCCGGCTGCTCGGTCAGCACCTGGTAGAAGGTCTTGCTCCAGTCGGCGTTGGCGGCAGCCGCCTTGAACGTCAGGTCGTCCGGCTGGACGTAATTGCCGGCGGCGTTCTTCAACTGCACGTGCGACATCTTGTTCTGCTTGGCATAGGCGTACTCGACGTAGCCGATCGAGTTCGGCAAGCGCTGGACGAAGGCCGACACGCCCTCGTTGCCCTTGCCCCCGGCGCCGGTCGGCCAGTTCACCGCGGTGCCTTCGCCGACCTTCGCCTTCCAGTCGGGATTGACCTTGGACAGATAGTTGGTGAAGTTGAAGCTCGTGCCCGAGCCGTCGGCGCGGCGCACGACGGCGATGGCCGCGTCCGGCAGCGGCACGCCCGGATTGAGCGCGGCGATCGCCGGGTCGTTCCATTTGGTGAGCTTGCCGAGGAAGATGTCGCCGAGCAGCGCACCGGTCATCTTGAGCTGGCCGGGCTGGATGCCCTTGATGCCGACGACCGGCACCACACCGCCGATGACGGTCGGGAACTGGATCATTCCGGTCTTCGCGAGCTCGTCGTCCTTGAGCGGCGCATCCGAGGCGCCGAAGTCGACCGTCTTCGCGGCGATCTGCTTCATGCCGGCGCCGGAGCCGACCGACTGGTAGTTGACGCGCGCACCGGTCGCCTTGTTGTAAGCGTCCGCCCATTTGGCATACACGGGAGCCGGAAACGATGCACCGGCGCCGGTCACGTCCTGTGCCAGCACGGGAACAGCGGCGGCGAGGAACGCCGCGCCGAGAACGAAGGAGCGCAGCGGAGCCGCCGCGGCGGCGATCGCAAGAGTCATGTCAAACACCTGTCGGCAATGGAATGGCGCGACTGTAGGGAGGGTGTATGACAGGCCGGTGACGTTCTGTTTCGACTATGACAGCGTACAGGTCTCTGCGGACG
>CAXUDL010000036.1:0-53797 GCA_964249855.1 uncultured Rhizobacter sp. | reverse complement strand
CCGAAGGCTCGATGCGCCGTGCGCACGCGGCGCTCGATCCGGACCTGCCGTCGGTCGTCGTCACCGGCTCGATCGCCGAGATGATCGGTGGCGGCGTCACGCCGGCCGGCACGAACATCCAGCGCTTCCTGCCACGGACGATCGACGAGGACCAGTGGCAATGCGCCAACCGCGCGATGTTCTGGCTCTGGTCGGAGTACGGCCTGAAGAAGGTGCCGGCGCGCAAGCCGTTCGCCGACCGGCCTGTCGGCGAGAAGCCGCGCGTCAACATCATCGGCCCGAGCTACGGCGTCTTCAACGGCCCGAGCGACCTGGCGGAGATCCGCCGCCTGGTGCAGGGCATCGGCGCTGACGTCAACATGGTGTTCCCGCTCGGCAGCCATCTCGCCGATGTCTCGCGCCTGGTCGAGGCGGACGTCAACATCTGCATGTACCGCGAGTTCGGCCGCATGCTCTGCGAGGCACTCGACCGGCCGTACCTGCAGGCGCCGATCGGCCTGCACAGCACGACGAAATTCCTGCGCGCACTCGGCGAACTGCTGGGCCTCGACCCCGAGCCCTTCATCGAGCGCGAGAAGCACAGCACGATCAAGCCGGTGTGGGACCTGTGGCGCTCGGTCACGCAGGACTTCTTCGGCACCGCGAGCTTCGGCATCGTCGCGAGCGAGACCTACAGCCGCGGCGTGCAGCACTTCCTCGAGGACGAACTCGGCCTGCCGTGCCATTTCGCGGTCGCGAGAAAGCCGGGCGCCAAGACCGACAACGACGAGGTCCGCCGCCTCGTCCACGGCAAGACGCCGCTGGTGCTCTACGGCAGCTACAACGAGCGCATCTATTTGGCCGAAGCGGGCGGCGGCGGGATGATGAAGACGAGCTTCATCCCGGCATCGTTCCCGCTGCCCATCATCCGCCGCGCGACCGGCACGCCGTTCATGGGCTACGCCGGCGCGACCTATCTGGTGCAGGAATTCTGCAACGCGCTCTTCGACGCGCTCTTCCACATCCTGCCGCTCGGCACCGAGCTCGACCGTGTCGAGCCGACTCCCGCGCGGCCGATCGACGACGTGACCTGGGACGACGACGCACAGCAGCGCCTCGCCGACCTCGTCGCCACCGAGCCGACGCTGGTGCAGATTTCCGCAGCCAAGCGCCTGCGCGACCGCGCCGAGCGCGACGCGCGCCGCGCCGGCGAAGCGCGGGTCACCGCCGAGCGCGTCACCCGCGCACGCGACGGCCTGCGCGAAGGGGTGCCGGCGTGAGCCCGAAGACACATCGAGACAGCCCGCTCGTCGGGCTCGACAGCAATGCCGCGGCAGCCGCCGCGTCAAACCCCGCCGCGGGGAACCACGCGGAGCAGGCCGACCGGCCGCAAGGGGCCGAGGGGCCCATAAGGAGAAACCATCATGGCTGACATCAGACAGGGATCCCTGTCGGGGCTCACCGAACAAGAAGCCAAGGAGTTCCACGGCATCTTCATGACGAGCTTCATCATCTTCACGCTGATCGCAATCGTCGCGCACTTCCTCGCGTGGCAATGGCGTCCGTGGCTGCCGGGGGCGAGCGGCTACGCGTCGATCGTCAACGACGCCAAGGAAGTGGCGATGGCCGCCATCGCGGTCGCATTCAACGCATAGGGGCTCATGACATGTGGCGCATCTGGATGTTGTTCGACCCACGCAGGACGTTGATCGCGTTGTTCACGTTCCTGTTCGTGCTGGCGCTGGTGATTCATTTCATCCTGCTCAGCACCGACCGCTTCAACTGGCTGGAAGGCCCGCGTCACGGCATGACCGCGACCGGGCAGATGTCTCCGCTGCCGGGAACCGTCGCCTCGCCGGTGACGCCCGCGCCGGCGACGAAGTAGGACCCGGACCGCGGGCAGCGCGCGGGTTCGCCCGCTCGTCTGCCCGCCTTCACACTTGACCGGGAGCGCACCCCGCGGGGCGAGCGCTCTCGACGAAGGAACGCGTCATGGCGATGCTGAGTTTCGAACGGAAATACCGCGTCCGCGGCGGCACGCTCGTCGGCGGCGACCTTTTCGATTTTTGGGTCGGCCCGTTCTGGGTCGGTTTCTTCGGCATCACGACGCTGTTCTTCACGGCCGTCGGGACGCTGTTGATCGTCTGGGGCGCGTCGCAGGGCGGCACCTGGAACCTGTGGCAGATCAACATCGCGCCGCCCGACCTGCGGTGGGGCCTGCGCATGGCGCCGCTGATGGAAGGCGGCCTCTGGCAGCTCATCACGGTCTGCGCGGTCGGCGCGTTCGGCTCGTGGGCGCTTCGCGAGGTCGAGATCTGCCGAAAGCTCGGCATCGGCTACCACGTGCCGTTCGCCTTCGCGGTGGCGATCTTCGCGTACGTGTCGCTCGTCGTGGTCCGCCCGGTGCTGCTCGGCGCCTGGGGCCACGGCTTCCCGTACGGGATCATGAGCCACCTCGACTGGGTGTCGAACACCGGCTATCAGTACCTGCACTTCCACTACAACCCCGCGCACATGCTCGCGGTGAGCTTCTTCTTCGCGACGACCTTCGCGCTGTCGCTGCACGGCGCGCTGGTCCTGTCGGCGGCGAATCCGAAGAAGGGCGAGACGGTGAAGACCGCCGAGCACGAGAACACCTTCTTCCGCGACACCATCGGCTACTCGATCGGCACGCTCGGCATCCACCGCCTGGGGCTGTTCCTGGCCCTGTCGGCGGGTTTCTGGAGCGCCGTCTGTATCGTCATCAGCGGGCCGTTCTGGACCCGCGGATGGCCCGAGTGGTGGAGCTGGTGGCTGAACCTGCCGATCTGGCGCTGAAACCGCCACAGCGCCGCGAGGCGACGACGAACGAGCCGAGGACATTGAGATGAAGCCCGAGTACCAGAACATCTTCACCCGCGTGCAGGCGGTATCGCCACCGTACCCCGGGATCGCCGTCGCGCGCGGCCAGCAGGAGCGCGAAGGGCCGCCGACGCACTTGCACCTGCTCGGCCGCTTCGGCGACGCGCAGCTCGGGCCGATCTATCTCGGCTGGTTCGGCCTCGCGTCGCTGATCTGCGGCTTCATCGCCTTCGAGATCATCGGCCTCAACATGCTGGCGTCGGTCAACTGGAATCCGATCCAGCTGATCCGCCAGCTGCCGTGGCTCGCGCTCGAGCCGCCGACGCCAGGCAACGGCCTGCACCTCTTTCCGCCGCTCAACGAAGGCGGCTGGTGGCTGATGGCGGGCTTCTTCATGACGACGTCGGTGCTGCTCTGGTGGGGCCGCATGTACACGAGGGCCCGCGCGCTCGGCATGGGTACTCACGTGCCCTGGGCCTTCGCCGCGGCGATCTGGCTGATGCTCTGCCTCGGTTTCTTCCGGCCGCTGCTGATGGGCAGCTTCGGCGAGGCGGTGCCGTTCGGCATCTTTCCCCACCTCGACTGGACGGCGGCGTTCTCGATCCGTTACGGCAACCTCTTCTACAATCCGTTCCACATGCTGTCGATCGTGTTCCTCTACGGCGCGACGCTGCTCTTCGCGATGCACGGCGCGACCATCCTGGCGGTGAGCCGCTTCGGCGGCGAGCGCGAGCTCGAGCAGATCGTCGACCGCGGCACCGCGAGCGAACGCGCCGCGCTCTTCTGGCGCTGGACGATGGGCTTCAACGCGACGATGGAATCGATCCACCGTTGGGCGTGGTGGTTCGCGGTGCTCTGTCCGCTCGTCGGCGGCATCGGCATCCTGCTCACGGGCACGGTCGTCGACAATTGGTATCTCTGGGCGGTCAAGCACCACGTCGCGCCGCAATATCCGCCGGTTTTCGGCCCGGTCGTCGACCCGGCCACCCTGCAAGGGAACACGCCATGATCCGTCGTCCGTTTCTCGCCGTTGCGCTGCTCGGCGCAACGCTGTGGCTCGCTGCCTGCGGCGAGCGCCCGCCGGTCATCGAGGTGCAGCGCGGCTACCGCGGCACCGGCATGGACCAGGTGTTCAACCCGCGCCTGATCGCGGAGAAGGCAGCGCTCAACGCGCTGCCCGACGACCCGCCGATGGTGCCGCGCGACGGGCCGCGCGCCAGCACCGTGTTCAAGAACCTGCAGGTCGTCGGCGACGTGAGCGTCGCCGAATTCACCCGGCTGATGGTCTCGATGACAGCGTGGGTCTCGCCCCAGCAGGGCTGCACGTATTGCCACAAGGCGGGCGAGGACTTCGCGGCCGATTCGCTCTACACCAAGGTCGTGTCGCGCCGCATGCTGCAGATGACGCGGCACATCAACGCCGACTGGAAGACGCACGTCGCGAACACCGGCGTCACCTGCTATACGTGCCACCGCGGCCTACCGGTGCCGGCCAACATCTGGTTCCAGCAACCCGAGATGAAGCACACGGGCGGTGTCATCGGCAACAACGCGGGCCAGAACTCGCCCGCGCCTGCGGTGGGTCTGGCGTCGTTGCCCTACGACCCGTTCACGCCGTTCCTCGAACAATCGCGCGAGATTCGCGTCATCGGCCCGACGGCACTCGAGACGACCAACCTGCGCTCGACCAAGCAGGCCGAATACACCTACGGCCTGATGATGCACATGTCGCAGGGCCTTGGCGTCAATTGCACCTATTGCCACAATTCGCGTTCGTTCGCCGAATGGGATACGAGCACGCCCCAACGCGCGACCGCGTGGTACGGAATCCGGCTCACGCGCGACCTCAACGTCAACTATCTCGATCCGCTTCTACGAACCTTCCCGGCCAGCCGTCTCGGGCCGCTGGGCGATGTGCCGAAGGTCAATTGCGCGACTTGCCACCAGGGCGCATTCAAGCCGCTCTACGGCGCGAGCCAGCTCGCCACGCACCCGGAACTGAGCGGTGTGCGCGCGGCAGTGTTGCCCGACGGCGCGGCGTCGTCGGCAGCGACTGCGGCGTCGGTACCGGCGGAGCCGCACAGTGCGGTCATCTTCTTCGCGGTCGGCTCGCCGGCGATCGCACCCGAGGCGGTCGCGCAGCTGGGGCCACTCTTGAAGGCACTGCAGAACGATCCGGGCGCGAAGATCACCGTCTCGGGGTACCACTCGGCGAGCGGTGACGCTGCGCAGAACGAAACCCTGGCCAAGCAGCGAGCCTTCTCGGTTCGCGATGCGTTGGTGGCGGCCGGCATCTCGGAGGACCGCATCGTGCTCGACAAGCCGCGCGAGACCGAGGCCAATGTCGCCGGCGAAAGCGATGCCGCACGCCGCGTCGAAGTGGCGATCCGATAGGCGGCCGGTCGCTGACGGCGTGCGGCACATCGCAGGCAGCGCCGTCCGACACGCAGCCGTGCATCGTCTGACATGGTCGCTGTCGATCGGCGTCAGGCTCGAGATCCCGCATCGACGGGAGAGAACCGCGGATCGGGGACGCGCAGCGCTGCCGCTCTGAATCGTGGGCGCTGATCGTTCGGGCCGCGCACGACTGGATGCGCGCGGTGCGACGGCCCCGAGTCGACCGTGTTGCAGTGCCTCTGAACACGTCGACGCCGCCGGCCTTCCGGCTGCCCGCAAAGCCGAGTCGCCGGTCGCCGACGACTGCGATATGCATGTCCAAATGCGCTGATATCGATCGGTGACCGCGATCCAGTATCCTATGCGGACGATTGCGACTACCGAGAAGCGGGAATGACCGAGACCTATCTGGAACTCACACAGCAGATCGAAGCGCTGAAACAAAAGGCCGAATCGATTCGGGCGGCGGAGATTGCCGGAGTGGTCGAGCGAATCCGGGCCGCGATCGAGGCGTACGGACTGACGCCAGAGCAGCTCTTCGATGCGCGGTCGGCAACGCGCAGTACCGCGACCCGCAGGACTGCCGGGCGGCCTGCGACACGCGGCAGCCGTGTCGGCGGCGCACGATTCCACGACGGCAACGGCAACAGCTGGAGCGGCCGCGGGCCGCGGCCTGGCTGGATCAAGGCGGCACTCGCCGAGGGAAAGTCGCTCGACGACTTCAAGGTCGAGGCCGGTGGTGCAGCGCCGAAACCGGCTTCGACACCGAAGTACCGGGACGACGCCGGCCATAGCTGGTCGGGCCGCGGCCCGCGCCCGGGATGGGTCAAGGCGGCGCTGGCGGCAGGCAAGACGCTGGAGCAGCTCACCTGAGGCTTGGGCCTCGAACGAGGAGTGCGGCATGCATGACGAACCGATTGCCCGTGACGAATGGGCCACGCGATGCGCCCGGCGCATCACCGAAGTCGCCGAGGACATCGCCGCGAGCGAAGCGCGCAGGATCGCCCTCGACATGCGGCAGGTCGAGCGGCTTGCCGCCATGCAACCCGAGGAGGCCGTGGCATTCGTGCAGCGGCAACTCGCGGCCGAGCGTCCCGACCGCTACGAGCGGCGCAGCGCCAGCCGCTGACCGTCGAGTCGGCTGGCCGCAGTCGGCCTGCGAAGTCCTTCACGTTCGGGCGTAGGCGCATTCCGACAGCGCAAAGCGTGCCGTGCCATCGGCGCGCAGCGCGCGGCTGGCTACGATGGTCGCAGTCGCCAGCCGGCTTGGCAGCGTGTCCACCGGCATTGTCGGGGCTCGGCTCCTGCCGAGCGGTCGACCCCGCCGCCACGGCAGGCCCACCAGGCCGCCGCGGCTCGATGTCTCGCCGATCGCACCGTCCATGAAGCGCCTCCACTCCTCCCCCGCCAGCGCAGTCCGTGCGATCACGCACGCGGAGCGCGTGGTCGACCCGACGAGCGGCGTCACGAAGCAAGGCGTCGCCGATCACTACGCCGCCGTGTCCGAGCTGATCCTGCCGCATCTGCGTGAACGCCCGGTGGCGCTGGTGCGCGCGCCCGACGGCGTCGACGGCGCCCACGTCTTCCAGCGGCACGCCGACGGCGACGTGCTCGCCGAGGTCGAGCGCCTCGCGCCCGAACTCGACCCCGGCCACGCGCCGCTGCTCGAGATCCGGTCCGCCGGCGGGCTGCAGTCGGCGGCGCAGATGAACACGCTCGAACTGCACACCTGGAACTCGACGGTCCGCTCGATCCGCAAGCCCGACCGCATCGTCTTCGACCTCGACCCGGGCGAGGGCGTCGCCTGGAGCGCGGTCTGCGAGGCCACGATCGTGTTGCATGCCTTCCTGCGCGAGCTCGGCCTGAAGTGCTTTCTGAAGACGAGCGGCGGCAAGGGACTGCATGTCGTCGTCCCGCTGATGCCGAGCCGGAGCTGGGAAGTCGTCCGGGGCTTCGCGCGGGCCATCGTCGAGCGGCTCGCCGACTCGGCGCCCGACCGGTTCGTCGCCAAGAGCGGACCGAAGAACCGTGTCGGCAGGGTCTTCGTCGACCATCTGCGCAACGGCTGGGGCGCGACGACCGTGTCCGCATGGTCGCTGCGGGCTCGGCCCGGTCTCGGCGTCTCGGTGCCGGTCGACTGGAAGGAACTGCACACGCTGACCGGTGGTGCGCACTGGACGCTTGCGACCATCGAGCGGCGGCTGCCCATCGGCAACCGTCCGTGGGAGGCGTACTCGGCATCACGTCAGGGGCTCGCCACCGCGATCCGCAACTTCGGCTTCGATCCGGCGACGGCCGCCGGCGCTGCATCCGATCTCGACCACGCCGCGAAGGAGGCTGCCTGATGTGGCTGCACGACACGCCCCCGGATCCGATCACGCCGGTGCCGCCGGGACCGCCGCCCGAGCCGGTGACGCCCGACGGCTTGCCCGTCCAGCCGGTGAACGACCCGGCACCGCCCGCGTCGCCCGAGCCGGTTCGCGAACCGCCGATGGTGCGGCCGCCCATGTCGGCGGAGCCGCGATAAGGCCCGGTGCGGCGACGGCTTCTCCCGGCGCCGACGTTCCAGCGCTGCCGCGCAGTCTCGTCTACGTCAGCGACGAGTCGCCCGGCTATCGACGCCAGCGCCGCGGCAAGGGCTTCGTCTACCTTCAGCCGGACGGCCACAAGCTCGCCGATCCCGAACAGCTCGACCGCATCCGCCGGCTCGCGATCCCGCCGGCATACCGCGAGGTGTGGATCTGCCCGCATCCGAACGGCCATCTGCAGGCGACCGGGCGCGATGCCCGCGGTCGCAAGCAATACCGCTATCACCCCGACTGGCGGACCGCGCGCGACACGACGAAGTTCGAGCGGATGGAGGCGTTCGGCTCGGCGTTGCCGCGGATCCGCGCCCGCGTCAAGCGCGATCTCGACGCGCCGCTCGGTAGTCACCTGTCGCGCGCCGCGGTGCTCGCGGCGGTCGTGCGCCTGCTCGACACGACGCTGATCCGCGTCGGCAACGACGAGTACGCGCGCAGCAACGGCTCGTACGGCCTGACCACTTTGCGGCCGCGGCATGTCGCCGTCCGCGGCAGCGCGCTGCGGCTCAAGTTCCGCGGCAAGAGCGGCGTGCTCCACGAGGCGGCGGTCGAGGACAAGCGGATCGCGCGCATCGTCCGCAAGTGCCAGGCCTTGCCGGGGCAGGCGCTGTTCCACCACGAGGACGCCGACGGTACGGTCCACAGCATCGATTCCGGCGACGTCAACGACTACCTGCGCGAGGCGAGCGGCGGCGACTTCACTGCCAAGGACTTCCGGACGTGGCACGGCAGCGTGCTCGCGCTGTCGCTCTGGCACGGCCGCGACGAGCCCGCGCCGCTGTCCCGCCGCGACGCCAAGGCGCTGCTCGAGATCGTCGCCGACCGCCTGGGCAACACAGCCGCGGTGTGCCGCAAGGCCTACGTTCACCCACGCGTCATGGAAGCGTGGCTCGCCGCGCCGCCCGACCCGCTGCCCGAAGTGCCCCGCAAGGTCGGCCTGTCGGTCGCCGAACGCCATTTCCTGCGCTTCCTGCGCAGCGGAGCCGAGGGCCTCGGGTCGCTCCCGGATTGCGTCCGGGTCGAATCGGCTTAGACTCGTCCGGCACTCGGAAACGCCGTCGTCAGCGACGGCTTTTTTGCGCCGGAGCGCCGCGTCGGCGCCCGATGTCGGGACGGGCGACGCCGCCGTGCCGACCGATCCCACTGTTTCGTTTCGCCGCTTGCCGGAGCCCATCGAATGCCTGTCCGCCTCCCTTTCGCCGCGACCGCCGCGGCCGTGCTCGTCGCGTCGTCGCTGGGCCTTGCGCTGCCGGCCCGAGCCGATGTGAATGTCGGTGTCACCCTGTCCGCGACGGGCCCTGCAGCGTCGCTGGGCATTCCGGAAAAGAACACCGTCGCGCTGATGCCGCAGCAGATCGGCGGCCAGAAGATCAACTACATCGTTCTCGACGACGCCTCCGACACGACGACCGCCGTCGGCAATGCGAGAAAGCTCGTCACCGAGAGCAAGGTCGACATCCTGCTCGGCTCGACGACGACGCCCAACTCGCTCGCGATGATCGACGTGGCCGCCGAGAACCAGACGCCGATGATCTCGATGGCGGCGTCGGCGAGCATCATCGAGCCGCTCGACGCCAAGCGGCGCTGGATCTTCAAGACGCCCCAGAACGACATCATGATGTCGCTCGCCGTCGTCTCGAGCATGGCCGACGCGGGCGTGAAGACGGTCGGCTTCATCGGCTTCTCCGACGCCTACGGCGAAGGCTGGTTCCGCGAATTCAGCAAGGCCGCGGCGCTGAAGGGCCTGACCATCGTCGCCAACGAGCGCTATGCGCGCACCGACACTTCGGTGACCGGCCAGGTGCTGAAGATCGTCGCCGCCAAGCCCGACGCGGTGCTCGTCGCTGCGAGCGGCACGCCGGCGGTGCTGCCCCAGCGCGCGCTGAAGGAACGCGGCTATGCCGGCCGCTACTACCAGACGCACGGCGTCGCCAACAACGACTTCCTTCGCGTCGGCGGCCAGGACGTCGAGGGGACGCTGCTGCCGGCGGGCCCGGTGCTGGTCGCGTCGCAACTGCCCGCGGGCAATCCGGTGAAGAAGTCGGCCGCCGACTATGTCGCGAGGTACGAGGCGCGTTATGGCGCCGGCTCGGTGTCGACCTTCGGCGCGCATGCGTGGGACGCCGGCCTGTTGATGCAGTCGGCCGTCGCCGAGGCGCTCAAGAAGGCCAAGCCCGGCACGCCCGAGTTCCGCATCGCGCTGCGCGACGCGCTCGAGACCACCAGGGACGTCGTCGGTGCGCACGGCATCTTCAACATGTCGGAGCGCGACCACCTGGGGCTCGACCAGCGAGCCCGGGTGATGGTCAAGGTCGAGAAGGGCGCGTGGAAATACCAGCAGTGACGCGCACCCGGGCCTTCGCCAAAGGCGTCGCGTCCGGCCGCGGCCGCCGCCGGTAGCCTCGTCGCTCGCCCGAGGAGTCTTCGATGCCGACCAAGCCGCCGCGTGTGGCCAAGCCGCCAGTCGGCGCCGACTCCGGCGTCGACATCTCCGACAGCGCGTCGCCGCACGATGTGCCGCCGCCCGACGCGCCCGGCGCGTGCGCCGCCGCGCCGCGGCCGCTGCTGCGCGTGCTGAAGAAGTACCCCAACCGGCGGCTCTACGACACCCAGCTCAGCAGCTACATCACGCTCGCCGACGTCAAGGCGATGGTGATGAAGGCCGAACGCTTCGAAGTGCGCGACGCGAAGACCGGCGAGGACCTCACCCGCAGCATCCTGCTGCAGATCATCCTCGAGGAGGAAACCGGCGGCATGCCGCTCTTCTCCGCGACGATGCTGTCGCAATTGATCCGCGTCTACGGCCATGCGACGCAGGGAATGATGGGCTCCTACCTCGAGAAGAACCTGCAGACGTTCACCGACATCCAGAGCCGCCTCGCCGAGCAGTCGAAGGGCCTGTACGACCCGGCGAGCCAGAGCCCGGAGCTGTGGTCGCAGTTCCTCAACGGCCAAGCGCCGGTGGTGCAGGGCCTGATGGGCAGCTACCTCGAGCAGTCGCGGGCGATGTTCCTGCAGATGCAGGAGCAGATGGCCAAGCAGGCGGGCGTCTTGTTTCCCGGCATCGGCGCGCTGCCCGGCTTCGTGCCACCCAAGCGCTGATCTTCGGCGCCGGCACGGCCTGCGCCCGCTCGAGGCGCGATGCGTCCGGCGAGCGACGTCCGGCAGTGAAGTGCGGCACGGCGCGGTGCCGGTGCCGGTGCCAGGAGCGTGGTTCGTCGAGGTGGGTGTCCGGTCGATGCGTTCCGTGCCGCGCGGCTTCGTCGCCCGAAGGCGGCGTGGCGTCGCTGCGGCCACCGCCCGTCGAAGCTGCTGCGGACAATGCGAAAATCGGTCGATGCCTGACGTCCAACCCCTCGCGCCGCCGCTGTCGGCGACGGCGCCGAAGATCGGCTTCGTGTCGCTCGGCTGCCCCAAGGCGCTCACCGATTCCGAATTGATCCTCACGCAGCTGCGTGCCGAGGGCTACGACACCTCGAAGACCTTCGCCGGCGCCGATCTCGTGATCGTCAACACCTGCGGTTTCATCGACGATGCCGTGAAGGAGAGCCTCGACACGATCGGCGAGGCGCTTGCCGAGAACGGCAAGGTGATCGTCACCGGCTGTCTCGGCGCGAAGACGTCGGCGGCAGGCGAGGGCGGCGAGACCAACCTGGTGCGCCGCATGCACCCGAGCGTGCTCGCGGTGACCGGCCCGCATGCGACGCACGAGGTGATGGACGCCGTTCACCGCCACAGCCCGAAGCCGCACGATCCGTTCGTCGACCTCGTGCCCCCGCAAGGCGTGAAGCTGACGCCGCGCCACTACGCGTATCTCAAGATCAGCGAAGGCTGCAACCACCGCTGCTCGTTCTGCATCATTCCGAGCATGCGTGGCGACCTCGTCTCGCGGCCCATCGGCGACGTGCTCGGCGAGGCGCAGCGGCTTCTCGCTGCCGGCGTCAAGGAACTCCTCGTCATCAGCCAGGACACCAGCGCCTACGGTGTCGACGTCGGGTTCCGCACCGGCTTCTGGGACGGCCGCCCGGTGCGCACGCACATGACCGAACTCTCCGAGCGGCTCGCCCAGCTCGCCGCGCCGCACGGCGCATGGGTCCGGCTGCACTACGTCTATCCGTATCCGCACGTCGACGCGATCCTGCCGCTGATGGCGTCGGGCGGCATCCTGCCGTACCTCGACGTGCCGTTCCAGCATTCGCATCCCGACGTGCTGCGGCGCATGAAGCGGCCGGCGAGCGGGGAGAAGAACCTCGAGCGCCTGCAGCGCTGGCGCGCCGCGTGCCCGCAACTCGTCGTCCGCAGCACCTTCATCGCCGGCTTTCCCGGCGAGACCGAGGCCGAGTTCGAGCACCTGCTCGACTTCGTCCGCGAGGCGGAGATCGACCGCGCCGGCTGCTTCGCCTACTCGCCGGTCGCCGGGGCGACCGCCAACGACCTGCCCGGCGCCTTGCCCGCCGAGGTGCGCGAGGAGCGCCGCGCCCGCTTCATGGCGGTCGCCGAGGCGGTCTCGGCGGCCAAGCTGCGCGAGCGCGTCGGCGCGACGATGCAGGTGCTCGTCGACTCGGCGCCCGCGCTCGGCCGCCGCGGCGGCGTCGGCCGCAGCTATGCCGACGCGCCCGAGATCGACGGCACCGTGCGCCTGCTGCCGCCCGAGAAGGCGTCGAAGACGCTCAAGACCGGCGACTTCACCCGTGCCCGCATCGTCGGCACGGAAGGTCACGACCTCGTCGCGATTCCCATCTGATTGCGCCCATGATCCATTTGCACAAACGCATTCCCGGCCACCGCTTCCTGCACTCGCCCGGGCCGACGCGCGTGCCCGACGAGGTCGTCCATGCAATGGCGCGGCAGCCGATGGATCTGGCCGATCCGCGCGTCGACCGCCTGATCGCGTCGGTCGAGGCGGGTCTGCGGCGCGTGCTGCAGACCGAGGCGGCCGACGTCTTCCTCTTCGCCTCCAACGGCCACGGCGCCTGGGAGTCGACGATCGTCAACCTCGTCGCACCGGGACAGACGGTGCTCGTTCCGGGCACCGGCCACTTCTCGGAATCCTGGGCCGTCCAGGTCGAGGCGATGGGCGGCAAGGTGATCCGGACGCGCTGGGTCGAAGGTCAGCCGATCGATCCTGCGGTCGTCGAAGCCGCGCTGCGCGAGGACCGCCGGCACGAGATCGTCGCCGTCTTCGCCGTCCACACCGACACGGCGACGGGCGTCACCTCCGATCTCGCGGCGCTGCGGGCGGCGATCGACCGTGCCGACCATCCTGCGCTCTTCGTCGTCGACGTCGTCGCCTCGCTCGCCGCCGAACGCTTCGCGATGGACGCGCTGCGTGCGAACGTCGTGCTCGGCGCGTCGCAGAAGGGCTTGATGACGCCGCCGGGGCTCGGCTTCGTCGCGGTCGACGCCGCGGCGTTCGCCGTCGCCGAGCGCAATCCGATGCCGCGCTTCTACTGGGACTGGCGCCTGCGCAAGAGCGAGCTCTCGTACCGCAAGTTCTGCGGCACGCTGCCGCAGAACCACATGATGGGACTCGAGGCCGCGCTCGGCCTCATCTTCCACGAGGGCCTCGATGCCGTCGTCGCCCGGCACCGCCGGCTCGCCGACGCGGTCCACGCCGCGGTCGCGCGCTGGGCCGGTGCCGGTGCGGTCGGCTTCTTCGGCGCCGTGCCGGCGGCGCGGTCGGTGTCGGTGACGACGATCACGACGGCGCCGGGCATCGATCCCGAAGCACTGCGCAGCGTCGCGCGCGAGCACTTCGAGGTCGCTGTCGCGGGCGGGCTCGGGCCGCTCGCCGGGCGGGCGTTCCGCATCGGCCACCTCGGCGACGTCAATCCGGCGATGCTGCTCGGCTGCCTCGCTGGCGTCGAAGCCGCGCTGCAGGTCCAGGGCATCGCGATCGGCGGCAGCGGCGTCGAAGCGGCGATCGCATCGCTCGCCGGCAGCGTCGCGACGCTCGACGAGGGTCGGACATGAGCGACCGCCGCAAACCGCCGGGGCCGGCGACGGCACTGATCCACCATCCGTACGAGCCGCCCGCCGGCTTCGGCGCGATGCAGCCGGCAGTGCACCGCGCGTCGACCGTGTTCTTTCGCGACGTCGCCGCGCTGCGTGCGCGCGACTGGAAGCAGAAGACCGGCTACACCTACGGCCTGCACGGCACGCCGACGACGTTCACGCTCGAGGCGCGGATCGCGACGCTCGAAGGCGGCGCGCACACGCTGCTGGTCCCGAGCGGCCTCGCGGCGATCGCACTGGTCGATTTCGCGCTGCTGAAGGCAGGCGACGAGGTCCTGATCCCCGACAACGCCTACGGGCCGGGCAAGGAACTCGCGCGCCACGAGCTCGCGCGCTGGGGCATCGCCCACCGCTTCTACGACGCGATGGACGTCGGCTCGCTCGAGCAGGCGATCGGCCCGGCGACGAAGCTCGTCTGGCTCGAGGCGGCCGGCTCGGTGACGATGGAATTCCCGGACCTCGCGGCGCTCGTGCGCGCCGCCCGCGCGCGCGGCGTCGTCACCGCGCTCGACAACACCTGGGGCGCGGGCATCGCGTTCGACGCCTTCGATTTGGCCCCGGGCGCAGGCGGCGGGCCGCTCGGCGTCGACATCAGCATGCAGGCGCTGACCAAGTACCCGTCCGGCGGCGGCGACGTGCTGATGGGCTCGGTGACGACGCGCGACCTCGCGCTGCACCACGCGCTCGCCGGCGCCCACATGCGGATGGGCTGGGGCATCGGCGGGAACGACGCCGAGGCCGTGCTCCGCTCGCTGCCGTCCTTGCCCTTGCGCTACGCGGCACAGGACCGTGCCGGCCGCACGCTCGCCGAATGGTTCGCGTCGCGCGCCGAGATCGCGCACGTCCTGCACCCCGCCTTGCCCGATGCCCCCGGCCACGCGCACTGGCAGGCGCACTGCAGCGCGGCGGCCGGCCTGTTCTCGGTCGTCTTCGACGCACGCTACACGTCGGCGCAGGTCGACGTCTTCGTCGACGCGCTGCGGCGCTTCAAGATCGGCTATTCGTGGGCCGGGCCGCTCAGCCTCGTCGTGCCGTACGACCTCGCGACCCTGCGCAGCCGGCCGGCCTGGCGCGGCGCTCTCGTGCGGTTCTCGCTCGGCCTCGAGGATGTCGACGACCTGATCGCCGACGCCGAGCAGGCGCTCGGCGCGATGGCGCAAACGCACGCCTGACCGAGGACGCCGACGGTGTGCGGTTGTCCCGCGAGGGCCGGGGCCTTGTCGGGATCGAGCGCGCCACGGGTCATGGCCGGGACGGGGACGTCGTCCGCCGACTGCGTGCCCTGACGGATCGAGGACCTCCTGCATGCGCATCGAGCTCGAACCCGGCGTGCGCGTCTTCGTCGACGTCGACGGCTGGGGCCTCGTGCCGGACGGACCGGCGATGCGGCAGAAGCCGACGCTGCTGCTGCTCCACGGCGGTCCCGGCTTCGACCACACGAGCTTCAAGCCGGCGTTCTCGGCTCTCACCGACCTCGTCCAGGTCGTGTGCCACGACCACCGCGGCCACGGCCGCAGCGATCCGCGACCGGCATCGGAGTGGACGCTCGATCTCTGGGCCGACGACGTCGTCCGGCTCTGCGACGTGCTGGGCATCGACAAGCCCATCGTCCTCGGCCAGTCGTTCGGCGGCTTCGTCGCGCAGCGCTACATCGCGCGGCATCCGGCGCATCCGGCGAAGGTGGTGCTGTCGAGCACTTCGCCGCGGTTGAACCTCGCGCGCAAGCTCGCGATGTTCGAGCGCCTCGGCGGCGCGGCGGCCCGCGATGCCGCCGAGCGCTTCTGGACGGCGCCGAACGACGCGACCTGGCACGTCTACGAGCAGGTCTGCCGGCCGCTCTACAACACGACGACGCCCGCGGATGCGGACGCCGCGCGCCGTGGCCGGTTCATGCCCGCGATCCTCTACGGCTGGAACCTCGCCGAGCACCGGACGATGGACCTGCTGCCGGGCCTCGCGCGTGCGCAGTGCCCGGTGCTCGTGCTGGCGGGCGAGGACGACCCGGTCTGCCCGCTCGACGACGCTGCCGACATCGCCGCCGCGCTGCCCGCGCATCTCGTCGAATTCGCCCGCTACCCACGTTGCGGCCACGGCGTCTGGCGCGACGACCCGGTGGCGGCGCTCGCGCGGCTGCGGACGTTCATCGACGCGCGCTGACGGCGGTGCCGGTCAGGCCGGCGGGGCCGCGCGTTCGGTCAGCCGCATCGTCAGGCCGACCGGCGACATCGTGAACGCCATCCGTTCGGCCGGCTCGCGGCCGTCGACGGTCGAGACGCTCGCGATGTCGAAGTCGGCCAGCAGCGCGGCGATCGCCATCCTGATCTCGAGCAGTGCGATGGAGCGGCCCGGGCAGACGCGTGGGCCGGCGCCGAACGGCGTCGAGACGCGCTTCGCCGATGCGGCCGTGCCGCCGGGCGATGCGCCGTCGAGCCAGCGCTCGGGTTGGAACTCGGCGGCGTTCGGAAAGAAGCGGTCGCTCACGCTGTCGTTGCGCATCACGCACCAGACGAGCGTTCCGGGCGGCACCAGCAGGTCGCCGATGCGTGTCTCGCGCAGTGCCTCGACGACGAGGAAGGGCGCGACCGGCTTCAAGCGCATCGTCTCGTGCGCGCAGGCCTCGACGAAATCGAGCCGGCCGACCGAGGCGGGCGTCAGCGCATCGACGTCGCCGGCGTGCTCGAGGACTTCGGCGCGGGCCCGCGCGAGCGCGGCGGGATGGCGCTGCAGCAGGTGGATCATCCACGCGAGCGTGTTGGCGGTCGTGTCCTCGCCGGCGAGCAGCATCGTCATGACGTTGCCGGCGACCTCGTCGTCGGTGACGCCGCTGTCGCCGGCGTCGGCGGCGACGATCATCGCCTCGAGCAGGTTCGGCGGCGCCAGGCGGCGGGCGGGCTCGGCGTCGAGCCGGCGCCGCGCGTCGGCGATGAAACCGTCGATCGCGACGTTGACCGCCCGCATGCTCGCCGCGAGCTCACGGTCCTCGCGGCGCTCGAACCAGCGCCACACCGGGAGCAGCGCGGCCAGGCGGGCGTAGAGCGCGGGAAAGATCTTGTCGAGGTGGCGCTGGATGACGTCGTCGTCCGACTCGAGCGTGTTCATGTCGGTGCCGAAGGCGAGGCCGGCGATCGCGTCGACGGTGTAGCGCATCAGGTCGGCCTGCAGGTCGATCGTCGTGCCGCTGCGCGCAGCCTGCCGCCAGCGGCCCTGCAGGCGTTGCGTCACCTTCAGCAGCGACGGGAAGTAGGCGCGCACGTGCGCCGGATCGAAGCCGGCCATCACCATCCGCCGCTGCGCGCGCCAGGCGTCGCCGTTGACGCCGAAGACGCCCGGCTTGAGGCCGATCTCGAGGCCGATCCGTTCGAGCTGGCGGGTGCGCCGGAAGCCGTCGGGGCGGTCGCGCAGCACGGCGTGGAGCTGCTCGTGGTCGGCGATCGCGACGAGCCGGCGCTTCCCGAGCCGGAAGCGGAACATCGGCCCGTACGTCCGCGTCCAGGCTTCGACGTCGCGGTGCAGCGTCGGCAGATCCACCTGCAGCAGGTTGCCGACGATGGGCAGGCCGCGCGGGCCGGGAAGGTCGGCGATGCGCCGCGGCGGCTTGCCGCCGACCGGCGCCGCGGTCGCCGCTGCTTCGGCCGGCGTCATGCGTTCGGCTTCGACGACACCTTGTGCCGCATCAGCCGACCCTTCTCGCGCTCCCAGTCGCGCTTCTTCTCGGTGTTGCGCTTGTCGTGCTCGGCCTTGCCCTTGGCGAGCGCGATCTCGGCCTTGACGCGGCCGTCCTTGTAGTGGAGGTCGAGCGGCACGAGCGTGAAGCCCTTCTGCTCGACCTTGCCGACGAGGCGCTTGATCTCCTCCTTGTGCAGCAGCAGCTTCTTCGTGCGGTCGGCCTCGGGGCTGATGTGGCTCGACGCGCTGCGCAGCGCGTTGATGCGGCAGCCGATCAGGAACAGCTCGCCGCCCTTGATGACGACGTAGCCGTCGGTGAGCTGGACCTGGCCCGCGCGGATCGCCTTGATCTCCCAGCCCTGCAGCACCATGCCGGCCTCGTGCCGTTCCTCGAGGTGGTAGTCGAAGCGCGCGCGGCGGTTCTCGGCGATGGGCGCGGTCATGCGGACACCGGGTCGCGACGGCGCCGCAAGACCGGCCGCAGAGCAGGCCGGGGCGACGCGTTGTCGAGGCGAATTCGCATAGGATGGCATTGTATGAAGCACGTGAAGAAGTCGGTCCTGCTTTGGTATTCGCCGCATCGGATGTATGCGCTCGTGACCGCGGTCGACGACTACCCGAAGTTCCTGCCGTGGTGCGAGCGTGCCGAGGTGCTCGAGCGCCATCCCGACGGCGTCACCGCGCGGCTGTCGCTGTCGTTCCTCGGCGTGCGCCAGGCGTTCACGACGCGCAACACGCAGGTCGAGGACAGCAGCGTCGTGCTCAAGCTCGTCGACGGCCCCTTCTCCGAGCTCGACGGCACCTGGCGCTTCGTGCCGGTGCAGGCGGGCGAGGGCGTGCCGTCCGATGCCTGCCGCGTCGAGTTCGAGCTCCGCTACGATTTCGCGAGCCTGGCGCTCGAACTGCTCATCAGCCCGATGTTCGACCGCATCGCCAACACCTTCGTCGACTCGTTCGTCAAGCGCGCCGAACAGGTCTACGGCGGTCGGTGAAGGCAGTGCGATGGCGGGCGATCGGGCAAGCCTGGCCGTCTCGGTGGCGTTCAGCCCCGGACCCGGCCGCGTCGACGAGATCGCGCTGATCCTGCCCGCCGGCGCCACGGTTTCCGACGCCGTGCGCGCGAGCGGCCTGCAGGCGCGGCATCCGGACTTCGAGCTCGGCGCGCTGCCGACCGGCGTCTGGGGCACCTTCCGCGGCGGCGACCATCCGCTCGAGGACGGCGACCGCGTCGAGCTCTACCGGCCGCTCTGCGTCGACCCGATGGACGCGCGGCGGCTGCGCGAGCGCGCGCAACGCGCCTGACACGGCGTTCCCGCGCCGCGCGGTCCGGGCGGGCCGCCGCTCAGCGGCATTCGGAGGCGACCGCCTCCCTGGCCCGCCGGGTCGACTCGGCGCGCGCTGCGTCGTCGAGGACCTCGCGTTCGCCCTGCGCATTGACGCGCGCGATCCGGATGCCGCTGTCGAGCGTGCGGAGCTGCTCACGCGCACGGCTGCAGTTCTCGGCACGCGCGGCGGCGAGCTTCGCCTCGTCGGCCTTGCGCTTGTCGGCCTCGGCCTGCTCGGCCGCCTTGCGCTTGGCCTCGAGCTCGGGTTCGCCGGCCCTCGGCAAGGCCGGCGCCGGCGCCGATGCTGCCGAGGCGGCGCCCGCAGCCACCGGACCGGCGCCCGTTCGCGCGGTGCGCGCGCCCGGCGGCCGACCGACGATGTCCTTGTCGGCGATGTCGGGCGGCGGCGGCAGGTCGCTGTACTGCCAACGGCCGGCCTTGTCGCGCCACTTCCATTGCGCGTCGGCAGGCAGGGCGATCGCCGCGACGGTGATGCCGGCGAGCAGGCAGACGGTCCAGCGCAGCATGCAGTTCCCCGGGACGGACGGCGATGACACGAGTGTAGTCGGGCTGCCCGGCTGGACGCGCCACGAACCGGGCGGCGAATGGCCCCTATCTATAATCCTGTTTTGCGTCAGGAGCCTTCCCCATGCGCCTTCTCGGCAAAGCGCTCACCTTCGACGACGTGCTGCTGGTGCCCGCTTTCTCTGAGGTGTTGCCGCGCGACACCGACCTGTCGACCCGCCTCTCGCGCAACATCCGCCTGAATGTGCCGCTCGTGTCGGCGGCGATGGACACGGTGACCGAATCGCGCCTCGCGATCGCGCTGGCGCAGGAAGGCGGCATCGGCATCGTCCACAAGAACCTGACGCCGAAGCAGCAGGCCGCCGAGGTGGCGCGCGTCAAGCGCTACGAGTCGGGCGTGCTGCGCGATCCGATCACCGTGACGCCGCAGACGCGCGTGCGCGAGGTCGTCGAACTCTCACGCCAGCACGGCGTTTCGGGCTTTCCCGTGCTCGGCGGCGCCGACGGCAAGACCGTCGTCGGCATCGTCACCAACCGCGACCTGCGCTTCGAGTCGCGGCTCGACATCCCCGTCGCCGACATCATGACGCCGCGCGACCGCCTCGTCACCGTCGACGAGTCGGCGACGCTCGAGCAGGGCAAGGCGTTGATGCACCGCCACAAGCTCGAGCGCGTGCTGGTCGTGAACGATGCGTTCGAGCTGCGCGGGCTGATGACGGTCAAGGACATCACGAAGCAGACGAGCTTCCCGAACGCCGCGCGCGACGCGCAGGGCAAGCTGCGCGTGGGCGCCGCGGTCGGCGTCGGCGAGGGCACCGAGGAGCGCGTCGACCTGCTGGTCAGGGCGGGCGTCGACGCGATCGTCGTCGACACCGCGCACGGCCACAGCGCCGGCGTCGTCGAGCGCGTGCGCTGGGTCAAGAAGCACTATCCCGAGCTCGACGTCATCGGCGGCAACATCGCGACCGGCGCGGCGGCGCTGGCGCTCGTCGAGGCCGGCGCCGACGCGGTCAAGGTCGGCATCGGACCGGGTTCGATCTGCACCACGCGCATCGTGACCGGCGTCGGCGTGCCGCAGATCTTCGCGATCGAGCGGGTCGAGAAGGCGCTGCGCGGCAGCGGCGTGCCGCTGATCGCCGACGGCGGCGTGCGCTACTCGGGCGACCTGGCCAAGGCGATCGCCGCGGGCGCCGACTCGGTGATGATGGGCGGCGCCTTCGCAGGCACCGAGGAAGCGCCGGGCGAGACCATCCTCTACCAGGGCCGCACCTACAAGAGCTACCGCGGCATGGGCTCGATCGGCGCCATGCAGCAGGGCTCGGCCGACCGCTACTTCCAGGAGGGCGGCGGCGACAGTCTCGCGACGACCAAGCTCGTGCCCGAAGGCATCGAGGGCCAGGTGCCGTACAAGGGCACGGTCGTCGCGGTGATCTTCCAGATGGCCGGCGGCCTGCGCGCGTCGATGCACTACTGCGGCTGCGCCAGCATCGCCGAGCTGCACGAAAAGGCGGAGTTCGTCGAGATCTCGACCGCCGGCATGCGCGAGAGCCACGTCCACGACGTGCAGATCACCAAAGAGTCGCCCAACTACCGCATGGAATGATGGAACCCCTCGTCCGCCGGGTACGCCGGCCGATCCCTCGGGAAGGCGAGCCGGGGCGCGGGCCGTCCGGTGGACGGTCCACTCCGGCGAGCGGGCCGCTCGGGAGCGGCCCGGCGCTGGCCCCGCAGCGACCTGCGGAGGGTTCCCCAGGCGCGGACAACGGCGCCCCCGAGCCTCTGCCCGCCGAGGCCGCGAGCGCCCGGAAGGCCGCCATGCCGTTCATCATGGCCGCGGTGCTGATCGACATGATCTCGATCGGCCTGATCATTCCGGTGCTGCCGGTGCTGGTCGGCACCTTCACGTCCTCGCAGTCCGACCAGGCGTTCTGGAGCGCCGCGGTCACGGTCGCCTTCGGCCTCGCCAACTTCTTCGGCTCGCCGATCCTCGGGCGCCTCTCCGACCGCTACGGTCGTCGGCCGGTGCTGCTGCTCGGCTTCAGCGGCCTCGCGCTCAGCTTCTTCGTGACCGGGCTCGCGACGCACCTCTGGATGCTGCTCGCGGTGCGCCTGTTCAGCGGCGCGATGCAGTCGAACGTCGCGGTCGCCAACGCCTACGTCGCCGACATCACCGCGCCGGCCGATCGCGCGAAGAGCTTCGGCAAGCTCGGCGCGATGCTCGGCGTCGGCTTCATCCTCGGCCCGGTCATCGGCGGCTTCCTCGGCAACCTCAACGTCCACCTGCCGTTCTTCGCAGCCGGCTGCCTCGCGATCGTCAACTGGATGTACGGCTACTTCGTGCTGCCCGAGTCGCTGCCGCCCGAACGCCGCCAACCCTTCGTGCTGCGGGAGGCGAACCCGATCGCATCGCTGCGCGGCCTGGCCGAACTGAAGGGCGTGGGCTCGCTCGTCGTGGTGATGGCGCTGAGCTCGCTCGCGCAATTCATGACGCACACCTGCTGGGTGCTCTACACGACCTTCAAGTTCGGCTGGGGTCCGCTCGAGAACGGCTGGTCGCTGCTCGGCATCGGCGTGATGTCGGTGCTGGTGCAGGGCGTGTTCCTCAGTCGCCTGTTGAAGCGGTTCTCGGCGCAGCGGCTCGCGATCCTCGGTCTCGTCTCGTCGAGCCTGTCGTACGTGCTCTGGGGCCTGGCCACGGAAGGCTGGATGCTCTATGCGGTGATGGTCATGAACGTGCTCGGCTTCGCCGTCGCGGCGACCTTGCAGGGCATCGTCTCCAACGCCGCCTCGGCGACGACGCAGGGCCGTACGCTCGGCGCCGCGGCATCGCTCAACAGCATGATGGCGGTCGTGGCGCCGGTCATCGGCGGTCCGCTGCTGATGACCGTCTCGCATCTGCCGCGCGGCGACTGGCGCATCGGCGCGCCGTTCTACTTCTGTGCGCTGCTGCAGGCGGCGTCGATGGTTTTCGCCGTCAGGCACTTCAAGGGCGAGCGCCTGCGTCCGGCGTTGCCGGCGACGGCCGGTTCCTCGACCTGAGCTTCTGCGCACCGCCTCCATGCACGACAAGATCCTCATCCTCGACTTCGGCTCGCAGGTCACGCAGCTCATCGCCCGCCGCGTCCGCGAGGCGCACGTCTACTGCGAGATCCATCCGAACGACGTCGGCGACGACGTCATCCGCGCATTCGCACCCAAAGGCATCATCCTGTCCGGCAGTCATGCCTCCACGTACGAGGAGCACGAGCTGCGCGCGCCGCAGGCCGTCTGGGACCTCGGCGTGCCGGTGCTCGGCATCTGCTACGGCATGTTCGCGATGGCCGTGCAGCAGGGCGGCGAGGTCGAGGCGAGCGACCACCGCGAATTCGGCTACGCCGAGGTGCGCGCGCACGGCCACACGCGGCTGCTCGAGGGCATCGAGGACTTTTCGACCGCCGAAGGCCACGGCATGCTCAAGGTCTGGATGAGCCACGGCGACCGGATCACCGCGCTGCCGCCGGGCTTCAAGCTGATGGCCTCGACGCCGAGCTGCCCGATCGCCGGCATGGCCGACGAGGCGCGCGGCTACTACGGCGTGCAGTTCCACCCCGAGGTCACGCACACCGTGCAGGGCCGCGCCCTGCTCGACCGCTTCGTGCTGCAGATCGCCGGCGCCAGGCCCGATTGGGTGATGGTCGACGTCGTCGACGAGGCGGTCGCCCGCATCCGCGACCAGGTCGGCGACGACGAGGTGATCCTCGGCTTGTCGGGCGGCGTCGATTCGAGCGTCGCCGCGGCGCTCATCCACCGGGCGATCGGTGACCAGCTCACCTGCGTCTTCGTCGACCATGGCCTGCTGCGGCTCGACGAAGGCCGGATGGTGATGGAGATGTTCGCCGGGCAGCTCCACGCCAAGGTCATCGCCGTCGACGCGAGCGCGCAGTTCCTCGGCCACCTCGAGGGCGTGACCGACCCCGAGGCCAAGCGCAAGATCATCGGCCGCGAGTTCGTCGAGGTGTTCCAGGCCGAGGCCGCGAAGCTCA
Organism: uncultured Rhizobacter sp.; assembly: GCA_964249855.1. Taxonomy (GTDB): domain Bacteria; phylum Pseudomonadota; class Gammaproteobacteria; order Burkholderiales; family Burkholderiaceae_C; genus LMDS01. Next base: position 30,445 of record CAXUDL010000036.1, on the reverse strand, counting down.
AGGCCGCGGCGTCCGGCGGCGCCGGCGTGAGGTGGCTGGCTCAAGGGACGATCTACCCCGACGTGATCGAGTCGGGCGGCGCCAAGTCGAAGAAGGCGACCTCGATCAAGAGCCACCACAACGTCGGCGGCCTGCCGGCGACGCTGGGCCTGAAGTTGCTCGAGCCGCTGCGCGACCTGTTCAAGGACGAGGTGCGCGAACTCGGTGTCGCGCTCGGCCTGCCGCACGCGATGGTCTACCGCCATCCGTTCCCGGGGCCAGGCCTCGGCGTGCGCATCCTCGGCGAGGTCAGGCGCGAATATGCCGATCTGCTGCGGCGCGCCGACGCCATCTTCATCGAGGAGCTGCGGAGGGCGGTCGACGCGGCGAGCGGCAAGAGCTGGTACGACCTGACCAGCCAGGCGTTCGCCGTGTTCCTACCGGTGAAGAGCGTCGGCGTGATGGGCGATGGCCGCACCTACCAGTACGTCGTCGCGCTGCGCGCCGTGCAGACCAGCGACTTCATGACCGCCGACTGGGCCGAGCTGCCGTATGCGCTCCTGAAGAAGGTCTCGAGCCGGATCATCAACGAGGTCCGCGGCATCAACCGCGTGACCTACGACGTGAGCAGCAAGCCGCCGGCGACGATCGAGTGGGAGTGAGCGACATCGTCCTGTGGTGTTTCCGCGCGTCCCGAGACAACCTGGGTTTCGGAGCTGTCCTGAATGTTGTGTTCGAGGCATAGCATGACCGCGAGGAGCATCTTTGCCGATCAGCTAGACGAAGTTGAAGAATGCGGCGATCGCACGTCGGCAGGCGGCCGGTGTTGATCGCCGCCATGGCCGTTCAGGCCATGACGATGCTGGTGTTCGCTTCGGCCGAGGGCCTTTCGGATCTGCTGCTCGGCCGCGTGCTTCAGGGCGTGTCGGCGGGCGCCGCGCTCGCGGCCGTCGGCGCTGGCCTGCTCGATCTCGACAAGGCCCGTAGCGCCGTCGCCAACGCGGTCGCGCCGATGCTGGGCACGGCGCTCGGCGGCGTGACGGCGGGGTTGATGGTGCAGTTCCTTCCGGCGCCCACCCATCTGGTCTATGCGGTGCTCGGCGGCGTGTTCGTGCTGCAAGGCATCGGGGTCTGCTTCATCCCCGAGACCGCGGCCTTGCGAGGCGGCACGCTGGCGTCCCTGAAGCCCCGGTTCAGCGTGCCGGCCGCCGCACGCGCGCCGCTGTGGTCGGCCGCGCCCGTCATCGTCGCGGTTTGGGCGCTTGCCGGCTTCTATGCGTCGCTCGGGCCGACGCTGGTTCAGCGTCTGTTCGAATCGGGCGGGGTCGTCCTTGGCGGCGTGGCTCTGTTCATGCTGGCCGGCAGCGGCGCGCTGGCGGTGCTGCTGCTGCAACATCGGTCAGCGTCGCAACTGATGCGCATCGGCGCGCTCGCCTTGATCATCGGTTTGTCGATCACGATGGCGGCATTGCACGCGCATTCGATCTCGCTCTTCCTCGTTGGCACGGCGATCGCCGGCACGGGCTTCGGCACCGGCTTCCAGGGCGGCCTGCGGAGCGTCGTCGCGGTCATCGCACCGCACGAGCGTGCCGGCGTGCTCTCGGTGCTGTTCGTCATCTCCTACCTGGCGATGGGCCTGCCGGCGATCGTCGCCGGCTACCAGCTCGCGCAGCACGGCGACATCCTTGTTGTCGCGCAAGTTTTTGGTGCCGCCGTGGTGGCGACGGCCGCGCTGGCGCTGGCGTTGGCCGCCAAGTTCCGCCAGGCTTGATCAGTGGCGCCAGGCCGCGAAGCCGCATTGCTCTCAAGCCGTGGCCAAGGGCGGCCGCGTGTTCACCGGGATGCACAGCAGTGCCGTCAGCAGGGCGAGCGCCACGTGCAACGCATAGAGCAGCGTGAAGTCGCCGCGCAGCAGGGCGCCGTGGCCGAGCACGAGCACCGTGATCGCGACGCCGAGTACCGAGCCGATCTGCCGCGTCGCCTGATTGACGGCGCTGCCGACGGCGTACTGGTCTGACGGCAAGCGGTTGACAGCCGCCGCTGCGAGCGACGGCAGCACCATGCCGACGCCGATGCCGCTCATCAGCAGGCCGGGCAGCCATTGCGTCAGGTAGGCCGGCTCGGTGCCCGGCACCAGCATGAACCAGAGGCCGGCCAGCGCATAGATCACACCGCCGCCGACCAGGAAAGGCCGGTGGCCGTAGCGGGCCGCGAGGCGGCCGGTGACGATCGCGAACGGGATCACCAGCAGCGGCCCGGGCGTGATTGCGAGCCCGGCCCGCGGCAGGCTGTAGTGCCAGATCGACTGCATGTAGAAGAAGAACGCGAAGAACATCATCGAGAACGCGATGCCGAAGGCCAGTGTCGCCAGGTTGACGAAGGTGTAGGTGCGGTGGCGGAACAGCCGGAGGTCGACGAGAGGTGCCTGCGCCGTGCGGGCCCAAGCGATGAAGCCGATCAGCGCCACCGCGCCGGTCGCGGCGGCCACCCACAGCTCCGAACGCGTCCAGTGCGGCGACTCCGACTGCACGATCGCAAGCGCGACTGCGCCGACGCCGACGATCAGGAGCAGCATGCCGACGCCGTCGACCGGCCGGCGGTGCTCGGGCCGCTTCGCTTCCTTCAGCAGGCCCGCGCCGAACCACAGCGACAGCGCCCCGAGCGGCAGGTTGAGATAGAAGGCCCAGGGCCAGCCGGCCGAGGCGACGACGAACGAGCCGAGGCTCGGGCCGATGGCTGCGGCCAGGCCGCCGACCGCGCCCCAGAGGCTCACCGCCACCGCCCGTTTGCTCTGCGGGAACGCCGCCAGCACGATCGACAGCGACGCTGGTGTCAGCAGCGCCGCGCCGACCGCTTGCAAGGCGCGCGCGGCGATCAGCCACTCGACGCTGGCGGCGAAGCCGCAGGCCGCGGACGCCGCCAGGAACAGCGTCACGCCGAGCATGAAGACGCGCTTGCGGCCATGCGTGTCGGCGAGGCCGCCGGCCGGAATCAGCATCGCCGCGTAGATCACGGTGTAGGCATTGAGCACCCACGACATGTCGGCCGCCGAGGTGCCGGGGAAGCCGGCCCGCACCGCGCCGAAGGCGGCGTAGAGCATCGTCGTGTCGAGCGAGACCAGGAAGACGGCGATGCTCGCGACCCAGAAGATCGGCCAGGGCGATGCGGGCAGGCCGGCTTTCTCGACCGCCATCGCCGCCTCGTCACGTGTGGCCGTGGCGGTCATGCTTGCGCCTCGGTGCGCTCCACCGCCTGCAGGTAGATCGCCGGCTCGGCCGACAGACCCTTGTGCACTTCGCGCGTGAACTCGTCGGCAAGCACCTCGCTGCCGCCGTCTTCGAGTGCGTCCAACGTCGTGCGGACCACGTCTTGCGGCCGCGACTTCGGGACGTCGAACGCCGCGGTCAGGTCGGTGTCGATGAAGCCGACGTGCAAGCCGAGCACCTGCGTCTGCTGCGCTGCGAGTTCGGTGCGCACACCGTTGGTCATCGCCCAGGCGGCCGACTTGCTGACGCCGTACACGCCCAGCATCGGCGGATTGACCCAGCTGACGACCGACAGGACGTTGACGATCGCGCCGCCCCCGTTTCTCGCCAGCAGCGGCGAGAAGGCCTGGATCATGCGCAGCGGACCGAAGAAGTTGGTGTCGAGGTGAGCCTGCGCCGAGGCGACGCTGCTCGCGGTCAGGTAGCCGCCCGGCGCGGCGATGCCGGCGTTGTTGATCAGCAGCGTCACGTCGGCGCAGGCCGAGGCGGCGGCGGCGATGTCCTCCGGCCGGGTCACGTCGAGCCGGATCGGCACGACGCCGGGCAAGGTGATCAAGGCCGGGTCACGCGCCGCAGCGTAGACCTTGCGGGCACCGCGGGCGAGCGCTTCCTTCGCGAAGGCGAGGCCCAGGCCGCGGTTGGCACCGGTGATGAGAACGATGGAGTTGTCGAGTTTCATGATTGGCTCTCGGGTGAATACGGTGCCTGTATGATGACCGTCATATTTGTGGTTGAACGGAAGCGGTGGGGTGGAATCGATCTTTCAGCAGTCGTGTTGGGCGAGCAGGGCCTGGCGCGCCGCATTCAGCATCGTTCGGCCTTCTGCATTCGGGCCCAGCGCGCGGGCCAGTTGCAAGCTGCCGACCATCGTGCCGGCGATGGCCATCGCCTGGTCCTTCGCGGCATCGGCAGGCAGCGCGCGTCGAACCAGCGCCACGAGCCCACGCACGCGCGCGGCCGACACCGCCTGCACGGCGGCCGACTGGCGCGGCATCTCGGACGCGAGCGCGGCGACGACGCAGCCGAACTCGGTGCCGGCCAGGTGTGCCTCTGACAGGTAGAACTCGACCAGCGCGCGCAGGGCGCTGACGCCTTCGGACCGCCGTGCGGCGATGCGCTTCGTCAGACCCGCCGACGTGTCGCGGCCGGCGCGGTCCACCGCTTCGGCGAGCATGGCGTCGCGGGATTCGAAATGGGCGTAGAAGCCGCCGTGTGTCAGCCCGGCCTGCTTCATCACGTCGGCGACGCCGACGCCGGCATAGCCATGGCGCCGAACGCCGCGCGCGGCCGCTTCGAGGATGCGCTCGTGCGTCGCTTCGCGGCGGCTGGGTGAGGGTGACGGCATGGAGACAGGCTTCGACATCATATGACAACCATCATAATCTTACGGCGCAGCGAGCCCAGGGGTGCAGCGAGATGTGCGTCGAGGCGCATCACCGTCGCATCGCCCGGTTCGTGCCGGATTCGAAAGCCGAGCCGGCGTGCCAGCGAGATCGTTCCACGCATGTCTGACAGCGTGACGCCGCTGATGCACGCGACGCCGTCGTCGGCCGCAGCCCGCATTCGAGCCCGCAGCAGCGCCTCGCCGAGGCCCTGATGCTGCATGCGGTCGGCAATGACGATCGCGAAGTCGCAGGCGTCGGGGTCGACAGCGTCGTGAGCGCAGCGGGCGACGCCGAGTTGCTGGTCGAGGCCATCGGCCGTGCCTACGGCGATCAGGGCGATCTCGCGCGCCGGGTCGATGTCGGTCCAGCGCTCCAGCTCGCCGGGCTGCAGGTGGCGGCCGGACATCAGCCGCTGCTAGCGCCTCTCCCGCGACAGGTTGTCGACGAAGCGGCGTTCGAGCGTGAGCGTCTTGCCGCCCCCCGTGACGTGAAGTTGGACTTGCCTCCATCTCGCGGACGGCGAATAGCTTGAATTCAAGCCGGTTGGATGTGCGCCGCTGCAGGGTTATCCACCGGCGGCGTGCTTGTTCGTCGAGAAGCTCGAAGACATCGTCGGCCTGTACATGTCGCCACCCGAACATGCATTGGTTCTGTGCTGCGACGAAAAGAGCCGAGTCCCGGCGTTGGATCGGACGCAGCCGTGTTGCCGCTCGAGAAGGGTCGCGCAGCCACCATGACGCATGACGACAACCGTCACGGCACGACCACGTTGTTTGCGGCACTCAACGTCCTCGACGGGCAAGTCATCGGGTGATGTCAGCAACGCCACACCCACGCCGAGTGGCTGAAGTTCGTTCGCCGGATCGACCGCCAAACGCCCAAGGACAAGACGATGCATCTGATCGCCGACAACTACGCCACGCACAAGCATCCCGCGATGCAGGATTGGCTGGCCAAGCATCCGCGATCAACATGCACTTCACGCCGACCTCGGCATCTTGGAAAGAACCCAAGCCGTTCATCTGGACGAAGAGCGCACGCGACATCCTACAAAAGGTCAGTCGTGCAAATGCGCGCTCAAGTACTAAACAGACTGCAACACGACGCTAGCCGTCGGCGGTATCGCGCGCCGCAAACAGGCTCGGCGTGCCGTTTCGCTTGTATTCGAAGCCGTGGCTTTCGGCGCGCACGGGTGCCAGTGGCAGCGTCCGGTCTTTGCGGTCGAGCGCCTGGATGGCGGTCTTCTCGTCAACGTGGAACACGGCCGCGTGCGCAGGCGGGTCACGATAATGGCCAATCGCGTCGGCCGCCTTGGTCTCGAAGTCGGGATCGTCGGAGACCATGTCAAGGGCTGCGGCCTCGGAGCGGGATGCCCGGCGTCTCGCAGGGCACTTCCCCGCTCTGCCGGTTCGCGCCACCTTCATTCAGGGATCGATGCGGTGGCGAAAGCTCGGTGCCAAGGCAGCCTCCGCCCTCCGCAGCGCGTCCAGCAGCACGGGCCGCGTCTCCGCCGGCTCGATCACGTCGTCGATCAGCCCCAGCGCGGCGGCTTCTTCCGCACTCGATTGCAGCGCCAGATCCTGCAGGAGCTCCTGCTTGCGGCGTTGCGGATCTTCCGCAGCGGCGATTTCCTTGCCGTGCACCAGCATCACGCCGGCCTCCGGACCCATCACGTCGAAGAAGGCTGTCGGCCAGGCGACGATGAGATGCGGGTCGGCGCTGCGGCCGCACATCGCGAGGTAGGCCATGCCGACGGCCTTGCGCAGCACGACCGTGAACTTCGGGACGCTCGCCGACAGCAGGCTGTTCATCAGCCGGCCGCAGAGGCTCACCATGCGCTGGCGCTCGATCTCCGGCCCGACCATGAAGCCGGGCGTGTCGGTGAAGAAGACAAGCGGTATGTGGAAAGCGTCGCACAGGTCGATGAAATGCCGCTGCTTGATGGCCGTCTTGTCGGTCAGCGCGCCGGCACCTTGCGACGGGTCGTTGGCGACGAAGCCGACCACCCGGCCCCCGAGGCGGCCGAGGGTGGTGACGAGGCTGGCGCCGTAGGCGGGCGAGAGCTCGAACAGGCTCGCCTCGTCGGCGATGAGTTCGAGCAGCCGCCGGGCGTTGTAGGCCCGGCGCTGGTTCTCCGGCACCAGCGCCGTCAGCGTGGCGGCGCCCTCCGTCGACTCACACGGCGCCGCGACCGCCTCTATGCGGGGCGGCAATTCGTCGCAATGCGAGGGGAAGTACGACAGGTAGCGACGCACCGCGCGCAGCGTCTCGGCGTCGTTTTCGCCGACATGGTGGGCCTGGCCGGTGACCTTGGCGGAGATGTCTGCGCCGCCGATCTCGTCGGCCGTGACGTCCCGGCCGATGCCGACCTTCACCACCTTCGGCCCGGACATGCCGATGTAGCCGCTGCCCCGCACCTGGAAAGTCACGTCGGAGATCGACGCGAGGAACGACGGCCCACCGAAGCCGGGCCCCATCAGCACCGCGACCAGCGGCACGCGACCGCTCAAGCGCAGGTGCTCGGCGAAGCCGCTGCCGAGCCCGGCAGCGACCGCGCCGCGCGTTTCCTGCAGCCGTGCGGCGCCGGCTTCGCTCAGCACCACCAGCGGCGCGCGTTCGGCAAGCGCGAGCGCCCGCACGCGCGACGCCTTGGTTTCGGCCACGCGGCCGCGGGTACCGGCGAGCACCAGCGGGTCGTCGGCCATCACGTAGACCGGGCGGCCTTCGATGGTGCCGCTGCCGCAGACCAGGCCGTCGGCCGGCGTGCGCGCGCTCAGATCTGAGAGCGGGCTGCGCGCGAGCAGGCCGATCTCGCGAAACGACCCCGGGTCCAGCAGCACCTCGAGGCGTTCCCGCACCGGCAGCCGGCCCTCGGCACGCAGGCGCGTCAGCTTGTCGGCCGGCACCTGGGCCCGCACGGCGGCGCGGCGCGCGCGCAGCGCGTCGATGGGCTCGCCGTCCACCGGGTCAGGCCGGCACGACAGCGGCCAGCAGATGCGCGAAGTGCGTCTGTCGCAGTTCGAGCTTTCGCACCTTGCCGCTGGTCGTCTTCGCGAACCGGTCCAGCACGACCAGGTGCCCCGGCGTCTTGTACGACGCGATGCGGCCCTGGCAATGAGCGCGCAGCGCGGCGAGGTCGAATCGCTGACCGGGCTCGAGGATGACAAAGGCGGCGCCGACCTCGCCCTTGTCGGCGTCCGGCACGCCGATCACGGCGACTTCTGCGATGGCCGGGTGAGCCGACAGGTGGGCCTCGATTTCGGCCGCCGCGACGTTGAAGCCCGAAGTCTTCCAGACGTCGCTGTGGCGGCCGATCCACGTCAGGCGGCCTTGAGCGTCGCGCCGGCCGACATCGCCGGTGTGGAGCCAGCCCTGCGCATCGACGGCCTTGCGCGTCGCCTCGGGCTGGCGGTAGTAGCCGAGCATCACCTGCGGGCTGCGCGCAAGGATTTCGCCCTGCACGCCCTCGGGCACATCGTGTCCGTGTTCGTCGACGATTCGCAGCGCGTTGCCGGGCCAGGGCAGGCCTTCGTTGTCGAGCCCGTCCTCGGTCATGTCGTCGGTGAAGGTCAGCGGTCCTGCGGTTTCGGTCATGCCGTAGCCGACGCTCACCGCACGCACCTCGCCGAAGGCCTCGAACCACGGCACATGCTGCGGGCGGCGGGGGAAGACGCCGAGGTGGCGCAGCGAGGCGACGCGCTGCCGCTCGAACCGCGGCGACTTCAGCAGCGCCGGCAACACGCCGACGATGCCACCGAGCGAGACGCAGCGGTGGCGCTCGATCAGCGTCAGCGCATCGTCTGGATCGAAGCGCTCCTGCAGCACGAGGCCCGCGCCGACGAGCAGCGACCCGAGCACGGCGTTGTGGCAGCCAGTGATCGCGAACAGCGGGAAGGCGAGGAAGGTCTTGTCGCCGCGGCCGACGTGACGCGCCAGCCTGAACGCGTTGTTCAGGTTCGCGTGCGACAGCATCACGCCCTTCGGCAGCGAGGTCGTGCCCGAGGTGTAGAGGATGTAGGCGAGCTGCTGCGGGTCCTGCGCCGGCTTGGGGCGGACGCTCGACCCGCGACCGGCGGCGACGACCGCGTCCCAGCCGATGAAGGGCCGGGTCTGCGCGGTACCCGCCCTGGCGACGACGATGTGCTCGAGCGCCGGCAGACGGCCCGCCACGACCAGGCCGCGTACCGTCTCGAGGTAGGAAAAGTCGCCGGCATGATCTTGCGTCACGAGGAAGCGGGCGCCGCTGTCGCCGAGGGCATGTGCCAGGTCGTCGCTGCGCAGGCGGGTGTTCAGCGGCGTCAGCACCGCGCCGCAACGCGTCACCGCGAACTGCGTGACCACCCATTCCCAGACGTTCGACATCCAGAGCGCGACGCGGTCGCCGGGCAGGAGACCGAGCGCGCAGAGTCCGTGCGCCAGGGCGTCGACCTCGGCACCGACGTCGGCGTAGGTCAATTCGACACCGTCGGCGGCGAGGAAGAGTTCGTCCGGCCACGATGCCAGCGCATGCGCGAGCATCTGGTCGATGGGCGTATGGAAAGGGCGTAGAGGCGCTGGGATCATCGCGCGGGCGAGGTACTGGCCGGCTCGAGACTGGCCGGCTCGAAACTGGCAATCGCCTGACCCTCGGCCACACCTTCGCCTTCGACGACATGGAGCTTCAGCAGCCGACCGCGGACCGGCGCCTCGATCGGGATCTCCATCTTCATCGATTCGACCAGCAGCAGACTTTGTCCACGGGCGAGCAGGTCGCCTTCCCGTGCTTCGATCTTCCAGACCGTGCCGGTCACCGTGGAGGCAATGATCGTGCTCATGACGGTCAGTAGGTCAGCGCATTGGGCGGTCGCGTGCCGCTCAGGTAGTAGGCGCCGACGGCCTTGTATTTGTAGGCGACCGGGTCGTGGGTGGTGTGGGTGCGCGCATTGCGCCAGTGGCGGTCGAAATTGTGGCGGCGCAGGGTGGCCGAAGCGCCGCCCACCTCGTAGAACTGTTCGGCCGCCATGAGCGCCGCCTGGGTGGCGACGATCTTGGCTTCGGCGACGGCGATCGAGGCCTCCACGCCCAGCGCGTCGAGTTCTGCCTCGGCGAGACCGCCGCTCCACCAAGCGTGCGCGGCGCGGTCGACCGCGTCGGCTGCGCGGTCGACGATGGCTTGCGCCGCATGGGCGTGGGCCGCGATGCGGCCGACCGCCTGCTGCACATAGGCATCGTCCACCGAGCGCTGCACGCCGCTCTCCCTCACCGGCCGCGCCCCGTCCCGCGCCCAGGCCACGGCGTCGTCGAGCACTGCGAGGGCGATACCGACCTCGATCGTGCAATGCATCAGCTGCCCGGCGGTCGAGGCGTAGAGCCAGGGTCCGTCCTCCCCGGTCGCGCGCCTCAGGATTTCGTCGTCGTACACCTCGACGGCCGTCAGCTCGGTCGTGCCGCTCGCGGTGACGCGTTGGCCCATGCCGTCCCAGTCGTCGACCAGCACCACACCGACGCGCGACCGCGGCAGCACGACCGAGACGACAGTCTTCTCCGGCGTCAACGCGACCACCCGCAGCCAGTCGGCCAGCAGACCGCCGGTCGTGTAGTACTTGCGACCGTCGAGCTGCCAGCGGCCTTCGCCGAGCGGCACCAGGCGCGTCTTGATGTCGGTGCGAAAGCGCGTGCCGCGTTCGGCGATCGCACCGGAGAAGACTTCGCCCTGGCGCACCACGCGGCCGAACCAGCGTGCCTGCTGGTCCGGTGTGCCCTGCACCGCGATGGCCTCGACGCTGACGTGGTGCGGCAGCAGCGCCTGCGCGACGCTGGGGTCGCCCTTGGCGAGCAGCACCGAGATGCGCGAGAGCGTCTGGTAGTCGAGGCCCGCGCCACCGTGCTCGCGGGGCACGCGCGCCGCGAGCAGCCCGCTGTTGCGCAACTGGTCGAACGCGGCATGCGGCAGCACGCGGTCCGCATCGAGCCGGGCCGCGTCGGCGGCGAACAGCGCGGAGAGCGCGGCGGCGGCGGCCAGCCACTGTTCGGGTGACGTCGGTCGCGGCTGCGACGCCGTACCAGGGGAGGGGGAAGTCATTCGAGGAGTCGGCCGCGGCGGGACAAACCCCGGACTCTATGAAGCGCTCGCATTGCATCCAACGAAGAATTTCGAGGATCGACATGCGTTTACCGACTCATGCGCCAAGCGACTAAGCATGCTCGACTTTCTTCTTTGTGCAGCACGCGGCCAGTCCCTAACATCCGCCGCTCTTCGCGCCCTGCCTGATCAGGCGTCCGTCCATGAGCACCCCCGACTCCGTCCACTACACCACGCTCAAGGCCGAGCGACTGACGAGCCACATCGGCGCCGAGATCAGCGGCATCGACATCACCCGGCCGCTGAACGACGCTCAGATCGGCGACGTCCAGCGCGCGCTCGCCGACCATCAGGTGATCTTCTTTCGCGACCAGCCTTTCGAGCTCGAGTCTCAAAAGAACTTCGGCCGTTACTTCGGGCCTCTGCACATCCACCCGGGCGCCCCAGCACCGGCAGGCCATCCGGAGATTCTGCGCATCCACGCCGACGCTGAATCGAAGTACGTCGCCGGCGAAGGCTGGCATTCGGACGTCTCGTGCGACGCCGAGCCGCCGCTCGGCAGCATCCTGCACCTGCACACGGTGCCGCCGACCGGTGGCGACACGATGTTCGCCAGCACGGCCGCGGCCTACGACGCGCTGTCGGACCGGATGAAGCGCTACCTGGACGGGCTCACCGCGACGCACGACGGCGACCATGTGTACCGGGGCCGCTACAGGAACTACGGCGCGTCCGACGAGGGCAAGGTGTACCCACGCGCCAAGCACCCGGTCGTTCGCACCCACCCGGTCACCGGTCGCAAGGCGCTGTTCGTCAACCCGGGGTTCACCGTCAAGATCGACGGCCTGCCGAAAGACGAGAGCACGGCGGTGCTGAGCTTTCTCTACGCGCACAGCACGCAGCCCGAGTTCATCGTGCGCTTCCGCTGGCGCCAGCATTCCGTGGCGTTCTGGGACAACCGCTGCACGCAGCATCTGGCGGTCTGGGACTACCGGCCGCAGGTGCGCTCGGGCTATCGCGTCACGATCCAGGGCGACAAGCCGGTCTGATGGAACTCCCAAGTCGCTTCGCTCCTGCCCGCCGGGGGCGCCGTCGGTGGCTTCGGGCGGCCGGGCGCCACTGACATGGCCGCCGTCCTCGACATCGCCGCGGCACCTCTGCGGCAAGGAATCTCCTCGCGCGGTCGCGCCGATCCGCGCCTCGAACGTCTCGACGAGCTCGTGCGCTCCCGATTCGTGAACCGGGAACGCGACGCCCACGATCGCGCCGAGCTGCCGTTGCAGAACTTGCAGGATCTGCACGAGGCCGGCTGGCTGCGGACCACGCTGCCGAAAGCGTTCGGCGGCGCCGACAGCCATCTGTACAGCGACGATCCTGCGACCTATCTCCAAGCGGTGCGCACGGTCGCACGCGTCTCGCCCGGCACGGCGCACTCGCTGCAGGTGCACAACCATGCCGCTTGGACGATCGCCGAGCTCGGCTCGCCGGCCCAGCGCGAGCGTTTTCTCCGGCCGCTCGCCGAGCGCCTTTCGCTGTTCTCGTTCATGGGCAGCGAGCCCGGCCTCGCCCCGGGCGCTGCCGCCTTCCAGACCCGGGCCACGCCAGAACCGGGCGGTCTGCGCGTCAGCGGCCGGAAGTTCTACGCGACCAACGGCATTGCCCACGGCCTGGGCATCGCGTTTACCTCGCTCGCCGGGATCGACGGCATGGCGAGCAACCACCAGATGGTGCTGGTCGAGCCGGGCATGGCCGGCGTTCGTGCCGACAGCGGCTGGTACCGGCCGAGCGGCATGCGCGTGGCCGAGAGCCCGCAAATCGTGCTCGACGACGTCTTCGTTCCCGCGAGCCATGTGCTCGGGCCCCCTGGCGCCTACATCGGTGGCCGCTGGCAAGGCCGCTTCCACCTCGGGTTCAGCGCCAACTACCTCGGGGCGGCCGAGGGGGTCTTCGGCTGGACGCTGGACTGGCTGCGCAAGCTGCCGGGCAAGCTCGGCGACCCGTTCGTGCAGGCACACGTCGGCGAATCGCAGGTCGCGCTCTACGCGGCGCAGGCGGCGTTCGAGCGGGCGATCGAGACCTGGCGCGCTGGCGACACGGTGCGCGCCGAGCTGGCGTCGATGGCCGCCAAGTCGGTGTGCGCGCAGTCGGCGCTGCAGGTCGCGGCCTCCATGGGGCGGCTCGCCGGTTCGACTGCGCTCTTCGACGACTACCCGCTCGCCCGCCTGGTCCGTGACCTGCAGACCCACGTCCTGCACGTCGGCCACGACCGCACGCACCAGACGATCGGCCAGGCGGCGCTTGGCGAGAGCTTCGACTCGACGCGGCAGCGATGAGCGGCCCGACGCCCGACTGCGACCTGGTGGTGGTCGGCTGCGGGGCGGCCGGCGCGGCAGCGGCGATCGCCGCGCACGACGCCGGCCTGTCGGTGCGTCTGGTCGAGAAGATGGACCATCCCGGTGGGCTGTCGGTGGTGTCGGCGGGCGGTGCGCGCGTCGCCTTCGACGCCGATGCTGCGTTCGCCTACCTCGACTCGACCTGCGGCGGCCGCACGCCGGCGCCGGTGTTGCAGCGGCTGGCGCAGGGCATGGCGGAACTGCCGCGCTGGATGGAGCTGCTGGCCGAGGCCGTCGGCGCGCGGGTGCAGGTCAGGCCGTCGCTCGGCAACTATCCTTTCCCCGGCTTCGACCGGCTCGGCTACGTCGAGGTCGCGTCGCTCGCCGACAACCCGTCGCGCCGGCTCTGCCACTCGGGCCTCGGCGCCAACTTCTTCGGACTGCTGCTCGACAACCTGCGCCTGCGCGGCATCGATGTCGAACTGCAGACCGCGGCGCGCCGCCTGCTGCGCGACACCGACGGCCGCGTCACCGGCGTCGAACTCGAGCGCCACGGCCGTCGGCGAACCGTGCAGGCGGAGGCTGGCGTCGTGCTGGCTTGCGGCGGCTTCGAGGCCGATCCCGCGATGCAGGCGCAGTATTTCGAAACGACAGACGTGCTGCCCGCGAGCTTCCTCGGCAACACCGGCGACGGCATCCGGATGGCGCAGGCGGTGGGCGCGGACCTCTGGCACATGTGGCACTTCCATGGCCCCTACGGCTTTCGCCATCCGGACCCGGCCTTCCGTTACGGCCTCTACACGAAGAACTTCCCGATGTGGACGCCCGGGCATCAGGCAACGCCGCTGCCGGTGATGCCGTGGATCCTCGTCGACCAGCGCGGCCGCCGTTTCGCCAACGAATACGAGCCGTATCCGGGCGACACCGGCGTGCGCCACTTCGCGCACTTCGACGCGAGCCGCGCCGCCCACACCCGCCTGCCGGCGTACATGCTGCTCGACGAGGCCGGCTTCGCGATGTACACGCTCGGGCGCGTGGTCGCCAACGATCCCGATCCCGGCTACGCATGGAGCAAGGACAACCGCGAGGAACTCGCCCTCGGACTGTTCCGGCGGGCCGACGACTGGCGCTCGCTCGCGGCACTCGTCGGCCTGGACGCCGAGACGCTGGGCCGCGAAGTCGCGCGGTGGAACAGCGCCTGCGACGCCGGCGCCGACGCCGACTTCGACCGTCGGCCGGAAACCATGCACCCGCTGCGGCAGGCGCCGTTCTACCTCGCCGAGGTCTGGCCGCTGGTGATCAACACGCAGGGCGGTCCGGTGCACGACGAGCACCAGCGCGTGCTCGACGTCCGAGGCCTCCCGATCGCCGGCCTGTACGCCGCCGGTGAACTCGGCAGCGCCTTCGGCCACGTCTACATGGCGGGCGGCAACCTGGCCGAGTGCCTGGTCGGCGGCCGGGTCGCGGCGGCGCACGCCGCAGAGCGCCTGCGCGTCGGCATCGAAGCCGTCGCCGCCTGACGAAATTTGTTCCTCGAGGAGTCATCCCATGCCATTGCGCTTCCCACCCTTCGTCGGCACCGGTCTGCTGGCGCTCGGCCTGCTCGCCACCGGCGGCGCCCGTGCACTCGACGGCAAGCCCGCGGTGGACCGCGACACGCTGGTGGTCGGCCTGTCGGCCGAGCCGGGCAACCTCGATCCGCAGGTTGCGCCGAGCGTCGATTCCGCCAAGTACGCCTGGAACGTGTTCGACACGCTCTACGGCTTCGACGTTCGCGGCAACGTCGAGCCGCGGCTGGCCACCTCCCACGCCATCAGCGCCGACGGCCTCGTGCACACCTTCAAGCTGCGCCCGAACGTGCGCTTCCACAACGGCGCGGCGCTGACGTCCGACGACGTGAAGTTTTCGCTCGAACGCATCCTCGAGCCGAAGACCAAGAGCACGCGGCGCCCCTATTTCGTCAGCACGGTCGCGGCGGTCGAAGCTCCCGACGCACAGACGGTGGTCTTCAAGCTGTCGAAGAAGGACGGCGCGTTCCTGAACAAGCTGGCCGGCTACCTGTACGTGGTGCCGAAGGCCTACACCGAGGGCCTGGCGTCGCCCGAGGCCTTCGCGCTGGCGCCGGTCGGCACCGGCCCGTACAAGGTCGTGTCGCACAAGGTCGGGCAGTCGCTCGAACTGGGTCGCTTCGACGGCTTCTGGGGCGACAAGCCCGGAGTCGCGAAGATCGTCTACCGCTTCATCCCCGAGCCCAGCAGCCGCGTCAACGCCGTGCTGGCCGGCGAGGTCGACCTGGCGACCGACATCGCGCCCGCCGACGCCGAGCAGCTGCAACGCCGGAAGGACGTCGCCGTGACCTCGGTGCCGAGCGGCAGCCCGCTGCACGTGCGCATCTATTCCAACGACCCGGCGACGCCGCTCGCCAAGCGCGATGTCCGGCTGGCGCTGAACTACGCGCTCGACCACGACGCGATTCTCAAGAGCGTCTTTCGCGGCCGGGCGGCGCCGCTGACGTCGACGTTGCCGTCGAGCTATCCGTACGGCACCAACCCGGCCCTCAAGGCCTATCCGTACGACCCGGTGCGGGCGAAGCAACTGCTCGGGCAGGCGGGTCATGCGAAGGGCTTCGAGACCACCCTGGTCTGCGCCGCGGCCTTTCCGCGCGCGCTGTGCGAAGCCGTCGCCGCGTATTGGGCACAGGTCGGCGTGAAGGCGCAGATCAAGACGATGGACTACGTCGCCTTCAACCGAATCAACAACGTCCACCAGAGCGGCCCGTTGGCGGTCTCCGAATTCGGCAACGCACTCTACGACCCGATCCACGTCATCGGCGGGTCGGTCTCGAAGAGCGGCACCTGGTCGGACTACGACAACCCAGAGGTGCAGAAACTCATCGACCAGGTCGAAGGCGAAGACGACCGCGCCCGCCGCGATGCGTTGTTCAAGCAGATCCTGCAGCTGACGCACGACGATGCGCAGGCGGTGCTGCTGGCCGAGTTGAACCTGAACTACGCCAAGGACCCGTCGCTGCAATGGAATCCGCAGGTCGCGGGATGGAGCCTCAACTTCCGGCAGGTCGCGTGGAAGCCGCAGCAATGACATCGAGGATCGTCCGCGGCATCGCGGTCCTCGGCCTGGCGCTGGCCGCCTCGGGCGCGCTCCAGGCCTTCGACGGCAAACCGGCGGTCGACCGCAACACGCTGGTCGTGGCGATCGCCGCCGGCCCCGGCAACCTCGACCCGCTGCTGCCGCCGAGCATCGATTCGGCCAAGTACGCCTGGAACGCGTTCGACACGCTCTACGGCTGGGATCGCCTCGGCAACCTCGAACCGCGGCTGGCGACGGCGCATCAGGTCAGCGCCGACGGGCGGACCCACACCTTCACGCTCCGCCGCGGGGTGAAATTCCACAACGGCGACCCCTTCAGCGCCGAGGACGTGAAATTCTCGATGGAGCGCGTGCTTCGGCCCGAGACGCAGAGCACGCGCCGGCCGTTCTTCGTCAATACCGTCGAGCGCGTCGAGGTACCAGACCCGACCACCGTCGTCTTCCACCTCAAGCAGCGCGACGGCGCCTTCCTGAACAAGCTCGCCGGCTACCTCTATATCGTGCCCAAGGCGTACTTCGGCAGCTTGAAGTCGCCAGAAGCCTACGCCCAGGCGCCGGTCGGCACCGGCCCCTACCGCATCGTCGACCACCAGATCGGCCGCTCGATGGAGTTCGCCCGCTTCGACGGCTACTGGGGACCCAGGCCGGCGATCGCACGGCTGGTCTACCGGTTCATCCCGGAACCCTCGAGCCGCGTCAATGCGCTGCTGGCCGGCGAGGTCGACCTCGGGACCGAGATCGCGCCCGTGGACATCGAGCGACTGCGCAGCGAGAAGGCCCTTGCGACCGAGCTGGTCGACGGCGGCAGCCCGCTTCATGTGCGCATCTACTCGAACGACCCGTCGACGCCGCTCTCGAGGAAGAACGTGCGGCTCGCGTTGAACTACGCCGTCGACAAGACCGCCCTCATCAAGAACGTTCTGCGCGGCCAGGCGGCGCCGCTCGGCACGCTGATCCCGGCGAGCTACCCGTACGGCAGCGATCCATCGCTGAAGCCCTTCGACCACGACCCCGCCAAGGCGCGCCAGCTGCTCGTCGAGGCCGGTTTTCCGAACGGCATCGACACCAGCCTGACCTGCCCGACGACGCAGCCGCGCGCCCTGTGCGAGGCGCTCGTCGCGTATTGGGGCGCGGTCGGCATCCGCACCCAGATCAAGGTGATCGACGCGACCGCGTACAACCGGCTGAACGCCGTTCACCAGAGCGGCCCGTTGGTGCTGATGGGCTTCGGCAACGCGATCTACGACCCGATCCACGTCGTCGGCGGCGCGGTGGCGAAGAACGGCACCTGGTCCGACTACGACAACCCGGCGGTGCAGAAGCTGATCGAGCAGGTCGAAGGCGAGTCGGACCGCGCCCAGCGCGACGCGCTCTTCAAGCAGATCCTGCAGCTGAGCCGCGACGATGGCCAGGCGGTGCTGCTCGCCGAACCGCAGCTCGGCTTTCTGCGCGACCCCGCGCTGCAGTGGAAGCCCCAGGTCGCGGGCTGGAGCCTCGACTTCCGCGCGGCGGCCTGGAAGTAGGCGGGCATGCTCCAGTACGTCCTGCGTCGGCTCCTGCAGTCGCTCGTCACCGTCTTCCTCGTCGTCGCGCTGATCTTCACGGTCGTGCGCGCGATCGGTGACCCCACCCATCTGATGTTGCCGCCGGAGGCGACCGAGGCCGACCGCCAGGTGCTGCGCCAGCAGATGGGGCTCGACCGGCCGCTGCTCGAACAGTTCGGCCGCTTCACGCTCGAACTCGCACGGGGCGACTTCGGCACCTCGTACCGGTTCTCGCGGCCGGCGCTCGAGGTCGTGGTCGGTGCGCTCGGACCGACCTTGCAGCTGACGCTCGCGGCGCTCGTGGTGGCGCTGGCCATCGGGTTGCCGCTCGGTGTCGGCTCGGCCGTCTGGCCGGGTGGCGCGGTCGACCAGGTGGGCAAGCTGTTCGCGGTCTTCGGGCAAGCGGCGCCGCCGTTCTTCTTCAGCCTGATCTTCGTCAAGATTTTCTCGCTGCAGTTCGGCTGGCTGCCGACCGGCGGCTACGGCGGGCTGCGTTACATGGCGCTGCCGATGGTGGCGCTCGGCTGGTATGCGGCGGCCGGAATCGCGCGCTTGACACGATCGAGCATGACGGCGGTGCTGCAGAGCGACTACATCAGGTTCGCGCGGATCAAGGGCGTGCCCGAACACGTGATCGTGCTGCGCCATGCGCTCAAGAACGCGCTGCTGCCGGTCGTCACTTTCGTGTCGCTGCAGTTCGGCGTGCTGATGGGCGGCGCGGTCTCGGTCGAAGTGGTGTTCGCCTGGCCGGGGGTCGGCCAGCTCATCCTCGACTCGATCAACAACCTCGACTACACCGTCGTCCAGGCGGCGGTGACGGTGTCGGCAGGCGTCTTCGCGCTGGTCAACCTCGGCGTGGACCTGCTCTACGCCGCCATCGATCCGCGGATCCACTATGCATGACATCGTGTTGACGCAGACGCCGCCCGAGCCGGTCGGCGTCGCCGCGGCACCGCTGCGCAGCCGGCGCCGGGCGGCGCGATTGCAGCTCGGCCTCGCCTCCGCGGTCCTTGTCGTCGTGGCGCTGGCCGCGCTCGCCGGAGACGCGGTCGCGCCCTTCGACCCCCTCGCGATCTCCCTGTCCGACACTTTCCTGCCGCCATCGGCCACACACCTCTTCGGCACCGATCCGCTCGGCCGCGACGTGCTCTCGCGCGCCATCGCCGGCGCCCGGGTGTCGCTCTTCATCGCCGCTTGCGCGGTGCTGCTGGCAGGATGCGTCGGCACGGCTCTCGGCGTCGCCGCTGGCTACTCGGGCGGCGTCGTCGACGCTGCGGTGATGCGGCTTGCCGACATGCAGCTCGCCTTTCCGGCGATCATCCTCGCGCTCGTGTTGTCCGGTGCGATCGGCGTGAACCTCTTCAACCTCGTGCTGGTGCTGACGATGGCGAACTGGGCCCGTTTCGCAAGGGTGATCCGCGGCGAGGTGCTGTCGCTCAAGTCGCGCGACTTCGTGCTGCTGGCGCGGCTGGCGGGCGCGTCGCCGCCGTGGATCATGCTGCGCCATCTCTTCCCCAACATCGCCGGCACCTTCGTCGTGCTGGCGACGCTCGACGTCGGCAGCGTGATCATCCTCGAATCGACCTTGAGCTTCCTCGGTCTCGGCATCCAGCCGCCGACACCCTCCTGGGGCTCGATGATCGCCGACGGCCGCGGCCATCTCTCGGGCGCATGGTGGGTCTGCGTGGCGCCGGGCGGCGTTCTGATCGCGACCGTGCTGGCGGCCAACCTGCTCGGCGATGCGCTGCGCGACCGGCTGAACACGTCGGTGCCGGAGTCGTGGTGAGGTTGTCATGACAGTTCTTCTCGAAGCGCGTGGACTGACGACGCAGCTCGTGACCCGCGAGGGCCGCATCACCGCCGTCGACCACGTCAACCTGCGCATCGAGGTCGGCCGCACGCTCGCGCTCGTCGGCGAATCCGGCTCGGGCAAGAGCATGACCTGCAGCTCGCTGCTCGGCCTGCTGCCCGCCAACGGCCGCGTGGTGGCGGGCGAGGTGTTGTTCAAGGGCGAGGATCTGCTGAAGAAGACGCCGCGCGCCCTGCGCGCCATCCGCGGGCGGCAGATCGGCATGGTGCTGCAGGACGCGATGACCTCACTGAACCCGCTGCTGACGATCGGCGAACAGGTGGGGGAGGTGTTCCGTTACCACCACGGCATCACCGACCGGGCCGAGCTGCGGCGCCGTGCGGTCGCCGCGCTCGAGGCGGTCCGCATTCCCGCCGCGGCCGAACGGCTCGACAGCTACCCGTTCCAGTTCAGCGGCGGCATGCGCCAGCGCGTCGCGATCGCGATCAACCTCGCCTGCGAACCCGAACTGCTGTTCTGCGACGAGCCGACCACCGCCCTGGACGCCACCGTGCAATTGCAGATCCTCGACCTGCTGCGCGAGCTGCAGCGCAGCCGCCGCACGACCATCGTCTTCGTCACCCACGACCTGCGGCTGGCGGCCCGGTTCTGCGACGACGTCGCCGTCATGTACGCCGGCCGCATCGTCGAGCGCGGGCCGATCGCCGAGGTCTTCGACCGGCCCGGCCATCCCTACACCGAAGGCCTGCTGCGCGCCGCGCCGTCGCTGCTGCAGCGGCGCGAGCGCCTGACGACGATTCCCGGCGTGCCGCCCGCGCCGGGCCGCTGGCCGGCCGGCTGCCGTTTCGCGCCGCGCTGCACGCAGGCGGATGCGCGTTGCGAAGCGCAGTACCCCGACTGGTTCTCGTGGGCCGAGCGTCGTCGCGATGTCGCGTGCTGGCGAACGCCCGAACGGTTGGGCGTGGCACCGGTGGACGGCGCTGCCACCCGACCGCTCGAGAGCGCCGTCGCGGCGGACGCGCCGTGAGCGACGCGTTCATCGCCGTCGAGAACGTGCACCGCGACTATCGGGTGCGGCGCGGCCTCTTCGGCACCGCGAAGACCCTGCACGCCGTCTCGAACCTCAGCTTCGACGTGCCGAAGGGCGCCACCTTCGGCCTCGTCGGCGAGTCGGGTTCGGGCAAGAGCACGCTCGCGCGGCTGCTGCTCGCCGCTGAGCCGGCCACGTCGGGCCGCATCCGGGTCGGCGGGCAGGACGTCGGCCGGCTCGACCGGGCCGCACGCCGGGCCTTCCATCGCACCGTGCAGCCCGTGCTGCAGGACCCGTATTCGTCGCTCAGCCCGCAGATGCGCATCGGCGAGATCGTCGCCGAGCCGCTGCGCATCCATGGCCTGGCGACAGGGGACGCCCTGCGCCGGCGCGTCGCCGCCCTGCTGGAGCTCGTCGGGCTGAGCCCGCAGACGGCGCAGCGCCGGCCGCACGAGCTCAGCGGCGGGCAACGCCAGCGCGTCGCGATCGCCAGGGCGATCGGCGTCGGGCCGAAAGCACTGGTGCTCGACGAGCCGGTGTCGGCGCTCGACGTGTCGATCCAGGCGCAGATCCTGAACCTGCTGCAGGACCTGCAGCGCGAGCACCGCCTGACGTACTTCCTGATCTCGCACGATCTGGCGGTCGTGGCCCACATGAGCGAGCAGATCGGCGTGCTCTATCTCGGCGAGTTCATGGAGCTGGGCGGCCGCGATGCCGTGGTCGGCAGCCCGCGGCACCCCTACACCCGAGCGCTGATCGCCTCGAGCGAGAACCAGTTCGAGCGCGCCGGCGCGGCAGCGGCCGACCTCCCCTCGCCGATCGACCTGCCTGGCGGCTGCCGCTTCCAGGCGCGCTGTCCCCACGCCACCTCGCGCTGCGCCGCGGAGAAACCGGTGCTGCGCACGGTCGGGCCGGGCCACTGGATCGCCTGCCATCACGATGTCGTCGAGTGCAGCGATGCGATCGTCGACCCGAAGCATTCGGAAAGCACGACTCGATGAAGCTCCGAGCCGCCAGAGTCGCCGGGTCGCCGGCGTGGCCGGCTCCCCATGGATGGCTGGCATGGCCGTCCTGCCCATCGACGCAATGAGGCCCCATGACCACCGCTCGCCTGCTCATCGACCTGCAGAACGATGACTTCCCTGGAGCCGCCATGGCACGGTGATGGCGCATTCGGCCGTTTCGTTCGGGAACGCGAGGCACACCGATGCCGCCTCGAGCCGAGCAGGAGCCATTCGGCCGGACCGGTGCTCTTGCCTACGTTCGACCTGCGTGCGACGACGGGTCCTCACTGGGCCAGCAACTGGTTCAGCTTCTGCTGCGCGTACTCCTCGTTGGTGGTGCCGTCCGGCGCCTTGCCGCCCCAGAAGGCGGCGTTCCACTTGATGGCGGTCTTCTCGACCTGCGGACTGTTGGTCCAGTAGTCGCGCAGCTTCGGGTCGGCCGCGGCGTAGACGCGCGACGACGGCAGCGCCACGCTGGTCGCCTCTGCCACGCGCGCCGCGCGTTGCGCGTCGAGCCGGTAGGAGAGCAGCTTCAGCACGGCGTCGGGGTGCGGTGCGTTCTTCGGGATGGAGAAGAAGTCGTAGTAGGTGAACGCGCCGTCCCAGGTCATCTCGAGCGGCGCGTTGGCGTCTTCCTTCTTGAGCCGCGCGACCGGGCCGGTGTAGCCCAGGCAGGCGGAAGCCTCGCCGTCGAGCAGCAACTGCGGCGCCTGCGAATTGGTCAGCCACCACTTCACGACGTGCGGCTTGATCTCGGCGATCTTGCGCAATGCACGGTCGAAGTCGACCGGGTAGAGCTTGCCCGGCGCGACGCCATCGGCGAGCAGCGCGGCCTCGAACACGAAGCGCGACCAATTGGGCAGGCAACGCTTGCCGGGATAGTCCTTCACGTTCCAGAAGTCGGCCCAGGTCTTCGGGTACCGCTTGGAAGGAAAGGCCTCCTTGTTGTAGACCAGCGCCACCCCGATCACCTGCAAGGCAACGCCCTTGGGCCGCACCGCCTCCTTCGGCAACGAGGCGACGGTGAGTTGCGCTTCGGGCGTGAGCTTCTGGTAGTCGATGTCGGCGAGGTAGGAGTCGAGCTGGCTCACCTCCTGGTCGAAGATGAAGGACAGGTCCCATTCGGTGCGCCTGGCCTCGGCCTGTGCCTTCACGCGCGGACCGCCGCGGGCCTCCTGCACGGTCAGGACCTTGATACCGGTCTCCGCCGTGAAGGGGTCGTAGACCAGCTTGCGCAGCGCCTCGCCGTAGGTTCCCCCCGGGTCCTGGGTGACGACTTCCTTGCTCTGGGCGAGCGCGCCGCCGGCAGCGCAGAACGCGAGCGCGCCGAGCGCGAGGGAAGCGGCGGCATGGGCGCGGCGTTTCAGGGACGAGGGCAAGCGCGATGACGTCAACATTTCAGTTCTTTCGGTGTCGCTGGGGTTGTCGAACATGGAAAAGCAGGAGTGCGACCACGATCACGCCGACCTCGAAGGTGGCAACGACCGCGGGCACCGGGTCGAGCTTGTAGTTGACGTTGCCCCAGAGCCGCAGCGGCAGGGTGCTGAGATGCGTGCCGCTCAGGAACATCGAGAACACGAGGTCGTCGAAGGAGTGCAGGAACGCGAAGAATCCGGCCGCGGTCAGGCTCGGCCGGATCGCCGGCAAGGTGACCGAGAGAAAGACGCGCCACGGCGCCGCACCGTGCACCGCCGCCGCCCACTCCTGGCGCCTGTCGACCGTCTGCAGGCTCGCCGAGACGATGACGAGGACGAGTGCGGTGCCGCCGAGCGCGTGCGCCGCGGCCAGGCCCCACACGGTACCGAGCAGTTCGGTGCGCAAGAAGAGGCTGTAGAGCGACAGCCCGAGCACGACTCCGGGCACGATCAACGGGCTCACGAAGAACGCCATCCAGAAAGATTTGGCCGGCAACCGGGACCGCACCAGCGCGAACGCCGACGCGCTGCCGAGCAGTACCGATGCCAGGGCCGAGACCGCACCGATACCGACGGACGTCAGCAACGCGCTCGTCCACGTCGCATCCGACAGGAACTTGCCGTACCAGCGCAGCGAGTAGGAAGGCGGTGGAAACGTCATGTAGACCGCATTGCTGAAGGAGATGAGGGCCGCGACCGCGATCGGTACGAGCAGCGTCGCCACGGCGAACGCGGCGACGCCGACGCTGATCGCGCCGCCGACCCGTTGCGGCAGGCGGTCGAGGCATCGCAGCAGCGGCCAGCCGATCGTGTCGGCGACGATCGCGGCGATGCGGCTTGTCGCGCGAGCCCGGCTCTTCGACCCCGACAGCCCAGTCGAGGCCGAACGCGGCCGGCGTCCCCCGCCCCAGATGAAGTCGATCCCGATCAGGCGCCCGGCTGCCGCGATCAGCACCAGCGTGACCCCGAGCAGCAGCACCGCCAGGGCTTGCAGGAAGCCGCCGCTCGCCAGGAAGTCGGCCTGCTGGGTGATGTGCATCGCAAACATCTGGTCGGCCGGGCCGCCGAGCAGCGATGGCGTGACGAAGAAGCCGGTCGTCGAGATGAACACCAGCAGCGCACCGGCCAGCAGCCCGGGCAGCGTCTGCGGGAACACCACCCGCCAGAACGCGGACAGCGGTGCGGCACCGCTTGTCGCCGCCGCCCGGGCCGCGAGCGGGTCGAGCCGCGCCAGACCGCCGAGCAAGGTCAGCACCATCAAGGGCAGCAACACCGCGCTGATCGCGATGAGCACCGACGCGCGGTTGAAGATGAGTGGCAGCGGCGAATCGATCAGCCCGAGGCCGAGCAGCAGCTTGTTGATCGGCCCGTTCCGGCCGAGCAGCACCATCCAGGAATAGGTGCGGATGAGCACCGAGACGAAGTAGGGCAGCACCACCGCCGCGGTGAGCGCCAGTCGCCACCCGCCACGCGACCGATGGATGAGCAGGGCGGTCGGATAGCCGAAGAAGGCGCACAGGGCCGTGACGGCGCCCGCGATGCCGAACGTGCGCAGCAGCGACTCCAGGTAGAGCGGCACGCTGAAGACGCGCCGGTAGTGGTCCAGACGTGCCAGCCCCGTGCCCTCTGCGAGGCTCGAGCGAAGCAGGTCGACCAGCGGCGCGAGGTAGAAGAAGGCGAAGAAGGCGGCCGCCGGCAGCAACAGCCAGGCAGGGCTGCGCACTTGCCAACCCAGTGGCCGCCCAAGCCGCCAGCGCGGCCGACCGGCGAGGACCGCGCTCACCCGACGATCCAGGCGTCGCGCGGCTGCCAGGCCAGCTGCACCCGTGCGCCCGCCGCAGGCCGCATCGAGTCGATCGGGTCCAGCAACCGCACCTGCAGCCGCTCGCCGGTGTCGAGCGCGACGTCGAGCCGCAGGATCTCGCCCAGAAACACCGTCGATCGCACCGTTCCCGGCAGCGTGGACGTGGTGCCGGCCGGGGCGAGCGTGATGCGCTCGGGGCGCACCAGAACCTGGACCGTCTGGCCGGACCGGACCTCGCGCACGGACGCACCGGTCGCGGACGGCCCCTCGGCGAGAAAGGCGTGTCCCGAGCGGGTCTGCAGTTGCACCGCCTCGCCGTGGACGCCCAGCACGGTCGACTCGAGCAGATTGGACTCGCCGACGAAGCGCGCGACGAACTCGGTCGCCGGTCGCCGGTACAGCTCTGCCGGCGTGCCGAGCTGGACCACGCGGCCCCGGTCCAGCACCGCCACACGGTCGCTCAAGGCGAGCGCCTCGCCCTGGTCGTGGGTCACGAAAACGACCGTCGTGCCGAGCACGCGGTGCAGGGCGCGGATCTCGATCTGGATCGCTTCGCGCAGCCGCCGGTCGAGTGCGCTGAGCGGCTCGTCCATCAGGACGACGCGAGGTCGACGAACGATCGCACGCGCGATCGCCACGCGTTGCTGCTGACCGCCGCTCAGTTCGCCCGGCAGGCGATCGGTGAAGGCCTCGATGTGCAGCAGGCCCAGCGTCTCCGCCACGCGCAGGTCACTCTGCGTGCGGCCGAGTCCCGCCATGCGCAGCGGAAAGGCGACGTTCTGCGCGACCGTCATGTGGGGGAACAGGCCGTAGTGCTGGAACACCATGCCGAAGCCCCGGCGATGCGGTGGCAGGTCGCGGACCGAACGGCCATCGACCAGGATGTCACCCTCGTCGACGGGTTCGAGCCCGGCGATGGCAGCGAGCAGGGTCGTCTTGCCACTGCCGCTCGGGCCCAGCAGGGTGAGGAACTCTCCAGGCTCGATCGTCAGGTCGATGCCGTCCACGGCGACGACCGGGCCGAAGCGGCGGCTCACCTGCCGGATCGCGATCCGGCTGCCGAAGACAGGGGAGCCCGGGACCGACCGGTCTGCCGGCCCGCCGGACGCGACCGCGTGTCCGGGTCCGTTCAGGTCGCGGACGACGCCTTCGTCGACGGCCATTGAAATCATCACGAGATCCGCGGGGTGGGCCGCGGCGCGCGGCGATCGGACAGGGCCGCGGAAGGTAAGCGTGGCGATCCGGGTTCACAAGGAAGCATTCCAAGGATCGGTATTCGGGAATCGCTTTTCAGTCCAAGCTCGAATTCCAGATAACGATGTGCAGAGAACGAGCTGTTCGAGCGCGTTGGGCGGCGCTACGCTCCACTGCTTTGCCCGTCATCTCGAATGAGCGATTCCGACCCGACCCACACCGGCACGCCGCCGGTCTCGCCGCACGAATCGCCACGCGCCGTCGGCCGCGACGCGCTCCTGGCGCGATTGCCCGAACTCGCCGCCCATCTGGCCGAGGGTGCCGCTGGCCGCGAACTCGCCCGCGAGCTGCCGTTCGATGGCATCGCACGCTTCAAGCGCAGCGGCCTGGGCACGCTGCGCATTCCGGCGCACCTCGGCGGACCGGGCGGCAGCGTCGGCGACGTGGTCGACGTCGTGAGCACGCTGGCCGCGGCCGACGCGAGCCTGGCGCATGCGCTGCGCATTCACTTCCACACGACCGAGCTGCTCGCGATCTCGCCCTACAGCGCGTCCAACGAACTGCAGACCCGGCGGGTGCTCGGGGGCGCGATCTTCGGCGGCGCCTCGACCGAGCTCGGCACCACGCGGCCGGGGGTGTTCAACACCATGCTGACCGCCTCGGGGTCGGGGTTCCGGTTGAACGGCAGAAAGTACTATGCGACCGGCACGCAGTTCAGCGATTACGCCAGCATCAACGCGCTCGACGATCAGGGCCGCAACATCATCGCCATCATTCCGACCGATCGCGCCGGTGTGCAGGTTCTCGACGACTGGGACGGCATGGGTCAGCGCATGACCGCCAGCGGCAGTCTGGTGCTCGACGACGTCGAGGTCCGTGCCGACGAGTACCAGGTGCGCGACTACGAAGGGCTGCCCGGGCGCCATGTCTCGGCCTTGCGCCAGCTGCACCTCGTCGCGGTCGGCGCCGGCATCGTCCGCAACGTGCTGTCCGACGCGATCGACTTCGTCCGGCACCGCGGCCGGCCGGCCGCCCACGTCGCCGCGGAGTCCGCGCGTGCCGATCCGCTCACCCAGCAGGTGATCGGCGAGATCGCGGCCCAGTCGCATGCGATCGACGCCTTGATCGCGCAGAACGCTCTCGTGCTGGACCGCTCCGCCTCGGCGATCGAGCGCAATGCGCCCGACGCGGACGACCTCGTGACCGCGGGCGCACTCGCCACCGCCAGCACGCAACTCACCGTCTCGAAGCTGGCCGTTCAGGCAGCCGAGCGCATGTTCGAGGCAGGCGGGGCGTCCGCCACGTCGCGCGCGCTCAACTTCGACCGCCATTGGCGCAACCTGCGCACGATCTTCAGCCACAACCCGCTGACCCACAAGGCGCGCATCGTGGGCGATTACCACCTCAACGGCGTGACGACGCATCTGCGGGAAGGCAAGGTCTTTTGAGCGATTCCTTGTCGACCGTCCCGAGGCAACTCCACCTCAACGTCAACATCCTGCATTCCGGTTTCCTGCCGTCGGCCTGGCGCCTGCCGGAGAGCGACCCGTGGGCCTTCGCCGACGTGCAGCACTACATCCGGGTCGCCCGGATCGCCGAGGCCGGCAAGCTCGACGCCGTGTTCCTCGCCGACAACGCGGCCATCGTCGACCAGATCCACTTCCGTCCCATCACGGCGCTCGAGCCGACCGTGCTGCTGGCCTGCATCGCCGCCGCGACGACCCACGTCGGACTGATCGGCAGCGCCTCGACCAGCTACAACGAGCCCTACAACATCGCCCGCCGCTTCGCGACGCTCGACCACGTGAGCGGCGGCCGTGCCGGCTGGAACATCGTGACATCGGCGGACGTGCCCTCGGCCCGCAACTTCGGCCTCGCGGCGGCTCCGGACCATGCCGGACGCTACGCCCGCGCCCACGAATTCACCGAGGTCGTCAAGGCGCTCTGGGACAGCTGGGAAGACGATGCCATCGTCGGCGACAAGGCGCAGGGCCGCTTCATCGATCCGAGCAAGGTGCGGGCGGTCGCCCACCGTGGCGAGCATTTTTCGGTGCATGGCCCGCTCAACCTGCCCCGCACGCCGCAAGGCCATCCGGTGCTGGTGCAGGCCGGCGCGTCAGACGACGGCCGGGAGCTGGCATCACGCCACGCCGAAGCGGTTTTCTCGGCCTCGCAGTCCTTCGAGGAATCGCTCGCCTATTCCCGTGGCCTCAACGCACGTGCCGAAGTGCTCGGACGCGGTCCGCACGCGGTCAAGGTGCTCGCGGGCCTCACCACCATCATCGGCGACACCGAGCAGACCGCGCAGCGCCGGCGCGACGAACTGGTCGACCTGATCCCCTGGGACTACAGCCTGACGCGCCTGGCCGGCACGCTGGGCGTGACGCCCGACCGCCTGTCGCTCGACCAGCGCCTGCCGGACGACCTGCCCCTCCCGGCCGGTGGCAACGGCAACCACACCTTCTTCCACGCCACGCTGGCGCTGGCGCGGCGCCACCGCTACACAGCGCGGCAGCTGATTCGCGCGCTCGCCGGCGGCGGCGGGCACCGCGTCATCGTCGGCACGCCCGAACAGATCGCCGACGACATCGCGCACTGGTACGCGGGCGGCGCGGCCGATGGCTTCAACCTCATGCCGGACGTCTTGCCGGGGGGCCTGCAGGATTTCGTCGACGGTGTCGTTCCCTTGCTGCAGCGCAAGGGCATCTTTCGCAGCGAGTACGCCGGTCGCACGCTGCGCGATCACCTCGCGCTGGCACGTCCGCCGCATCCCTTGGCGACGATGGCTGCGCCGCAGGAGCGCGCGCTCAGCGCTTGAACGTGCCCATGGCGAAACAGATCGATGAACCGAACGCGTCGCGCGAGGACGTTCAGCGGATGGCAGACGCCTGGAGCGCGCCGAGGTCCGCGTCGAGCCGGCACGCGGTGGCGGTGAGCGATGGTTGCGATCGCCGATGTCGGTGACGTCGACGGCCGCGTCGCCGAGCGACTCGGCCAAGATCGCATGCGTCTTTGCGTCGATCAGCGGCTCGCATTCGTCAAAGCTCGATGCGGGTGCCTGGTGCGGTCGCCATGGCGCGTTGCACGACCTCGCGCGTCAATGACGATGCAAAGGTCTCGATGAAGTCGTAGACGTAGCTGCGCAAGAAGGTGCCGCGCCGCACCGCCAGCTTCGTCAGGTTGATCGCGAACAGATGGCGCGCATCGAGCGCCCGCAAGTCCCGATCGCGCTGCTCGTCGAAGGCGATCGATGCGACGATGCCGACTCCCAGACCCAGGCCCACGTACGTCTTGATGACGTCGGCATCCATCGCCGTGATCACCAGCTCGATGGAGATGCCGGCCTCCTTGAAAGCTTCGTCGATGTGCGTGCGACCGGTGTAACCGGGGTTGTAGGTGATGATCGGAAACTCGGCCAGCCGCTCGAGCGTGAGCTCTGGCGCGTCCAGCAGCGGGTGGCTGGGCGGCACGATCACGCTGTGCGTCCAGCGGAAGCAGGGAAGTGCGACGAGCGTGTCGTAGCCCGCCAGGGCCTCTGTCGCGATGCCGATGTCGGCTTCACCGGAGATGAGCATCTCGGCCACCTGCTCCGGCGTGCCCTGGTGCAGGCTGAGGCTGACCTGCGGATAGCGCGCGCGAAAGTCACATACCGCGCCGGGCAGGGCGTAACGCGCCTGCGAATGGGTCGTCGCGATGGAGAGCCGGCCCGAAGCCTTCTGCATGAACTCCTCGCCGGCGCGTCTCATGCTCTCGGCGTCCTTGAGCATGTTCTCGATCATCGGCGCGACCACGGCGCCCACTTCGGTCAGCGCGGTCAGCCGCTTGCCGGCGCGAACGAACAAATCCACGCCGAGCTCTTCCTCGAGCTCCCGTATCTGTCGGCTGACGCCCGGCTGCGAGGTGTGCAGCACCTTGGCCACATCAGTCAGGTTGAAGCCGCAGCGAACCGCTTCGCGCGCGGAGCGCAGCTGTTGAAAATTCATAGAGTCGGAGACGAAAGGCCAGGCTTCGTGCCGGGGCGGTGCCTGAGCGGGCCGGAGCGCTGGCTACTTGTCGGATGGCGGCGTCAGGCGAAGGCAGGGCGCGACTGCGTGGAAGCCTTTCGGGACAAGACGTCACGGCGATCGCCCAGCCACTCGTGGAAGTGGACATGGCCGCCGTTGAATTGCTGGGTAAAGTCGGGTGCGCTATTTCCGAGTCTTGAGCCGGCCATGGTCGCTCTACTGATTTTATGTCGGGACTATCGACGGAGATCGGTTGCTGTCAAACCAACGAAAACTGCTTTTGAAAGTCGATCGGTTGCGATGAATCAGGAGGAGCTCCAGCCGGATCCGCTCTTCGTCTACACGTTGGGCAAGGTGCCAGCAGCCATGGATGCGCGCAGCGCCACGAAGTGCGTCAGCGCACGCGGTGTCGCAGAGGGACGCCGGCCACGGACCTCCGCTCTCGCGCGCGCCCAGGGGATCGTGCAGGGAAGAGGGGCGATTCACGCAAGCGAATGCGGACGAAGGC
>CAXUDL010000035.1:27910-55224 GCA_964249855.1 uncultured Rhizobacter sp. | reverse complement strand
GGCGCACGCTGGCTCGCCGGCGCGATCGCGCTCGGCTTCGCCGTCGGTGTGGCGGCCGACGCGGTGGGCGGCACGCAGCGCATCGACCTGCTCGCGCCGCCCGTGTGGACCATCGTGGCGTGGAACCTCGTCGTCTACCTGCTGCTCGCGGTGGCCGCGGTCCGCGGCGCGGTCGGTCGGGGCACGGACCGGCCCGGCGCCGGCGCGCGCCTCGTCGCCGGCCTGCAACGTGCCGCCGTCCTTGACCCCGCTCGCGCACCCGGCGCCACGGCCGGCGGCACCGCGGCGGCGCTGCGCCGCTTCTCGACGCGCTGGTCGGCAGCCGCTGCGCCGCTCGTCGCGCGTCGCGCGGCAATCAGCCTGCATGCCGCGGCGGCCGCGCTCGGGCTCGGGCTCGTCGCAGGGCTGTACGCGCGGGGCCTCGTCCTCGACTACCGCGTTGCCTGGCAAAGCACCTTCCTGTCGCCGGCCGACGTGCACGTCGCGCTCGTGACCCTGCTGGCGCCGGCGTCGCGCGCGACCGGCGTCGCGCTGCCCGACGTCGCCGCGGTGGCCGCGCTGCGCGTCGCGCACGGCGACGCGGCGGCGATCGGCGCGCCGGCCGCGCCGTGGATCCACCTCTACGCGACGACGGCGATGCTGGCGGTCGTGTTGCCGCGGACCGTGCTCGCCGCCGTCGCCGCCGCACGGGCTCGCGCGCTCTCGGCCGGCCTGTCGCTGCCGCTCGGCGAACCGTATTTCCGCCGGCTCGACGGCGCGTGGCGCGGCGCCGTGCTGCCCGTGCGCGTCTGTCCGTACGCGCAGTCGCCGTCGGCGTCGGCGCTCGCCGGCCTGCAGGCGCTGCTCGCGGCGAGCCTCGGGGCGGTCGCCGTCGAGGTCGCGGCGACCGTGCCCTTCGGTGCCGAGGACGCCGCCGCCCCGCGGCACGTGGAGGACGACGTCCTTCGACGCCCTCGCGAACGTGGCGCCGTATCGCCGGTCGACGCCGACGACGCGGCGCTCGTCGTCGCGCTCTTCGACCTCTCGGCGACGCCCGAGCCCGAGCACCACGGCCGCTTCGTCGACATGCTCGGGCATGCGGCGCCGCCGGTCGTGCTGGTCGACGAGACGGCGTTCCGGCGGCGCTTCGGCGCCGTCCCCGCGCGGGTGGACGAGCGTCGCGCCGCCTGGTCGCGCCTGGCCGAGTCGCACGGCGCCGTGGCCGTCTTCGCGGACCTGGCCGGCGACCGGGCCGCCGCGCAGGAGTCGCTCCGCCGCGCGTTCGCCCTGCCGCGCTGACCGGCCACCGAAGGAACGACCCTCGCCGCCGGCGGGCGCCGACCGATCGCCGGCAGGCTCCGATCGCGGATGGGCGCCGGACCGCCTCGCGGCCGGCGCCGACGCAGCGTCGGGTGCGTTCGGCGCGCCCGAATCGTTTCGGACGTCGTTCCGTCCGGCAAGGAAGGCCGTGCCGGCGTTGCCGTCATCATCGGGGTCGGGCGCCCCGGCCCGGCCTTGGACGACGCGCTTGCAGATCAGCCTTTCCCTCGTCTCGCACACCAACGCCGGCAAGACCACGCTCGCGCGCAGCCTGCTCGGCCGCGACGTCGGCGAGGTGCGCGACGCGCCGCACGTCACCGAGTTCGCCGAGGTCTTCACGCTGATCGACGACCCGGTCTCGGGCGACGCGCTGCTGCTCTGGGACACGCCCGGCTTCGGCGACAGCATCCGCCTCGCGAAGCGGCTGCGGCTGCTCGGCCAGCCGCTCGGCTGGTTCCTCAGCCAGGTCTGGGACCGCTTCCGCGACCGGCCGTTCTGGGCGACGCAGCGCGCGATCGAGAATGTCCGCGACGAGGCCGACGCGATGCTCTACCTCGTCAACGCCGCCGAGTCGCCCGAGGCCGCGGCCTACGTCGGCCCCGAGATGGAGATCCTCGCCTGGGTCGACAAGCCGATCGTGGTGCTGCTCAACCAGCTCGGCGCGCCGCGGCCCGCGGCCGACGAGGCCGACGACGTGCGGCGCTGGCGCGCGCATCTCGCGCCGCACGCGAACGTCCGCGCCGTGCTGCCGCTCGACGCGTTCGCGCGCTGCTGGGTGCAGGAGTTCGGTCTGTGGCGGGCGATCGAAGCCGCGCTCGACCCGTCGCTGCGTCCGGCGATGCGGCGGCTCGGCGCTGCATGGGCCGTGCGGCGCTGGGCGACCTTCGACGCCGCCGCCGACCGCATCGCCGACGCGCTCGCGCGGCTCGCCGCCGACGTCGAGCCGATCGCGTCGCCCGACGGCCTGCGCTCGCGGCTGCGCGGGGTCGGTGCCGCGCTCGGCATCGGCGACGCGGCACAGGCGCCGGCGGCTGTCGCGCAACGGGCGCTCGGCGCGCGGCTCGACGACCGCCTGCGCACGACGACCACCGCGCTGATCGCGCTGCACGGCCTCGACGGTCGCGCCGAGGCCGAGATCCTTGCCCGCGTGGCGACGCATTACGAGTCGCGCGCGCGCATCGACGAAGGCCGCGCGGCGCTTTGGGGCGGCGCGCTGACCGGCGCGCTCGCCGGACTCAAGGCCGATGTGCTGAGCGGCGGTCTGACGCTCGGTGGCGGCCTGCTCGCCGGCGGCGTGCTCGGCGCGATCGGCGCGGCCGGGGCGGCGCGCGGAGCCAACCGTCTGCGCGGCACCGACCGGTCGTGGGTGCGCTGGAACGCCGAGGCGCTCGACCGCGTGCTCGAGGCGCTGGTGCTGCGCTACCTCGCCGTCGCGCACTTCGGCCGCGGTCGCGGCGAATGGGCCGTCGGCGAATCGCCACCGCACTGGGTGCCGGTCGTCGCCGAGGCGATCGGCGCCGAACGCACGGCCTTCGCCGCCGTCTGGCAGCGCCGCAGCGCGCGGCCGGTCGCGGGCGGCGACGGCATCGAGCTCCTGCCGGCACTGCGCACCGACGTGCGGCGCGTCGTCCTGCGGACCCTGCAGCAGCTCTATCCCGACGTCGACGCACTGCGCGCGGACCGGTCCGGCGCCGGGCCCCGGGAAAACGCCGCTGCGTCCGTGGGTGGTGCGGGATAGGCTCGATCGATGAACGCCTCCCGCAGCCCGGTCGACTTCTATGTCGACTTCTCGTCGCCGTACGCCTACATCGCGTCGGAATGGATCGAAGCGCTCGCCGCGCGCCACGGCCGCACGGTCGACTGGCACGCCATCCTGCTCGGCGCCACGTTCCAGGTCACCGACATCAAGTCGCCGGTCTCCTACCCGCTCAAGCGCGAGTACTCGATGCGCGACTTCGAACGCTCGGCCCGCTTCGCCGGCGTGCCGCTGCGGATCCCCGAGCACTTCCCGATCCCGACGCAGAACGCCGCGCGCATCTTCTGGGCGCTGAAGGCGGACGACCCGGTGCGCGCCGCCGACTGGGCTCGACATGCGTTGCGCGCCTATTTCGCGCGCGGCGTCGCGCTCGACGACCCCCAGGCGCTCGCCGGGCTCGCCGTCGAATTCGACATCACCGAGGGCGCCGCCGAAGCGATCTGGAGCGATGCCCGCTGGAAGCTCGCGCTCAAGTCCGCCAACGATGCGGCGATCGCGCGCGGCGTCTTCGGCACGCCCTTCTTCATCGTCGACGGCGAGCCGTTCTGGGGCAACGACCGGCGCTCGCAACTCGAGCGCTGGCTCGACGCCGGGCCGTTCTGACATGACGGCCTCGTGTTCACCTCGGCCGCTGCTGCTGCGGACGTCGCCTCATTGCCGTCGAGCGCCCGGGCGCGATTGACATGGCTTCCTCCATCGATGTCGGCATCGAGCCGCGCAACGGCCTCGCCGCCGTCCGCGGCGCCACCGACGAGCCGCTCTCGACCGCGACCATTGGCGCGCTGCTCGCCGAAACCGCCGCCCGTGCGCCCGACGCGCTCGCCGTCGTGTTCCGCGAGCAGGGCGTGCGCTGGACCTGGCGCGCGTTCGTGCAGCGGGTCGACCGGTTGGCGGCCGGCTTCGTGTCGCTCGGCCTCGTCAAGGGCGACCGCGTCGGCATCTGGTCGCCGAACCGTGCCGAGTGGCTGCTGACTCAGTTCGCCACGGCGCGCGTCGGCCTGGTCCTCGTCAACATCAACCCGGCGTACCGCCTCGCCGAGCTCGAGTACGCGCTCAACGTCTCGGGCTGCCGTGCCCTCGTGAGCGCCGAGCGGTTGAAGACGTCCGACTACCTCGGCATGCTGCAGCAGCTCGCGCCGGAGCTCGCCGACTGCGCTCCCGGCTCGCTCGTCGCGAAGCGACTGCCCCATCTGCGGACGGTGATCCGCCTCGGCGACATGCCGACGCCCGGCATGCTGAATTTCGACGCGGTGCTCGCCCGAGGCGACGCCGCGGCCGATGGTTCCGGCGAGGCGCTCGACTGCCACGATCCGATCAACATCCAGTTCACGAGCGGCACGACCGGCAACCCGAAGGGCGCGACGCTGACGCACCACAACGTCGTCAACAACGCCCGCTTCATCGCCCGCGCCATGCGGCTCGGGCCCGACGACTCGCTCTGCATCCCGGTACCGCTCTACCACTGCTTCGGCATGGTGCTCGCCGTGCTCGCCTGCGTCTCCTGCGGCGCCGCGATGGTCTTCCCCGGCGAATCGTTCGACCCGGTCGCAACGCTCGCGGCGGCGAGCGAGGAGCGCTGCACGGCGCTCCACGGCGTGCCGACGATGTTCATCGCCGAACTCGAGCATCCGCGCTTCGCCGAGTTCGACCTGACGCGACTGCGCACCGGCATCATGGCCGGCTCGCCGTGCCCGATCGAGACGATGAAGCGCGTCGTCGCCGAGATGCACATGGGCGAGATCACGATCGCCTACGGCATGACCGAGACGAGTCCGGTGTCGTTCCAGAGCTCGACCATCGACCCGCTCGAGCGCCGCGTCTCGACCGTCGGCCGGATCCAGCCGCACCTCGAGGCGAAGATCGTCGATGTCGACGGCACGACGCTGCCGGTCGACGCGACGGGCGAGCTCTGGGTGCGCGGCTACTCGGTCATGCAGGGCTACTGGGGCGACCCGGCGCGCACCGCCGAGGTTGTGACCAATGGCTGGATGCACACCGGCGACCTCGCCGTGATCGACGCGCAGGGCTACTGCAACATCGTCGGTCGCGCCAAGGACATGCTGATCCGCGGCGGCGAGAACGTCTATCCGCGCGAGATCGAGGAGTTTTTGTTTCGCCATCCGGCGGTGCAGTCGGTGCAGGTCTTCGGCGTGCCCGACGCGAAGTACGGCGAGGCGGTCTGTGCCTGGATCGTGCCGAAGCCCGGCCAGACGCCGACCGAGGACGACATCCGCGCGTTCTGCCGCGAACAGATCGCGCACTACAAGGTGCCGAAGTACATCCGTTTTCTGGCCGACGCTGGCGAGATGCCGATGACGATCACCGGCAAGGCGCAGAAGTTCGTGATGCGCGCGAAGATGATCGAGCTGCTGGGGCTGGTCGAGGTCAAGACGGCCTGAAGCGGTCGCCGTGGCCGCGCGGCGCGGGCCTCGCGGCATCGTCGTCTCTCACCCTTCGCGCCGAGTGCGTGCACAGTGGACACCATGGACTCCGCTTCGCTTCTCGACGTCACCCGTGCAGGCCCCCACGTCGCCCGGGTCTTCCTCAACCGCCCTGCCGTCCGCAACGCCTTCGACGAGCAGTCGATCGCCGCGCTGACCTCGACCTTCGACACGCTCGGCGCCGACCCAGACCTGCGCGCGATCGTCCTCGGCGGCCACGGCAAGGCGTTCTGCGCCGGCGCCGATCTCGGCTGGATGCGTCGCATGGCCGACTTCGACTGGGAGCAGAACCGCGCCGACGCGCAGGCGCTTGCCGACATGCTCTGGGCGATCTGGCGCTGTCCGGTGCCGGTCGTCGGCCGGATCCACGGCGACTGCTACGCCGGCGGCGTCGGCCTGGCGGCCGTGTGCGACGTGCTCGTCGCCGCCGAGGGCGCCCACTTCTGCCTCAGCGAAGCCAGGCTCGGCCTCGTGCCCGGCACGATCGGCCCGTACGTCGTCCGTGCGATGGGCGAGCAGGCGTCGCGCCGCTACTTCATCACCGCCGAGCGTTTCGATGCGACGCGCGCAGCGGCGCTCGGCTTCGTCCACGAAGTCTGTGCGCCCGAGGCGCTCGACGCCACCGTCGACGCGGTCGTCGCGGCCATCGTCGCCAACGGCCCGCGTGCCGTGCAGGCGTGCAAGCGGCTGGTGCACGATGTCGCCGGCCGGCCGCTCGACGCCGAGTTGCGCGCGGACACCGCACGGCGCATCGCCGACATCCGCGCCAGCGACGAAGGCCGCGAAGGCGTCCGCAGCTTCCTCGAGAAGCGCGCGCCCGGCTGGCTGGCCTAGCCGCAGCCGATGGACGTGCCGCTCGGCATCTCGCAGTGGCTCGCGGTGGCTGCCGCGCTCGGCTGGGCCAGCGGCCTCAGGCTCTACGCGGTCGTCTTCCTGACCGGTCTGGCGGGCTGGCTCGGCTGGGTCGGCCTGCCGCCGGGGCTGCACCTTCTGCAGACGCCGCTGGTGCTCGGCGCGAGCGGCGCGATGCTCGTCGTCGAGTTCTTCGCCGACAAGATCCCCGGTCTCGACACGCTGTGGGACGCGGTCCATACCGTCGTCCGGATCCCCGCCGGCGCGGCGCTCGCCGCGTCGGTGTTCGGCGCCGATCAGGGCAGCTGGGCCGTCGTCGCGGCGCTGCTCGGCGGCACCCTGGCGGCGACGAGCCACGTTGCCAAGACGACGACACGCGCGGCGGTCAACACGTCGCCCGAGCCATTCTCGAACGTCGCCCTGTCGCTCGCGGGAGACGGCGTCGTGCCCGCGAGCCTCTGGCTCTCGTGGACGCATCCGGCCGTCTTTTTCGTCGCGCTCGCCATCGCGGTCGTCGCGATGGCGGTCGCCGTCTGGTTCACCGTGCGACTGCTGCGACGGCTCGGAAGACGCGTCGTGGTCGGATGGCGGGCACGGCCATCGTGAACCGCCCGCCGCCCGACATGGCAGATCAGCGGGGCGAGCGCGGCGCCACGCGCCTTTTCCTCCAGCCGACCGCCGACGCGAGCCAGCCGGGCGCGCGCGTCGTCTCCGGCGCCCGAGCGTCACCGACCGGGTGGCTGAGGCCGAAGCCCGACGTGTCACGGGCCCACGCCGCCTCCTGGGGCACCGGCGTCGCGCGCAGCGCCGCGGTGCGCGCCGCCGCCTCTTCGGCGAGCAAGCGCTTCAGTGCGCGCGCCTGCTCGGCGAGCCCGGGATGCTCGGACGCCTCGCAGACCCAGAGCGCTTCGCGCGCCGTTTCGC
Organism: uncultured Rhizobacter sp.; assembly: GCA_964249855.1. Classification (GTDB taxonomy): domain Bacteria; phylum Pseudomonadota; class Gammaproteobacteria; order Burkholderiales; family Burkholderiaceae_C; genus LMDS01. The sequence goes on along the minus strand of CAXUDL010000035.1, from coordinate 47,952 downwards.
CGCCGCGGAGCAGCGTGCCGACATCCACGGCCTCGCCGTAATGGCGAAGCAGCGCGAAGTGGATGTGCGAGGCGAGGCGGAAGCGAGCGTTGGGGTCCAAAGCGAGTCCTTCGAGGCGTCGCGCATCATCGAAGAGTCTGCGAGCCCGCAGTAGCCCCGATGAACGGGGGTGGCGCACTGTCGCAGTGGGCAAGACGATAATTATCCCATGTCCCAAGCTCCCGATCGCCGGGTTGATCCCGATGCGCATGCCGCTCTGCGAAGGCGCACGCAGCGCGCGCCGGGGGCGGCATGGCGCGTCGCCCCGGTCGGCTGTCGGCGCAGGACGGCGCGCTGCGGTTGGGGCGTCGGGTCGGCGCGATCGTGCGCGGCGCCACCGGCCCGCCGGCCGCGGACACCCGTCGCCGCATGAGCGCGCCCTCCGGTCGACCGGTCGTGGCGTCGGTGCCCAGTCCGTGCACCGGCGTCTGCCGCGTCGACGAGACGACGGGCTGGTGCGCCGGCTGCCTGCGGCGTCTCGACGAGATCGCCGAGTGGTCGCGGGCCGACGACGCGACGCGCCGCGGCATCCTGCGGCGCATCGTCTTGCGGCGCGGCGAAGCACCCTCGGTGTGATGCATCGCCTCGGGGTCGCCGCACCCCTTTCACATGAAGGGACGACGGCTCGGGGTTGCACCTGACTTTGTAAGAAAGCGTTCAGCGCGGCGTCAGCGACCGGTCAGTGCCAGCGACGAGCATCGCCCGGCGGTGCGCCCGTCGGCGCTGCCCGATGCAAGGAGATTCTCAGATGGCAACTGCAACGATGCACGTCGCATCGCGACCCGGCCAACCGATGACGGCCGAGGAAAAGAAGGTGATCTTCGCCTCGAGCCTCGGCACGGTGTTCGAGTGGTACGACTTCTACCTCTACGGCACGCTGGCCGCGATCATCGGCAAGCAGTTCTTCTCGAACCTCGACCCAGCATCGCAGACCATCTTCGCGCTGCTCGCGTTCGCCGCCGGCTTCATCGTGCGCCCGTTCGGCGCGCTGGTGTTCGGCCGCCTCGGCGACATGGTCGGGCGCAAGTACACGTTCCTCGTCACGATTTTGATCATGGGACTGTCGACCTTCATCGTCGGCATCCTGCCCGGCTTCAACTCGATCGGCGTCGCCGCGCCGGTGATCCTGATCGGCCTGCGGCTGCTGCAGGGCCTCGCGCTCGGCGGCGAGTACGGTGGCGCCGCGACGTATGTCGCCGAGCATGCGCCGCACGGCAAGCGCGGGGCGTTCACCGCGTGGATCCAGACGACCGCGACGCTTGGCCTCGCGCTCTCGCTGATCGTCATCCTCGCGACGCGCACGGCGATCGGCGAGGCCGCGTTCGCGGACTGGGGCTGGCGCGTGCCGTTCCTCGTGTCGATCGTCCTGCTCGGCATCAGCGTATGGATTCGGCTCAGCATGAACGAATCGCCGGCGTTCAAGAAGATGAAGGAAGAGGGCACGACGTCGAAGGCGCCGCTGACCGAGTCCTTCGGCCAGTGGAAGAACTTGAAGGTCGTGATCCTCGCGCTGCTCGGCCTCACGATGGGCCAGGCGGTCGTCTGGTACACCGGCCAGTTCTACACGCAGTTCTTCCTGACGGGCTCGCTGAAGGTCGACCCACCGACTGCCAACGTGCTCGTCTTCGCGTCGCTGCTGATCGGCACGCCGTTCTTCCTGATCTTCGGCACGCTCTCCGACCGGATCGGCCGCAAGCCGATCATCATGGCCGGCTGCCTGATCGCCGCGCTCGCGTATTTTCCGCTCTTCAAGGCGCTGACGCAGGCCGCGAACCCCGAGCTCGCTGCCGCGCAAGCGAGCGCGAAGGTCACGCTCGCGGCCGACCCCTCGGAGTGCTCGTTCCAGTTCAACCCGACCGGTACCGCGAAATTCACGAGCTCGTGCGACGTTGCCAAGCAGGTACTGACCGCCAATTCGGTCAGCTACGAGGACATCGCCGGCACCGGCCCGGCAAGGATCACGATCGGCGACAAGACCATCGATTCGTACGCCGCCGCGGGCCTCGCGCCCGACGTCGCCAAGGCGAAGGACGCCGAATTCAAGGCCGCAGTGACCGGCGCACTGAAGGCGAGCGGCTATCCGGCCAAGGCCAAGCCGATCGCGTTCATGAGCGGCCAGTGGTGGACGGTCGTCGCGCTGCTGTCGATCATGGTGATCTTCGTCACGATGGTCTACGGTCCGATCGCCGCAATGCTGGTCGAGATGTTCCCGACGCGCATCCGCTACACCTCGATGAGCCTGCCGTACCACATCGGCAACGGCTGGTTCGGCGGCCTGCTGCCGGCGACGGCGATCGCGATCGTGGCGCAGACCGGCAACATGTACAACGGCCTCTGGTACCCGATCGTCTTCGCGTCGATCACCTTCGTCGTCGGCATGCTGTTCGTCCGCGAGACCAAGGACGTGGACATCTACCGCAACGACTGACGCGTCACGATGCCGGTGTGCACGGGCCGGCTGCCCTTGCGGGCGGCAGGCCTGGACCGCGCGACCGACCGGTGCCGCGCGCAGCCATCATCTCTTTGAGAGCCGGCCCGATGCGGGCGCGTGCAAGGAGGCGGTCCGCCGCAGCTGCGGCATCGAGCTTCGGTCGCGGCGAGTCGGCGACGAACAGTCCGAATGCAGCCTGCGCGCGGCGCCACGAGCGCGGCGTTGGGCGTCGAGCTGTGGCGCGTGTTGGGCGCCGTCGATGCTGGAAGCGTCGGTCTCCGATGCCGGTGCCGCCGCGGCGGCTGGTCGAGCTCGCGACGCTCGACCGCCGAGCACCGCCGAATCTGCGATCGACCGGCGTCGCGGCCGGGCCAAGCTCGCGTCTGGCCGCACGTGCGTCGCACCGTATGTCGAGCCGCACGCGTCGCGCTGGACCGAGCGCCTTCGCCGGCGCCTGCCGCCCCGCCGACGAACTTGCACGCGACGCTGCCGAGGGGGAGGACGCTCGGCGCTTCAGCCATGAGCCATGAGCCATGAGCCATGAGCCATGAGCCATGAGACGTGAGCCGTGAGCCGTGAGCCGTGAGCCGTCAGCTGTCGGCCACCGGCCGCAACAGCGCACGGTACGCATCGCGCAGCAGGTTCTTCTGCACCTTGCCCATGGTGTTGCGCGGGAGTTCCTCGACGACGAACACGTGCTTGGGCACCTTGTAATTCGCGATGCGCGCCTTGAGCGCGACCAGCAGATCGTCGGGCACCGGCTGCGAGCCGAGCCGCGCGACGACGACCGCGACGACGGCCTCGCCGAAGTCCGCATGCGGCACGCCGACCACCGCGCTCTCGGCGACGCCCGGAAGGTCGTTGAGCGCGCTCTCCACCTCGGCCGGATAGACGTTGTAGCCGCCCGAGATGATCAGATCCTTGCTGCGGCCGACGATGGTCAGATAGCCGTCAGCGTCGAAACGACCGAGGTCGCCGGTCCTGAACCAGCCGTCCGCGGTGAAGTCCTCGCGCGTCTTCTCGGGCATGCGCCAGTAGCCGGCGAAGACGTTGGGGCCGCGGACTTCGATGCCGCCGATCTGGTCGGTCGCGCAGGGCCGGCCGTCGTCGCCGACCACGCGGACGTCGACCCCCGGCAGCGGCGAGCCGACCGTGCCGGCACGCCGCTCGCCGTCTTCGGGTCGCAAGGGGTTGGACGTGAGCATCGTCGTCTCGCTCATGCCGTAGCGCTCGAGCAGGGTGTGGCCGCTGCGCTCGCGGAAGCGCTCGAAGGTCTCGACGAGCAGCGGCGCCGAGCCGCTGATGAAGAGCCGCATGTGCCGGCAGGCGGTGCGCGTGAGGCCGGGCTGCTGCAGCAACCGGACGTAGAGCGTCGGCACGCCCATGAAGACTGTCGCCTCGGCCAGTCGCTCGATCACCGCTCGCGGGTCGAACTTGCCGAACCAGATCATCGGGCTGCCGCTCAGCAACGCACCGTGCGAGGCGACGAAGAGGCCGTGCACGTGGAAGATCGGCAGCGCGTGGATCAGCACGTCGCCCGGCTGCCAGCCCCAGGCGGTCTGCAGCACGCGGGCGTTGCTGAGCAGGTTGCCGTGGGACAGCATCGCGCCCTTGCTGCGGCCGGTCGTGCCGCTGGTGTAGAGGATCGCGGCGAGATCGGCGGCGGAGCGGTGTGCGGGCTCGTGGCGGTCGGGCTGCGCGGCAGCGCGCTGCAGCAGGCTTCCGGTGCGGTCGTCGTCGAGCGTGAAGACGTGCGCCGTGCCGGCCGTGAACGCGAGCCGGCTGATCCAGCCGAAATTGCGGCTCGCGCAGACGAAGACGCTGGGTTCGGCGTTGCCGATGAAGTAGTCAATCTCGCTCGCCTGGTAGGCACTGTTGAGCGGCAGGTAGACCAAGCCCGCGCGCAGCACGGCGAGGTAGAGCATCAGCGCCTCGACCGACTTCTCGACCTGGACCGCGATGCGCGCGTCGCCGGGCAGGTCGAGCGATGCGAGCAGGTTGGCGAGCATCGCCGTGCCGCGCTCGAGGTCGCGCCAGGTGTAGCGGCCGGGGAGGCCGTCGGCGGTCTCGATCGCGACGGCGTCGAGTTCGGCAGGAAAGGCGGTGCGCAGGGCGGCGAAAAGATTCTCGTTGGGCTGCATGACCGGGGAGAGGTGCGGCGCAAGGCGTGCATTCTGGCCGCGGGCACCCGACGGGACAGCCGCCGCGCTTGAATTGGGGGTATCTCCGGACGCGCGACTTGGCTAGGCTCGCCGCCCCGCCGTCGCTGTGGACACGTCGCCGCCGCTGCTCCATGCCTTCTTGCGTCGTTCACCGCCTCCTGGCCGCCGCGCTGCTGCTCGGCGTCGCTGCCGTGGCCGCGCAGACAGACACCGGCGCGGTCGCCGAGCCGGCCGCCGCACTGCACGCCGCCGATTCGGGCGCGGCTGTCGAACGCGCCGTCGCACTGCGTGTCGAGGCGATCGCACTCGAGCATGGCGAGGGCGTCCGCCGCGACCCGGCGGCCGCCGCGGCGCGCTACTGCGCTGCAGCGCGGCTGGGCGACGCCGAGGCGCAGTACCGACTCGGCTGGATGCATGCCAATGGCCGCGGCGTCTCCCGCGACGATGCGCTCGCCGCCTGGTTCTTCCGCGCCGCCGCCGAGCAGGGCCTGCCGCAGGCGGTGGCGATGCTCGCGCGCGTCGGCGAGCCGGTCTCGACGCTGCCCGGTTGCCTCCGCGAGCCCGCGGTGGCGCCGCCCATCGCGGCCGAGCCGGCGCCGCCGCTCGCGCCGCCGGTCGCGTGGAAGGCGCCGAAGCCGCTGCTCGCACTCGTCGAGGCGATCGCACCGCGCTACAGCGTTGCGCCGCAGCTCGCGCTGACGATCATGGAAGCCGAGTCGCGCTTCAACCCGATGGCGCTGTCGCCGAAGAACGCGGTCGGCCTGATGCAGCTGATCCCCGAGACCTCGGCGCGCTTCAACGTGACGAAGCCGTACGACCCGGCGCAGAACATCCGCGGCGGCGTCGCGTACCTGCGCTGGCTGCTCGCGTACTTCGAAGGCGATGTCGCGCTGGTCGCCGCGGCCTACAACGCCGGCGAGCGCACGGTCGAGCGCTACCGCGGCGTTCCGCCCTACGCCGAGACCCGCGCCTACGTGCAGCGCGTCCTGCGCGGCGTCGGCACGCGCGTCCAGCCGTTCGATGCGAAGGCGACGCCGGCATCGCCGCAGCTCGCGTCGATCCGGCAGGCGCGCGCATTCGCCGACACGGCTCGCTGAAGATCCTGTGAACGGACCCGTCATGCCCGCTCTGCGACCGCGAACGCCGCCACTCGTCGTTGCAAGTGCTGGTCGTGGAAAAGACGACGTCTGTGCGTTGCGCCTCGATCGGCGGCATTTGCGGCCGCCGCTCGGCCGCGCCGGATCCATCCACTTTTCCTGACCCGCGTTCAGCGCGGCGCCGGCCGCGAGAGCCAGCGGTCGAGACAGCTGCGCAACTGCTCGAGCTGCACCGGCTTCGTCAGGTGGGCATCCATGCCGGCATCGCGGCTCGCCTCGTGGTCGGACGACATCGCGTGCGCGGTCAGCGCGATGATCGGAAAGCGCGGCAGCTGCCCCGCCGCCTGCAGCGCGCGCAGGCGCCGCGTCGCCTCCAGGCCGTCCATGCCGGGCATCTGCACGTCCATCAGCACGAGGTCGGGGGCGGCGCACTGGCAGCTCGTCAGCGCCTCCTCGCCGCTGCCGACGACCGTGGGTGCCAGACCGAGCGCAGCGACCATCTCGCGGGCGATGATCTGGTTCATCAGGTTGTCCTCGACGACCAGCACGCTCGGGCGCGGTGCCCCCGAATGCGCTGGGCCGCGCTCGGCGGCCGGGCGGGGCTCGACGTCGTCGACCTGGCGCTGGCCGATTGCATAGAGTTCTGCGGGTCCGAGCGGCGCGAGCGCGACGCAAACCTGCCATTGCTCCGCCGCGGTGTGGACGGTGCGCAGGTCGAAGTCCGCCCGCAGCAGCAGCGTGACCGGCGTGCCGGTCGGCAGGACCCGGCGCAAGCTCCCGAAGTCGGTGTGCGCGGTCAGGGCGTCTTCGCTGATCAGCACGCAGTCGGGGCGCCGCAGCGGCTCGCCCGCGGCCAACCGCGCGACGGCGCTCTCGATGCTCTCCAGCGCGTCCCAGGTCCAGCCGAGGCGCGCGACCCGCGTGCGCATCGTTGCCGTGCCGGCTTCGCTGCGCGTGATCAGCCAGACGTGGCGCGGCGGCGTGCCGGCGGCAGCCAGCGCGCGCAGCGGCTGGTCGGCGAGCACCGGCAGCCGCAGCTCGACGCGGAATTCCGAGCCGCGGCCGGGCCGGCTGCGCAACGACACGTCGCCGCCCATCGCGGTGGCGAGCAGGCGCACGAGCGACAGCCCGAGGCCGGTGCCGCCATGGCGGCGGTTGAGCGCCGGATCGGCCTGCTCGAACGGCTCGAACACGCGCGCCGCGGTGGCCTCGTCCATGCCGACGCCGGTGTCGCGCATCCGCACGCGGACGCGACTGCGCCCGTCGGCCTCGGCGTCGGCCGCTTCGATGATGAGCAGGATGTGGCCCTGCTCGGTGAACTTGATCGCATTGCCGATCAGGTTGGAGAGGATCTGCCGCACCCGCCCGGCATCGCCGCGGACCTTCGTCACCGTGCCGACGTAGTCGAAGCCGACCCGCAGCCCCTTGCGCCGCACGTCGGGCATGAAGCCGCGCAGCGTCTCGACGCCGAGTTGCGCGAGGTCGAAGGCATCGTCGGCGAGCTGCAGGCGGCCGGCCTCGACGCGGGCGAAGTCGAGCACGTCGTCGAGGATGCGCAGCAGCGCCTGGCCCGACTGGTTGGCGAGCTCGAGATACCGCCGCTGCTCGGGCACGACGGCCAGCGGTTGCGCGAGCTGGTTCATGCCGAGCACGCCGTTGAGCGGCGTGCGCAGTTCGTGGCTCATGTGGGCGAGGAAGACGGCTTTCGCCAGGTTGGCGCGCTCGGCCGCGAGCCGCTCGGCCTCGGCCTGCTGCAAGGCCGCCTGCAGGCCCTGCGTGCGTTCGCGCACACGTTCCTCGAGCACCGCCTGGTGCGCTTTCAGCGCCTCGGTCGCGACGACTTCCTCGTGGACGTCGAACAGCGCCCCGACCAGCACCGCCGGATGGCCGTCGGCATCGGGCCAGACCCGGGCGCGGGCCCGGAACCAGCGCCAGTGTCCGTCCTTGACGCGGACGCGGGCCTGGATCTCGGCGTCGCAGAGGTCGCGCTCGGCACGCGCGTAGGCCTCGATCAGGCCGGGCATGTCGTCGGGATGGATGCGGTCGCTGATCGCCTCGATGCGGTTCGCGAGCTCGTCGTCGGTGAAGCCGAGCAGCTCCTTGTAGCGCGGCGAGTACCAGACCTCGCCGGTGCGCAGGTCGCGCTCCCAGATGCCTTCGCTCAGGCTCTCGAACAGGCGACGATCGTTGCGCGCCGCGGAGGCGAGGAGCCCGGGCACGGCAGGAGCGGGCGGGACGGGCGGTGCGGCAGACATGGTCGAGCGGACGCGTGGACGCCGACTGTAGCCCGCGCTGCCCCGTCCGGGGCGCCGAACGAGCTCGCGTCGCCGTCGAACCGCCCGGCGACGGGCCGCGACGCCGGCCGCGGGCCGCAGCCCACGCTCCTCGGTCGCCGGCCGCCCCCGGCTCCTAGAATGCCCCGCTCTCCCAGGAAAGCAGCTCCCTCATGAGTTCCGGTGTCATCCGCATCCGCGGCGCGCGTCAGCACAACCTCAAGAATCTCGACCTCGACATCCGCACCGGCGAGATGACCGTCGTCACCGGTCCGAGCGGCTCGGGCAAGTCGAGCCTCGTCTTCGACACGCTCTATGCCGAAGGCCAGCGGCGCTACGTCGAGACATTCAGCGCCTACGCCCGCCAGTTCCTCGACCGGATGGACCGGCCGGCGGTCGACCGCGTCGACGGCGTGCCGCCGGCGATCGCGATCGACCAGACGAATCCGGTTCGGTCGTCGCGCAGCACCGTCGGCACGATGACCGAGCTGAACGACCACCTGAAGCTGCTCTTCGCACGCGCGGCGCAGCTGTTCGACAAGCAGACCGCCAAGCCGGTGCGCCACGATTCGCCCGAGACGATCCATGCCGAACTGATGGCGCGCACGGCCGTCGACGACCCGCGGCTCGTCGTCACCTTCCCGGTCGAGCTGCCCGCGGGCACGAGCGCGGCCGAGGTCGAACAGTGGCTGTCGGCGAGCGGCTTCACACGCGTCCACGGCGAGCGCGAGGTGGCGACGTCGACGGGAACGAGGAAGCGCCTCGACGTCGTCGCCGACCGCTTCCGCATCCACGGCGCGGAGAAGGTCCGCGCGATCGAGGCGATCGAGACGGCGCTGCGCCGCGGGAGCGGGCGGGTCAACGTGCACGTCGCCGACGGCGGCGAGGTCTGGCGCTTCTCGACCGGCCTGCACTGCCCCGAGAGCGACTTGCGCTACGCCGACCCGCAGCCGGCGCTGTTCTCGTTCAACTCGGCCTACGGCGCCTGCGAGACCTGCCGCGGCTTCGGGCGGGTGATCGGCGTCGATTACGGCCTCGTCATCCCCGACGGCAGGAAGACCTTGCGCGCCGGCGCCATCAAGCCGATGCAGACGCCGGCGTGGAAGGAATGCCAGGACGACCTGCTGAAATACGGCGGCGAGGCCGGCATCCCGCGCGACACGCCGTGGAACGGCCTGACGCCGGCCCAGCGCGACTGGGTCGTCGACGGCGACCCCGGCTGGAAGGGCGACTGGAACAAGCAGTGGTACGGCGTCAAGCGCTTCTTCGGCTATCTGGAGAGCAAGGCGTACAAGATGCACATCCGCGTGCTGCTGTCGAAATACCGCAGCTACACGCCGTGCCCGGTCTGCGGCGGCGCGCGGCTGAAGACCGAGTCGCTGCTCTGGCGGCTCGGCGAGAAGGACGACGCGGATGCGGCGCTCGCGCCCGAGAAGCGCTTCCTGCCCGTCGGCACCGGTTGGACGCGCGAGCAGCTCGAGGCGCTGCCGGGCCTGACGGTCCACGACCTCATGCTGATCCCGATCGAGCGCCTGCACCGCTTCTTCGACGGCCTGACCCTGCCGAGCACGCTGCTCGACGACGCCCTGAAGCTGCTGCAGGATGAGATCCGCACCCGCCTGCGCTATCTCTGCGACGTCGGCATCGGTTACCTGACGCTCGACCGCCAGAGCCGCACGCTCTCGGGCGGCGAGGTCCAGCGCATCAACCTGACGACCGCGCTCGGCACCTCGCTCGTCAACACGATGTTCGTGCTCGACGAGCCGTCGATCGGCCTGCATCCGCGCGACATGAACCGCATCGTCCAGGCGATGCACCGGCTGCGCGACGCCGGCAACACGCTCGTCGTCGTCGAGCACGATCCGGCGGTGATGCTCGCCGCCGACCGGCTGATCGACATGGGCCCCGGCCCCGGCGAACGCGGCGGGCAGATCGTCTTCGACGGCACGCCCGAGTCGATCCGCCATGCCGACACGCTGACGGGCAGCTATCTCGGCGGCCGCCGCCACGTCGGCATGGGCTTGAAGCGCCTGGTGAGCGAATCGACGCCCAAGCTCATCCTGCAGGGCGTGCGCGAGCACAACCTGAAGAACGTGACGGTCGAATTCCCGCTGCAGCACCTCGTCTGCGTGACCGGCGTCTCGGGCTCCGGCAAGAGCTCGCTGATGCAGGACGTGCTGGCCCCGGCGCTCGCCCGCCACTTCGGCAAGGCGACCGAGTCGCCGGGCGCCTTCGACGCGCTGCTCGGCGCCGAATGGCTCACCGACGCGGTCTTCGTCGACCAGTCGCCGATCGGCAAGACCGCGCGCTCGAACCCGGCGAGCTACGTCGGCGCGTTCGACGAGATCAGGAAGCTCTTCGCGCAGGTGCCGCTCGCGCTGCAGCGCGGCTACACCGCCGGCATGTTCAGCTTCAACGCCGGCAACGGCCGCTGCCCGACCTGCGGCGGCTCGGGCTTCGAGCACGTCGAGATGCAGTTCCTCTCCGACGTGTACCTGCGCTGCCCCGATTGCGACGGCCGTCGCTACCGCCGCGAGATCCTCGACGTGAAGATCGATCGACGGATGCCCGGCGAGGATGAGGCCTCCACGCTCGCTCCGCTGACTGCTGCCCGAGGGGGCGGCGCTGGCCCTGGGGCGGCCCGGCGGCCGGCGCTCGTCCGGGATCTGTCGATCGCCGACGTGCTCGAGCTGACCGTCAACGAAGCCGTGCAGCTGTTCCGCGACGACCGCGAGGTGCTGCGCGTGCTGCAGCCGATCGTCGACGTCGGCCTCGACTACGTGAAGCTCGGCCAGCCGGTGCCGACGCTCTCGGGCGGCGAGGCGCAGCGCCTGAAGCTCGCCGGCTTCCTCGCCGAGACGCAGCAGATGGCCGCGACGAGCCGCCAGCCGCTCGCGCGCAAGGGCACGCTCTTCCTCTTCGACGAGCCAACGACCGGCCTGCACTTCGACGACATCGCGAAGCTGATGCGGGCCTTCCGCAAGCTGCTCGACGCCGGTCATTCGCTGATCGTCATCGAGCACAACCTCGACGTGATCCGCGCCGCCGACTGGATCGTCGACCTCGGCCCCGAAGGCGGCGACGCCGGCGGCACACTCGTCTGCGCCGGCCTGCCCGAGGACGTGAAGAAGCACCCCGGCTCGCACACCGGCCGCGCGCTCGCCGAGTACGACCTCGCGATCGGCGAGACGCACGAGGTGAACGAGGCGCTGGCGCTGCTGCATGTCGAACCGGCGCGCGTGCCGGGCCGCGAGGCGCCCGAGAACGTCATCCGCATCGTCAACGCCCGCGAGCACAACCTGAAGTCGCTGCACGTCTCGATTCCGCGCGGCAAGTTCAGCGTCGTGACCGGCGTGTCGGGCTCGGGCAAGTCGACGCTCGCCTTCGACATCCTCTTCAACGAGGGCCAGCGGCGCTACCTCGAGTCGCTCAACGCCTATGCGCGCAGCATCGTGCAGCCGGCCGGGCGGCCAGAGGTCGACGCCGTCTGGGGCATTCCGCCGACGGTCGCGATCGAGCAGCGGCTGTCGCGCGGCGGCAGGAAGAGCACGGTCGCGACGACGACCGAGGTGTGGCACTTCCTGCGGCTGCTCTACGTCAAGCTCGGCGTGCAGCACTGCGTCAACGACGGCACGCCGGTCCGGCCGCAGACCGCCGAGAGCATCGCCGCGCAGCTGCTGCGCGACCATCTCGGCGAGCACGTCGGCCTGCTCGCGCCGCTCGTCGTCCACCGCAAGGGCCTCTACACCGACCTCGCCAAGTGGGCGAGCGCCCGCGGCCACACGCACCTGCGCGTCGATGGCGACTTCGTTCCGGTCGAGCCCTGGCCGCGGCTCGACCGCTTCAAGGAGCACACGCTCGAACTGCCGGTCGGCGATCTCGTCGTGAGCGTCGACGCCGAGGCCGAACTGCGATCGATGCTTGCGACCGCGCTCGAGCTCGGCAAGGGCGTGATGCACCTGCTCGCGCCGCTCGACGGGCTCGGGGACGCGATGATCGCGGGCACCGCCGCGCGCATCGGCACGGTCAAGGTCTTCTCGACCAAGCGCGCCTGCCCGACCTGCGGCACGAGCTACCCCGAGCTCGATCCGCGCATGTTCAGCTACAACAGCAAGCACGGCTGGTGCCGGGAGTGCGTCGGCACCGGCCTCGCGCTGACCGGCGAGCAGCGCAAGGCCTACGACGACTCGGTGAGGGACGACGACCACCGCGGCCAGGAGCAGACGTTCCCGTCGGAAGAGCCCGAGGTCGAGGGCGTCGTCGACGCGCCGTGCCCGGAATGCTCTGGCACGCGGCTCAACCCGGCGTCGCGCCTCGTCACCTTCGAGACGCATTCGATCGCGTGGATCGCGCAGTGGTCGGTGGCGGAAGCGCGCGCGTGGGTCGAGGGGCTGCAGCTGCTGGGGCGCGACGCCGAGATCGCGCGCGACGTCGTGGTCGAGATCAAGGGCCGGCTCGAGTTCCTGGAAGAGGTCGGCCTCGGCTACCTGACGCTCGACCGCGCCGCGCCGACGCTCTCGGGCGGCGAGGCGCAGCGCATCCGCCTCGCGGCGCAGCTCGGCAGCAACCTGCAGGGCGTCTGCTACGTGCTCGACGAGCCGACGATCGGCCTGCACCCGCGCGACAACCGGATCCTGCTCGACGCGCTCGCCAAGCTCGGCGAGAAGGGCAACACGCTCGTCGTCGTCGAGCACGACGAGGACACGATCCGCCGCGCCGACCACATCATCGACATCGGCCCGGGCGCCGGCAAGCGCGGCGGCCATCTGGTCGCCGAAGGCAGCGCGACCGAGATCTCGGCGCAGCCCGACTCTGTCACCGGCCGCTTCCTCGCTCATCCGATGAGCCACCCGCTGCAGCCGCGCCGCCCGGTCAGCGCGGATGCGCCGCCGACGCACACCGACAAGGAGAAGCACGGCCCCATCAGCATCGCCGGCGCCAACCTGCACAACCTGCGCAGCGTCGACGTCGACATCCCGCTCAAGCGCCTGGTCGCGGTCACCGGCGTCAGCGGCTCGGGCAAGTCGACGCTGGCCCGCGACGTGCTGCTCGCCAACCTGCAGTTCATCAACGTCCGCGGCGCCAAGCCCAAGTGGGCCGGCTGCGAGGGCATCACCGGCTGGGGCTACATCGACCGCGTGCTCGAGGTCGACCAGACGCCGATCGGCAAGACGCCGCGCTCGTGCCCGGCGACCTACATCGGCTTCTGGGACACGATCAGGAAGCTCTTCGCGGACACGCTCGAGGCGCGGGCCCGCGGCTATGCGCCGGCCCGCTTTTCCTTCAACACCGGCGAGGGCCGCTGCGCCGGCTGCGAAGGGCAGGGCGTGCAGACGATCGGCATGAGCTTCCTGCCCGACGTGAAGGTGCCGTGCGACGTATGCCATGGCCAGCGCTTCAACGCCGAGACGCTCGCGGTGAGCTGGCGGGGCAAGAGCATCGGCGACGTGTTGCAGATGGAGGTCGACGAAGCCGTCGACTTCTTCGCCTCGATGCCGAACGTGTCGCATCCGCTGCAGCTGCTCAAGGACGTCGGCCTCGGCTACCTCACGCTCGGCCAGCCGTCGCCGACGCTCTCGGGCGGCGAAGCGCAGCGCATCAAGCTCGTCACCGAGCTCAGCAAGGTGCGCGACGACGTGACCCGCCGCGGCAACAGGGCGCCGCACACGCTCTACGTGCTCGACGAGCCGACCGTCGGCCTGCACCTCGCCGACGTCGAGCGGCTGATCCGCGTGCTGCACCGGCTCGTCGACGCCGGCCACAGCGTCGTCGTGATCGAGCACGACCTCGACCTGATCGCCGAGGCCGACTGGATCATCGACCTCGGGCCGGAAGGCGGCGTCGGCGGCGGCGGCATCGTCGGTGCGGCGTCGCCGGAAGAACTGGTGCGGAACGCCGCGAGCCACACCGGCGCTGCGTTGCGGCCGGTGCTCGCGCGGGGCTGATGCGACGCCCTCGGTACAAACCCGTGAATGCCGCTACATTGCGCGGGCGCCGGCTGCACCGGCCCGCGGCGCGCCTCGGTTCGCGGGTCTCGAGGAGCCGGGCCATCCATCGTTGCACATTCCCCCGAGGGAACTGAGATGTCGCTTTCGTTGACTTCGGCGCCGCGCCGACTGGCGCAGTGCGCCGCACTGTCGATGCTGATCGTCGTGATCGTGGCGTGCGGCAAGAAGGACGAGGACAAGCCGCAGCAGCCCCCGCCGCCGCCCGAGGTCGGCGTCCTGACCGTGCAGCCGAAGCCGGTCGCGCTGACCACCGACCTGCCGGGCCGCACCGTCGCCTACCGCGTCGCCGAGGTCCGGCCGCAGGTGAGCGGCGTGATCCTGAAGCGCCTGTTCACCGAGGGCAGCACGGTCAAGGCCGGCCAGCCGCTCTACCAGATCGACCCGGCGCCGTTCCAGGCCAGTCTCAACAGCGCGGCGTCGGCGCAGAAGCGGGCCGAGGCGACGGTCGTCTCGAGCCGCCTGCTCGCCGAACGCTACAAGCCGCTCGCGGACGCGCTCGCCGTCAGCCGGCAGGACTACGACAACGCCGTCGCGTCGCAGGCGCAGGCCGAGGCCGACGTCGCATCGGCGAAGGCGAACGTCGAGACCGCGCGCATCAACCTCGCCTACACCCGCGTGCTCTCGCCGATCTCGGGCCGCACGGGACGCTCGTCGGTCACCGAAGGCGCGCTGGTGTCGTCCGGCCAGACGACCGCGCTCGTCACCGTGCAGCAGCTCGACCCGATCTACGTCGACGTGGTGCAGCCGAGCACGATGCTGCTGCGCTTGCGGCGCGAACTGGCGAGCGGCGCGCTGAAGAAGAGCGGCGACGACCAGGCCGAGGTCCGGCTCGAGCTCGAGGACGGCACGCCCTACCAGACGCCGGGCAAGCTCCGCTTCGCCGAGGTCACGGTCGACCAGGGCACGGGCTCGGTGACGCTGCGCTCCGAGTACCCGAACGCGACCGCGACGCTGCTGCCGGGCATGTTCGTCCACCAGCAGATCCAGGAAGGCGTCAATCCGCAGGCGATCCTCGTGCCGCAGCGCGGCGTGACGCGCAACGCCCGCGGCGCGCCGACGGCGCTCGTCGTCGGCGCCGACAACAAGGTCGAGCTGCGGATGCTCAGGACCGACCGCGCGATCGGCGACGAATGGCTCGTATCCGACGGCCTGAAGGCCGGCGACAAGGTCATCGTGCAGGGGCTGCAGGGCGCCAAGCCGGGCGCCGCGGTGACGCCGCGCGACATGACGCTCGAGCAACTGCGCAGCACGCAGCCGGCCGCCGGCGGCGCATCGGCGCCCGCCGGCGCGGCCTCGTCGGCCAGCGCGGCGCGCTAGCCCGGAGCCGCAGCCATGCTGTCCCGCTTCTTCATCGACCGCCCGGTCTTCGCCTGGGTGCTCGCGATCGTCGTCATGGCGGCGGGGGCGCTCGCGATCCGCACGCTGCCCATCGCGCAGTACCCGAGCATCGCGCCGCCGGCTGTGTCCATCTCGGTGGTGTATCCCGGCGCGTCGGCCGAGACGGTGCAGAGCACGGTCGTGCAGGTGATCGAACAGCAGCTCTCGGGCATCGACCGGCTCCTCTACTTCTCGTCCCAGAGCGAAAAGGACGGGAGCATGACGATCACGCTCAGCTTCGAGCAGGGCACCAATCCCGACATCGCGCAGGTGCAGGTGCAGAACAAGCTGCAGCTGGCGACGCCGCTCCTGCCGCAGGAAGTCCAGTCGCAGGGCATCCGGGTCGCGAAGGCGACGCGCAACTTCCTGATCGTCGTCGGCTTCGTCTCGACCGACGGCACGCTGACCGGCGGCGACATCTCCGACTTCATCGCCTCGAGCGTGCAGGACCCGATCAGCCGGACCAAGGGCGTCGGCGACTTCCAGCTCTTCGGCGCGCAGTACGCGATGCGGATCTGGCTCGATCCCGCCAAGCTGAACAACTTCGGCCTGACGCCGGTCGACATCAGCAACGTCGTTCAGGCGCAGAACGTGCAGGTCGCCGCGGGCGAGCTCGGCGGCCTGCCCGCCGTGCAGGGGCAGCAGCTCAACGCGACGATCATCGGCCCGAGCCGGCTGCAGAAGCCCGAGGAGTTCGGCCGGATCCTCGTCAAGGTCAACGCCGACGGCTCGCAGGTGCGGCTGCGCGACGTCGCCCGCATCGAGCTCAACAGCGAGAACTTCTCGACCGACGCGCGCTTCAACGGCAAGCCGGCCGCCGGCCTCGCGATCAAGCTCGCGACCGGCGCCAACGCGCTCGACACGGCGAAGGCCGTCAAGGAGACGATCGAGCGCCTGCGCCCGACCTTCCCGCCGGGCGTCGACGCGGTCTATCCGTACGACACGACGCCGTTCGTGAAGATCTCGATCGAGGACGTGGTCAAGACGCTGTTCGAGGCGATCGGCCTCGTCTTCCTCGTCATGCTGCTGTTCCTGCAGAACTTCCGCGCGACGCTGATCCCGACGATCGCCGTGCCGGTCGTGCTGCTCGGCACCTTCGGCGTGCTGTCGCTGTTCGGCTATTCGATCAACGTGCTGACCATGTTCGCGATGGTGCTCGCCATCGGCCTTCTGGTCGACGACGCGATCGTCGTCGTCGAGAACGTCGAACGCGTGATGGAGGAGGAGAACCTGTCGCCGCTCGAGGCCACGCGCAAGTCGATGGACCAGATCACCGGCGCGCTGGTCGGCATCGTGCTCGTGCTCGTCGCGGTGTTCCTGCCGATGTCGTTCTTCAGCGGCTCGACCGGCGTCATCTACCGGCAGTTCTCGGTGACGATGGTCTCGGCGATGGTGCTGTCGATGCTGACGGCGCTGATCTTCACGCCGGCGCTCTGCGCGACGCTGCTGAAGCCCCAACGCGGCCACGGCAAGAGAAAGGGCTTCTCAGGCTGGTTCAACCGCGGCTTCGACCGGACCAACGAGCGCTACGTCGGCGGCGTGCAGAAGATGATCGGCGTGCCGATCCGCTGGATGCTCGCCTTCCTCGTCATCTGCGGGCTGATGGTCTTCTTGTTCCTGCGCCTGCCGCAGGCGTTCCTGCCCGACGAGGACCAGGGCATCATGTTCGTGCAGGTCAACGCGCCGCCGGGCTCGACGCTCGCACGCACCGGCCAGTCGCTCGACCAGATCCGCAGCTACTTCCTCGACAAGGAGAAGGAGTCGGTGCAGAGCGTCTTCACCGTCGCAGGCTTCAGCTTCGGCGGCCGCGGGCAGAGCTCGGGCATCGCTTTCCTGAGCCTCAAGCCGTGGGACGAGCGCAGCGGCACCGAGCGCCGGGTCAAGGCGCTCGCCGGCCGGGCGCAGCAGTTCTTCTCCGGCAACGTCAAGGACGCGCAGGCCTTCGCGTTCGCGCCGCCCGCCGTGCTCGAGCTCGGCAACGCGACCGGCTTCGATTTCCAGCTCATCGACCGTGCGAACCAGGGCCACGACGCGCTGATGAACGCGCGCAACCAGGTGCTCGGCCAGGCCGCGCAGAACAAGAGTCTGGCGCAGGTGCGGCCGAACGGCCTCAACGACGAGCCGCAATACCGCGTCGACATCGATTGGGAGAAGGCCGAGGCGCTCGGCCTCTCGATCGAGAACATCACGAGCACGCTGTCGGCGGGCTGGGGTTCGCGCTACGTCAACGACTTCGTCGACCGCGGCCGGGTCAAGCGCGTCTTCATGCAGGGCGAGCCGAACTCGCGGATGCTGCCGCAGGACCTGTCGACCTGGTACGTGCGCAACGGCGCCGGCCAGATGGTGCCGTTCTCGGCGTTCTCGGTCGGCACCTGGACTTTCGGTTCGCCGAAGCTCGAGCGCTACAACGGGACACCGTCGATCGAGATCCTCGGTTCGCCCGCGCCCGGCGTGAGCACCGGCGCGACGCTCACGATCATGGAGGACATCGCGAAGAAGCTGCCGCCGGGTTTCAGCTTCGAGTGGACCGGCCTGTCGTTCGAGGAGAAGCTGTCCGGCTCGCAGGCGCCTGCGCTCTACGCGATCTCGCTCGTCGCGGTCTTCCTCTGCCTCGCGGCGCTGTACGAGAGCTGGTCGATCCCGGTCGCGGTGATGCTCGTCGTGCCGCTCGGCATCGTCGGCGCGGTGCTGGCGACGATGCTGCGCGGGCTGTCGAACGACGTGTTCTTCCAGGTCGGCCTGCTGACGACCGTCGGCCTCTCGGCGAAGAACGCGATCCTGATCGTCGAGTTCGCGAAGGAGAACCACGATCAGGGCATGGACCTGATCGAGGCGACCGTGCACGCGGCGCAGCAACGCCTGCGGCCGATCCTGATGACGTCGATCGCGTTCATCCTCGGCGTCATGCCGCTCGCGATCTCGAGCGGCGCGGGCTCGGGCGGGCAGAACGCGATCGGCACCGGCGTGATCGGCGGCATGGTGACCGGCACCGTGCTCGCGATCTTCTTCGTGCCGGTGTTCTTCGTCGTCGTGTTGAAACTCTTCAAGAGCGACCGGAAGAAGGGCGCGGCGGACGCGGCCGGCAAGCCCGCCGGGCCGGCGCAACCGGAGCCGACGCATGGCTGAGTGGACCCTTCGCCGCGTCGCTCTGGCGACCGCGCTCGCCGGCGCGCTCGGTGGCTGCGCACTCGACCCGGCGTACGAGCGCCCCCCGCTGCCGGTGCCGCCGACCTTCGCCGACGCGGCGGCGGCGCCGGCGAGCGCACCGACCCTGCCGCGCGCCGCCGCCGAGCTCGGCTGGCGCGACTTCTTCGGCGACCCGGCGCTGCAGCGGCTGATCGAGATCGCGCTCGCCAACAACCGCGACGCGCGCATCGCCGCGATCAATGTCGCCGCCGCCCGGGCGCAGTACCAGCTGCAGCGCTCCGACCTGTTCCCGGCCATCGACGCGACGGCGTCCGAGAGCATCGCGCGGGTGCCGGGCGCCGTCATCGCGTCGCAGGTCCCGTCGACCGGCGGCGCCGCAACCACCTCGATCGGCTCCGTCGTCACGCGCGGCTTCAGCGCCGGCGTCGGCTTCACCGCCTACGAGCTCGATCTGTTCGGGCGCCTGCGCAGCCTGTCGCGCCAGGCGCTCGAGCAGTACTTCGGCTACGCCGAGACACAGCGCAGCACGGTGATCACGCTGGTCTCCGAAGTCGCCAACGCGTACTTCTCGGTCCTCGCCGACGGCGAGCTGCTGCGCGTCACGCAGGACACGCTCAAGAGCCAGCAGGCGTCGTACGACATCACCCGGCGCAGCCTCGAGGGCGGCGTCGGCACGGCGCTCTCCGTGCGGCAAGCCGAGACCGCGGTCGACACGGCGCGCGCCAACATCGCGCTCTACACCCGCCAGCTGGCGCAGGACCGCAACGGGCTCGCGCTGCTGCTCGGCGCGCCGATCCCGGCCGACCTGCCGACCGACGCGACGATCGACGCCCAGCGCCTCGTCGAGGACCTGCCGGCCGGCGTGCCGTCCGAGCTGATGACGCGCCGCCCCGACGTGCTCGCCGCCGAGCACAACCTCGTCGCCGCCAACGCGAGCATCGGCGCGGCGCGCGCGGCGTTCTTCCCGAGCATCTCGCTGACCGGCAGCTACGGCGCGCGCAGCGTGCAGCTGTCGAGGCTCTTCGACAGCGGCTCGCGCGCCTGGAGCTTCTCGCCGTCGATCAACATCCCGATCTTCACGGGCGGCGCCAATATCGCGACCCTCGAGCTCGCCACGCAGCAGAAGAACCTCTACGTCGCGACCTACGAGCGGACGATCCAGACCGCGTTCCGCGAAGTGTCCGACGCGCTCGTCGCCCGTGGCACGCTCGCCGAGCAGCTGCAGGCGCAGAGCGACCTCGAGGTCGCGAGCCGCGAGGCCTATCGCCTTGCCGAACTGCGCTTCCGCGGCGGCATCGATACCTACCTGACCACGCTCGACGCGCAGCGCACGCTCTACGGCGCGCAGCAGTCGCTCGTCACGGTCAAGCTCTCGCGGCTGCAGAACCTCGTGACGCTCTACAAGGCGCTCGGCGGGGGCTGGAGCGAGACCAGCGGCGCGGCACCGCTCGCCCTGGGCGAATCGCCGGTCACAGGACCCGCCGCGCCGGCGCAGTAGCGGCCGCAGG